>DASWWX010000061.1:0-16033 GCA_036405815.1 Solimonas sp. | reverse complement strand
CTGCGTCTCGACGACGATGCGTTCGGCGACATGCGCCAGCGGCAGGTACGAGATCATGCGGTCGGCCGGCGTCGACGGCATGATGTCGGTCATGCTGGTGCCGCAGACGAAGAATGAGCGGAAGCTCTGCATCACGCCTTTGGGCTGGCCGGTGCTGCCGGAGGTATAGACGATCGTCGCCAGCTCATCGAGCGCGCGATCCGGCTCGCCTTGCAGCGGTGCGGTGGCGGCGATGATGTCGGACCAGCGCTGGCCTTCGGTGTCCGGCGCCAGCGGCAGCGTGATGACCGGCAGGTCCTTCGACACGCCGGGCTTCATCTGTGCCCACTCGTCGAGCTTGCCGACGAACAGCAGCTTCGATTCGCTGTGTTCGAGGATGTAGCGCACGGTCTCGGCGTTGAGCGTCGGATACAGCGGCACGGTGACGTGGCCGGCCATCCAGATCGCCCAGTCCGCCATCATCCAGTGCGCCGAGTTCTTGCCGAGCAGCGCGATCTGGCTGTTCGGCGGCAGGTTCAGCGACCGCAGGTGCGCGGCCATGCGCCGCACCTCGTCCATGATCTGCTTCCAGGTGTAGTCGACGACCTGGCCGCCGCCGACAGGCTGCGTCAGGTGAACGGTGTCGGGACGGGTCTTCTCCCAGTGATACAGGCAGGCGAGCGTCGAGCGCTCGGCCGTGGTCGGCTTCATTGCGGTGATCTCCTCGTTCTAAGCGTTGGCGCGTCCGGACGAACAGCCGAGCGTGAGCGGCTGCGGTCATCCTTGGCGATGCCGGTCGGGCCCGTCTCGATCGCATCCGGGCGGGCCGCTGCGATCTTGCCGCATTCAGCGCGGAGATGCCGGAAAGCATTCGTACCGGGCGCCGACTCGCAGTGTCGCCATCGAGACGGCGTGCGTGGCATGGCGTCGCGAGGGCGCGCTGCGCGACAATGCGGCTTGACGCGTCGACGCACCGGTGGACGCGCAAGCCAGGATCGTCCATGACGGCGCGCGGTCAGCTCTACATCGTTTCGGCCCCCAGCGGTGGTGGCAAGACCAGCCTGACGCAGGCGCTGCTGCCGCGTCTGGCACAGCACGGCCTGCGCGCGACGATCTCGGTGTCGTACACCACGCGCGCGCCGCGGCCCGGCGAAGTCGAGGGCACGCATTACCACTTCGTCGATCCGGCGCGCTTCGAGACGATGGTGGCCGAGCGCGCGTTCCTCGAACACGCCCAGGTGTTCGGCCGTCGCTATGGCACCGGCCGCGCGCGCACCGAGGCGCTGCTGGCCGAGGGGCAGGACGTGATTCTCGACATCGACTGGCAGGGTGCGCGTCAGGTGCGGCAGGCCATGCCGGCGGCGCTCGGCATCTTCATCCTGCCGCCGTCGGTCGCCGAGCTGGACCGGCGCCTGCGCGGCCGCAGTCAGGACAGCGCCGAGACGATCGCCGCGCGCATGGAGGAGGCGCATCAGGAGATCGCCCACCATGACGAATATGACTATTTAATAGTGAATGACCGCTTCGAGCAGGCGCTGGACGAGCTGGCCGCGGTCTTTCTGGCCCCGCAGCTGCGGGCGCAGGCGCAGCAGGCTCGGCATAAGACCTTGATTCAAGAGCTTTTGGCGCATTGAGGCCGGGGCTCCGATACCGCTTCGGTTGGCGAAATAAACAGCGGTCCGTTACACTTCGCGCCCTTTTTCGCAGCTCCCAGGTCGTGCCATGGCCCGCGTTACCGTCGAAGATTGCCTGAAGCAGATTCCGAACCAGTTCGATCTGACCCTGGTCGCCGCCAAGCGTGCGCGCCAGCTTGCCCGCGGCGCCGAAGCGCGCCTGCCCTGGGGCAACCACAAGTCGACCGTGCTGTCGCTGCGCGAAATCGCTGAAGGCCACACCAATCGCAGCGTGCTGGACGAGATGGACCTGCCGGCCGTGCAGCAGCCGAAGATGGAACTGGAAGCGCTGGATCCGTCGTTCGACGCCTGAGCCGCACCGGTTTCGACGCCAAAGGGCCCGCCACGAGCGGGCCTTTTGCCTTTTCGGGCCCGGCGCGTCGCGTGAGGGATCTTCCTGGCCGGCGGGTCGAGCCTTTGTTCTGACGCCGCACGGCCGCTGGCTATACTGATTCGCATGGAACAGCTGTCCGTCATCCAGCGTCTCGGCAACGCGATCCGCACCCAGCGTGCAGAGCGCGAGTTTGGCGTGGATGCGCTGGCGCGCCAGCTCGAAGGTTATCTGCCGGACGACCAGATCGCGCAGGTGCGCAAGGCCGCGGAATTCGCGACCAACGTGCACGAGGGCCAGCGCCGCTCTTCCGGCGAGCCCTACGTCTACCACCCGCTGGCGGTGGCGCGCATCCTTGCCGAGATGCGCATGGATCACGTCACGCTGATCGCGGCGATCCTGCACGACGTCATCGAGGACACCGGCGTATCGCGTGAATCGCTGGCGCTGGAGTTCGGCGAGGACGTGGCCCAGCTCGTTGACGGCGTCAGCAAGGTCACCAAGATCGAAGGGCGCACGCGCGCCGAAATGCAGGCGGAGAGTTTCCGCAAGCTGCTGCTGGCGATGACGCAGGATCTGCGCGTGATTCTGGTCAAGCTCGCCGATCGCCTGCACAACATGCGCACGCTGGGGCATACCTCACCGGAGAAGCGCCGCCGCATCGCGCGCGAGACGCTGGAGATCTACGCGCCGATCGCGCAGCGCCTCGGCATCTACTTCATCCGTACCGAGCTGGAAGATCTCGGCTTCGCCAATCTCTACCCGAAGCGCTACGGCGTGCTCGCGCAGTCGATGAAGTCGCAGCTCGGCGATACGCGCAAGCTGATCCGCGAGGTCGAGCAGAAGCTGTCGACGACGCTTCGTGAGGAGGGCATCGGCGCCAGCGTCGTCGGTCGCCAGAAGAACGTCTACAGCGTCTACCAGAAGATGCGACGCAAGAAGCTGAAGCTGCTCAAGGTCATGGACCTGCTCGGCTTCCGCGTGATCGTCTCCAAGGTTGACGACTGCTACCGCGCGCTGGGCGTGGTGCATCACGTCTACAAGCCGGTGCCGGGCGAGTTCGACGACTATGTTGCCAACCCCAAGTCCAACGGCTACCAGTCGCTGCACACGGCTTGCGTCGGCCCGGACGGGCACAAGATCGAAATCCAGGTGCGCACGCGCGACATGCACCACGTCGCCGAAAGCGGCATTGCCGCACACTGGCAGTACAAGCAGGGCGCGCGCGACGGTGCCGCCGCGCCGCAGGTGCGCGCGCGCGAGTGGGTCAGCAATCTGATCGCCGACTTTGGCGGCGCCAGCCCGATGGATTTCATCGAGAACGTCAAGGTCGATCTGTTCCCGGACGAGGTCTACGTGTTCACGCCGCGTGGCGAAATCCGCCGGCTGCCGCGCGGTGCTACCGCGGTCGACTTCGCTTACGCCGTGCACTCGCAGCTTGGCGACCACTGTGTGGCGGCGCGCATCGACGGCTCGCTGGAACCGCTGCATTCGCAGCTCGCCAACGGCCAGACCGTCGAGATCATCACCGCGCGCGCCGCACGGCCGAACGCGGCCTGGCTCAACTTCGTCAAGACCGCCAAGGCGCGCACCGCGATTCGCAACTACCTGCGCAATCAGCGCGAGGACGAGGCGGTGCGGCTGGGCCGGCGCCTGCTGGAGATCGCGCTGCGCGAGCAGGGCATCCCGGCCTCGGTGCTGAAGACGCCGGCCCAGCTTGATCCGGTATTGCAATCGCACAAGCTCAAGGACGTCGAGGAGCTGTACGCCGCGATCGGCAGCGGCCAGCGTCTGGCGACGCTGGTGGCGCGCCATTTCCTGCCGGAAGGACAACGCACCGAGCGCAGCGGCAGCGGCGCCGCGCCGCTGGCGATCGAGGGCACGGAAGGTCTGGTGCTGGACTACGCGCGCTGCTGCTTCCCGTTGCCGGGCGACGAGATCCGTGGCCACGTCAGCGTCGGCCGCGGCATCGTCGTGCATCGCATCGACTGTCGCCACGCCAAGGGCCGTCCGCAGGATTGGGTGCCGCTGGCCTGGAGCGACAAGATCCAGAACGATTTCCTGGCCGAGGTGCGTCTCAAGGCCCAGAACAAGCGCGGCCTGCTGGCGAAGGTCACGGCCGAGATCGCCAGCGCCGATTCGTCGATCGAGAACGTGCAGATGCCGGATCGCGCCGGCAGCGATGCGATGGAGATGCGCTTCGTGCTGACGGTCAAGAGCCGCGTGCATCTGGCGCGCGTGCTGCGCCGCCTGCGTCGCATCGAATGGGTCGAGCGCGTCGCGCGGATCTGAGCGCGCGCCAGCCACATCGCTTCTACAATCGCTTCCACCTTATTCGGCGTTTTCCATCGACATGACGCGACAGATCATCCACACCGACGCGGCCCCGGCGGCGATCGGCACCTATTCCCAGGCCGTGAAGTGCGGCGACACGGTTTACCTGTCGGGCCAGATTCCGCTGGATCCGAAGACGATGACGCTGCTCAACGCCACGATCGAGGACGAGATTCACCAGGTGTTCCGAAACCTCGCCGCGGTGGCGCAGGCCGCCGGCGGCTCTTTGCAGGACATGGCCAAGCTCAATGTGTTCCTGACCGATCTCGCGCATTTCCCCAAGGTCAACGAGATCATGGCGCAGTACTTCGTGCAGCCGTATCCGGCGCGCGCCGCGATCGGTGTCGCCAGCCTGCCGCGTGGCGCCCGCGTCGAAGCCGACGGCGTGCTCGTGTTGGGTGGCTAGCCGCAAGCCCGCGTCACCGGCCTCGCGGCCGCCCACGACGCTCGACACCGAGCTGACCTATCTCAAAGGTGCGGGACCGCACGTGGCGCAGCGGCTGCGCGCGCTGGATCTGCGTCGCGTTCGCGATCTTCTGTTTCACCTGCCGCTGCGCTATGAGGACCGGCGCGAGCATGTGGCCTTGGCGCGATTGCGCGCCGGCGCGCCGGCCCTGGTACGCGCGCGCGTCGTGGCGGCCGACGTGCGCTATGCCGGGCGCCGCATGCTGCGCGTGATGCTCGACGACGGCAGCGGCGGTCTGCTGCTGCGCTTCTTTCACTTCAACGACGCGCAGAAAACCAATCTGACCGTGGGGCGCTGGGTGCAGGCCTATGGCGATGTGCGCGCTGGCGGCAGTGGTCTGGAGATGGTGCATCCGCAGTATCGCGTCGCCGACGAAGCCGAAGCCCTGCCGGCCGAAGATGGTCTGTCGCCGGTGTATCCGCTGACCACCGGCGTGACGCAGACGCGGCTGCGCGACTTGATCGCGCGCGCGCTGGACCTGGCGGCGGCGGATGCGGAACTGAATGCCGCGATCCCAGGCCTTGAAGGTGCGACGCTGGCCGCACTCAACGTCATTCATCGTCCGCGCAGCGATCAGGATGCGCGGCAGCTGCTGGCCTGCACGCATCCAGCCCAGCAACGCCTGATCCGCGAGGAGCTGCTGGCCCAGCAACTCACCTTGCGTCTGCTGCGCAGCCGATTGCGCGAGCGTCCCGCGCCGGTGCTGCAGGCCGCTGCATCAGCGCCGAGGGAACTGCAGCGCGTGCTGCCGTTTATGCCAACCCGCGCTCAGCAGCGCGTGCTCGACGAGGTTGCGGCGGATCTGGTGCAGCCGCGACCGATGTTGCGGCTGGTGCAGGGCGATGTCGGGAGTGGCAAGACCGTGATCGCCGCCGCGGCCTTGCTGGCGGCCGCGCGCGCCGGTCGGCAGGCCGTGCTGGTGGCGCCGACCGAGTTGCTGGCCGAGCAGCACCATCGCACCTTGAGCCAGTGGCTGACGCCGCTCGGCGTCGCGCCTGCGTTTCTCGCCAATCGTCTGAAGAAGGCCGAGCGCCAGGCAGTGCTCGAGGGTCTGGCTGACGGCCGCATGCCGGTCGCGGTCGGCACGCATGCGCTGCTGGAAGAGACGGTACGGTTCGCGCAACTGGGGCTGGTCGTGGTCGACGAGCAGCATCGCTTCGGTGTGCAGCAGCGTCTTGCGCTGCGCGACAAGGGTGGGGCGCATACGCCGCATCAACTCATCCTGTCCGCAACGCCGATCCCGCGTACGTTGGCGCAGTCGGTCTACGCCGATCTCGACGTCTCGGTGATCGACGAACTGCCGCCGGGCCGCACGCCGATTGCAACCGTCGTGCTGTCGAACGAGCGACGCGACGAGATGGTCGCGCGCATCGGCGAGGCCTGCGCCAGCGGACGGCAGGCGTACTGGGTCTGCACCTTGATCGAGGAGTCCGAGGAGCTGGACGCGCAGGCGGCGGAAGTCACCGCTGCGCGCCTGCGGGAGGAGTTGCCGGGCCTGCGTGTCGGCCTCGTGCACGGGCGCCTCAAGGCTGACGAGAAGGATGCACAGATGCGCGCTTTCCAGTCCGGGCACACGCAGCTGCTGGTGGCGACCACGGTGATCGAGGTCGGCGTCGACGTGCCGCGCGCCAGCATCATGGTGATCGAGAACGCGGAGCGCCTGGGTCTGGCGCAGTTGCACCAGCTGCGCGGGCGCGTCGGTCGCGGCAGCGAGGCCAGCCAGTGCGTGCTGCTGTATCAGCCGCCATTGGGCGACAACGCACGCGCGCGCCTGGAGACGATGCGGGCGACCACCGACGGCTTCGTCATCGCACAGCGCGATCTGGAACTGCGCGGACCGGGTGAGCTGCTGGGCCGGCGTCAGACCGGCGAGATCGGCTTCAAGCTGGCCGATCCGGTGCGCGATGCGCCGCTGGTGCCGGCACTGCAGCCGTTGGCCGATCGCCTGCTGGCACAGCAACCGCAGCGCGCGCAGCAGTTGATCGCCCGCTGGATCGGCGATCCGGAGCGATACGCGCGCGTGTAGCGGGGGATTAGCGCGAGCGACGCTCGTCGCGCGGCAGGTGCTCGTAGATGTGGCTCAACAGATCGCCGAGATAGCGATTGATCGCCTTCTCCATCGCGCGCGAGACCTCGGCGTCGACGGCGAGGTCGGCGAGCGGACGTAGCTGCCAGATCGTGGCGGCCAGGCGCGGCACGTCGCCAGCCGGCGGCAGCTGTCCCTTCATGTACGGCTCGAATACGTAGCGCAGCACCAGCTGCACCAGCTCGTTGGCGACACGCTCGACGTTGCCGCGCAGCATGCGCACCACGTCGAGCATCTCGGTCAGCGGAATGCCCATGGCCGCCAGCTGTTCGCCGGCGCGCACCAACTGCGGGCGCGGCGCGCGGAAGCGCGTGCCCTCGGCGCGCAGCACGTCCAGCTCCGTGGCCTTGGCGATGGCGCGTGCGACTTCGATCGCCGAGAGGTTCTTGCCGAACATGCGCACCAGTTCCGGCATCGTGAAGAAGGCCGGCATTTCTTCCGACCACGGATGCGTCAGCGCCGATTCCAGGCCCAGCAGCTGGCCGATGTCCTGGCCTTTCTCCCAGGCCGAGATCAGTTCGGCGATGTTGGCCATCGTGTAGCCGCGCTCCAGCATCTGGCCGATCACGCGCAGGCGCGCCAGATGCGCGCTGGTATAGATGCCGGTGCGGCCGCGGCGCTGCGGCGGCGGCAGCAGGCCGCGATCCTGGTAGGCGCGCACGTTGCGCACCGTGCTGTCGGCGGCGCGTGCCAATTCGTCGATCGTGTATTCCGACTGCGTGGTCGGCACGGGTGTGCGTGCGGCCGGACGCGTGCGGGAAGTCGATGCGGCTTTTTTCATGGCGGCATCATAGCGGGCGCACCCGGCTGGAGTATGCTCGCGCCGCACCATGACCCAGAAACTGATCGATTACCTGCGCCTGATGCGCTTCGACCGCCCGATCGGCATCTGGCTGCTGCTGTGGCCGACGCTGTGGGCGCTGTGGTTTGCGGCCGATGGCCCGCCGTCGGCGCAGGTGCTGGTGGTGTTCGCGCTGGGCACGGTGCTGATGCGTGCCGCCGGCTGCGCGATCAACGACTACGCCGACCGCGACGTCGATCCGCACGTGGCGCGCACGCGCGAGCGGCCGCTGGCGGTGGGACGGATCACGCCGGACGAAGCGGTGCGCCTGTTCGTGGCGGTGTCGCTGATCGCGTTCGGCTTGCTGACCTCGCTGAAGAACACGCTGACCCTGCTGCTCGCGGTGCCGGCCGCGCTGCTCGCTGCCGCCTATCCGTTCATGAAACGCTGGATCTCGATGCCGCAGGCGGTGCTGGGCCTGGCGTTTTCCTGGGGCATTCCGATGGCCTACGCCGCGGTCCAGCACCACTTGCCGCTGCTGGAGATCGGGCTGCTGATGTTCGCCAACCTCTGCTGGGTCATCGCCTACGACACGTATTACGCGATGGTCGATCGCCAGGACGACCTGAAGATCGGGGTGAAGTCGTCGGCGATCCTGTTCGGCAATCTGGATCGCTCGGTGATCGGCCTGTTGCAGGGCTGCGCGCTGGCGGCACTGGCCGGGCTCGGTGAGCTGCGTGGCCTGGGCCCCTGGTGGTATGCGGGCCTCAGTGTCGCGTTGCTGCTGGCGATTTATCAGCAGTGGATCACGCGCGATCGCGCGCCCGCGGCTTGCCTGCGCGCCTTTCTCAACAATCACTGGTTCGGCGCGGCGATCTTCGTCGGCCTGGCGCTCGACCGGCTCTGAGCGCGGTCTCGTGCGTCGCAGCGCCTTGGAGCGCGCGATGGCGGTTGCGCTGTCGTGTGTTGCGTTGTCGTGTCAGGCGACGCGCGCCACGGCCCAGGCTTCAATATGAATCGCACCGGCGGCGCGGCACACGCGCGCCAGTTCGCCGAGCGTCGCGCCGGTGGTCATCACGTCATCGAGCAGCGCAATGCGTCGGCCGTGCAGTCGCGGCATCGCTTCGAAAGCACCGCGCACATTGCGCCGGCGCTGCGCCGCGCGCGTGCCGATCTGGTCGGCCGTGGCGCGTACGCGCCTCACCGCGTCGGCGTCCAGCTGCAGGCTGCTTTCGGCCGCCAGCGTGCGCGCGATCTCCAGCGCCTGGTTGTAACCGCGCCAGAACAGACGCCCGCGATGCAAGGGCACCGGAATCAGCAGCTCGGGACGACCTGCGCGTTGCGATAGTGCCTGCGCCATCAGCGTGCCGAGCATGCGCGCCTGCAGAAAGCGGGCGTGGTACTTGAGGCCATGAATGCCTTGCTGGATCGGTGCCTCCATGCGAAACGCGCACCAGGCGGCGTCGAAGGGCGGCGCGCGACGTGCGCAACGCCGGCAGGCGCCGGTGTGCGTCTGCGGCAGGGCGCACAACGGGCAGGCGGTCTGATTCCACGGCAGGCCGGCCGTGCAATCGGCGCAGATCGGCAGGTGATCGGTGCCGGTCCGGCAGTACTGGCAACGGGCCGGCGTCAGCCAGCGCCCGGCTTGGGCCAGCGTCTTGTCAACCCAGAGCCTCATGTTTCGGTTGACAGCATGCGGTGTTCTCCAACACCCTAGCGTCATTGGATTTTTCGGCGCCGGAGCGCTGAGAAGTCCGGATTATCTCTACGCTTTAAGCATTTTATTCAATTTTTCATCACATCTGGAAGCGCAGCGCATGGCCACGCCCGAACTTCGTCACGACTGGACCCGCGCCGAGGTGCAGGCCCTGTTCGATCTGCCGTTCAACGATCTGCTGTTTCGCGCGCAGACCGTGCACCGTCAGCACTTTGAGCCGAACCGCGTGCAGCTGTCCACGCTGTTGTCGATCAAGACCGGCGCCTGTCCGGAGGACTGCTCCTATTGTCCGCAGTCGGTGCGTTACGACACCGGCCTGAAGAAGGAACCGCTGATGGATGTCGACGCGGTGCTGGACGCGGCGCGCGAGGCCAAGGCCAACGGTGCGACGCGCTTCTGCATGGGCGCCGCGTGGCGCGCGCCCAAGGATCGCGACCTGGAGAAGGTCGAGACGATGGTGCGCGAGGTGAAGAATCTCGGCATGGAGACCTGCCTGACGCTGGGCATGCTCAAGGAGCACCAGGCGCAGCGCCTCGCCGACGCGGGCCTGGACTACTACAACCACAACCTCGATACCTCGCCGGAGTTCTACGGCAAGATCATCACGACGCGCACGTACGAGGATCGTCTCGACACGCTGGCCAACGTGCGCAAGGCGGGCATGAAGACCTGCTGCGGCGGCATCGTCGGCATGGGCGAGCAGGAGCAGGATCGCGCCGAGCTGCTGCGCCAGCTCGCGATCATGACGCCGCATCCGGAAAGCGTGCCGATCAACAACCTGGTGCAGGTACAGGGCACGCCTTTGCATGGCGAGGTGGCGCTGCACCCGCTGGAGTTCGTGCGCACGATCGCGGTGGCGCGCGTGCTGATGCCGACCTCCTACGTGCGCCTGTCCGCAGGTCGCACGGAGATGAGCGACGAGTTGCAGGCGATGTGCTTCCTCGCCGGCGCCAATTCGATCTTCTACGGCGACAAGCTGCTGACCACCGAGAACCCGCAGAACGCCAAGGACCGCGCGTTGTTCGCGCGCCTGGGCGTTCAGACGGAAGGAACGGTGACATCGCTGGCCGCGGCTGATTCGCCGACGCCGAGCGCGCAGGCGTGCGCGACGCATGCTGCCCATGCCGCCGGTTGCGCGGCAGCCTGAGTGGTCGCTGCGTGTGACCGCGGGCGTGCGCGTGCGCATTCTGCGCTGACGCCGGCGATCGACACCGCTCCTTGATGATGGCCCCGTCAACGGAAACGCTGCAGCAGCGGCTGCGAGGCGGACTCGAACAGATCCGTGCGGCGCAACGCTACCGGCTGCGGCGTGTGGTCGAGGGCGGGCACGGGGCGCAGTTGCGCGTGGACGGGCGCGCCTGCCTCAACTTCTGCAGCAACGACTATCTCGGGCTGGCCGCCGACCCGCGCATCGCCGCCGCGGCGCGCACGGCGCTGGCGGACGGCACCGGTAGCGGCGCGGCGGCCTTGGTGTCCGGCTACAACCGGGAGCATCAGGCGCTGGAGGCGGCGCTGGCCGAGTTTCTGCAGCGGCCACGCGCGCTGCTGTTCAGCACTGGCTGGGCCGCCAACCTCGGTGTGCTGCGCGCGTTGCTCGGCAAGCGCGACGTACTGATCGCCGATGAGCTCAATCATGCGTCGCTGATCGACGGCGGCCGTCTCAGCGGCGCGCGTTACGTGCGGGTTCCGCATGCCGACGTCGACGCCTGCGCCCGTGAACTGCAAGCGCTCGCCGCAGAAGAGATCGAACCGGCGCGCCTGAAGCTGCTGGTGACCGACGGCATCTTCAGTATGGACGGCGACGCCGCGCCGTTGCCGGCCTGGTCGCAGCTGGCGCAGGCGCACGGCGCCGCGCTGATGGTCGATGATGCGCACGGTTTCGGCGTACTCGGCGCGCAGGGTCTCGGGTTGGTCGAGCACTGCGGCATTGCCGCGCCGGAGATCCAGGTCGGCACGCTGGGCAAGTCGCTGGGCTGCGCCGGCGCCTTCGTCGTTGGCGACGAGGACTTGATCGAGTACCTGATCCAGCGCGCGCGCAGCTGGGTGTTCTCGACGGCGCCGCCGCCGGCGCTGGCGGCGGCGGCGCGTGCGGCACTGGCGATCGTTGCCGGCGAGGACGGTGCCGAACGTCGCCGGACGCTGTTCGCCTTGCTGCGGCGTTTCCGGGAGGGCTGCGCGCAGCAGGGCATCGCCTTGATGCCTTCGGAGACGCCGATCCAGCCGCTGGTATTGGGCGATGAGGCGCGCGCGCTGTCGCTGTCGCGGTTCCTGCTCGAGCGCGGCCTGTGGGTCGCGGCGATCCGTCCGCCGACCGTGCCGCCGGGGACCTCGCGGCTGCGCATTACGCTCTCGGCGGCGCACACGCCAGCGCAGATCGATCGCCTGATCGACGCGCTGGCCGAGGGTCTGCGCCAACTCGGTCCGGCGCCGTGAGCGCAGCAGTGCCCTCGCGCAGTCTGTTCGTGGCCGGCACCGACACCGGCGTCGGCAAGACGCGCGTCGCTTGCGCACTGATCGCTGCCGCGCGTGCGCAGGGCATCGACGCGGTGGGCTTCAAGCCGATCGCCAGCGGCGCGCAGCGCACGCCGCAGGGCCTGCGCAACGACGACGCGCTCGCACTGTTGCGTGCCAGTGGCAATCAGGACGACTACGGCGCCATCAACCCGCTGGTGTTCGAGCCGCCGATCGCGCCGCATCTGGCGGCGGCCGAGGCAGGTGTCGTCATCGATCCCACGGCGCTGGACCGCGCACACGCACAGCTGGCGCAGCGCCACAGCCACATCGTGGTCGAGGGTGCGGGCGGCTGGCTGGTGCCGTTGAACGAGCGCCAGACGTTCGCCGACTGGGTGGGCGATCGGCAGTGGCCGGTGGTGCTGGTGGTCGCCATGCGCCTGGGTTGCCTCAACCATGCCCTGCTCAGCATCGAGTCGATCGCGCGGCGCACGCACCTGGCCGGCTGGATCGCCAATGTGATACCGCCGCAGCAGCCGCAGTGGCAGGCCAATATCGACACGCTGCGCCAGCGCATCGACGCGCCGCTGTGGGGAACGGTCGGTCTGGATGCTGACGAATCGGCCGCCGCCGCCGCGCTCGACAGCGCGCCGCTGCGCGCCTGGCTGCGGGGCTCGTCCTAACGGACTCGGGCGGTCCGGGCCGGTTAGGGCGGCGCCCGACGGCGCAAATGGTCAAAGAATGACCGCCGCGGCTTTTGCGCCGCTTTCTGGCGATGCACTACAATTCCGCTGCTTCAAATCCGCCATCGGATCCATGTCCCTGGACACCCAGATCGTGCTCGGCCCCAATGCGTCCTTGTCGCTGGGTCAGGCGTGGGCGTTCATGGGGCTGACCGTGACGATGGGCCTGGGGATCGCGGCGGGCTTTGCGGTGCTGGGGTTCTGGCCGGTACTGCCGTTCGCGGGACTGGAGCTGGCGGCGCTGGGCGCTGCGTTGTGGGCCTCGATGCGGCGTAATGGCTATCGCGAGGTGTTGTGCTTCGACGAGCGTGAGGTGCGGGTCGAGTTCGGCCGGCTCGGGCAGGGCCCGGAGCGGCAGGTTCGGTTCCCACGCGGCTGGACGCGCGCGACGCTGGAGCCGGGACCAACCCGACTGGCGCCGACGCGCCTGGTACTGAGCAGTGCGGGCCGGCGGGTGGTGGTCGGCCGATGTTTGACGGACGAGGAGCGTGAGCGCCTGAGCGCACGGCTCCGTGAATTGCTGAATCCGGGCATGGCGGTTCGCCCGGGCGTGGCGGGCGCCGGGCCCGCCCATGAGTTGCCTTTGGGAGATTGATGATGTCGAAGAAGGGATGGCTGGCGCGCGTCGCCGCAGGTACCGCACTGACGCTGATGGCGTTCGCGGGCTGGGCGTACACCGAAACCAGCGGCGGCTACAACCTGCCGACCGGCGCCACCGAGCTTGCGCGCGAGGTCTACGACCTGCACATGCTGATGTTCTGGTGGTGCGTGGCGATCGGCGCCGTCGTGTTCGGCGTGATGATCTGGTCGATCGTCTTCCACCGCCGTTCCAAGAATCCCAAGCCGGCCGACTTCCACGAGTCGACCACGGTCGAAATCCTGTGGACCGCTGCGCCGTTCGCGATCCTGATCATGATGGCGGTGCCGGCGGCCGGCACGCTGATCAAGATGGAAGACACGCGCAACGCCGACCTCAGCATCAAGGTCACCGGCTACCAGTGGAAGTGGGAATACGAGTACGTCGGCCAGGACGTGCGCTACTTCTCGACGCTGACCGCCGAATCCAATGCTGCGCGTCAGCTCAAGTCGGGCGTCGACGTCAACACGGTGCCGAACTACCTGGTGGACGTCGACGAGCCGCTGGTGGTGCCGGTCGGCAAGAAGGTGCGCTTCCTGATCACCTCCAATGACGTCATCCATGCCTGGTGGGTGCCGGAAATCGCCGTCAAGAAGGACGCGATTCCGGGCTACATCAACGAAACCTGGGCCAAGATCGACCATCCGGGCACCTATCGCGGTGTCTGCGCCGAACTCTGCGGTCGCGACCACGGGTTCATGCCGATCGTCGTCAAGGCCGTGACCGAAGCCGAGTACGAGGCCTTCATGGCCGCCAAGAAGGGTGGTGTGGCGGTTGCCGCTGCTGCTACGCCGGGCGCGGTGGTCAGCGATGCCCAGCCCGCCGCTGCGGCACCGGCCGCTGCTGCCGAGGCTGCCCCGGCTGCGGCCAAGGAGCTGTCCAAGGACGAGCTGATGAGCAAGGGCGAGTCCGCCTATAAGGCCAGCTGCGCCGCCTGCCATCAGGCCAACGGCCAGGGCCTGCCGCCGAACTTCCCGTCGCTGGCCGGCAGCGCTGTCGTCAAGGGGCCGACCGACGCGCAGATCGCGCAGATCCTCAACGGCAAGGGCCTGATGCCGCCGTTCAAGCATCTGTCCGACGAGGACATCGCCGGCATCGTCACCTACACCCACAACAGCTTCGGCAACAGCGGCCCGGTCGTTCAGGCCGCCGCCGTCGCTGCGGTTCGCAAGTAAGCGTCTAGGATTCAGGAGTTAAACAGTCATGGCTCACCACGACCACGCCGCCCACGACGCTCACGGACACGACGACCACGCGCATCACGGTCCCGACAAGGGGATCATGCGCTGGATCAAGACGACCAATCACAAGGACCTGGGTACGCTGTACCTGTTCTTTGCCTTCACCATGTTCTTCATCGGCGGCCTGATGTCGCTGGTGATTCGCGCTGAGTTGTGGATGCCCGGCCTGCAGTTCGTCGAGCCGGAATTCTTCAACCAGATGACGACGATGCATGCGCTGATCATGATCTTCGGCGGCGTCATGCCGGGGTTCGTGGGTCTGGCGAACTGGATGGTGCCGATGATGATCGGCGCGTCCGACCTCGCCCTGCCGCGCGTCAACAACTGGGGTTTCTGGATCCTGCCGTTCGCGTTCGCGATGCTGCTGGGCACGCTGTTCATGCCGGGCGGTGCGCCGGCCGGTGGCTGGACCATGTATCCGCCACTGGTGCTGCAGACCGGCACCGCGTTCCCGTTCCTGATCTTCGCGGTCCACTTGATGGGTATCTCGTCGATCACCGGCGCGATCAACGTTGTGGTCACGATCCTGAACATGCGCACGCCGGGCATGACCCTGCTGAAGATGCCGCTGTTCGTCTGGACCTGGCTGATCACGGCCTACCTGCTGATCGCGGTGATGCCGGTGCTCGCCGGCGCCGTGACGATGCTGCTGACCGACAAGTACTTCGCCACCAGCTTCTTCACCGCCTCGGGCGGCGGCGATCCGGTGATGTTCCAGCACATCTTCTGGTTCTTCGGGCATCCCGAGGTCTACATCATGATCTTGCCGGCGTTCGGTATCGTCAGCACGATCATCCCGACCTTCGCGCGCAAGGCGCTGTTCGGTTACGACTCGATGGTCTACGCCACGGCGTCGATCGCGTTCCTGTCGTTCATCGTCTGGGCGCATCACATGTTCACGGTCGGCATGCCGCTGGCCGGTGAGCTGTTCTTCATGTTCGCGACGATGCTGATCGCGGTGCCGACCGGCGTGAAGGTGTTCAACTGGGTGGCGACGATGTGGCGCGGCTCGATGACCTTCGAGACGCCGATGCTGTTCGCGCTCGCCTTCGTGTTCCTGTTCACGATCGGTGGCTTCTCGGGCCTGATGCTCGCGATCACGCCGGTGGACTTCCAGTACCACGACACCTACTTCGTCGTCGCCCACTTCCACTACGTGCTGGTGCCGGGCGCGGTGTTCTCGATCATCGCCGCCGTCTACTACTGGATTCCGAAGTGGACCGGCCGCATGTACAGCGAGACGCTGGGCAAGCTGCATTTCTGGCTGTCTGCGATCTTCATCAACGTGACGTTCTTCCCGCAGCACTTCGCCGGCTTGGCCGGTATGCAGCGTCGCGTGCCGGACTACGCCGTGCAGTTCACCGACTTCAACGTCTGGTCGTCGGTCGGCGCGTTCGGCTTCTTCATCGCGCAGTTCATCTTCGTCTACAACATGCTGGCCAGCTGCTATGGCTGGGGCGGTCGCAAGCAGGATCTGCCGAACCGCGTCTGGGAAGGCGCGCATGGCCTGGAGTGGACGGTCGCCTCCCCGGCGCCGTATCACACCTTCGAAGATCCGCCGCCGCTGCCGGACTCCGAGTCCACCGCGGTGCAT
>DASWWX010000060.1:0-72139 GCA_036405815.1 Solimonas sp. | reverse complement strand
AGGAAGCCAACCGCAAGCTCGGCTTCACTGCGCAACGCGCCATGCGCACCGCGCAGCAGCTGTATGAAGGCGTCGATATCGGCGGCGAAACCGTGGGCCTCATCAGCTACATGCGTACCGACTCGGTGACGCTGTCGCAGGACGCGCTGGCCGACATCCGCAAGGTGATCCCGCAGCAGTTCGGCGCCAAGGCCCTGCCGCCGGAACCGCGCTACTACAAGACCAAGAGCAAGAACGCGCAGGAAGCGCATGAGGCGGTGCGCCCGACCTCGGCTGCGCGCCTGCCCAAGGATGTCGCCAAGTATCTGCAGCCGGACCAGGCCAAGCTCTACGAGCTGGTCTGGAAGCGCACGGTCGCCTCGCAGATGGAGCAGGCGGTGTTCGACACCGTCGCCGCCGAGCTGCGCGCTGGCGACAAGCATGCGTTCAAGGCCAACGGCTCGACGCTGGTGGAGCCGGGCTTCATCGCTGCCTACACGCAGAGCTTCGACACGCCCAGCGGCAAGGAAGACGACGACGACGACAAGCGTCTGCCGGTGCTGGAAGTGGGCGAGACCGTGAAGCTCGCCGACCTGATCGCCGACCAGCATTTCACCGAGCCGCCGCCGCGCTACACCGAAGCCTCGCTGGTGAAGACGCTGGAGGAGTACGACATCGGTCGTCCGTCCACGTATGCGTCGATCATCTCGACGCTGCAGGCGCGCGACTACGTGCGCCTCGACGGCAAGGCCTTCAACCCGACCGATGTCGGCATGATCGTCAACAAGTTCCTGACCGATCACTTCACGCAGTACGTGGACTACGAGTTCACGGCACACCTGGAAGACGATCTCGATGCGGTATCGCGCGGCGAGAAGCAGTGGCAGCCGCTGCTGGCGCAGTTCTGGCAGTCGTTCAAGCCGCGCATCGACGAGAAGATGGAGCTGTCGCGCAAGGAAGTCTCGGAAGCCCGCGTGATCGGCACCGATCCGGTCAGCGGCAAGCCGGTGTCGGCGCGCCTCGGCCGCTTCGGGCCGTTCGTGCAGATCGGCACCAAGGACGACAGCGACAAGCCGCGCTTCGCCTCGCTGCGCGCCAACCAGCGTATCGACACGATCACGCTGGATGACGCGCTGGCGCTGTTCCGCCTGCCGCGCAAGCTCGGCGCGCTGCCGACCGGCGAGGAGGTCGACGTCAATATCGGCCGCTTCGGTCCGTACGCGCGTTATGACGGCCAGTTCGTGTCGCTGAAGAAGGACGACGATCCGTACACCATTGAACTGCCGCGCGTCATCGAGCTGATCGAGCAGAAGGCCGCGGCGCTGGAAGCGGCGACGATCAAGCGTTTCGGCGATACCGGCATTCGCATCATCAAGGGTCGCTTCGGCCCGTACATCACCGACGGCAAGCGCAAGGCGCGCATCCCGCGCGGCAAGCAGGCCGAGGACCTCAGCGTCTTCGAGTGCGAGGCGTATCTGGCAGAAGCCGAGAAGATGGCGCCGGCCAAGGGCAAGGGCCGCAAGGCGGCCAAGAAAACGGCGGCACCCGCTGCCGAGAGCAAGCCGGCCGCCAAGAAAGTCGCGAAGAAAGCGGTGAAGAAGGCGACGGCCAAGAAGGTTGCAAAGAAGGCGCCCGCCAAAAAGGCAGCCAAGAAGGCAGCGAGCAAGAAGAACGCCTGATGGACGTGGCACCCTGGCATCTGCGGGCCGCGGTCGACGCGCTGGCCGGCGGCGGCATCGTCGCCTGCCCGACCGAGGCGGTCTGGGGCCTGTCCTGCGCGCCGACCGACGAGCGTGCGCTGAAACGTCTGCTCGCGCTCAAGCAGCGCGACTGGCGCAAGGGCCTGATCCTGGTGGCCGCCGAACTCGATCAGCTCGCGGACTTCGTCGAGCTGCCGTCCAACAACGCACTCAAGCGCGCGACGGCGACCTGGCCGGGCCCGGCGACCTGGGTGTTTCCGGCGCAGTACGAATTGCCGCTGTTGCTGACCGGCGATCAGGACACGATCGCGGTGCGTGTCAGCGCGCACCCGGTGGTGCGGGCGCTGTGCACGCGGTACGGCGGGCCGCTGGTCTCCACCAGCGCCAACCCCTCCGGCCGCGAGCCCGCGCGCAGCGCCACGCAGGTGCGGCTCTACTTCAAGGATCGGGTCGATGCGATCGTGCCGGGCGCGCTCGGCGGGCTCGCCAAGCCGACTACGATCCGCGACGTGACCACGGGGCATATCCTGCGCCGATGAGCGGAGCCCTCGATAGCGTTGCAGTGGAGCGTTACCTGCACGGCCTGCAGGAGCGCATCTGCGCCGCGTTCGAAGCGCTGGAGCCGCAGGCGCGTTTCGTACGTGATCGCTGGCAGCGCGAGGCCGGCTCTGCACTCGGGGCCGGCGGTGGGCGCACGCATGTGATGGAGAACGGCGCGGTGTTCGAGCGCGCGGGCGTCGCGTTCTCCGACGTCAGTGGCTCGAAGTTGCCGCCGTCTGCGACGCAGGCCCGTCCTGAACTCGCGGGGCGTTCGTATCGTGCGATGGGCGTGTCGCTGGTGATCCATCCGCGCAACCCGTACGTGCCGACCTCGCACGCCAACGTGCGCTTCTTCGTCGCCGAAAAGCCTGGCGAGGCGCCGGTATGGTGGTTCGGCGGCGGATTCGACCTGACGCCCTACTATGGCTTCGACGACGACGCGCGCCACTGGCATGCCACGGCGCGCGCCGCCTGTGCGCCGTTCGGTGACGAGACCTATCCGCGCCTGAAGCGCTGGTGCGACGACTACTTCTTCCTCAAGCATCGCAACGAGCCGCGCGGCATCGGCGGCCTGTTCTTCGATGACTGGCATGCCGACGGCTTCGATCGCAGCTTTGCGCTGATGCAAAGCGTCGGCGATCACTATCTGCAGGCCTACCTGCCGATCGTCGAGCGCCGCCGCGACCTGCCCTACGGGGCGCGCGAACGCGAATGGCAGCTGTACCGCCGCGGCCGCTACGTCGAATTCAACCTGGTCTGGGATCGCGGGACCTTATTCGGCCTGCAGTCCGGTGGCCGCACCGAATCGATCCTGATGTCGATGCCGCCGATGGTTAGCTGGCACTACGACCGTCGCCCCGAGCCCGGCTCGCCGGAGGCCGCTCTAGTCGAGCGCTACCTGCAGCCGCGGGACTGGGTATGAGTCGTCCGCTGCGAGCCTGTGTAGCATGCTTGTATTGAAAGTCGGCGCCATGGATGGCGCCGGCTTGTACAGGATGTACCGACTTCCATGACCCTGACCGAACTCCGCTATCTGGTGAACCTCGACAAGGAGCGTCACTTCGGCCGTGCCGCCGAACGTTCCTTCGTCTCGCAGCCGACGCTGTCGGTGGCGCTGAAGAAGCTGGAGGATCAACTGGGCGTGATCCTGTTCGAGCGCAATCGGGGCGAGGCCAAGCCGACGCCGGTCGGCGAACGCATCATCGCCCAGGCCAAGCGCGTGCTGGCCGAGGCGCGCCTCGTCGAAGATCTCGCGCGCGAAGGCCGCGACGAGCTCACCGGTCCGCTGCGTTTCGGTGCGATCTACACGGTCGGCCCCTACCTGCTGCCGAACCTGGTGCCGCTGCTGCGCGAGCGCGTGCCGCAGATGCCGCTGGTGATCGAGGAGAACTTCACCGCCAAGCTGCTGGAGCAGCTGCGCGACAACGAGCTCGACGTCATCACGGTTGCGCTGCCGGTGGACCTCAACGGCTTGTCGGCATGGCCGCTGTACGACGAGGATTTCGTCGTGCTGCTGCCGCCGGACCATCATTGGGCCGACACCAAGCAGATTCCGGCCAAGCAGCTTGCCGGCGAGCCGTTGCTGCTGCTGGGTCCCGGCCATTGCTTCCGCGAGCAGGTCATCGAGGCCTGCCCGAAGTGCCTGGACGCGGACGCCGAGAGCGGTCATCCGCAGACCGGCAGTTCGCTGGAGACGATCCGCCACATGGTCGTCGGCGGCCTCGGCATCACGGTGCTGCCGCAGTCGTCCACCGACAACCGGCCGGAAGACCGCGCACGCCTGCTCGCCAAGCCGTTCGTGGCGCCGGCACCGCATCGTCGCATCGCACTGGTGTGGCGCAAGACGTTTCCGCGGCGCAAGGCGATCTCGGCCTTGCGCGACGCGATACTGGAGTCGGGCATGAAGGGTGTGCGCTATCTGCCCGACACGCCCATCGCCGAATAGCCGTCGCTCGTTGATGCCGCTCGTCGACGCCTCCGCTGCGCCTGGGCGCGCGGTGCTTTCATGATGATCGAGTCCCTCGATGACGCCGTACGCGCGCGTCTGCCGGCACGTGCGTTGATCGCCGGCTGCGGCGACGTCGGCGCGCGGGTCGCGCGACTGCTCGTGGCGCAGGGCCTTGCGGTGACGGCGCTGGTGCGCGATCCGCAAAAGGCGGCCGCATTACAGGCGGTGGGTGTACAACCGCAGTTGCAGGATCTGGACGTGCCGCAGGATGGGGGCGACTGGCCCTTGCTGTTCTGGTTTGCGCCGCCGCCGGCCACCGGCGATGCCGACACGCGCCTGCGTGGCTGGCTGTATGCGCAGCGCGGCACGATCGCGCGGCTGATCTACATCTCCACCTCCGGCGTCTACGGCGACTGCGACGGACGCTGGATCGATGAGGACGAGCCACTGAAACCGCAGACGCCGCGCGCGCGACGCCGTGTCGATGCCGAATCGGCGCTGCGGGATTGGTGCTTGCGCCGCGGCGGTACGCTCGCGGTACTGCGCGTGCCCGGCATCTACGGCCCCGGCCGGCTGCCGCGCGAGCGCTTGCAGGCGGGCATGCCGGTGCTCGACCCGGCGCAATCACCGTGGAGCAATCGTATTCATGCCGACGATCTGGCGCGCGCCGCCGTGCATGCGGCGGCCTTGGCGAGCGACGGGCAGGCGTACAACGTCAGCGACGGCACGCCGACGACGATGGCGGACTACTTCACACGCTGCGCGCGCCTGCTCGATCTGCCGGTGCCTCGGGTGGTGGATCTGCAGGAGGCGCGGCGCGTGTTCACGCCGGCGATGTGGTCGTTCATGGAGGAATCCAAGCGCCTGTGCACCGAGCGTTTGCGGGGCGAGCTGCGTTTTACGCCGCGGTACCCCGATCTGGAAACCGGCTTGCCGAGCTGTCTGTCGCGCGACGGCTTACGGGCGGACGTACCGCCTGCGTAGAATCGGTGGCAGCGGCATCCATCCAATCACCATCGGGAGTGCGCCATGGGCATGGTTCAGGAGTTCAAGGAATTTGCGATGCGCGGCAACGTCGTCGACCTTGCGGTCGGTGTCGTCATCGGCGCCGCGTTCGGCAAGATCGTCTCGTCGCTGGTGGCGGACGTCATCACGCCGATGATTGGCCTGATCGTCGGTGGCGTCGATTTCTCGGACCTGGTGATCACGCTCAAGGCCGCCATTGGCGATCAGCCGGCGGTGACGATCGGCTACGGCAAGTTCATCCAGACGATCTTCGATTTCATCATCATCGCCTTTGCGATCTTCGTCGCGGTCAAGGCGATTAACCGCCTGAAGCGCGCCGAGGCCGCCAAGCCGACGGCACCGCCGCCGCCGCCCGCGCCCAGCCCCGAGGAAAAGCTGCTCACCGAAATCCGCGACCTGCTCAAGCAGCCGCGCTGAGACGGCGCGGCGGTCGGTGAGCGGCGGTCATCCGCATCGCGATCCGACCGCAGATGCGCGGCTGGCCGGTGCGCCCTCGATCTGGGCCTACCTGCCGTGGGTGCCACTGTATCCCCTGCGTCCGCATGGGATTGCCGTGCTGGCGATGGTGGCCGCATTCGTGGCCATCGGCAGCCAGAGCCTGATGGGCATCCCGCTGCTGGCCATCACCGCGATCTGGATGCTGCACTACCTGATGCAGATCGTGCAGCGCAGCGCCGAAGGGCGTGCAACGCCGCCGGCCATGGGCGGCGACGTGGTCTTTCTGGATGGTTGGCGGACCGCACGGGCGCTGGTCGGCCCCGCGCTGGTGACCACCGCGGCCGGCGCGCTGCAGGGTGGTGCGCGCGACGCACTGTGGATGCTGGCCGCCGTCGCTGCTCCGGCCTATCTGTTCACCTTCGCATTCGAGGACGCACTGCGCCGCGCACTGAATCCGATCCTCTGGTGTGATTTCGCCTGGCGACTCGGCCTGTTGCCGTATGCATTGGCCTGCGGCTTGCTCGCTGGCGGCGCCTGGATCGTGCTGACGCTGGCGGCCGTGTGGCCGATCTGGGCGCTGGCGGCGGTCGTGGCCTATCTGGCCATGCTGTCGACCCATCTGCTTGGCGCGAGCGCGGCACTGCGCCAGTCGGCGCTCGATTTGCCGGTACGGCTACAGCACCCCGAGGAGGTCGCGGCCGAGGAGACGCTCGAGCGCCGCATCGAGCTGCTGGTGCTGCGTCTGGATGCGCATCTGCAGGCCGGTGATCGCGCGGGCGCGGTCGCCGCGCTGGGCTTGGAGGTGCCGGCGCATCAGCGACGGCGTCTGCACGAGACGATGTTCGAGCGCTTGCTGCTGCGGCGCTCGACCGACTTGCTGCTCGCGGAGGGTCAGTACTTGATGGACGTTCTGCTCGAGGAGCGCCGCTTCGAACGCGCACTCGATGTTTTCGAGGCTTGCGACCAGCAGCAGGCAGGATTTCTGCCCGATGCGCCGGCACGCGCGCTGACGTTGGCGCAAGCGGCGTTCCGGTCAGGGCGTACGGCGGTGCTCGATGCGCTGGTCGAGCGCGGCATCGCGACCTGGCCACGGGATGTCGTGGCGGCGCGGCTGCTGTACCTGCAGATTCGCGACCTGAGCGAAAGACGTGGCGACGACGCGCAGGCCTTCGCGCTGTTGCCGAGACTGCTCGAGGCGCCGGAGCATCCGGATCGCGCCCAGTTCGAGGCCTTGGCGGCGACGTTGCAGCGCCTGACGGCGCGGCGTCGCTGAAGCGGGTGCCGCTCAGCGCACTGCGCGGAGCCGGGGTTTGCGCGGTTTGGGCTTGATCAGCGCGTGCTCGCGTTCCTTGAGCAGGCGGATGCAATCCTCGAACGTGCGTGAGATCAGCGTCTGCATGCGGATGCGCTCGATCGTCGGCCAGGTCGCGCGCTCGCCCTGTCGGATGTAGACCTGGATTGCGGCGTCGCTCGGATTGGAGAATACGCGCGTCACGCGCTGTTGCTTGAACTGCGGATAGATGTTGACGTCGCCCGAGTACCGCTGACGGACGATGTTGTCGATCTTGTTGAGCACGCGCCCGCCGCCGTAGGGATCGAGGTGCTTGCGCGCCAGCTGCAGGGCACCGCGCGAGCCGTTGCGCACCAGGTCGCGCGCCAGCGGTGCCAGGCCGCGGGTGGCGCGGGCCTCGCGGTCGAGTTGCGCCAGGAACGGCACCACGTGCGGATTCACCTGGCTGACGATGTAGTGATTCACGTTGTGCAGGCGCGCCAGACGCAGCATCGGCAGGTCGGACGACAGGGTGCCGTCGATCCAGCGCTTGCTCGGCAGGTACGGCACGACGCGACCGTCGTAGTCGCGTGCCGTCAGCATCACCGGCGGAAACACGCCCGGCACGGCGCACGATGCCAGCACCGCGCGCTTGAGCAGCACATGCGGTGCGGTCAGGTAGTTGAGCAGGCGACCCTGCTGGTGCGGCTCGGCCGGCGAGACCGTGATCGAGACGATGCGCTTGGTGCGGTCGAATGCTTCGACAAAACTCAGCTCGCCCAGGTTGGCGCCGAGGCAGTGTTCAAGCTGCGCGCCGTCCATCATCGCGCCGCCTTTGAACGCTTCCTGCATGCGTACGGGGCGGAACGCATCGAGGTTGAGCCCGCCCGGCGCCAGCATCGCGCCGATCTCGTCGTCGTGGCGTACGGCCACGGCGCTGGCGATGATCGAACCGGCCGACGAGCCGGACAGCACCCGGGGCAGCAGTTTCTGTTCGTGCAGCGCCTTGATCACGCCGAGATGGAACATGCCCAGCGTGCCGCCGCCGGACAGCATCAGCGCCGAGCGCCCGAAGGCGGTGGCGGTGCGCTTGAAGAACTGGATCTTGTCCTCGAAGCCGAAGTCCGCGAAATCGCCGGCGCACAGGAAATCCAGGCAGCGCGCGACCTCGACCACGTACTCCTCGATCAGCCGCTTGGTGCCGACGCGCGCGTAACCGTACAGCGCGGCGTTCGACATGTTGCCGAGATTGCCGTGCAGGCCTTCGTACAGCTCGAACGCGAGCTGGCGCGCATCGGCATGCTTGCGCAGTTCGCGCATCCGCGCGAGGCGTTCGCGGATCAGCAGATAGTCGTAATCCTCGCTGGTCTCGTCCTGCTTCCACGTGTCAGCGCCTTCCAGGCGGTCGAGGTCGGACGCAATCTCGCGCCAGTCGCCGTAGTTGGCGGCGTTGTCGAGATCCTGCAGGCGCTGCGCAATCAGGCGCCGGGTGGTACGGGGTGGAGTCCGCATGTTCAGCGGAGTGTAAGGTTAAATGCTGCACTGCGGAAGAAAGCGCCTGTGGACATAATGACCCCATGGACGCCTATCTATCGGTCTTGCTTTGGATTTCTGTCGTCGCACTGGTCGCAGTGGGCCTGGCCGGCGCGGTGTTGCCGGTGTTGCCGGGGGTGCCGCTGGTATTCGCCGGCCTCTGGCTCGGTGCCTGGATCGACGGCTACACGCGCGTCGGCGGCTTCACGATCGGCGTGCTGGCGGCGCTGACCGTGCTGGCGCTGGTGCTCGACATTGTCGCGTCGGCTCTGGGCGCCAAGCGGGTCGGCGCCAGCCCGCAGGCCGTCACCGGCGCGGTGCTGGGCAGCATTGTCGGTCTGTTCTTCGGGTTGCCAGGCCTGGTGCTGGGCCCGTTTGTCGGCGCGGTGGTCGGCGAGCTGACGGCGCGCAGCGGCGCCGAGCGCGCGGCAACGGTGGGCGTCGCGACCTGGATCGGGCTGCTGCTCGGTGCGCTGGCCAAGCTCGCGATCTCGCTGGCGATGCTGGGAATCTTCGTCTTCGCCTACCTGTTCTAGGCAGCCTCGAGGCGGCGCGCGGGTGACGTGCCGCCGGCGTCAGCAGCGAGGCGCTCGCGGCGGCCGGCTCAGCTGCTCCATACGGGCACTTTGAGCTTCTGGCCGGCCCGGATGTAGCTGGAGTTGCCGAGGTTGTTGGCGCTGCGCAGGTCATCGACGCTGACCTTGTACTGGCGAGCAATCGAATGCAGCGTCTGGCCTGCGCGCACCTGATGCACCTTGAAGCCGCGCTTGCCGCCGCTGCTCGCGGCTTTCTTGGGGGTGCTGGCGCGCGCTTCGGCAATCTTCTGGCTTCGTGTCTGCGCCGGCTTGGATTCGCCGACGGCGACGCTGATCGGACCCGGGCGATATTCCTTGTGCGGTGGAATCTTCAGGACCTGGCCGACGCGCAGCGTATTGGCGCTGCGCAGGTCGTTGGCCTTGAGGATCGCCTGCTGGCTGACGCGGTACTTCGTGGCGATGCGGCCTAGCACTTCGCCCTTCTGCACCTTGTGCAGCAGGAACAACGCGCGCTGTGCGTCGAAGCGTTCATGCCCGCCGAGTTTGGAGTACGCGACGCTGAACGCCTCGGCACGCCCCGCGGGCACGCGGATCAGATGGCCCGGCGGCACGTAAAGCTTGCCCTCGATGACCTCGGGCCGATACGCGGGGTTGAGCTTGCGGAACAGTTCGTCGTCGGCGCCGCAAAGGCGGCGCAAGGTCTCGTAGGGCACATAGTGCTTGGTTTCGACGACTTCGAAATCGATCAGGCCGCCGCGGCGCGGTTGCGTGCGCGTTCGGTAGTCGTGCTCGACATCCAGTGCGGCGATGAACTCGGCATAGTAGTTCTTGCCGGCGAAGCCCCAGCGCGGATGCGTGTTGCGCTCGATCAGGTCGATCAGCGTTCGGCCGTTGGTGGCCTGAAGTGCGCGGGAGATGCCATTGCGACCGTGGTTGTAGGCGGTCAGCGCCAGCGGCCAGTCCTGCAGCAGCGCGTAGTCGTCGCGCAGATGGCGCGCGGCGGCGTCGGTGGAAGTCCAGGGATCGCGGCGGTCATCGACGACGTCGTCGAGGCGCATGTAGATGCGCGCCGATGAGGGAATGAACTGCCACATGCCGGCGGCATGCGATTTCGAATAGGCCTCGACGTTGAAGCTGGATTCGACGATCGGCAGGCGCGTGAGCTGCGGCGGCAACTGGTAGCCGGCGAAGATGCGTTCCATCGTCGGCAGGTAGCGGTCAGCGGTCTGCAGCGCGGTCAGCGTGCGTTCCTGCAGGCCGCGCTGCGCGCGGATCGTGCCGATCTGGTCCTTGAAGCGGTCGGCGCCGCGCACGTCGGCGAACAGATCGTAGAGCCGGCGTTCCTCGAAGGTCATCGTCTCCGGCGCATGCTGCTTGGCGTGCACCTGGCGCAGCAGTTGATCGACGCGCGTCTTGGCGGCGTCTTCCTCGCGTTGCTTGAGCTTGGCCAGCTGGAACTTGTCCATGCGCTGCGCGTCGGCGCGGAAGTCCAGCACCGCGAACACCTTGTGCGGGTAGTCGCGGAAGTGCAGCGCGCTCTGGTGCTCGGAATAACGCCCGAAAACATTGCTCCAGAACGCGACCGCGGGCTCGAGCTGCTGGTAGCGGGGGAAGCGGGCGTCGAGTTGCGAGGCGACCACCGGCGCGGTGGCCGGCGGTGTCGGCGTACTCGCCGGGATCGTGACTGCCGTACTGGTCGGCGCAGTGGAGGCCAGCATCGGTGTCCGGCTGGGTGCCTGGGTGAGTTCGCCGCTGGCCCGCAGCTCGACCGGCGGCGGTGTCGGCAGCGTGGGCGCGATGCTGATCGTCGGCGGCGGTGAGTGCAGCGAATCATCGAGTCCGGCGACGGCGGGTCGCGGGTTGGTGCCGGCCTGTGCGAATGCGCTGGCGCATCCGGCGGCGAGAAACAGGGCAGTGAGACGGGTCAGGCGCAGGGTCGGCGGCATCGAAAAATCGCAGGGCGGGCGCAGGCGCGGGAGGGTCGGCGAGCGTTGCGGCGATGGTACTGCGCGAGGCCCATGCCATCAACGAAATCGCCGCGACATCTCGTTCAGCTTCGGTGCCCGGCGCGCTGCGGAATTCGGTGCACTAGACTTCAGTGCTTCAATCGACCCGCGAGTTCCCGACGATGGCGCAGCCGTATCCCCCGATCGAACCCTATCGCACGCACCGCCTGAAGGTGTCCGCGCTGCACGAGATCTACGTCGAGGAGTGCGGCAATCCGGCCGGCCGGCCGGCGATCTTCGTGCACGGCGGTCCCGGCGGCGGTTCCGAGGCCTGGCATCGTCAGTTCTTCGACCCGCGCCTATACCGCATCGTGCTGTTCGATCAGCGCGGCTGTGGTCGCTCCACGCCGCATGCGGAGCTGCGCGAGAACACGACCTGGGATCTGGTCGCCGACATGGAGAAGATCCGCGAGGCCCTCGGCATCGAGCGCTGGCTGGTGTTCGGAGGGTCCTGGGGATCAACGTTGGGGCTGACCTACGCCGAAACGCATCCCGAGCGCTGCACGGCGCTGGTGCTGCGCGGCATCTTCTTGCTGCGCAAGGCCGAGATCGACTGGTTCTATCAGGACGGGTGTGGCTGGATCTACCCCGATGCCTGGGAGCACTACGTCAACGCGATTCCGGTGGACGAGCGTGGCGATTTCGTCGCGGCCTACTACCAGCGCCTGACGCATGAAGACCCGGCGGTGCGTCGCGCCGCCGCCAAGGCCTGGAGCATCTGGGAAGGCTCGACCAGCAAGCTGTTTCCGAGCACGGACATGGTGGCGCGCTTCGGCGAGGATCGCTTCGCGGAAGCCTTCGCCCGCATCGAGTGCCATTACTTCACGAACAAGGGCTTCTTCGAGCGCGACGACCAGTTGCTCGCCAACATCGACCGCGTGCGCCAGATTCCGGCCGTCATCATCCAGGGCCGGTACGACGTGGTGTGCCCGATGCGGTCGGCCTGGGATCTGCATCGGGCCTGGCCGGAAGCCGACTTCCAGGTCGTCGCCGACGCTGGCCATGCCGCCAGCGAGCCGGGCATCCTCGAACGGCTGGTGGCAGCGACGGATCGCTTCGCGCGGCTCTAGCGCGACGCACGATTCCGCATCGCGCTAGCCGACGCTGAGGCCTTCGTCCTGCTTGACCGCTTCCAGCACCAGGCTGGAGCGCACGTCCTTGACCCCTGGCAGGCCGATCAGCACTTTCATCGAGAAATCGGCGAAGGCCTGCAGGTCGGCGGCGACCACGTGCAGCAGGAAATCGAGATCGCCGGTCATCACGTAACAGGCGCGCACCTCGGGCCGACGCCGGATCGCGTCCTCGAACGCGACCGTCGCCTCGCGCGACTGGCGCTCGATCGATACGCGCACGAAGGCCTGTAACTGCAGGCCGAGCTTGGCGGGATCGAGCACGGCGGCGTAATGGTGGATGACGCCGCTGTCCTCCAGCTTGGTCACACGCCGCTGGCAGGCGGTCGGCGACAGCGACACGCGCGCGGCCAGCTCGACGATGCTCAGGCGGCCGTCGCGCTGCAGTTCGCGCAGGATGCGTTGATCGGTCCGGTCCAGGCCGTTTCGCATGAAATCACCATAGATCATCAGTCCATTAGCGATTTATAGCGCATAAGGCTGAAGCAGTCGCTGCATTTGCAGCCATTCGCTCCGCACCTCGGCCTACAGTGATGGGGTCGAGACTGGCGAGGAACCGGCGATGTACGGAGCCCAAAGCGAGAGCGAGTTGCGCGGCGATTACCGCCGGGCGGCGATCGATTTCACCGTCGATCAGGCCGAGCACGTCTACGCCACGGCGGATCACGCGCTGTGGCGGCGGCTGTACGCGCGCCAATCGGACCTGGTCGGCACGCACGCCTGCCGCGAGTTCCGCGAGGCGCTGGCGGCGATGCGCTGCGCCGACGCGGTGCCGCAACTGGCGCGCATCAATCCGGCACTGCAGGTCGCCAGCGGCTGGGCGCTGGTCGCGGTGCCAGGCTTCATTCCGGATGCGGCGTTCTTCGCGCATCTGGCGGCGCGCCGCTTCCCCGTGACCGTGTGGCTGCGCAAGCCGGAGGAGTTCGACTATCTCGTCGAGCCCGACCTCTTTCACGACTTCTTCGGCCATGTGCCGATGCTGTTCCATCGCCGCTTCGCGGACTACATGCAACGCTTCGGCGAACTCGGCCTGCAGGCGATCGCGCAGGACGCGCTGCCGCTGGTCGCGCGCCTGTACTGGTACACGGTGGAGTTCGGCCTGATCGACGGCGATGAGGGTTTGCGCTGCTACGGCGCCGGCATCCTGTCCTCGGGCGGCGAGACGCGTTACGCGCTGGAGAGCCCGCAACCGCAGCGCCTGCGTTACGTGCGTGACCGCGTCATGCGCACGCGCTATCGCATCGACGCCTACCAGAAAACCTATTTCGTGCTGCGCACGCTCGACGAGCTGCTGGAGTCGGTCGCGGACGACCTGCGGCCGGCGCTCGCAAGGTTGCGAGCACTGCCCGAGTTCAGCGACGACGTCTGCGCGGCTGACGATGTCGCGCTCCCGCAACCGCACACCCGCAACGCCGCCTAAGCCGATCGATCATGAAACCGGAAACCGTCAACGCCATGAACCGCCAGACCCCCGCCGACAATCCGATGCGCACCGATGGCTTCGAGTTCGTCGAGTACACCGCGCCGACGCGCGAAGGCATCGCGCAACTGCATCGTCTGTTCGAGATGATGGGCTTCACCGCGGTGGCGAAGCACCGCAGCAAGGACGTGACGCTGTTCCGCCAGGGCGACATCAATTTCCTGGTCAACGGCACGCCGTACACGCACTTCCAGCAGTTTGCGATGGCGCATGGGCCGTCGGCCTGCGCGATGGGCTGGCGCGTCAGGGACGCGGTCGCGGCCCACGAGCACGCGCTGGCGCAGGGCGCCGTCGCCTTCGACACGCGGCCGGGTTTCATGGAACTGCGCCTGCCGGCGGTGTACGGCATCGGCAACAGCGTGCTGTATCTGGTCGATCGCTACGGCGACGCCGGCTCGATCTACGACGTCGATTTCCGCTGGTTCGACGGCGTCGAGCGCCAGCCGCGCGGCGTCGGCCTGACCACGATCGACCATCTCACGCACAACGTGCAGCGCGGCAACATGGACCAGTGGTCGGGCTTCTACGAGCGCATCGCCAACTTTCGCCAGATCCGCTACTTCGACATCGAAGGCAAGCAGACCGGCCTGTTCTCGCGGGCGATGACCAGCCCCTGCGGCCAGATCCGCATCCCGATCAACGAGAGCGCCGACGACAAGAGCCAGATCGAGGAATTCCTTCAGCAGTACCGCGGCGAGGGCATCCAGCACATCGCGCTGGCGACCGCTGACATCTATGCGACGGTCGAGGCGTTGCGCGCGCGCGGCGTGCAGTTCATGGACACGCCGGACACGTACTACGGCAAGGTCGATACACGCGTGCCGAACCATGGCGAGCCGCTGGCGCGACTGCAGGCCCTCAACATCCTGATCGACGGTGCGCCGGTCGAGGGCATCCTGCTGCAGATCTTCACCAGCACCGTGATCGGCCCGATCTTCTTCGAGATCATCCAGCGCAAGGGCAATCAGGGTTTCGGCGAGGGCAACTTCAAGGCGCTGTTCGAGTCGATCGAGGAAGACCAGATCCGCCGCGGCGTGCTGCAATCGGCGACGGCTTGAAGCGGGAGCACGCGCATGCGCAAATGGATCTACCGTCCGATCGTCGAAGGCCAGGCGCCGCGTCAGGCGCATGCCGATCTGCCGACGGGCACGGTCGAGCGCGAGCTGGGTAAGGAAGGGTTCTTCGGTCCGGCCACGCACATGCTGCATCCGCGACCGCCGACCGACTGGACCTCGTGGGAAGGCCCGTTGAGACCCCGCGCCTTCGATCTGAATCCGCTCGGTGCCCCGCAGGGGAACCCGTCGCCCTGGGACGCGCAGGCGATCCTGCATAACGCACATCTGCGTCTGCGCTGGTGGAGCTGCGCCGCGTCGATGCGCGAGCTGGTGCGCAACGCCGATGGCGACGAGCTGCTGTTCCTGCACGCTGGCGACGCCGAGCTGTACTGCGACTACGGCCGCCTGCGCCTGCGCCGCGGCGACTACGTGGTGCTGCCGCGCGGCACGATGTGGCGCGTCGAGGTGTCGGGCTCGACGCAGTGGCTGCTGATCGAGGCGACGGGCTCCAGCTATCAGTTGCCGGACAAGGGCCTGGTCGGCGAGCACGCGATCTTCGATCCGGCGCTGCTCGACTATCCGCGTCTGGACGAGGCGTTCCGCGCGCAGGCGGCGCAAGCCGGCGACTGGCGCGTGCGCATCAAGCGCCGCCAGCAACTCTCGACCGTGACCTATCCATACAACCCGCTGGACGCGGTCGGCTGGCAGGGTACGCTGATGCCGGTGCGCATCAATGTCGATCAGCTGCGGCCGCTGATGAGCGCGCGCTACCACCTGCCGCCGTCGGCGCATACCACGTTCGTCGCCGGCCGCTTTGTCGTCTGCACGTTCGCGCCGCGGCCGTTCGAGACCGATCCGGGCGCACTGAAGGTGCCGTTCTTCCACAACAACGACGACTACGACGAGGTGCTGTTCTATCACGCGGGGGATTTCTTCTCGCGTGACGGCATCAAGCCCGGCATGCTGACGCTGCATCCCTGCGGCTTTACGCATGGCCCCCATCCGAAGGCGCAGCGGCGCGCGCTGACGCCGGCCAAGGCGGCGACCGACGAGTACGCGGTGATGATCGATGCGCGCGACGCCCTCGACGTCGGCGATGCCGCGGAAGCCGTCGAATGGGCCGAGTACCATCGCAGCTGGTCCCGAGGCTGACAGGCACGATCTTTCCATGAAACTCGCCACGCTCAAGGACGGTACGCGCGACGGCCGGCTGGTCGTCGTCGCCCGCGATCTGTCGGTCTGCCTGCCGGTGCCCGGTATCGCGCGCACGTTGCAGGCGGCGCTCGATGATTGGGCGCGTGCCGCGCCGCGGCTGGCCGAGGTCGCCGCGCAACTGGATCGCGGTGCTGGCGGTGCGGAGGCCGAGCCGTTTCACGCCATCGCTTGTCACTCGCCGCTGCCGCGCGCCTACCAGTGGGCTGACGGTTCGGCCTACGTCAACCACGTCGAGCTGGTGCGCAAGGCGCGCGGTGCCGACATGCCGGCCAGCTTCTGGACCGATCCGCTGATGTACCAGGGCGGCAGCGACCGCTTTCTCGATCCCATGGGTGCGATCGAGGCGGCCGACGAAAGCTGGGGCATCGACCTGGAAGCGGAGATCGCCGTGGTCACCGGCGACGTGCCGATGGGCGTGGACGTGGAGACGGCGCGCGCCGCGATCCGCCTGCTGCTGCTGGTCAACGACGTATCGCTGCGCAACCTGATTCCACCGGAACTGGCCAAGGGCTTCGGCTTCTTCCAGTCCAAGCCGTCGTCGGCGTTCGCGCCCTGTGCCGTAACGCCGGACGCCCTCGGTGACGCCTGGGATGGCGGCCGCCTGCATCTGCCGGTGCATTCCCGCGTCAACGGCCATGCCCTGGGCGCGCCGAATGCGGGCATCGACATGACCTTCGACTTCGCGCAGTTGGTGGCGCACGCAGCCAAGACGCGGCCGCTGGGCGCCGGCACGATCATCGGCTCCGGCACGATCTCCAATCGTGGCGCCGATGGTGGGCCGGGCGCGCCGCTGGGCGAGGGTGGCGTTGGCTACTCTTGCCTGGCTGAACTCCGCAGTGTCGAGACACTGCGCTTTGGCAAGCCGGTCACGCCGTTCCTGCGCTTCGGCGACGAAGTGCAGATCGAGGTGCGGGACACAGCCGGCCACAGTGTGTTCGGCGTCATTGATCAGATCGTCGCGCGCTACAAGCCGCGTTGATGGATGCGTCTGCCGAGCACGCCATGCTGAAGCTCTATTCCTACTGGCGCTCCTCGGCGAGCTATCGCGTCCGCATCGCGCTCAACCTCAAGGGGTTGCCCTACGAGATCGTGCCGGTGCATCTGGTGCGCGACGGCGGCCAGCAGCATGCGGCTGCGTACCGCGTGCTCAACCCGCAGGGACGGGTGCCGCTACTGGTGGACGGCGACTTCCATCTCAACCAGTCGCTGGCGATCCTCGATTATCTGGAAGCGCGCCATCCGCAGCCGGCATTGCTGCCGACGGATGCGCAGCGGGCAGCGCGCGTGCGCGCGTTCTGCCTAACGCTGGCGGCGGACGTGCAGCCGTTCCACAACCTGGCGACGCTGGAGCAGCTCAAGGCGCGCTTTGCCGCCGACGAGGCCGCGCGCTCGGCCTGGATGCGGCACTGGATCGAGCGTGGGCTGGCGGCGCTGGAGTCGGAGGCCATCGACACCACGCCATTCGTGTTCGGCGATACGCCGACGCTGGCCGACTGCGTGCTGGTGCCGCAGCTGTTCGCGGCCGAGCGTTTCGGCTGCGATGCCGCGCGCTATCCGCGCCTGGCGGCGGTCGGTGCGCGTTGCCGCGAACTGCCGGCCTTCCAGCGCGCGCACCCGGACCAGCAGCCGGACGCCGAGTGCTGAGTCTGCGGGCGATGCGCGCCGCGGGTGCGGTCGCGTCGTTGCTCAGCCTCTGGCGTCGCGCAGGCGCTTGAGATCATCGGCGTGTCGCAGGCGCGCTTCGCGGCGCAGTTGCGCCTCCTCGTAGCGATGCTGTTCGACGTCGGTCTCGGGCTGTAGTGCCGGTACCGGCCGGGGCTTGCCGCCGGCATCCAGCGCAACGAACGTCAGATAAGCCGAGAGAATGTGGCGGCGATCGCTGCCGTCGTAGCCGACGGCTTCGACACGGACCCCGACTTCCATCGAGGTGGTCCACGCGCGGTTCGCCGAGGCGTTGAAGATCAGCACGTCGCCGCGCCGTGCCGGCGCGACGAAATGCACAGCGTCGACGCTGGCCGTCACGCAGACGCCGGCGGCATGGCGATCGGCGACGACGGCGGCGAAACGATCCATCTGCGCCATGATCAGGCCGCCGAACACGGTGTCGTTGGCATTGAGGTCGTTCGGGAACACCATGTAGACCTGCTCGCGCACGGCGGAGTAGGAAACGGTGCGGGCGGTCGGCATCTCGGTGGACATGTGCTCGCGTGTCATGGGGTGGGCGGCTCAGCCTGACTCGCCGCGCAGGCCGTACTTGCGGATCTTGTAGAAGATCGAGCGCTCGCTGATCTTCAGCAACTGTGCGGCGCGGGTCTTGTTGCCGCCGGCGCGTGTGAGGGCGTCCGAGATCATGCGGCTCTCCAGCGCGGCGACCGCGGCGTCCATGCCCTCGGCGTCGGCGTCCGGGCGCGCATCAACGCCGGGTGCGGCGGCGGTCGTGCCCACCGGCGCATCCTCCTGGGGGAAATGAACCACGTCGAGCATGGCGCCGCCGCTGAGGATCAGCGCACGCTCGACCATGTTGCCGAGTTCGCGCACGTTGCCGGGCCAGTGATACAGGCGCAGATAGTCCAGCGCCTGCGGCGTGATCAGAGGGCGCGGTGCTGAGCCGGCCTGTGCAGCGAAATGCGCGATCAGCGCCGGCAGGTCGTCGAGCCGCTCGCGCAGCGGCGGCAGCGCCAGGGTGAAGACGTTGAGCCGGTAATAGAGGTCTTCGCGCAGCCGGCCGTCGCTGAGGGCCTGGCGCGGCGCGCGGTTGGTCGCGGCGATCACGCGCAGGTCCAGTTCCAGGCTACGGTTGCCGCCGACGCGTTCGACACGCGACTCCTGCAGTACGCGCAGCAGCTTGGATTGCAGCGCGATCGGCATCTCGGTGATTTCGTCGAGAAAGATCGTGCCGCCGTTGGCCAGCTCGAACTTGCCGACACGCTCGCGGATCGCGCCGGTGAATGCGCCTTTCTCGTGGCCGAACAGCTCACTTTCGAGAATGTCTGCCGGAATGGCGGCGCAGTTGATGGCGACGAACAACTGCTCGTGCCGGTCCGAGGCCTCATGAATCGCGCGGGCCACCACTTCCTTGCCGGTCCCGGTTTCGCCGGTCAGCAGCACGCTGGCGCGGGTGGGGGCGACCTGCGCGATCTGCTGGCGGACGCGCTGCATCGCCGCGCTGTCGCCCACCAGTCCCTTCCAGCGGCGCGCGACCTCGCCACGCAGATAGTCGGCGCGCTGGAACACCTCGCGCTGCGCGAACACGCGGCTCATCGCCAGATCCAGCGTCTCCACATCGAACGGCCGCAACAAGTAGTCGCAGGCCCCGAGCCGCATGGCCTCCACCGCGGTTTCGATCGTGCCCTGCGCCGTGATCATGATCAGGGGAACGTCGCGACCATCGGCCCTCAGGCGGCGCAGCAACTCGATGCCGTTGAGTCCCGGCATGCGCAGGTCGCTGATGACCAGGTCGACCGGTTCGCGCTCGATCATCGCGAGCGCCTCGGTGCCGTCGCCGGCGCTGAGCGTGCGGTGGCCGCGGCGCGCGAGCATGATCTCCAGCACGCGCCGCATGTTCGGCTCGTCGTCCACCACCAGGATTTGTCGCGCGGTCATGGCGGGCAAGTCTACGGGGGATCGCGCGGCAGCCAGAAACGGAACGAAGCGCCGCCCAGCGCGCTGCGTTCGACGGCGATGTCGCCGCCGTGCTGCCGCAGGATCTGCCGGACCACGGCCAAGCCCAGACCGATGCCGCCCTCCCGCTTGTAGACGAACGGCTCGAAGATGCGCTCGCGTTCCTCTTCCGGTACGCCGGGGCCGTTGTCGTCGACATGAACGTGAAGGCGCGCGTCGTGCTCGATCGTACGAACCTCGATGCGGCCGCCGTCCTTGAGGATCTGCAGGGCGTTCATCAGCAGATTGAGCAGCACCTGCGTGATCTGCTCGGCATCGCAGTTCACGGTGGCGTCGCGGGCTTCCGGCAGCAGGCGCAGTTCGACCGAGGCATGACGCAGCTGCGAAGCGAGCAGGCTCGCGGCGTGGGCGAGCAGGCCGTGCAAGTCCACCGGCAGCATCTGCGGTGGCCGCGTGCGGGCGCCGTCCAGCAGCGTGCTCACGAGGCGGTTCAGCCGCGCGGTTTCCGCTTCGACGATGCGCAGCAACTCGCGGCCTTCGTCGCTGAGCCCGCGTTCGCCGGCCAGCATCTGCACCGATGAGCGCAGGATGCCGAGCGGCGTACGCACCTCATGCGCGAGCAGCGCGGTGATCTCGCCGAGCGCCGCTAGCTTGGACGCCTGTGTCAGCGTCGACTGCGAGCGCTGCAGCGTGTCCATCAACTGCACGAAGCTGCGATTGAGTTCGCCCAGTTCGCCTGGGCCGGGTGGCGGCGGCGTCGGCGGCGTTCCGGGATCCAGATAGCGACGCGTGAACGCGGTGAGTGCGATCACGGGCCGCGCGATCAGGGCGGCGATACCGAGCGAGATCGCCGTCACTGCCAGCACGATCAGTCCGAGCAGGCCAGCGAAGGTCCAGGCCATCTGCTGCACCGGCGACAGGGCATCCGCACGCGATTGCAGCAGCACGTAGGTCCAGCCGAAGCCGCTGAAGTCGTCGAACCCCTGGGAGCGGCGGTACCCGACGATAGCCTCACCGGGCAGCAGGGGGCGAGCGTCGCGCACGGCGATACCTGCAGCGCGGGCTGGCAGTTGCCAGTCGGCAAAGCGCGCGGGCACCTCGGCCTCGCGCCCCCGCAATCCGGCCGATGCGGCAACGGCCCGACCGGCCGTGTCGAGCACCAGAATCTGGCGGGCCGGCCCGGAGGCGCGGTCGAGCAGGGTCTCGATCGTGCGCCACTCGACGTCCAGCACCAGGTCGCCGATTACGCCATCGGTGAACTGCGAGTCGATGGCGCTGCGCAACCGCAGCAGCGCCGGCGTGGTGGCAGTGCCCTCGATACGTGAGACGCGAACGGTGCCGCCCGGCAGCTGCGCGGGCGGCCAGGCGTCGCCGTGCGCCAGTGCGTGACCCGGCAGCGCCGGCAAGGTCGAGGCGACGACCTGGCCGTCCGGCGACACCGCGTGCAGCGCGTAATAGACGCTGCCGTAGCGGGCGCGCATCTCCATCAGGAAATCGGACAGGCGCTTGTCCAGATCGCCCAGGCGCAGGTCCTGCATGACCTCCAGATGCGTCCACGTGGTGGCGTTGAGCAGACGCTCGAACAGTACGCGGTCGACATCCACGGCGACGGCGGCGGTGGAGCGGCCCACGCCCTGCTCGATTTCCGACAGCATCGCCGCGCGGGTGCGCTCGAAAGCCAGCCACGTCAGCGTCGCGGCCGGGATCAGGCTGACCGCGAGAAATGCCACCAGCAGCAGTCGTCGGATCGTCACGCGCGGGTTTACAGTAGCGTCACCTTATTGCCAGGGCGCGTGGCCGACTCGGCAAACGCGCAACCCAGGTTCCGCATGATAGCCGTCCCCTTCCGTTCGTTGAGGGCCCTTGCAGGCGCCACAGGCTGGCTGCTGGTCTCGCTGCTGCTTTGCGTCGTGCCGACGCCGGCGCCGGCCGCCGCGGCTGCCGACGAAGCTATGGCGGTCCCGGCGGTGGATATGCCGTTCGTGTCGGGCGAGCCCTCGGCCACGCCGGCGCCTCGCGCTGCGCTCGACCCCCCGCGCGACCCCGCGCCCGACCCCGCGCCCGACCCCGGGACCGACGAAGCGTCGGGCGCGCCGGGCGTTACCGCGGCCAGCCCGATCGGATTCGATCCGCTGGCCGGCCGCTACCAGCTCGGACAGGGGTTGTCGCTCGGGCATGGATTCACGCTCGGGGGATACGGAGCATTCTCGGTCGCTGATACCGACGGGCCGGAAGACCGTCGCGCCGGCCTCGATGCGCTGAGCGCGATCCTGTGGTGGGACGACGCGCGCTGGCGCTTCTTCGGTGAACTCGAGCTGGCTGATGCCTTCGTCGCCCGCACCGGCGATATCGGCAGCGACGACGCGCGTCTGGTGCTGGAGCGCTTCTACTTCGATTACTTCCAGCGCGACGAGATCAAGTTGCGGCTCGGCAAGTTCCTGACGCCGGTGGGCCGCTGGAACCTGATCCATGCCGCGCCGCTGGTCTGGACCACGTCGCGACCGCTGATCACGGAAAGCACGTTTCCGACCAACGCCACCGGCGCGATGGTGCACGGCCTGCTGCCGATCGGCGACCAGGGGATCGAGTACTCGATCTATGCATCGCCGGGCGAGGAGCTGTTTCCGGAACCGCACAAGCCGACGTTCCGCGAAGCCTATGGCTTGCACCTGTCGGGGTCGCCGCTGCCGCACCTGGAGACCGGATTCTCGTTCGTCGATTTCGAACTCGACGAGGGCGTGCGCGCCCGCCGCAAGCTGTACGGCGTCGATCTGCAGTGGGCCGTCGACCGATTCGAGCTGAGCGCCGAGTACGTGCATCGCACCTCGCGCCTGCATCTCGAGTCGCGCGACGAGCAGGGTGGTTACGTGCAGGCGGTGGTGCCGCTGAGCACAACGCTGTATGCGGTGGCGCGCTACGAACAGTTCCGCGGCGTGCAGGCACCCGAGCGCCTGCGACTGTACCTCGGCGGCCTCAACTACCGGCCGCGACCGGGCCTCGTGTTCAAGGCCGAGTACGTCGAGTCGGATGTCGATGCGGTGAGCGGAGAGCCGCGCACGGAAGATGGCTTCCGTGCCTCGATCGCGGTGCTGTTCTGATGCGATCGCCGACCCTGTACAGCCCCTGCAGACTGGCGGCGCTACTGCTGTCGCTGGTGCTGGCGGGGCCGGCCGCGGCGCAGACGCCGGTACTGGCGGTGGTGGTGCCGACCGCCCGCGCGGCCGAACCGCTCGATCGTGATGCGATCGCGCGCATCTACAAACGCCGTCAGCAACTGTGGCGCGACGGCCGTCGCATCCAGCCGGTCAATCTGCCGGCGGATCATCCGTGGCGGCGACGGTTCTCGCAGGCGGTGCTGGATGCCGCGCCGGAGGCACTGGACGGGTACTGGACCGAGCAGTACTACCACGGTATCCGCCCGCCGCACGTACTCGCGTCCGAGGCGGCGGTCGCGCGCTTCGTCGCCGAAACCCCGACCGCGATCGGCTATCTGCCGTACTGCGGTCTCGAATCGGGCTTGCGCCCGGTACTGCTGATCGCGGCCGACGGCAGCCTGCTGGCGCCGGACGCCGCGCCAGCCTGTCCCTGAGCCGCGAACCACGGCGATCGGCCACCAGCGGCCTGCAGCAGGCGAGGCCGCAAAAATTGTCGACAAGGCTTGCGCACCGCGCGGCCTTTGCGCGCCTGTGCAGCCACGCGCAGCCTGCTGGCGTCTGTCTGTAACCTGAAAATATTCAATAACTTGCCTCGTGTTGGCGTCGATTGCGCCGACCTGGCATCGACCCTGCGCCAGAGACGGCGATGCCCCTGTCCCAGGGGACTTTTCAGGAGTCGTTATGGATCGTTCTATCGGTGGCGCCGCCGGTCTTTCGGCCTCGTCGCGCCGGCGCCTGCCGGGCCTGACGCTGCCGCGGTTGCTGGAAGCCGACGCCTGCACGCGGCCGGCCTATGAGCGCTTCATCGCTGCGCGCTTCGCCGAGGCCTACGGGGCCAGCCTATACAGCTTCATGCCGCGTCTGTTCGGCCTTCATGAGAGCGACGGCCGTCTGGTCGCCGCGTTCGGCCTGCGGGCGGCCGTCGATGCGCCGCTGTTTCTCGAACGCTATCTCGATGCGCCCGCCGAGCAGGTGTTGTCGCGCCGCCTCGGCCGTCCGGTGGCGCGCGACGAGATCATTGAAGTCGGCAATCTCGCCGGCGCCACGACGGGCGCCTTGCGCCATCTGATTCCGGTGCTGGCCGAATGGCTGGACCGTGCGGGCTATCGCTGGCTGGTGTTCACCGGCTCGCCCCGCCTCGGTAACGGCTTTGCGCAGGCGGGTGTCGCCCTCGACACGCTCGGCCTGGCCGATCCCAAACGGCTGCCGGCGCGCGAGCGCGAGGCTTGGGGTCGCTACTACGAGGCGCAGCCCTCGGTCCTGCTCGGCGATATCCGCAGTGGGCAGCGCGATCTGATGGAGCGCGCGGCGCGTCGTCGTGCGGCGCTGGCCGGTACGTCGGCGGTGCCGACGGCGATGGGTGTGTCGTGAGCCGCGTGCTCGAAGCGGTGACGGCGCATGCCATGCACCGGCCGGACGCGGTGGCACTCGATGCGCCGGGTCGCTCGCTGACCTACGCGGCGCTGACCGCGGCGATCGCACGGCAGGCGGCGTTGTTGCATGCGCTCGGCATCGAAACGCTGGGTCTGTACGCCGACAACGGAGTGGACTGGGTGGTGACCGATCTGGCGGCGCGCCGATCCGCCTGTCGCCTGGTGCCGCTGCCGCTGTTCTTTTCGCCGACGCAGATTGAGCACGCGATTCGCGACGCCGGTGTCGAGTGGGTGCTGGCGCCGGCCAACGCCGCGGCGCGACTGCCGTTCGATTTCGTTGAGTCGCAGCCCTTGGACGATGTGATGTCTTTGTACCGGCCGCGCGCCTTCGCCGGCCCGGTGCGGTTGCCGGCGGGCACGCAGAAGATCACGTACACCTCCGGCACCACCGGCGACCCCAAAGGGGTGTGCCTGTCGCTGGCGACCATGGAGCGTGTGGCGCAGTCGCTAGGCGATGCCACCGGCGCCGATGCGCAGGACCGTCATCTCTGCGCCCTGCCGCTGTCGACGTTGCTGGAAAACATCGGCGGCGTCGACGCGCCGCTACTGGCCGGTGCCACCGTCTGTCTGCGGCCGCTGGCCGCGATCGGACTCGACGGCGCCAGCGGTATCGATCCGCTGCGCCTGCTCGACGCCCTGCGCAGTACGCAGGCCACCAGCGCGATTCTGGTGCCGCAGATGCTGCACGCGCTGTGTGTGGCGATCGAGCGCGGTGCCGCCGCGCCGACGGCGTTGCGCTTCGTCGCGGTCGGCGGCGCGCCGGTGTCGCCGACGTTGCTGCATCGGGCCGCCGCGCTCGGCCTGCCGGTGTACGAGGGCTACGGCCTGTCCGAATGCGCCTCGGTGGTCGCGCTGAACCGCATCGGCGACAGCCTCGCCGGCAGCGTCGGCCGTCCGTTGCCGCACATCACGCTGCAGGTGTCGGCCGACGGTGAGGTGCGGGTCGCGGGCAACGGCTTTCTCGGCTACGTGGGCCAGGCGCCGCGCGCCGCCGATGCGCCGGTGTCCACGGGCGATCTCGGCCGCCTCGATGCCGATGGCCGACTGGTGCTTACCGGTCGCCGCAAGAACCTGTTCGTCACCGCGTTCGGGCGCAACGTTTCGCCCGAATGGGTGGAGCGCGAACTGGACCTGCAGCCGGCGATCGCGCGTGCCGCAGTGTTCGGCGAGGCCAGGCCCTGGAATGCCGCGGTCATCGTCGTGCGTGCGCCCGCCGCGGCGGCCGATGTGGCGGCCGCCATCGCTGCGGTCAATGCCGGCCTGCCGGACTACGCACGCGTGCGGCGCTGGATCGCCGCCGATGCGCCGTTCACCCCCGACAACCAGCTCGCGACGACCAACGGCCGTCTGTGTCGCGAGCGCATCTGGACGCAGTACCAGACCCGAATCGATTCACTCTACGAGGAACCTGTCGATGAGCTTTCATGAGGAACTGCTGCACGCCACGGCGCCGGATCGCGCTGCCCTGATGTCCGTTCCGCTGTTTGCGGACGCGCTGTCGGGGCAGGTGACGCGAGAGCTGTACATCGCCTTTCTGACCGAGGCTTATCACCACGTGCGCCACACGGTGCCGCTGATGATGGCTTGCGGCGCGCGGCTCGGGCCGGAGTACGAATGGCTGCGCGAAAAGATCGTGCACTACGTCGAGGAGGAGTTCGGCCATCAGGAATGGATCCTCAACGACATCGCCGCCGCCGGCGGTGATGCGGCGCGCGCGCGGCACAGCACGCCGTCGTTGCCTACCGAGCTGATGGTTGCCTACGCCTACGACACGGTGAATCGCGGTAACCCGGTCGGCTTCTTCGGCATGGTGCAGGTGCTGGAAGGCACCAGCATCGAGATGGCGACCGCCGCCGCAGGCCGCATCGCCGGCGCGCTGAACCTGCCGAAGCAGGCGTTCAGCTACCTCAACAGCCACGGCGCGCTCGACGTCGAGCACGTCGGCTTCTTTCGCGATCTGGTCAACCGCTTCGACCGCGTCGAGGACCGTCAGGCCGTGGTCCATGCCGCGGGCCGTTTCTACCGCCTCTACGGCGACATCTTCCGTCACCTGCACCAGGAGTTCCGTTCATGTACCTCCAAGACCGCCGTATCCTGCTGACCGGTGCCAGCGGCGGTATCGGCCGCGCGCTGGCACTGGCGCTGGCATCCCGCGGCGCGTGGCTCTGTCTCAGCGGCCGCGACCGCGATGCCCTGGCGCGCCTCAAGGGCGAGGTCGAGGCGCACGGTGGGCGCGCCGAAATCTTCGCGGCGGACCTGGGCGCTGACGACGGCCCCGAACGGCTGGCCGCACACGTGCTGACCGCGTATCCGCGGCTGGACGTGCTGATCAACTGCGCCGGCACGTCGCATTTCGGCGAGTTCGCCGATACGCCGGCGCCAGTGCTGTCGCGCCTGTGGCAGACCAACGTGCTGGCGCCGATGCGGCTGGTGCAGGCACTGCTGCCGACCATGCGGGCGCAGGGGCGCGGCCTGATCGTCAACGTCGGTTCGATCTTCGGCTCGATCGCATTTCCCTGCTTCACTGCCTACTCAAGCACGAAGTTCGCATTGCGCGGCTTCTCCGAAGCGCTGCGTCGCGAACTCAACGGCAGCGGCATCGGCGTGCTGTACGTGGCGCCGCGCTACACGCGCACCGCGATCAATGCCGGCGCCGTCGAGGCGATGGCCGCGGCGGTGAAGATGCCGCAGGACGATCCGGCCGCCGTGGCGGCGCAGATCGTCCTGGCGATCGAACGCGAGCGCGCCGAACGCTATCTCGGCTGGCCGGAAAAGCTGTTCGTGCGGATCAACGCCTGGTTCCCGCGTCTCGTCGATCGCGCCTTGCGCCGACAGACCGAGCAGATGCGGCCGTTCGCACTGCCTCGACCGACCTGACGTGCCCCCCGAATCGCATGACCGGCATGCGCCGCGAGCGGTTGGCGGCGCGGGTCAGATTTCCGATGTCCTCAACGATCCCGAATTGAAGGAGTCACTCCGATGATGAAGAACACCACTGCCGCCCTGGCGCTGATCCTGGGCCTTGCCGTCAGCCCGCTGTGGGCGGCGCCGATCGACGACGAACTCGCGCATCTCCAGCACGGCTGGGCGCAGGCCTACTACCAGGTTCCAGAAGCGCAGCAGAAGGCGCGCTTCGAGGCGCTGGCGCAAGAGGCGCAGACGCTGGTGTCGCGCTATCCAAACCGCGCCGAGCCGCTGGTCTGGGAAGGGATCGTGCTCAGCACGCAAGCCAAGGTCGTGGGTGGACTGAGCGCGCTCGACAAGGTCAAGCGCGCGCGCGAACGGCTGCTGGCCGCCGAGAAGATGGACGCCGAGGTGCTCGATGGCTCGGTGTACGCCTCGCTCGGCAGTCTCTACGCCAAGGTGCCGGGCTGGCCGCTGGCGTTCGGCGACAAGCAGAAGGCGCGCACCTATCTGGAGCAGGCGCTCAAGCTCAATCCGGACGGGATCGACCCCAACTTCTTCTACGCCGACCTGATGCTCGACCAGGGCGATCGCGACGCGGCCGCGCGGTACTTCCGCAAGGCGCTGGCCGCGCCGCCGCGTCCAGGTCGTGAAGACGCCGATGCCGGTCGTCGCCACGAGATCGAGGCGGCGCTGGCCAAGCTGTCGTCCTGAGCCTCCACCGTCGGGCTGCAGAGCCGGCGATCCGGTGCGCGTGGGGCGCCCGGATCGCCGGCGAGGATCAATGCGCCTCGGCCGGACTCACCGCGATCTTCGGCTTGCGGATCAGCGGGATCATCAGCAGTGCGACCAGCACCAGCATCGACAGCATCAGGAACAGGTCGTTGAAGGTCATGACGGCGGCCTGGGTGCCGACGCGCTGTGCGATGAGCGCCACGGCGGCGGCCTGAGCATCGGCGGCCCCGAGGGCCGGGTCGAGCGCGGCGGCGCCGGCCTGCAAGGCCTCGCGCACCGGCTCGCGCGACACCGACACATGACTGGCGAGCTGCTGCCAGTGCAATGAGTTGCGTTGCGCCAGCAGCGTATTGATCACCGCGAGCCCGATCGCACCGCCAAGGTTGCGCATCAGGTTGAACAGCGCGCTGCCGTTCTTCAGCTCGTCCGGTTTCAGCGTGCCCAGTGCCAGGCCGGTCATCGTGATCATGCAAAACATGAAGCCGTGGCCGCGCAGGATCTGCGGAATGATGAACTGGACGATGCTGGAATCCGCAGTCAGGTTGGCATTGAGCGCGGTGCCCAGCGCCACGGAGCCCAGGCCCCAGGCCATCAGCAGGCGGGGATCGAACAGGCGCTGCGCACGCCCGGCCAACGGTGCCGACAGGAACATCGCGACGCCGGTCAGCATCATCACGTGACCGATCTGCAGGCTGTTGTAGCCGCGCACGCTGCCGAAGAACAGCGGCACCAGGTAGACGATGCCGTACAGCAGGACGCCGACGACGAACGCGACGACGCTGCCGGACGCGAAGTTGAGATTCCGGTAGACGCGCAGATCGACGACCGGATGCCGGGTCGTGAACGTGCGCCAGAAGAAGAGGGTGCCGCTGATCACCATCAGCACGAACATCGGGCGAACCCAGTCGTCGGCGAGCCAGTCCTTGCGCGGGCCCTCGTCGAGCACGAACTCCAGGCTGCCGAGGAACAGCGCCATGTAGGCCATGCCGAGGAAGTCGATCGTGCGCAGCAGGCTCCAGTCCGGCTGGTCGATGTGGACATAGCGCCACACCAGCGCTGCGACCGCGAGGCCCGGGACCAGGTTGATCAGGAACAGCCAGTGCCAGGAGAACGCTTCGGTCAGATAGCCGCCGATCGTCGGCCCCAGTGCCGGCGCCAGCGTCGAGACCAGGCCGACCATCACCAGCGGCGTGGCGCGCTTCTCCGGCGGGAACATGATGAACATCGCGCCCATCGTCGTCGGGATCATGCCGCCGCCGAGAAAACCTTGAATGGCGCGGAACACGATCATCGACTCGATGTTCCAGGCCATCGCGCAGGCGAGGCTGGCGAGCGTGAAGCCGAGCGCGCAGATCGCAAAGTACACGCGCGTCGACAGCATGCGCGAGATCAGGCCGGACAGCGGGATCGCGATCACCTCGGCGATCAGATAGCTGGTCTGCACCCAGGTCAGCTCTTCGGCGCTGGCCGACAGGCCCGCCTGGATCTGGTTCAACGAGCTGGCGACGATCTGGATATCCAGGATCGCCATGAAGTTGCCGAAGATCATGGCGATGAAGCCGACCCAGGCGAGCTTCAGGCGCTTCTCCCGCTCCGCATCGCTGAGCGCGTCATGGCCGGGGCCGAGCACGTCGTCGTTCATGGGAGTGCCGCCGCGTCGCGACTCAACCTTCAGCGCGTGTCGCTGCGTCGCCGGTGCGTGTGTCGACCTCGACTTCCACCGACATGCCCGGCCGCAGGCGGCCGGCGAGCTCGCCGAAGTCGTCGAACACGACCTTTACCGACACACGTTGCACGATCTTGTTGAAGTTGCCGGTAGCGTTATCCGGCGGCAGGAGTGCGAACTCCGCGCCGCTGGCCGGCGAGACGCTGTCGACGTGACCCACCAGCTTGCGGCCAGGGTAGGCATCGACATCGATCGTGACCCGCTGACCCGGCTGCATGTCGGTGAGCTGCGTTTCCTTGAAGTTGGCTTCGACGTACACCGCATCCAGCGGCACGATCGACAGCAGGCGCAGGCCGCTGTTCACGCGTTCGCCGAGCCGCGCCGCCAGGTCGCCGACGGCGCCATCGCGCGGTGCGCGCAGTTCGGTGGCGGCCAGATCCAGCTGCGCGAGTGCAAGGCCGGCGTTTGCCGCTTCCAGTTCTGCCTGCAGGCGCGCGCGATCGGCCTGCAGCGCAGCAATCTGCTGTTGCGCCGCTTTCACGCCGGCCGTCGCGCGCTCGACTTGCGCGCGTGCCGATTGGTGGGCGGCCGTGGCGGTTTCCAGGCGCTGACGACTGGCGACGCCCTCCTTGACCAGCGTGTCGGCGCGCGACCATTCGCGCTGAAGGCGTGTCGCCTCCGCCTGCGTGGCCGCGAGCGCGGCACGCGCCTCGGCCACCAGCGTTTCCTGCAGCGCCTGCTGCTCGGTATTGGCGGCCAGCGCGGCCTCGGCCTTGGCGATCGTGGCCCGGGCATTGGCCAGCTTCGCCTCGTAATCGGCGCGATCGAGGCGCAGCAGCAGGTCGCCCTTTTTCACGCGCTGGTTGTTCTGTACCGCCACCTCGACCACCTCGCCGCCGACGCGCGGCGTGATGGCGGTGATCTCGGCACGGATGTAGGCGTTGTCGGTGCTTTCGATGAAGCGGCCGTGCAGCCACCAGCGCAAGCCGAAGCCGAGTGCCAGCAGGACGACGAGAGACAGTGCGGCGAGGCGGACTTTCTTGGGGGCGGCCATGGCGGAAACGGTGTTGCGGATCGGGTGACGACGGTGATACTGTACTGAACGTTACAGTTCATTCTGATTCTGGCCGTGCCCAAAGTCAACGCCAAGCCCCGCGCCCGATCCGCTGTCGCCGTGTCGCAGGACGCCGCCACCCCGCCGCCGACGCGGCGCGGTGAATTGCGCCGCGAAGCCCTGCTGGAGGCCGCGCGGGCGGTGTTTCTGGAGCGCGGCTATGCCGCCGCCAGCATCGACGACGTGATCAAGCGCACCGGTGGCTCCAAGGCCACGGTGTACCAGTACTTCGGCAACAAGGAAGGGTTGTTCGGCGCGATGGTGGCCGGGCAATGCGAGACCTTCATCCAGGAAGTCGCGTTCCCGCAGACCTCGAACGCGCCGCGTTCGATGAAGGAACTGGAGCAGGCGCTGGTCGGGCTCGGTATGCGCGCGCTCAAGGTATTCCTGAAGCCGGAACGCCTGGCCTTGAACCGCGCGATGATCGCCGCCGCCCATCAGTTTCCCGATCTGGCCGAACGCTTCTACGACGCCGGCCCCCGGCGGGGTCTGGCCGCGCTTGGGGCCTTCTTCAAGGCCCAGCACGAGGCCGGCACGTTGCACTGCCCCGATCCCGAACTCGCGGCCATCCATTTCATGGACATCGTCCGCGCCTATCCCTTGCTGCGCTCGTTGCTGGGGATGACGCCGACACCGAAAGGGGTCGGCCTCGAAGACTTCGTGCGCGATGCCGTGCGGACTTTTCTGTATGGCCGCGCCGCGCGGTCCTGAAGGTGTCGTCATGAAGAGCATGCAAGTGGTGGGTCACGTACTGCTGATCGCGCTGGGCGTGGCCGCGATGCCGGCGCAGGCGCTGAGCCTGCGCGAGGCGGCGGAGGCCGCCGTGCGGCAGGATCCGCGTGCCGCCGCCGCCCAGGCTGCGGTCGATGCCGCCGATGCGCAGCTTCTGGCCGCGCGAGCCGGTTATCTGCCGAGCGTTGCCTTCGCCGCGGAAGCGGGCCGCATGGACCTGCAGACCAAGGCGCCGTTTCCGCAGAGCGGTCCGCGCAACCCCAACAGCGTGTCGCTGGGCCTGTCGCAACCGCTGTACAGCGGTGGACGCACGCGCGCGCAACTGGATGCTGCCGAAGCCGCGCTGACCGCCAGCCGCGACGATGCGTCGGAGCGTCGCCAGCAGCTGATGCTCGGGGCGATCACGGCCTATCTCGACGTGCTGCGCGAGCGCGCCGTGCAGGCGCAGGCCGAGGCCAGCCGCCGGACGCTGGATGCCGCCGCTGGCGATACCCGCAAGCGTTTCGATGCCGGCGAGGTCACGCGTACCGACGTTGCCCAAGCCGAGGCGCGCGCTGCTGAAGCGCTGGCCCTGGAATCCGGCGCACGCGCGCGCCTGCGAGCGGCCGAGGCGCGTTTCGAGCGTGCAGTGGGGCAGACGCCCGCCACGCTGGACGACGGCTGGGCCGTGCCGCCGCTGCCGGCGTCGCGCGATGAGGCCCTGCAATGGGCAGGTGCGGCCCCGCCGGTGCTGGCGGCGGCAGCGGATGCGCGCGGGGCGCAGGCGAGAGTGAAGCTGGCACAGGGCGGCCATCGGCCGTCGTTGTCACTCGAAGCCCAGGCCAACACACGCGACAACACCGAGTTCGGCTACGAGCGGCTCGATACCTGGCAGGCGCTGGTGAAGCTGTCGTTGCCGATCTACCAGGGTGGGGCGGTTGATGCGCAGATCGCCCAGGCCCGCGCTCAGGCCGCTCAGGTCGAAGCGCTAGCCGTGGACACGCAGCGTGCCGCCCGCGAGTCCGCGCTGGAGGCCTGGGAGCTGTGGCAGGCGGCCCAACTGGCAGTGCCCGCTTACGAGGCGCAGGTGAACGCAGCAGAACTGGCCGCGGACGCCGTGCGCAAGGAGCTCGACGTCGGCACGCGCACCACGCTCGATCTGCTCGATGCCGAGCGCGAGCGGCTGGCGGCTCGCGTCAATCTTGCCAGCAGCCAGCGCGATCGCGCGCTGGCGGCTTATCGGCTGCTGGCGGTCTGCGGCCGGCTGACGCCGGAGTCGATCCGCTGAGAGTCGTGGGGTGGGGTGGTCGCCAGCGTGAATGGTGGGCCCTGTGGGACTCGAACCCACAACCAAGGGATTATGAGTCCCCTGCTCTAACCGGTTGAGCTAAAGGCCCTGAACAGCGTTTGTGACCGGGTGCGCATGATAGCCGACGGCTACCGCCACCCGTGGTCGGCTGTGCCTACAATGCGGCTTCCAGTCACGAGGTCCGGCCGGGGCCGGATCGACTCGGATGTTCGGGATGTCGGTCAAGACCAAGTTCCTGCTGGTGATGATCGTGGTCAACTGCGCCATTCTGGTCGCGGGGCTGCTGATCGTGCCTTCGCTGCGGACCGACCGGACCATCGAAGACGGCCTGCGTGGTCGCGCCAACCGCATCTCGATGGCGGTGGTCATGAACGAGGCGCTGATGCAGGTGCATCGCGAGGCCGAGATCGTGGCGCGCGATACCGCGGCGGGTGTCGATGCCAGCCAGCCGCTGCTGCGCTTGCGTCAGGCGCAGAACGCGCTGCTGAACCAGGCGCGCTTTCTGTCGGGGGGCGATGCGGCACGTGCGCAGGGTCTGCGGGAGCTGCTGGAGGCCGAGAGCGCACAGATCGACGCCCTGATCGGACTGCCGCCGGTCACGCCGGACGCGGCGCGTGCCGCCGCGGTGGCGGCGGGGCAGATGGAAGCGCGCGCCGGTCGCGAGCTGGCCGCGCTGCTCGAAGACAACAACAGCCGCGGTCTGAACGATGCGTTGACGGAGGTCGGCGATCTGAAGCGCCGCCTGGCCACCGCGCTCGGCGGCGTTGCGGGCGCGCTGGCGCTGTCGTTGCTGCTCACGTGGTTCGCGTTCCAGCGTCTGATCCAGCCCCTGGGTTCTGTCACGGGCGCACTCAACGCGGTGCTGACGGGTCGCCAACCGGCGCGGCGGCTGGAAGAGACGCCCGACGAACTCGGCGACATCGTTCGCGCCATCCACAAGTTGCAGGCGCAGGCCGATCACATCCGCCGCGTGGCCTTCGTCGACGCCGGCTCCGGCCTGCCGAACCGCAATCGTCTGGATGCGGAGCTGCGCGAAGTGCGGCGCCTGCGACCGATCGATGGCACGCACGGTCTGATCCTGCTCGGCGTGGATACCTACGAGAGCGTGCGCAGCGGCTACGGTTTCCGTATCGCCGAATGGGCGATGCGCGCGGCGGCGGATCGCTTCCATGCGCTCGATCAGCTGCCGACGCAGGTGTTCCGACTCGAGTCCGACATCCTGGCGTTGCTGATCGATCGTGGCAGCGCCGAGGCCGTGACGCGGGCCGATCTCAAGCGCGTAGCCGCTGAAGCGATGTCGCGTCTGGGCACGCCGGTCGAGGTCGAAGCGCATCAGTTCCTGCTCGCGACCTCGGCGGGTGCCGCACTGTTCCCGGACGATGCGCGCGACGCCGAGGAGTACATCAGCGTCTGCGTCGATGCATTGCGGCGCGCACGCGCCGAGGGCGTGGGTCACCTGCGCTTCGGCGAGCGCGGGCATATGCACCGCTTGCGCAAGCATCTGGCGCTGGCCGAGCAGATTCGCGTCGGCATGCGTCAGGGTCAGTTCGTGCCGTACTTCCAGCCGATCGTCGATGTGCTGCGGCGCAAGGTGGTGGGGGCGGAAATTCTGGTGCGTTGGCGCCAGCCCGATGGGCGGGTGGTGTTGCCATCCGAGTTCATCAACCTGGTCGAAAGCTCGGAGCTGATCCGCGAAATGACGCGGGCCGTGCTGGTGCAGGCCTGCCGCACGGTACGCGGCTGGTCGGATCGTGGCTACTTATTGAGTGTGTCGTTCAATCTGTCGCCCAAGCTGCTGTCGCCGGGCATTCTCGACATCACGCGCGATGCACTGCAGGACAGCGGGTTGCCGGCCGCGCAACTGATGGCGGAAGTCACCGAGACGGCGTTGGTCGGCAATCTCGATGACGCGGTCGAGGTGCTGTCGCAGCTCCGACAGCAAGGCGTGCGTCTGTGCCTGGATGATTTCGGCACCGGCTATTCGTCGCTGTCGCATCTGTATCGGTTCCAGGTCGATCGCATCAAGATCGATCCCGTCATCACGCGCGCTGCCGTGCAGATGGAACGCGCGGGCGAAATCGTGCGCAGCATGGCTGATCTTGCCGGCCGCATCGGCATTTCGATCGTTGCCGAAGGCATCGAAAACGAAACGGATCTGGAATGCATGCGGCGCCTCGGCTGCGCGGTGCAGCAGGGTTTCTTCTACAGCCGCGCGATGCCCGAGGAGCAGTTCATCGAGTGGGCGCGGCGCTTCGAGGCCGGCGCGCAGGCGGCCTGACGTCAGCCTTCTGTGGCCCGGTAGTGACCGGGCCCGATGCCGTGCACGCGCTTGAAGGTGCGCCTGAAACCGGCTTCGGATTCGTAACCGAGTTGCTCGGCGATCGATGCCACCGACTGTCGCGGATCGCGCAGCAGGCGCAGGGCCTCGTTCATCCGCCATTGCGTCAGGTACTGCATGGGGCTCTGGCCGATCGTGTCGGTGAAGCGCTGGGCGAACGCCGCGCGCGACAGCAGCGCCAGGTCGGCCAGTGCCGGCAGTGACCAGTCCCTGCCGGGCTCGCGGTGCAGCGCTTCCAGGGCCGGCCGCAGTCTCGGGTCGGCCAGGCCGACCAGCAGGCCGCGCGGCGGTGGGTGGTCCTCCAGATGCTGGCGTACCGCCATCGCGAACAGGGCGTCCGCCAGCTTGTCGACCACCGCACGTTGCCCGGGGCCGGGACGCCGGGTCTGTTCGATGAGCAGGTGCGCGAGACGGCGCAGCGTGTCGCCGCATTCGGTCGCGCGCACCACCAGGCAGGTGGGCAGTGCATCCACCAGCGGGTTGCGTGCGCCACCGGCGAACTGGAACTCGCCGCAGATCATCGTCACCACACTGTCGGGGGCGGCATCGGGATCGCTACGCAAGGTATGGGCATGGCCGTGCGGGAACATGACGAGGTCGCCGTCACCGAGATTCAGCGGTTGCGCCAGGCTCGGCGCCTCGATGCGGCATCGGCCCTCATCCATCAGATGTACCCAGGCGCGATCGTGCTGCGGCTCGGCGTCGCGCCAGCGTCCGCAGTAGCGGGCGTCATCGGTGATGCGCGCGTGCAGCGGGTAGGCCCCGAGCACGGTGTCCAGAATCGCTGGATCTGGATTTTCAGTCATAACGTCCGGTATCCGGGTCGCAGTCCCGGTCGAGCTGCGCGCCTAGCATAGCGGCCATCGATCAACCGGAATGCCGCCGTGCCGATTCATCTGGTTCCTGACCTGCGAAAGCTGCAACATCTGCTGGACCGCACGACGGCGGTGGATTTCCTCGCGCCGCTGGCGATGCGCCTGTATCTCGCCCCCGTGTTCTGGATGGCCGGCACCCGCAAGTTCGCCGCGTTCCCGGACACCGTCGCCTGGTTCGGCGATCCGGACTGGGGTTTGGGCTTGCCGGCGCCGGCGCTGATGGCCTTTCTGGCCGCCGCCGCCGAGTCCGTCGGCGCCGTGCTGCTGGTGCTGGGGCTGGGCGTGCGCTGGATCTGTGTGCCGCTGATGGTGACGATGCTGGTCGCGATGGTGGCGGTGCACGCCGATGCCGGCTGGCTGGCGATTGCGGAAGGTCAGGGCCTGTTTGCGACCGAGCGCACGATGGCGGCCGTCGAACGACTGGCGCAGGCCAAGGCGCTGCTGCAGGCGCATGGCGACTACGAGGAGCTGACGCGGTTCGGTTCGCTGGTCATGCTCAACAACGGCATTGAGTTCTCGGCAACTTACTTCGTGATGCTGCTGTCCCTGTTCTTCGTCGGGGCGGGTCGCTATGTGTCGATCGACCATTGGCTGCGCCGCCGCTGGATGGCGGGCGATGCCCTCCCCGCCGCGTCCGAAAGCCCGTCGAATGCGTAAAGTGAGAGCAGCCGACAAGCGCTGCAGTACATGGTTTCAACCCATCTCCGCCGAGAGGCGGAGTTATCACCCCAGGAGAGATGTCGATGATCAAGCTCAAGAACAAACCGCTGGCGTTGGCCCTTGGTACCGCGTTCGCGCTGACCGGCGTCGCGGCACAGGCGTCGGTATTCCAGGCCAATGACCTGGGCGCCGGCTACATGGTGGCCGCCGCCGATACCCACAAGGCAGGCGAGCAGAAGTGTGGTGAAGGCAAGTGCGGCGAAGGCAAGTGCGGCGGCGACAAGAAGGCCGACGACAAGGGCGCCGACAAGAAGGCCGAACACAAGTGTGGCGAGAAGAAGGCCGACGCCAAGTGCGGCGAAGGCAAGTGCGGCGAGAAGAAGGGCAAGTAAGCGGCGGCCCGCATCGGGCGCCTGCGGGTGCCCGATGCGTTTCGCCGTGTCGACCATGGCGGGGCTGGGCCGGCGGCGTCATCGATGCCGGCAGCGATGGCCGTGCCGTATCGTAATGCCATGACCTCTACGCTCCACCCCGATGTGCGCGGCGCAGGCCTTGGCCTGCGCCGCGAGTTGTTGGCGCCGTTGGACGAGCACGTGCCGGCGACGCTGGGCTTTCTCGAAGTGGCGCCGGAGAACTGGATGCGCATTGGCGGGCGGCTTGGCCGCCAGTTCCGCGCGTTGACCGAGCGCTACGCGTTCGTGACACACGGCCTGTCGCTGTCGATCGGCGGGCCGGCGCCGCTGGACGAGGATTTCGTGCGCGAGGTCGGTGTGTTTCTGGATGCGCACGGCATTCGGGACTACACCGAGCATCTGACGTTTTGCGGTGACGACGGGCATCTGTACGACTTGATGCCGATTCCGTTTACCGAAGAGGCGGTGGAGTATGTGGCCGCTCGCGTGCGTCGCGTGCAGGACCTGCTGGGCCGGCGCATCGCGCTGGAGAATGCGAGCTACTACGCGCCGCTGGCCACCGACCTGAGCGAGCTGGAATTCATCAACGCGGTGATCGAGCGCGCGGACTGCGATCTGCTGCTGGACGTCAACAACCTTTACGTCAACGCGATCAACCATCGGTACGACGCGGAGGCGTTTCTGGCGCGGTTGCCGGGTGCGCGTATCCGTTACATCCATGTGGCCGGGCATTACGTCGAGGCGGAGGATTTGCGTGTCGATACGCACGGCTCGGCGGTCATCGATCCGGTCTGGGCGTTGCTGGCGCAGACCTATGCGCATTTCGGCGTGAAACCCACGCTGATCGAACGCGATTTCAACATGCCGCCATTGTCGGAACTGCTGGCCGAGGTCGAGACGGTTCGCCGCCTGCAAGCTGCGGCCGTGCCGCGGGTTGTCCATGGCTGAGCCGGCCACGCGTCCGCGTTTCCAGCAGTTGCAGTATGCGTTGAGCGCGCACATTCGCGATCCGCAGCGCGCGGCTGCACCGGCCGGCATCGAGGACCGCCGGCTGCAGATTTATCGCGAGCTCTTCTATAACAACGTCGAGAGTTGCCTGGCCTCGGCATTTCCGGTGTTGCGCAAGTTGTCGGACGACGCGCGCTGGCACGCGCGCGTTCGCGCGTTCTATGCGCGCCACGTCTGTCATGCGCCGCAGTTCCATCGCGTGCCCGAGGAGTTCCTGCAGTTTCTGGACTCCGCGTACGAGCCGCTGCCGGATGACCCGCCGTTCCTGCTGGAACTGGCGCATTACGAGTGGGTGGAACTGGCGCTGTCGGTGTCGCCGTTGACGCTCATGCCGGCGCTGGACAGCGCCGCGTTGCCGCTCGATGCCGCCTCGGCCGCGGGACCTGCGGACGCCAGTTCGCGGCTCGATCCCAATGGCGACTGGATGCGCGACCCGCCGTATCTGTCGCCGCTGGCATGGACCCTGTCCTATGCCTACCCGGTGCATCGCATCGGCCCCGACTTCCAGCCGCAGCAGCCCGCGGCGGAGCCGACCTATCTGATCGTCAACCGCGATCGTCACGATCAGGTGCGCTTTCTGGAGATCAATGCGGTGGTGGCGCGGCTGATGGAGTTGATCGAGGTCGAGCCTGATGCCGGTGGCCGCGCCTTGCTGCTGCGGATCGCCGACGAAATGCAGCACCCGCAGCCGGAGCAGGTGGTGGCCGGCGGCGCGGCGATGTTCGGTCAGTTGCGAGACAGGGATATCGTGCTCGGCACGCGGCGCTGAACCTGCGCGCTACGCTTGCGGTCACACTCTGACATTCGTGCCATGCGCTGGCGGTCGCCGCCGCGCCATCAATCACCGTGGATCGACGCCGCCTCCCCCTTCGACCGGCCTCGTGCCTGCTGCCGCTGCTGCTGGCGGCGTGCGCGCAGCAGCCCGTCGCGCCGCGACCGAATGCGGCGGGTGGCGCAGTGGATACGCAACTCGCGGTTCGTGTCGAGGGTGCTGCGCCGCTGGTGACGTCTGCCGAAAAGCCGCTGTTCGCGAGCGAAGTGTCGTTCCACGCGATCGATTCGCGCCTGCAACTGAAATCGGACTACGCCTTGCGCGCCGGCGAACTGCTCTCGCCGGTCGATGCGCAGCGCTGGCACGCCTGGGCGGTACCGCAGAGCCTGGGCCGCCAACGCATTGGCCAGCAGGCGGAACTGAAGCTGCCGGCGCTGGCCGGCGCGCCGCTGTTGGTCGGCTTGCGGTATGAGCAGGAGGATCTGTGGCTGCGCCAGAACGTGGTGCAGAGCCAGCGGCAGGGCGTGGATCTGCGCTGGGCCAGCACGCTGGCCAGCCTGCAGTTGCAGTGGGATGCCGAGGCACTGCCGTGGGACGCGCGCAACGCGCTCGACTGCGGCGTGCGCGGTCGCCTCGACGTGCCGCTGGCGACGCCGATGCTGGCGCTTCAGCTCGGCGGGCGGCAGTGCGCGGTGACGGCGCTGGCGCTGGAATCGCCGTCCGCCACGGCGCGGACCTGGTCGGCAGGCTTGCGCTGGAAGGAGCCCGACAGCCAGGCGACGCTACGCGTGCTCAGCGTGGATGCCGAGCCGCAGCCCCAGGCAACGGCGGCTGCGACGCCGCCGGCCTATGAATTGGGTCTGGATCATGAACGTCGCATCGGGGCCTGGTCGGCGCGTGCCGGCGTGGCCTGGCGCACCGTCACTGCGCCGGCGGCACCCGCCACCAGCGAACAGTGGGCCACCGACGCCAGTCTGCGCCGCGATCTGGGTTTGATGGCGCTTAGCGCGCAGTGGCAGAACGGCGATCGCTACTGGTTCGTGCCGGGCGTGGCGGCGCCGACCGACGATCTGGCGCTGAGTCTGGACATGTCGCGCTGGGCGGCGCTGCGCTGGCCGGGGTATGCGCCGACCATGGCGCTGTCCTACCGCTGGCAGCGCAGCGCCACTGGCGCGTCGGCGGCCTTCGAGGACGAATCGGTGCAGTGGCGCATGTCGCTGCCCTGGCGTTGAGATCACCGCGTTAACGATACGGCTCAGTCGAGCGAGGATCGGCGCAGCGTGCCAAGTGGGGGCGCAGGCCCTAAAATGCGCGCCTTCCGGAGACCCCCATGAGTGTCATCGCCGAGCGCGCGGCGCTGCGTCGCACGTTCGCCATCATTTCCCATCCCGACGCGGGCAAGACCACGCTAACGGAAAAGCTGCTGCTGTTCGGCGGCGCGATCCAGCTCGCCGGCACGGTCAAGGGCCGCAAGGCCTCGCGTCACGCGACGTCCGACTGGATGGCGCTGGAGCAGCAGCGCGGCATCTCGATCACGACGTCGGTGATGCAGTTCCCGTACAACGGCAAGATCGTCAACCTGCTCGACACGCCGGGCCACGAGGACTTCTCCGAGGACACCTACCGCACGCTGACCGCCGTGGACAGCGCGCTGATGGTCATCGACTGCGCCAAGGGCGTCGAAGCGCGCACGATCAAGCTGATGGAAGTGTGCCGCCTGCGCGACACGCCGATCGTCACCTTCATCAACAAGCTCGATCGCGAAGGTCGGCCGCCGCTGGAGCTGCTCGACGAGGTCGAGAAGGTGCTGGGCCTGCAGTGCACGCCGATCACCTGGCCGCTGGGCATGGGCCGCGACTTCAAGGGCGTCTACCACCTGCTGGAAGACCGCTTCTACCTGTACTCCGGCGACAAGCACCGCGTCTCCGAGATCGAGACCATCGACGGCCTGCTGACGCCGGGGCTGGAAGAACGCTTCGGCCGCGTTTACCAGCAGCTGCGCGACGAGATCGAGCTGCTGCAGATGGCCGGCACCGAGTTCGACCTCGACCAGTACCGTGCGGCCAAGCAGACGCCGGTGTTCTTCGGCTCGGCGATCAGCAACTTCGGTGTGCGCGAACTGCTCAACGGCTTTACCGAGTGGGCGCCGCCGCCGCAGTCGCGCCACGCGCGCCTGGACACGGGCGGCGAGCGCGACGTGTTGCCTGCGGAAGAAAAATTCACCGGCTTCGTGTTCAAGATCCAGGCGAACATGGACCCGAAGCACCGCGACCGCGTCGCGTTCCTGCGCGTCTGCTCCGGCGTCTATCGCAAGGGCATGAACCCGCACAGCGTGCGCGTCGATGGCCCGGTGCGCGTCAGCCATGCGCTGGTGTTCATGGCCGCCGACCGCGAGGCGGTGGAGGAGGCGTATCCCGGCGACATCATCGGCCTGCACAACCACGGCACGATCTCGATCGGCGATTCGTTCTCGGAAGGCGAGAAACTGCGCTTCACCGGCATCCCCAACTTTGCGCCGGAACTGTTCCGTCGCGTCGTGCTAAAGGACCCGCTCAAGGCCAAGCAGCTCAACAAGGGTCTGGACCAGTTGTCCGAGGAAGGCGCAACGCAGGTCTACCGCCCGGTCATCAGCAACGACATCGTGCTCGGCGCGGTCGGTGTGCTGCAGTTCGACGTCGTGCAGTACCGCCTGAAGGACGAGTATGGCGTCGACTGCGTGTTCGAGCCGGTGCAGGTGCACACCGCGCGCTGGGTCGATTGCGACGATCCGAAGAAGCTCCGGGATTTCCGCGACAAGAACGATGCGCGCCTGGCGCTGGATCACTACGGCCAGCTCGTCTACCTCGCCTCCAGCGCGGTGAACCTGAGCATGGCGCGCGAGCGCAACCCGGACGTGCGCTTCACGGAAACCCGGGAACACGGGTGAGGTCGGCCGGCGCTCGCCGTCGATGAGCAAGCACGATCCCTACGCCGCGCTGCGGTACCCGGAGTTCGTCAGCCTGATCGGCGGCGCGTTCCTGCTGACGCTGGCGATGCAGATCCAGCAGGTCGCGCTGGCGTATGAGATCTACCTGGTGACGCGTGATCCGCTGTCGCTGGGCCTGATTGGCCTGGCCGAGGCGATCCCGTTCATTTCGCTGGCGCTGTTCGGTGGCCACGTTGCTGACCGTCACGAAAAGCGCCGCATCCTGCGTATCGCCATTGCCGTGATGCTGCTCGGATCCGCGGTGCTGGCGCTGGTGTCGTGGACGCCGCTGCGCGAGCAGCTCTCGCAGACCGCCTGGCTGGTCACGGTCTACGCGATGATTGCCCTACTGGGCCTGGCGCGCGGGTTCTATGCGCCGGCCATGTCCTCGCTGCGCGCGTTCCTGATCCCGCGTGAGATCTACGGCAACGGCGCCACCTGGAGCAGCACGTTCTGGCAGGCCGGCGCGATTCTCGGGCCCATGGCTGGCGGCCTGATCTACGCGGGCCTGGGCCTGGCCGGCACGCTGACCGTCGTCATCGGCTTGCTGCTGGGCACGCAGGGCATGCTGCTGTTCGTGCGGCCGCGACCAGTCGTGCTGGCCGACGGACCGCAGGAGGACATCTGGACCAGCCTGCGCGAAGGTCTGCGTTACGTGCGCGGCACGCCGATCATCTTTTACGCGCTGTTGCTCGACATGCTGACGGTGCTGTTCGGCGGTGTGGTGGCGATCCTGCCGGTGTTCGCGGCGGACATTCTCCATGTCGGCCCCGAAGGCCTCGGCATCCTGCGTGCGGCACCGGCGATCGGTGCAATGCTGACGATCCTGGCCTGCGCCTGGTGGCCGCCGCTCCATCACGCCTGGCGCAACATGCTGCTGGCGGTGATCGGCTTCGGCGTTGCGACGCTGGTGTTCGCGGTCTCGACCCATCTCTGGTTGTCGGCGGCGGCGCTATTCCTGACCGGCGCCTTCGACAGCATCAGCGTCGTCGTGCGCAATACGATTCTGCAGGTGATGCCGCCGGATCATCTGCGCGGGCGGGTGCAGTCGGTCAACAGCATCTTCATCTCCACCTCCAACGAGATCGGCGCCTTCGAATCCGGTCTGGCCGCGCGTGTCATGGGCACGGTGCCGTCGGTCATCTTCGGCGGCGCGGTGACGCTGATGGTGGCGGCGGATACCTGGCGGCGCACCAAGGCGCTGTTCGCGGTGAAGCTCTGATGCCTGCCCGCTGTTAGAGCGGCGCGCTCCAGTTATACGGCCTCGCGTCTTCGGCGACCTTCTCGAAGACCACGCAGTTGGCCTGGGTACCGAGTCGGTCCGACGGTGTGACGACATCGTCGGCAAACAAGCGCGCGGCTTTCGGTATCAGCGCGGCGGCGTGCGCGGCCAGGCGTCTCGCGATGCCGGTCCGGTATTCGCCGTGCGTGGAATGCACGCGCAGATGCGGCCATCGCGCGAGGTAGCGCGCCAGCCGCTGGATGGACGGCAGGCTGCAATCGTCGAGGATCAGCAGGCCGCCGACACGCAGCAGGCGACTCAGGTAGAACGCGTCGACCAGCAGGTAGTCGAACACCTTGGTGGAGTCGATGTAGGCGGCGTCCAGCGTCTCGCCACGCTGCAGCAGCTGCGGCAAGACGTTGAACGAATAGTCCTCGTGGAACTCCACGAAGTGGCTGCGCCCCTCGCGTTCGAGATTGGTCAGCGCCACGCCGCGATACCACTGCCTCTGGAACGGGTCGATGGCGATCAGGCGCGCCTCCGGCTGCTGTGCCAGGACTTCGGCTGCGAACAGTGCGGAGAGGCCGTAGGCCAGGCCGATCTCCAGATACCGTCGCGCCTGGGCGGCGCGTAGCAGATCGGCGATGAACTGACATTGACTGAGGCCGGTTTCGGCGTTCAGTTCGTAGACCTGACCGGACGCGTCCTCGACGCGCCGGTGCTGCAGGATATGCCTGCCCAGTTCCGACATGGCCCGCTCCCCGCTGCGATCGTGAGTCGACGGCACACCGCGCAACGCGGTGTCGTCGCTCGCCGGTCCGGTGCTGCGGCTGTCAGCCGGACGGCAGTTGTGCAGCCATCATAGGGGGCGGCGTGGGGCGACGCTACGGCACTGGCGGCGGCGTCGGCGGGGGCGGGGGCGGGGGCGGGATTCGAGCATCGGGTGCCGGTTCGCGCGGCGGCCCCGGCGGCGGCGCCGGCAACTGCGCGTAGCGTGCGCGCAACGGTTCGGGTAGCAGCTCGCCGCAGTCCAGTACCTGATCGCGGCGGCGTTTGCGCATGCAGTCGCGGAAGGCGCTGCGGGTCGCCTCGGGCAGGGCGGCGACGTCCTTGCGGAAGGCACGCAGACGTTCGCGATCCTCCGGCGGCAGCTTGTGGAAGCGGTGCGCGCGTTCGCGCAGGGCCTTGCGTTCTTCCGGGGATAGCGTCTGCCACTCCTGGAAACGCGTACGCATCTTCTCGCGCTCCGGTTCGCTCATGTCGGCCCAGCGGTCGGCGGCGCGCAGCAGGCGCCGCTGTTGGTCGCCCTCGAGTTGCGACCAGCGCGCCTGAGTATCGGCCAGCACGCGCTGCTGCTCCGGCGTGAGCTGCTGCCACTCGACCCGTGGAATTTCACGCGCCGGGTGCGGCGGTTGTGCCCAGGCCGGCGCCGCCATGCTCAGGATCAGCGCCAGCGCGGCGCCCGCTAGGCGAAAGCCTCGCGGCAGTCGGCTGCGCAGCCAGTCGGCGCACGTCACGAGTTGTGCTCCCGCGTCTGCGTATCGGCCGTGTGGTCATGCGCCAGCGCTTCGTACAGCTCCAGATCCTCGTAGGCCTCGGGATTGCCATCGACCATCGCCAGCCATTCCAGGCCTTCGGCGTCGATGCCGGGTGTTGTCGATGGGGCGTCGGGTCGCAGCAGCAGGGCGGCCAGCAATGAGGCGGCGACGGCGACGCCGGCCCACCATGGCGCGGCCGCGCGTCGCGGTCGCGCGGCGTCCAGCGCGCGGCGCCGGGCTGCGGCCAGACGAGCGACGCTGACCGCGTCGAGCTGCGTCGTGCTGTCATCGAGTTGCTGGCGCAGCGTCGCCGCCTGGCGGCGCTGTTCGACACTCAGTTCGGGGTCGTGTTCGGCGTGCATCAGACATAGCCCTCGAGGTGGTCGCGCAGGCTCGCGAGCGCGCGTGACAGGTGAGTTTTGACGCTGCCTTCGCCGCAGCCCATGGTCCTGGCGGTGTCGGCGACATCCAGGCCCTCCCAGACGCGCAGGCGCACGACCTGTTGCTGACGCAGCGGCAGGCGACGCATGGCCTGTTCCAGTCGCGTCATGGCATCGGCCTGCTGGGCTTGGCGCTCGGGGCCGGGCGCGGCGTCCGGCAGTGCGTCGAGGATCGTGTCGTCGGATTCGCGCCAGCCGAACCAGCGGGTCTGACGTCGGCGTCGGCGATGAAATTGCAGGATGCCGTTGTCGAGAATGCGCTGGAACAAGGGGGGCCATTCGGCCGGCGGCCTGGCGGCGTAGCGTTTGGCGAGTTCGAGCATCGCGTCCTGCACGACATCGAGCGCGTCGTCGCGACTGCCGACGGCGAATGCCGCGGCGCGCAGCGCACGACGTTCGACCGAGGCCAGGAAGGCATCGAGATCGCGGACCTGCGCATCGTTGGCTGCGCCCATGCCGCCAGCTTAACGTCCGTGCGCGTCACGGGCGTTCGGGGCGCCCAAGGCGGCGGGCGGCGGCAGGCGGTTCATCGGCGACTCCGGATGGCGGGGCGGGGAGCCCCTATATCCTCTCAGTGCCGGGCCGCCGATGCGGTTGACAGCATCTGGCGCTGGCGGTCGGTCTAGACGCGGAGCCCGATCCAGCCGCGACGCTGCCAGGCGCGCACGAAGATCGCGGTCTGCAACAGGCGATAGCTGCCCATCGCCACCCAGATCCACAGCAGGCCGAAGCCGTAGACCGGCCCCAGCAGCCAGGCCGCGGGCAGGAACAGCCCCCACTGCAGGCCGGTGGCGACGATCATCACCAGCTTGGCGGCGCCGACGCCCAGCAGGGCCTGCATCAGGATCAGGCCGAGGCCGTCGAGCAGGATCGTGGCGCCGATCAGCTGCAGCGGCAGCCGGCCGAGCTCGACCAGCGCCGGTTCGCGTACGAACAGTCGCAGGATCGGGTCGGCGAACAGCAGCATCGTCAGCGCCAGCGGCACGAACACCCACAGCGAGACGCGGAACACGTCCCACATCCAGCGATGCGCATCCTCGGGCTGGTTGCGGCCCATCGCCTGCGCACTCAGTGTCGCCGCCGCCATGCCGAAGGCGATGCCGGGCAGTACCGCGGTCAGCGTGATCGTCACCAGCACGTTGGCCACCGCCAGCTCGGCGGTGCCGACCTTGCCGACGATCCAGAACAGCGCCGCGAAGCCGGCCGAGAACAGCAGGTTCTGCATCGACGAGGGCAGGCCGAGGCGCAGCAGGCCGCGGAACTGTTCCGGGCTCGGGCGCTGCGTGAACACGCCCTGGTCGCGCGCATGCCGCAGGCCGAGCATCACGTAGGCGGCGGTGCCGACGATCATCGCCAGCGTGGTGCCGAGCCCCGCGCCGGCCGTGCCCATGCGCGGCAGGCCGAACAGACCGTGGATCAGCGTGTAGCTGAAGACGATGTTGAGCGCGTGCATCAGCAACAGCGTCTGCAGGTAGTAGCCGGCGAGCTTGCGCGCGCTCCAGTAGCCGCGGAACGAGAAGTTGATGCCGACCGCCGCGATCGCGACCAGCCGCCACTGCAGGTAGGGCACGCCTTCGCGCACCACGTCCGGATCGTTGTTGAGCGCGCTGAAGATCGCCGGTGCCAGCAGGATCAGCATCACGGTCAGCGGAATGCCGAGGCCGAGCGACAGCAGGATGCCGCCGTTGAGCGGTGCGCCGGCCTCCTCGCCGCGGCCTTCGCCGATGCGGCGCGCGGCGATCGCCTGCACCGCCGGCGAGAAGCCGGTGATGAACGCCACCGCCATGAAGTTGAGAAAGTTGGCGAGGCCGGTCGCCGCCAGCGCAGCGGGGCCGAGGCCGCCGACCATCCAGGCATCGACCAGATTCAACAGGTTCTGCGAGGCCATGCCGCCGAGGATCGGCAGCGCCAGCAGCCACACCTCGCGGTCGCGTTCGCGGCGCAACGCTTATTTCTGCTGGGCGGTGTTGACGATGGCCGCGGCCAGCGAGAACGGCGCGTTGCCGAGCGCCTGCTGCAGTCGGATCGGCAGATGACGCTTGTCGAACTGCAGCACCGAGACTTGCGCAAAGCCATCCGGGGCTTCGCCGGCCCAGCTTTCGGCCACCGGTTGTTCGCCCGCGCGGCGCGGCTGGATGCCGAGCGCGGCGAGCTTGTCGGCCTGCGGCAGCAGGTCGTGGCTGCCGGCGTCGAGTGAGGCGGTCGAGGTCTGCACTTCGACCCAGGTATTGAGATCGAGCCTGAGCAGGGGCTCCATCAGCAGGCCGACCACCGGCACCGCGAGCGCGCGCTGCGCCGTGCGCTGCGCGAGCTGGCCCGCACGCGCGGCTAGGCGCTTGCCGCGGCCGGCGGTGGCGTCAGTGAGTGCCGGCATCGGATCGGACGCGGCACCGGACTCGGCGCGCAGCGCCGGGCGCAAGGCCGAGGCGAAATTGGTCTGGATGTGGGCGCGCAGTCGCACACGCTCGCCGTCGGCCTGCGGCTCGGTGAGCATCTGCACGCGGATGCGCCACAGCGGTTCGCCGCCCTTGCCGACCGGGATCGCGGCCTCGAAGGCCTTGTGTTCGTCGATGAAGGCAAGCGCGTTATCGGTGGCCTCACCGAGGCGATCGATGCGCTGCTTCAGCCGCTTTAAGATGCCCATGTCGAAAAACTCGCTGCCACCCGTTGCCGCCCTGTTCACGCGTATGCCCGTCGCATCATATCGCTTCACCGTTTCCGGCCGCGTTCAGGGGGTGTACTTCCGCCAGTCGACGCGCGAGCAGGCCGAGCGCCTGGGGCTGTCCGGCTGGGTCCGCAATCGCGACGATGGTCGCGTCGAGGGCCTGGCTTGTGGCGACGCGGTGGCCCTCGAAGCCCTGCGCGCGTGGCTGCAACGCGGGCCGGTCGCGGCGCGTGTCGACGCCGTCGACTGGACGGCCAGCACCGAGGTGCCGGCCGTCGGCTTCGAGGTTCGGCGCTAGCTTCTACGGACGCTGTCTAGGCTTTCAGCGTCTCGGCCAGGCGCGTGGCATTGCGCGCGATCAGTGCATAGATCGACAGCTGCGGATTGGCGCCGATCGACGTCGGGAAGATCGAGCCGTCGAAGATCGACAAGTTGTCCGTCTCGCGATGCCGGCCATGGCTGTCGACCACGCAGCGCGACGCGTCCTCGCCCATCGGGCAGCCGCCCATCAGATGCGCGGTGTACAGCGTCACGCGCTGCTTCTGCATCGACAATCCGGTGATCGCGTCGCGCGCTTCGTTCCAGCTCGTGTAGTCGCGCGCGTCGAGATGACCGGGGCGGACGCTGCGGGCGCCGGCGGCGAATTGCGCTTCGGCCATGCTCAGCAGGCCGCGACGCAGCCCGTGCCACAGCGCATCGCCGAGTTCGTAATCGAGCAACGGATTGCCGGCGTCGTCGATGCGCACGCGGCCGCCGGCGGTGTCGTCGCTGAAGCCGTCGCGCATCAGCGCGATGTTGACCTGCGCACGCGGCAGTTGCGCCATGTCGCGCACCAGCGCCTCGCCATAGCTGCCGAACAGGCCGGTGGTGAGGATCGGCTGCAGGGGTGGCACTTCCAGCTTGTAGCCGACGCCGTGCTCGGGCCACAGGAAATGGTCCGAGTAGATCGATTGCGGCGCGCCATGGAAACCGTCCACGCGTTCGTCGAACAGCGCGAGCGTGGCGTCGACCGGATGGATGCAGGTGCGTCGACCGATCAGGTTCTTCGGGTCCGGTGCCTCGGAGCGCAGCAGCAGTGCCGGCGTGTTGATCGCGCCGCCGGCCAGAATGTAGTGCCTTGCTTTCACGTTCACGCGCGTGCCGGTCGGCGTGCGGGCGTCGGCGCCGAGCGCGTGCACCTGCAGGCCGGCCACGCCGTGCTGGCCGAAGGCGACGGTTTCAACGCGTGCGTGATGCACCAGCGTCATGCCGCGCTTCAGCGCTTCCGGAATCGTTGTCACCAGCATCGACTGCTTGGCGTTGGTCGGACAGCCGAGGCCGCAGTAGCCGAGGTTCCAGCAGCCGCGCACGTTGCGCGGAATCGTTTTCCACGCCCAGCCAAGCTTTTCGCAGCCGTCGCGCAGCAAGGCGTTGTTGCGGTTCGGCGCCATCGCCCACGGCGCGATGCCCAGCCGCTCCTCGGCGCGCTCAAACCACGGCGCCATCGTTTTGGCGTCGATGTCCTTGACGTTGTACTCGCGCGCCCAATGCGCGAGCGTCTTGTCGGGCGTGCGCAGGCTGGTGGTCCAGTTCACGGTGGTCGTGCCGCCGACCGCGCGACCCTGGAAGATCGAGATGGCACCATCCGAGGTCGTGCGGCCCCCGCCTTCCTGGTAGAGCGTGCCGTAGCCGCGGAATTCGTCCATGTCGCGGAAATGCGCGGCGGTGTAGAGCGCGCCTTCTTCCAACATCAGCACGCGGTAGCCGGTGTTGGCCAGGATTTCCGCGGCGGTGGCGCCGCCGGCGCCGCTGCCGACGATGGCGATGTCGGCTTCCAGCGTGTCGCCGTCCTGCAGCGTGGCGGCGTCGAGCACTTTCCAGCCGGCGGCGATGCCGTCGGTGTACAGATCGTTGATCACAGGCATGGTCGTGCGCCTCAGGCGTTCAAGGCGGTGACGGCCCAGGCCTGCGGGCCCGGATAGTCGGCGGCGCTCCAGCTCGCCGGCTGGCTCCACCAACCGACGGCGGTGAGCTTGGTCAGCGCGCGATGGCCGGCGTTGAACAGTCCAAGCTTGCTGTCGCGCCAGCGTTGCAGGAAGTGGTTCAGTTCTTCGGCGGAGGCCTGCGACCAGTCCGCCGAGAAGCCGCAGGCCAGGCGCCGGAACACGCGCCAGTGCAGCAGGTCCAGCAGCTTGCGGGCTTCGGCGCGCGCGGGCGCGTCCAGCGCGGCACAGGTGAGATCGATGCGCCGGATCGCTTCGGTGCGGATGCCATCGTCGGCCGGCAGTGCGCTGCCGTTGACGACCGGCAGTAGCGCGCGGAACAGCGCCACGTCCGCCGCCGTCAGGAAGACGTGGCCGGTCGCCGGTGCTTCGGTCCGGCCGGCGCAGCCGGCGAGCTGGGCGCTGCCGCCGAGCACGGCCAGCGTCGCGGCGCCGGTGACGGACAGTTTCAGGAAACGGCGCCGATCCAGATCGGCGCCCTGGGCGGTGGCTGGGCTCATCGTCGCTCCTTCCGAGGCCTGGCGTTGTTATCGGTCGATTCGGGCACTGCGGTGGCAGCACCGTAACAGAGGGTGACGCCAGCGTCATCTTTCGCGCGTTGATCACGCGCGGTTCGTGCGGCGGGCGGGTGCGGGCGGATCATGACGCGCATACACAGGGTGCCAACGAAAACGGCCCGCGCGAGGCGGGCCGTCGGGAACTGCGGAAGAAAGCGCGAGGCTTACTTGGCGTCGCCCTTCTCGACCGAGATCAGCTCGACTTCGAAGATCAGGGTTTCGTTCGGGCCGATCTTCACGCCGGCGCCGCGCTCGCCGTAGGCCAGGGCCGCCGGGATCACGAACTTGTACTTGGAGCCCGGCGTCATCAGCTGCACGCCTTCGGTCCAGCCCGGGATCACGTTGGCGAGCGGGAAGGTCACCGGCTGGCCGCGGTCGTAGCTGGAGTCGAAGGTTTCGCCGTTGATCAGCGTGCCCTTGTAGTGGACGGTGACGCGGTCGGCGGCGGTCGGCTTGGTGCCCTTGCCTTCGGTGATCACTTCGTACTGCAGGCCCGAGGCGGTGGTCTTCACGCCGTCCTTCTTGCCGTGCTCGGCGAGGAACTTCTCGCCTTCGGCGGTGGCTTTCTCGGCCTGCGCCAAGCGTTCCTGCATCTGGCGTTCCTGCATCTTCTTGGCGACGGTGTTCTTGACCTCTTCGCGGGCCGCGTCGTCGAGCTTGGGCTCGGTGCCGTTGAAGACGTCGTCGAGGCCGGCCTTCAGCGCGGCGATATCGACGTCCTGCTTGACCGGCTGCAGCGAGCGGCCGAGGTCGACGCCGATGGCGTAGCCGAACTTCTGTGCGTCGGTTTCGAGCGTGGCCGGCGCATCGCCGGAAGCGCCCGGCTTGTTGCAGGCGACGAGCAGGCTGGCACCGATCACCGCGGCGGCCAGCACGGAGTAAGACTTGTTCATGGTTTCACCGGATACGAAAAGGGGGGCGACGCCCCCAACGCGAACGATTATATGCGCTTCTTTGGGGCGCTTTGGATGCTTTTTGACGCCATTCAGCTTGCGGTCGGCGGCGCGGCGGCGGCGTCCGACGTAGCTTCCGGCGCCTTGCGGCGCGACAGCAGCTGCAACAGCATCTGGCGGGTTTCGTCGGACAGCAGCTCCTGGGAGCGCTCGGCGATCTTGTCGATGCGCGCGTCTACGGCCAGCGTGCGCTCGTCGGTTTCGGTCACCAGCCCGATCTCGATCAGCGTGTTCAGGTAGCCTTTGAACAGCGCCTTGTCGAAGAACTCCGGTGCGTCGCGGCCGGTGAGGATCGCCATGCGCTCGGCTAGCAGGCGGCAATCCTCCTCGAAACGCTCGCGCTTGAGGTGCTGCTGGGTGCGACGTTCCTCGGCCAGCAGCAGGGCCGTCATGCAATAGCGTTCCAGCGTTTCGCCGAGCACGCGGCCGAGCATCGCCAGCGTCGAATACGCGGCCTGATCGGCGTTGGGGCGACGCAGACGATCGCCCTCGCGTGCCAGCAGGCCAAGCTGCACCATGACCTCGATCCAGGTCTTGGTCACGCCCTCGATTTCCTCCGGCTGCCAGCGCAGGAAGAACTCGGTGCGCAGGAACGGATACAGCGCCCGCACGCCCATCACGATCGCGTCTTCCGGCAACCACAGGCGCGTGCGGAAGAAGTTGGCAATTAGCGACGGCAACGCGAACAGATGCTGGATGTTGTTGCGGTTGTAGGTCAGCGCCACCGCGTCGCGGTCGGCGATGCCGTGCAGTTCACCCCACGGATGCGGCACGCGTGCAATGCGTGCGATCGGCGCGCTCCAGTCGACGATGGCGCGCGGTGCCGATTCCGGAATGTACTGATGTTCGCTGTAGGGCTGGCCCTTGAGCAGCCAGACCAGATGGCCGATCTGCTCGACCAGTTCATCGTGCGAGACCACGCGTTGCGGCGACGACAGCAGCGCGATCGCGGCCAGGCCGGTCGGGTTGGCGACGGCGGCGGCGTTGACGCGGTGGGTCGCTTCCAGCGCGAGGCGCGAGACGAACGGTTTGAAGGCCTCCGGCGGGTCTTCCATCGTCGCGTTGAACTGCTCGCGCCAGCCGGGCAGGTGGCGATCGGCGTATTCCTGCAGCACGAAGGGTTCGCCGAAATTGACGTAGGCCTTGCCGTAGGACTTGCCGAGAATCTTGCCGGCCTTGAGCAGGCCTTCGGCGGATTCCTTCTGTTTCTTGGCGCCGCGCAGTTCCTTGGCGTAGCTGCCGACTTCCCACGGGCGGTCGTAGCCGATGAACACCGGCACGATCGCGACCTTGCGCGTGCGCTGCTTGAGGCCGGCCTCGGCCACCATCGACAGCAGGCCGGTCTTCGGCGCCAGCAAGCGTCCGGTGCGGCTGCGCCCGCCCTCCGGGAAGAACTCGATGGCGTAGCCGCGCTGGATCAGCGAGTCGACGTAGGCGCGGAATACGGCGGTGTAGATCGCGTCGCCCGAAAAGCTGCGGCGCAGATAGAACGCGCCGCAGCGGCGCAGCAGCGCGCCCACCGGCCAGAAGTTGAGATTGACGCCGGCGGCGATGTGCGGCGGCACCAGGCCCGAGTGGTACAGCGAGTACGAGATCAGCAGGTAGTCCGCATGGCTGCGGTGCGAGGGCATATAGATCAGCTCGTGGCCCTGCGCCCACTCGCGGATGCGATCCAGGCCGCGTACGTCGATGCCGGCGAACACGCGCCGGAACACGACCAGGCTCAGGAAGCGCTCGAGGAAATTGATGCTGGCAGTGGAATAGTTGGCCGCGATCTCGTCCGCGCACTTGCGTGCGTGCGCACGCGCTTTCTCGCGCGTCATGCCGTCGCGGCCGGCGGCGTGCTCGATCGCCGTGAGCACGTCGGGCGACGTCATCAATCGATCGATGACGACGTTGCGCGACACCAGCGTGGGGCCCAGGGCGGCGGTGCGCGCGCGCAGGAAGTGGAAGTGCAGCACGCGCGTCAGCTTGCGGATCGCGACGGTCGCGTCCGGCATCTTGTCGACGTACTCGCGGAACGCAAACGGCAGGCCGAAATTGGCGAACACGTTGCGGCCGTTGAACAGCATGATGAACAGCTTCTGCACGCGGCCGGCCTGTTCGTTGTCGGCGAACAGCAGCTTCCACAGGCTGGTTTCCTTGCCCGGATCACGACCCCAGAAGATCGACACCGGGATCAGCTGCGCGTCGAAGGCCTTGGTGGCGATGCCGGTCTCGATGACGCGGGTGAGATCGGTGGCGCGCACGCGCATTTCCAGCAGCGCGTCCATGTAGACGACGCCGGCGCGCTCGACCGTGGGGAAGTTGGAGCCGGTGCGACTTGGGCGCGGCAGCACCAGGTCCTTGCAGATGCGGTCGAGCACGAACAGGTCGACCCAGGAGCGCGTCGCCAGGATGTAGACCACCGGCTTGGTCGGGTCGATCTTCAGCCCGTCGCGCAGCGGCTGAGGCGCGGTCCGATAGCGGATCAGGCCGTTGAACGGCCGGAACAGCCAGTACACCAGCCCAAACATCGCACTGCTCAGCAATGCGCGCATGCGTAACCCTCGTCCTGCCCCTGGAATGGCCCGCTGCCGCCGTCTCGGGACGGTGGGGCGCGGGCACTGTTATCGGTCCGAGCTGTTATCGTGACCGGGCGGCAAGTGTAGCTCAGGACCCTTTTCCAACATCCATGTCGCCTGCTCCCAACTCCGAACGCGCCGCGGCCGTGCGCCAACGCACCGAACGCCTCGCGCGCCTGCTCGACAGCGCGGTCGCGATTCCCGGTACCCGCATCCGCGTCGGCCTCGACGCGCTGATCGGCCTGCTGCCCGGCATCGGCGATGCGATCGGCCTGATCCTGGGCGCCTGGTTCCTGATCGAGGGCGCCCGCGCGGGCGCGCCGTCGGCGCTGCTGTGGCGCATGGCGGGCAACGTCGGGCTCGATGCCCTGGCGGGTGTGGTGCCGGTGCTGGGCGATCTGTTCGACGTCGCCTTCCGCGCCAATCTGCGCAACGCACGCCTGCTCGGCGAGCATCTGGATCGTGTCGAGGGCCGCCATGCGCCGCGACGCCGCACCTGGCTCGGTTATGTGTTGCTCGCCGGCCTGATCGCCGTGCTGGCGCTGGCAGGCTATGGCGTGTGGACGCTGGGGCGCGCACTGTTCGCCGCGGTGTTCGGCGGCTGAGTGGATACCCGGATGCGGGGGTTCCGCCGCAGCCGTCATAGTGCGGCGCGACTTGATCGGGGGACGTAACAAAGATGACGGAAAAGACTTGGGCCGGCCATCCGCGCGGGCTGTCCACGCTGTTCTTCACCGAGATGTGGGAGCGCTTCAGCTACTACGGCATGCGCGCCATCCTGGTGCTGGCGATGGTCGCATCGGTCGACAGCGGCGGTCTCGGCCTCGACGATCCGACCGCAACCGCGATCTACGGTCTCTATACGGCGGGCGTCTACCTGCTTGCGGTGCCCGGCGGCTGGATCGCCGATCGTCTGACCGGGCAGCAGGACGCGGTCTGGTACGGCGGCATCCTGATCGCCGCCGGCCATTTCACGATGGCGCTGGCCACGCACGCGAGCTTCTACGTCGGCCTGCTGCTGATCGTGCTCGGCACCGGCCTGCTGAAGCCGAACATCAGCGTGCTGGTCGGCCAGCTCTATCGCGACGACACCGGCTCGCGTCGCGATGCCGGCTTTTCGATCTACTACATGGGCATCAACATCGGCGGCTTCGCCGGTCCGTTGATCTGCGGCTGGCTCGGCGAGCGCGTCGGCTGGCACTGGGGCTTCGGCGCCGCCGGCGTGCTGATGGTGCTGGGCCTGGTCCAGTACAAGCTGACGCGCGGTTATCTGGTCGATGCCGGACGTGAGCCTTCGCAAAGCGGCGATCCGGCGCGAGATGCCCGCCTGCGTCGTCGCGGCTGGAGCGCGGTGGCAATCGGTGTCGGTGCGCTGGTGGCGGTGACGGTGGCGGGACTCAGTGGCGCGCTGGCGATCGACGCGATCGCGCTGGCTTCGGCCGGCGTGTACGTGATCGTCGGCGGCGCGGCCGCGTTCTTCGCCTACGTGATCCTGTTCGGCGGGCTGGATGCGGCCGAGCGCAAGCGGGTCGGCGTCATCGCCGTGTTCTTCATCGCGGCCGCGGTGTTCTGGTCAGGCTTCGAGCAGGCCGGTTCCAGCTTCAATCTGTTCGCGGATCGCTACACCGACCGGCTGATCTTCGGCTGGGAGCTGCCGACCTCGTGGCTGCAGTCGGTCAACTCGCTGTTCATCATCCTGCTCGCGCCGTTCTTCGCCGCGCTGTGGATCAACCTCGGCCGGCGCGGCCTCGACCCGTCGATCCCGCTCAAGTTCAGCCTCGGCCTGATCCAGATGGGTCTCGGGTTTCTGGTGCTGTACTTTGCCGCGCTGTTCGTCGTGCAGGGCGAAAAGGTGCTGCCGACCTGGCTGATCCTGACCTATCTGCTGCACACCACCGGCGAACTCTGCCTGTCGCCGGTGGGGCTGTCGGCGGTGACCAAACTGGCACCGAAGCGGTTTGTGGGGCAGATGATGGGCACCTGGTTCATGGGCGCGGCACTGGGCAATCTGATCGGCGGCCTCATCGCCGGTTATTTCGGCGACGATAGCGTCGCCGAGATGCCGCAGCGCTTCATGACGGTGTTTCTGACCACGGCGGGTCTGGGCGTGCTGCTGGCGCTGTTCGTCGGCCCGATCAAGCGTCTCGCCGGCGGTTCCAATTCATAAGGAGTCGAGTCATGCGTAGAACGATCATCGGCCTTGCGGCCATCCTGCTCGCCGCCTGCGGCGCCAAGGACGAGGCGGCGACGGCGCCCGCCGCCGCCCCGGCCGCCGATGCGGGGCAGGCCAAGGCCTTCGTCGCCAGCATCAACGACGATTACCGCAGCATGCTGCCGTACCTGAACGCGGCGATGTGGGCGCAAGCCACCTACATCACCGACGACACCCAGCTGCTGGCCTCGCGTGCCAACGAGGATTGGCTGGCCTATCTCTCCGGCAAGCTGCAGGCCGCCAAGCCGTTCAATGGCGTGGAGGCCGATGCCGAGACCGCGCGTGGCCTGCTGGCCCTGAAGCTCTCGACGGCCAATCCGGCCCCGAGCGACGCCGCCAAGCGCGGCGAGCTGGCCAAGATCCTGTCGAAGATGGAAGCCAATTACGGCTCGGGCAAGTGGTGCCCGCCCAACGATCCCGCTGGCAAGTGCCTGTCGCTGCAGGAGATCGAGAAGATCGTCAACGATCCGAACGAAACGCCGGCGGCGCGCGAGGCGGCCTGGGCTGGCTGGCATGCGACCTCGCCGGCGATTCGCGGCGACTACCAGCGCTTCGTCGAGCTGACCAACGAGGGCGCCAAGGAGCTGGGCTTCGCCAATCTCGGCGAGATGTGGCGCGCTGGCTACGACATGAGCCCGGCCGAATTCGAGGCCGATGTAGAGCGCCTGTGGAAGCAGGTGTCGCCGCTGTACGAGGCGCTGCATTGCAACGTCCGCGCCAAGCTCAACGCCAAGTATGGCGACGCGGTGGTGCCGAAGGACGGCCTGATTCCGTCGCACCTGCTCGGCAACATGTGGGCGCAGCAGTGGAGCAACATCTACCCGGTGGTCGAGCCCTACAAGGGCGTCGGTTCGCTGGATGTGACCGCCGCGCTGAAGATGCAGCGTGATGCCGAATACAAGAAGCTCGTTGCCGGTTTCAAGGGCAAGCCGACCGCCAAGGACCTGGCCGAGCTGGAGCATCAGGCCGATGCCGCGCAGGCCGTGGCGATGACCAAGGTCGCCGAGGACTTCTACGTCTCGCTCGGCATGCCGAAGCTGCCGGATTCGTTCTGGACCAAGTCGCTGCTGGTGCAGCCGCGTGATCGCGACGTGGTCTGCCACGCCAGCGCCTGGGACATGAACATGCAGGGCGATGTGCGCATCAAGCAGTGCATCGAGCCGGATGAGGATCAGCTCAGCACGATCCACCACGAGCTCGGCCACATCTACTACTACCTGATGTACAACGGCCAGCCGCCGCTGTTCCAGGGCGGCGCGCACGACGGCTTCCACGAAGCCATCGGCGACACGATCACGCTGTCGCTGACGCCGGAGCACCTGCACAAGATCGGCCTGGTGCCGGCGCAGAAGGAAGATCCGAAGGCGCTGATCAATTCGCAGATGAAGCTCGCGCTCGACAAGATCACCTTCCTGCCCTGGGGCAAGCTGGTCGATCAATGGCGGTGGAAGGTGTTCAGCGGCGAGATCGCCCCGGACGCCTACAACGCCGGCTGGTGGGATCTGCGTGCGCAGTACCAGGGCGTGAGTCCGCCGCTGGCGCGCAGCGAATCCGACTTCGATCCGGGTGCCAAGTACCACATCCCGGGCAACACGCCGTACACGCGTTACTTCCTGTCCTTCATCCTGCAGTTCCAGTTCCAGAAGGCACTGTGCGACGCCGCCGGCTTCACCGGGCCGCTGCACCAGTGCGACATCTACGGCAACGCCGAAGCGGGCAAGCGCCTGATGGCGATGCTGGCGGAAGGCGCCGCCAGGCCCTGGCCGGAAACGCTGGAAAAGCTGACCGGTACGCGCCAGATGGATGGCTCGGCGCTGATCGAATACTTCGAGCCGCTGCTGAGCTATCTCAAGGAGCAGAATCAGGGCCAGAGCTGCGGCTGGTCTCAGGCGTCCGCCGCCGAGGGCTGATGGCTCACCGTGATGCACCGAAGGCCGGCCTCAGCGCCGGCCTTCTTTTTTGGCGCGGTTGAAAGGCGCGAGGCCGGCGGCTGCCGAGGGCCTGCCCGGTAGTTAGGGGGCGTCGAGACCCGTCTGTCGGCGGCCACACCGTAAGGTCGATGACCCGAACATTGCACGTTTCTGCAATGTTTCTCGTTTTGAAGTTGATATATAGCGCGCGACTTGACCCGACGGGTCTCCGCCAGAGCCGCGCCTGTGAACATTCAGAAGACCTTCCGCCTCCTCGCCTCGCGACGCTGCGTCGACCGGGTTTTGCACCGGCGCGCTGGGCGGCGGATCAGCATCGTCGCGTTGCTGTGGCCGGTGCTGTGCCCGGTGCTGGCGGTGGCTCAGAGCGTACCGCCCGGCGATCTGGGTGAAGCAGCGCGTCGCGCCGAGCAGCTGCAGCGCGAGGAGTTGCTGCGCCAGCAACAGCAGTTTCAGAACGATCGGCAATCCGAGCGTCCGCCGACCCAGATCGAGATCGCGCCGCCGCCGGTGACCGCATCGCCGGCGGACTCGGTTTGCCTGCCGGTCGAGCGCGTGAGCGTGGAGGGCGTCTCCCTGCTGCCGGCGGACGAAGTCGATCCCGTGCTGCGCCGCTACGAGCAGCGCTGCCTCGGCGTCGCCGACATCGAGCGCCTGCTCGGCGAGATCACGATGCAGTACATGACGCGCGGCTACATCACGGCGCGCGCCTATCTGCCGGCGCAGGACCTGACCACCGGCGCGCTGCGCCTGCAGGTGATCGAGGGCAAGGTCGAGCAGTTGGTGCTCGAAGATGGTGGGCGCAGGTCGATTCGCTTCGGCAATGTTCTGCCGAACGTCGTCGGCGAGCCGCTCAATCTGCGCGACTTCGAGCAGGCGCTGGATCAGCTCAATCGTCTCGCGTCCAACAACGCGCGCTTCGACCTGCGCCCCGGTAGCGAGGCCGGCAACAGCATCGTCGTCATCACCAACGAGCCGCGCCGTCGCTGGACGCCGACGCTGAGCTACGACAATCAGGGGTCGGAGTCGACGGGGCGTGATCAGCTGGGCGTCAATCTCGCGGTCGACCGGCCGCTCGGCCTCAATGACTTCATCAGCCTGACGCATCGTCGCGCGGTGCCCTACGACGCTGACCGCAAGGCCTCTCAGTCGAACAGCCTGACCTACATGCTGCCCTACGGCTACTCGACCTTCTCATTGAACGTCAGTCAGTCGACCTATGACAGCGCGATCGCGGCCTCCAGTGGGGGCTCGCTCAAAACCAGCGGCGAATCCAACGCCGGGGCATTGCGCGCCGACTACCTCGCCTATCGCAACCAGCGCGCACGTGCCGGCATCTACGGAAATCTGGCGCGCAAGTCGTCCAAGAACTACCTCGAGGGCACGTTGATCGGCGTCAGCAGCCGCACGCTCAGCGTGGCCGACATCGGGGGCACTTACTCAACGGCTTTGGGCGGTGGTGCGCTCAGCCTGGACCTGGCTTATTCGCGTGGCTTGCCGATCCTCGGCGCGCTCGACGATCCCGGCTTCCTGCCGTCGCGCGCGCCGCGCGCGCAGTTCGACGCGTTCCGGCTCAATGCCAGCTATCTATACCCGTTCACGCTGGTGGGCCAGCGTTGGCAATGGTCGTCGCAGTTCAACGGCCAGCTGACGCCGCACTCGTTGTACGGCTCCGAGCAGCTCCTGATCGGCAGCCTCTACACGGTGCGCGGCTTCATGCGTAACACCTTGTCGGGTGACAACGGCTTCTACTCACGCAATGACCTGAGTGTCAGCCTGCCGCTGGACTTCGGCGGCCTGATCCCGGGCCTGCTGCGTCCGTACGTCGCGCTCGACTACGGCCAAGTCAGCAACCGCGTCAGTGGTGTGCCCGAGGGCGATCTGGCCGGTGCTGCCGCAGGCCTGGCTTACCAGTCGCGTCATGTGCGCGCTGACGTCTTTTACTCCCACGCCGTCGCCAAGCCGGACGCGATGCCGTCCGAGGGCGGTGTGACCTATTTCCGCTTGTCGTTGAACCTTTAAGAGAGAGCTGATCATGAATCGTGTCTATCGACTGATCTGGAACCACCGCCTCGGCGCCCTTGTCCCGGTCGCGGAAATCTCTCGGGCGCGCGGCAAGCGCGGCGGCCGCGGCGTGCTGGTCGCCGGTGTGGCCGCGCTGATCGGCGCTACCGCAGCCTCAGCCGCCGACGGGGTCACGGCAGCCAACACCAATACCACGGTCTACAACGCGCCCAATGGCGTGCCGGTGGTCGACATCTCGCGCGCCAACGGCGCCGGCCTGTCGCACAACCAGTACACGCAGTACAACATCGATACGCGCGGCCTGGTGCTCAACAACAACTCGCCGCTGTCGCGGTCTGGAGCGTTGCCCTCGCAGCTGGCCGGCGCGGTCCAGGCCAACCCCAACCTCGTGAACGAGGCCAGGGTGATCCTCAACGAGGTGGTCGAAGCCAATCGCTCTCGCCTGGACGGATACACCGAGGTGGTGGGTGGTCGCGCCGATGTGGTGGTAGCCAATCCCTGGGGCATCACCTGCAAGGGCTGTGGCTTCATCAATACCGATCGCGCGTTGCTGGTGACCGGCGTGCCCGGCCTGGGCGCTGACGGCGGCTTGCTTGGCTTCACGGTGAACGGCGGCGACATCCTGATCGAAGGCGTCGGCCTGGATGCGTCGAAGCAGAACATCCTCGATCTGGTGGCGCGCTCGATCAAGCTGGACGGCCAGCTCAACGGCAGGGATGTCGGGTTGACCGCCGGCGCCAATCGCTACGACTACGTGCAGCGCAATGCCGTGGCGATGACCGCCGGTGCCGGCGCGCCGCAGTACGCAATCGACTCGACCGCGCTTGGCGGCATGTATGCCCAGCGCATCCGCCTGACCGCGACGGAGGCCGGTGTCGGCGTGCGAATGCTCGGCACCGCCGCCGCATCGGCGGATGATTTCAGCCTGACGTCGGCCGGCAAGATCGAGCTCGGCAACAAGATCAGCGCGCAGCGTGATTTATCGATCCGGTATACCGGCGGCACTTTGGCCAATGCGTTGTCGCTCAGCGGCGCGGCCACCGAGCTGTCGGCAAAGCGCGATCTGACGCTGAGCCTCGCGCTCGGCGGTCTGTCGATGCAGGGCGCCAAGCTGACCGCCGATCAGGATCTGACGGTGCAGGCGGCCTCCATGAGCGATGCGGCCACCGCAGTGGCCACCCGTTTCGCCGGCCGCGCGCTCGCGGTCACGTTGTCGGGCGTCGCCACGATCAATCAGGCCTCCTGGGGCGCCGGCAGCACCGCGGATTGGCAAATGGCGTCGCTGACCGTGGGCCAGGATGGCGCCACGCTGTACGCAGGCTCGAACAATGCCGCGCCCGCGCGCACGCTCAGCCTGCGGGCCACCCAGGGCAATCTGAATCTGGCGAACGCGCAGATCAAGGCGCCGGGCGACATTGAGCTGAAGGCCACTGAAAGCATCGACCTTGGTTCCTCGGGCGCGGTGCAGGGCGGCGAAGACATCCTGGTGACATTCGGCAACGCGATGTCCAATCAGGGTCAGATTCTGGGGCAGCAGACGTTGACGCTCGCCACGGATCGGGCTCAAGCGCTGCTGCGCAATCAAGGTCGGCTGCAGGCCGGCGCGGCGCTGACGCTGGGGGCCGCAGGGCATGAGCTGAAAGTCCAGCAGACACAAACCGGTGCTGTGCTGGGCGATGAGCTGAAGATCACCGCCAGCTCGCTCGAGAACGCCGGTGTGCTTCAGGCCAGAAAGACCATCGACATTGAATCCAGCGGCGGTCTTGCCAATCAACTCGGCGGCAGGATACTGAATACGGCGACTGCCGAGGGGCTGAGAATTCGCGCGTCCAGTATCGACAATAGCGGCGCCATACAGTCCGCGGGCACCGTTGACGCCTCAGCCACAGGGGTTCTCACCAACGCTGGAACCATCCTCACCACGGCTTCCAATCAGGACGTACTGCTCTCCGCCAATCGGGTCGAGAACGCAGAGCGCGGCATCGTCGAGTCTCGGGGCAACTTGTTCGTCACGGCGGAAGAAGGCCTCAGCAACGCCGGCAACCTGTTGATCGTCGGAGACAACACGCTTTCGCTCAATGCCGAGAACCTGGACAACAGCGGAAAAATTGAAGCTGACGGTCTGGTCGTCATCCAGGTCGCTGACACGATGACGAACACGGCGGCCGGCAAGCTGATGACGACGGGTGCCGATCAGCATATTCGTATTACGGCGGAGAACCTCAACAATGCTGGGGGCATCCAATCTGCTGCCTCATTGACGGCATTTATCGGGCAGCAGGTCAGCAATAGCGGCCAGATGATCACGCGCGCGCAGGATGGCGCGTTGAAGATTCAGGCTGCATCTTTGACCAATAGTGGCGATATCCAGTCCGCGGCGGAACTCGAGGCGATCGTCGCCGCTGGCGTGACCAACAGCGGTCTGATGCTGACGACGCAGAGCGGCAAGGCGCTGACGCTGCGTGGCCAGACGCTGAGCAACAGCGGCACCGCGCAGTCGGCGGGCGCACTGACCGCCGATTTCGGTGGTGCGGTCACCAACACCATCAGCGGCAAGCTGCTGGCCGATGGGGCCGGTGATCTGACGCTCAAGTCTGCGGCGCTCAACAACGCGGGCGTGGTGCAGTCCAAGGGGGCGCTGCAGGTGACGGCCACCGGTGCAATCGACAACGATGGCACGCTGCTCGCCACGGAGGCCGGCAAGGCGGTCACGATCACGGGCACCGCACTCGATAACGCGGGCACCGTGCAGTCGGCCCACACGATGGACGTGACGGTGACCGGAGGGCTGACGAACAGCGGTCAGATGAGGACCACCGGCACCGGCGGTAACCTGACCGTGAGTGCCGCCGGCCTGACCAATAGCGGCGAGACCGCCGCAAGCGGCGCCCTGACGCTGAGCCTGTCGCAGGCGCTGAGCAACACCGGCACCGGCAAGCTGCTGACCACCGGCAGCGGCAGCGCGCTGACGGTGACCGCAGCATCGCTCGACAATGCCGGCACCGTGCAGTCGGCCGGCGCGCTCAGCGGGACGCTGAGCGGCAACGTCAGCAACAGCGGCACGCTGGCGACGCTGGGCGCCAGCGCCGGCGGCAGCGCTGGCGCGCTCACTCTGGCCAGCAGCGGCGGCAAGCTCGACAACGCCACCAGCGGCAAGATCGACAGCGCTTCCAGTGCCACGCTGACGGCGGCGACGACGATGAGCAACGCGGGTGCAATTCGCGCCACCGGCGCGATCAGCGCGACCACCGGCAGCAAGTTCGACAACGTCACCAACGCGAGCATCATCGGCGGCGGCGATGTCACGCTCGTGGCCTCGGCCACCGGGTTCGATCTGAACAACGACGGCCGCATCCAGTCCAGCGGCAAGCTGTCGCTCGGCAGCGTGGCCAGCAAGGCGACGCTGGATAACGCAGCCAACGGCGTGCTGAGCGGGGACACCTTCGCGATCGAAGCCGGTACGGTCACCAACAAGGGGCGCCTGCAGGGTGCGAAGGGCGGCACGCTCAACGCGAGCAGCCTGACCAACAGCGGCAGCGCCAGCAAGATCATTGCGGCCACGCAGACCGGCGCCACCACGTTCACCGTCAGTGGCGCGGTGCTGAACGAAGGGGCGATGCACGCCAACGACAATTTCACCGTCAAGGGCGCGTCGATCAGCAACAGCAGCACCGGCGGCCTGTCGTCGCTGTCGGCGCTGAATGTCGAGGCCACCAGCGGCAACCTCAGCAATGCCGGCGCGCTGTATTCGGGTGGCGATATGTCGCTGAAGGCGTCGAGCCTGGTCGAGAACCAGCTCGCCGCCACGATCAACAGCGATGCCAAGGTCACCAGCACCTCGTCCAGCTTCAAGAACAAGGGCGAGGTCGTGGTCGCGAACCTGGAGATCAACACGACCAGCAGCTTCCAGAACGGGTTTGACCAGTCTGAGCTGCCGACGATCATCCTGGATACCGCGAACCCCATCTACTCCGATGCGAATGAAATCAAGCACGAGAAGTGGTACTGCAACGTCGCGGGCTCTGCCTGTCAGGAGTTCTTCCTGTACGAGCGAACCGTCACGGTCAAGGAGGTACTGAGCGCGCCGCTGCCGACCATCAAGCCGCAGATGATTGCCACCAACACCATGACCATTAACTACGGGTCAGGGACGGGCGCCAACAACGCCGGCGTGCTGTCGGCGCAGACCATCAACATCGCGGGCAGCGGCACGTTTACCAATCAGGACTTCGAGTTGCAGGAGCACAAGTCCGGTCAGCGCTGGCTGGCCCTCAAGCACAACTCGACGTTCGATGACATCGCCTGGGAGTTCTTCTACCCGCGCTCCGGGGAGCAGTACGACAACGCGCCGCGGGCCGGCTGCGACGATTGCGAGGATCCCAGCTGGCAGGCGGGTGGCATGTGGTCGTTCGTCACCGTCCGCGACATGGACCCTGACTTCCCCGCTGGCGGCCTCGGTAGCGCGCGCAATCGATTCGTCTCGAATAACCCGCCGCAGGACCGGCTCGATAAGGCCCGAGACCTGTCGTTTACCCAGGATCTGGGCAAGGAAACCTACGCGACTTCGGGCGCCGGCATCTTCGCGCAGACGCTGAACTTCTCCGGCGGCACGCTGCGCAATTACGGTTCGACCTCGCGCAATGCACCGACGCGTCTGGACGGGCCGAACGCGGTCGATCCGGTCACCGGCCAGCCCGTCGGCGTGGTCAGCGGCGGTGCCGCAGCGAGTGGCCTCGCGGGCAGCAACGGCGTCGGCGCGCTGGCCGGTGGCGCGCAGGGCGCGCAGGCCGTCAACGGACTGTCGTTCGCGGGTCTCAACCTGCAGCTGCCGACCAATCCCAACGGCTTCTTTGTGGTCAACAAGGATCCGAACGCGGGTTATCTGGTCGAGACCAATCCGTTGTTCGGTGTCGAGGGCAACTTCCTCGGGTCCAACTATTTCGTGGAGCGCTACGGTTACAACCCGGATACGGTGACCAAGCGCCTCGGCGATGCCAACTACGAGGCCTATCTGATCCGCCAGCAGCTGATCTCGCAGACCGGCAGCAATCTGATCGCCGGTCAGAAGACCGAAGCCGAGCAGATGCAGGCGCTGATGGATCAGGCGATCGCGCAAAGCGCCGGCCTGGGCCTGAGCTTCGGCAAGGCGCTGACGCCATCGCAGATCGCCGGGCTGACGCAGGACATCGTCTGGATGGAAGAGGTGGTGGTCAACGGCCAGACCGTGCTGGCACCCCGTGTCTACCTGGCCTCGGCGACCCGTGACCTGATCGTGCAGGGTGCGGCAATTGTCGCTGCCAAGACCAGCATCGACGCCAAGAGCGTGACCAATGTCGGCGGCACCATCGCCGGCGGCGACAGCCTGACGATCAAGTCGCAGGGTGACGTCACCAATACCAGCGGCACGATCAAGGGCGGCTCGGTGTCGGTGACCTCCACCGGCGGCAGCATCATCAACCAGACCGCAACCGAGGGTCATGGCGACGCATTGTCGTACAAGACCACGATCGGCAAGACCGCGACGATCGAGGCCACCAAGGACCTGAAGCTGGATGCCAGCAAGGACATCAAGATCGTCGGTGCCGACGTCAAGGCCAAGGAAGGCGGGTCGCTGAAGGCCGGCGGCGACATCACCGTCGACACGATCGTCGACAAGACGACGGTGTCGTCGACCCGAGAGGAAAGCACCGGCTGGGGTGCGTTGCGCAGCAATGCCACCAGCGAGACGGTCACGAGCGAGAAGAACATCGGCTCGACGCTCGACATCGGTGGTGGCCTGAAGCTGCAGAGTGGCGGCGACACCACGATTGCCGGCAGCAAGGTCACGGCTGATTCGCTGGAGGCCAAGACCGGCGGCAATTTCTCGATCGAGGCGCGTCAGGACAAGGTCACCACGCAGACCAGCAGCATGACCTCGGGGATCGGCGTGGGCGGCGGCGTTGTCGGCACATCGACGACGAACACCAATGACTTCGTCGGCACCAACGTCGGATCGTCGGTGCAGATCAAGAACGGCGCGAAGGTCGACGCTGGCGGCAAATTGACCCTGCAGGGTTCGGACATGACGGTTGGCGGCAATGCCAGCCTGAAGGCCAAGGAGGGCATCGAGATCCTCGATGGTCTCGACGAGCGCCGCACCACCTCGGTGACGCAGACCAGCACGATCGGCAAGTTCTCGAGCGAAAGCAGCGCGGGCGCGGATTCGGCGTCGGGCTCTGAATCGAAGAAGGGCGGCACCAGCGCGTCCGCAGGCGCATCGGCGGGTGCCAGCGCCGAGGCCAGCAACAAGACCAATGTCACCGCCTACGAGACGCAGACCTCGACGACGCAATCCGGCAAGAAGACCAGCGTCTCGTCGAATCTGAAGGTGGGTGGCGATCTGACGGCGACCACGGACGGCACGCTGACCGTGCAGGGCTCGAACGTCGAGTCCGGTGGCGACATGAAGCTGGATGCCAAGAAGATCGAGGTGCTGACCGGTCGCAACGAGGAGTACAGCAACACCACGACCACCACCGACACCTACGGGTTGTTCAGCGAGAACGAAGCCAGCGCCGAGGCCGGCGCGCAGGCCGGCGCCAGGTCCGATATGGCCGGTGCCGCGGCCCAGGGCCAGGCCAAGGCCAGCGCCAAGGCGGAATCGACCACGACCATCGGCGTGCGCACCACCACCGAAGGGTCGCAGAGCTACTCGCTGACCAACAGCGCCTCCACGCTGAAGTCGGGCGGCAACATGGCGATCAAGGCCAAGGAGACCGCCACCTTCGTCGGTGCCGATGTGGAAGCCGGTGGTGATCTGGCGATTGAAGCCAAGGACATCGTCAACAAGGCGGCGCAGGACATCAACTACAGCTCCAAGTCGACCGATACCCGTACCGCGGGTGTGTACGTCGGCGCCGAGGCCGAGGTCAGCGCCGAGGCCCAAGGTAGCGGCGGTACCGGCGCGCGTGCGGGTGGCAGCGGATCAGCCAGCGCCAGTGCGAGCGCCGAGGGCAGCGTGGGTCTGCGCTATGCCACCACGGCCGACAGCGAGTACAAGAAGAGCACGACCAACGTCACCAACAGCTTCAAGGCCGGCGGCAATCTGACGCGCAAGGCCGAGAACATGATTCTGGACCAGGGCACCTCGCTCGAGGCGGGCGGCGACATCAACCAGTCGGCGCGCGTGATCAAGGAGGAAGCGATCCACGATACGGTCGAAAGTGGCACGAGTTCGTCCTCCATGGACGCGCGCATCGGCGCCTATGCCGGTGCCAGCGCCAATGCCAGCGCCGACAGCAACGGCAATGCCGACGCCAGCGCCGAGGCTGGCACCGGGTTCAAGGCCAGCATCGATGGCGGCAAGAGCAGCACGGGCAGCACCGTCGGTACGGCGGTCACGTCCAAGTACAAGGCCGGCGGCAGCATCACCTCCAAGTCCACCGAGAGCACGACGCTGGTCGGGACCCAGTTCGAGGCTGGCAAGGACGTCAACATCGAGGCCGGCTCGCTGGACTACCAGGCCGCCAAGGACTTCAAGACCGAGTCCAGTTCCGATCAGTCCTACGGCGGCGAGCTGAAGTTGGGCTCTGGGCAGGTCAGCGCCGAAGGCGAGTACGCGCAGGACGGCACGGGCAGCAGCAGCACCAAGGCGAAGGCCGGCAGCATCTCGGCCGGGGGCAACGTCAATCTGAAGACCACGCAGGGCGACCTGACGCTGGAAGGCACGAACATTGACGGCCAGGGTGCGGTGAAACTCGACTCCGCCGGCAATCTCGACATCAAGGCCGCGCGCGATACCCAAGAAAGCCGCACCGACGGGTTTTCGGTCGGCGGGTCCCTGTCGGGAAGCAGCGGCGGCGGTGGCGCATCGGCGTCCGGCTCCTATGACCGCGAACGCGCCAGCAGCAGCACGGCGCAGGCGGCCACGATCAAGGGCGGGTCCGTCAGCCTGTCCGGTGCCAAGGACGTCAGTCTGGAAGGCACGAAGCTGGATTCGAAGGGCGATACCAGCATCGAGGCCGGCGGCAACGTCAATCTGAAGGCGGCGACCAACACCTCCAGCAACTCCAGCATCAGCGCCAGCGCCAGCCTGGGAGCCAGCAGCGAGAAGGGTGACGACGGCAGCAAGACCACGAGCCAGAACGGTGGCTTCAATCTCGGCGGTGAGATGGGCAGCAGTGCCAGCTCGGATGGCGTCTCGATCAACTCGGGCGGCGCGCTGACGATCAAGGGCAAGACCGTCGTCAATCAGGAGGCCGAGCTGAAGTCGCAGGACGGCACGCGGATCGACGGCAAGGTCGAAAATCAGAAGGCGGCCAACCACGATGTACAGGCCGGATTCGACGTCGGCGCCAGTGCGAGCAGCGAAAAGAAGTCAGGCGGTAACTGACGCCACGGTCTCGACAACGGCTGCTGGGAGGCCGGCGGGTTCGTATCCGAGCCCGTCGTCTCCAACATGCGAAAGCCCTCCGCTAGGGAGGGCTTTCGTGCACCGCTCTTGACGATCGGCCAGCGAGGGTCGCGCTTATTTGCGACCGCCGTCGCGTCAGCCGGTCACTTCTGCTTCCAGTCGCCGCTGGCATCCTGATACCACCAGCCGCTCGCGGCCTTGGCGATCCAGCGTGTCGAAAACACACCGCGAATCTGGCCCTCCCAATCCGGCTGCTTGTTGGCCACCGCAATCTCGCGATACAGCATCGCGCGGTCGGCATTCTCGTTGGCGACCAGGGTGCGCACGGCGTTGCGGCTGGCCAGCGGCACCGCCGCGGGGTCGCGCACCGCGACGTAGCCAGTGGCGGTGAGACCGACGACGCCGCTGTCCAGATGCGGCTTGAGATCGTTGAAGCGATTTTCCATCTGTGTCTTCAGGCGCGAGATTTCCGGCGACGAGGCATCGATGTCGGGTGCCTGCTGCGCGTGCGCGGCGGGCACCAGCACATCCAGCAGCATGACCGCGAGCGCCGCCGGTGTGCGGTTGACGCTCGACGTAGGAGTGCCCGGTGTTGCCGGGGCGGCGGGCGTTGCCTGCGGCTGCTGGCCCCAGACGTCGTCGATGATCCGGTCGGCGGCTTTCTCCGCCGCGGCGGCCGGGAAGTAGACGTTGATGGTGACGCAGGCCGCGAGCGCGGCGCTGGCGACGGTCAGGGGCAGGGCGAGCCAGGTTTTCATGGTCGGGCGCGACGGCGTGAGAAATGGGATGCCGAGTATAGGCGCGTGGCCGCGCGCGTCACTGAATCGTGCGTGAATGTCCGGCCGGCGGGCGCTCAACGCACCTCGGCGGCGCCGGCGCTGCGCACGCTCAGCAGCTGATTGACGAAACGATTCCAGTCCACGGCCTGCGCATGGCCGATGACGTCGATGCGCGGCAGCAGCCGACCCTCGACCAGCACGTAGCGGTCGGGGTCGCCCTTGACCTTCTCGACGCCGCTCATGCGGCAGACGTTGTTGTCGAGGATGCAGCGCCAGCCGATCCGGGCATAGGCGAAGTCCTCGAACACGCTGAGCACGCCACGTTGCAGCACGCCACCGGGGCCGCCGCCAACCGCTGAAATGTTGTCGATCGCGCGCTGCGAAATGCGCTGGCGCGAGCGATCGCCCGGCGTGGTGTAGAGACGTGCATCCATCGCCACGGGCCGCCAGCCGAGCAGCCGCAGGCTACGGATGTCGCCGTCGAGGCGCCCGGTGATGCGGCCGAACGAGAACGCGCGCGTGATCGCCTCCAGGTCCAGCCGCCGCAGCCGCAGCTCGGCGCGCACGCGCGGCAGCACGCCGAAGGGATCAAGCACGCGCAGGCCGTCGATGGTGATATTGCCGTCGAACACGCGTGCGTGCAGCGCACCGTCCAGCGACAGCTCGCGATCCCGCAGATGCAGGCCGGGCAGGCGCCCCGAGAGGCTGCCGCCGAACTGCGGCCAGTCCAGGCTGCGACCCAGCAGGGCGAGATCGATCGGCTCCAGGTCCGCGTCGAAATCGGCGCTGGGGTTGTCGCTGCCGATCGCATCCAGGCTCAACTCGTAGATGTTGAGCGCGCCGTCGAGCACCGGCAGTCGCAGCGGCTCCAGCAGGCGCAGGCCGCGGGGGCGCGCTTCAAAGCGCAACACGGTCGCGCCCAGCGGCACCGCGCCGACCGCGCCGCCGCGCCATTGCAGGCGTGAGTCCGGCGCGGTGCCTTCGGCACGCCAGTGTGCGGTGCCGCTGATGCCGTCGAGGCGCAGACCGAGCTTGGCGCTGTCGAAGGTCGCATGACGCAGCTGCACCTCGGCGCGCCGTGGCGCAGCGTTCTCGATACGCAGTTGCAGATCGGCTTCGCCGCCGGCGGTAAGGTCGTCGAGCCGCGTGCCCGCCATGAAGGGCGCCAGCACCAGCGTCGACAGCGTCGCCAGTTGTCCCTGTTGCAGCTGGATATCGAAGTGATGCCGCTGTGTTACCGCTGCGGGTGAGAACTGCCCCTGTGCTTGCAGGTGTCCGAGTCCATCCTGCTGCCAGTCCAGCGCGTCGACTTGTACCGGTGCATCGCCGTGGGTGTGGCCGCGCAGTCGCGCATCCAGGTGCAGGGGGTGTTCGGCGAGATCGATGAAGACCGGTTCGACGTAGGCCTGACCGCTGTTCGCGCGCAGCGTGGTGCGCGCCTGCCAGGCATCGCCGTCGAGCGCCGCCTGCGCGCGCCCGCGGATCTGCAGGCCTTCGGTGGCGATACGACCATCTTCGCTGCCGTATTGCAGTCGAACTTGCAGATCGTCGGCAACCAACGTCCAGTGCGTTGGCGTTCGCAAGTGCAGGTCGAAACCGGCATCGGCACGCACGGGCGCGGAATCCAGATGCAGTTGCCCGCCGTCGCAGCGGATACCGGGTTTATCGCCGTCGCCGTTATCGAGACGTCGGCAGGCGAGGCGGCCGGCGAGTTCGGGAAGCTGGGGATGCGCGCCGCGCAATGCACCGATCCGCGCATCGAACGCGCCGCGCGCGATCCACTGCGCGCGCAGGTCTCGCGCCTGCCAGCCGGGGCCCTCGACACGGGCCGCGACGAACTCGATGCGCGTCTGCGCCGCCGCCGGCAGGGCCGCACAGGACAACAGCAGGCTGCACAGAAACGAACGCATGCCGCATGATGCACCCAGCATCCGACCAGCGCCCAGCCCCAACCGGACTTCCATCGTCATGCACGTGCGCGCCACCCTGGCCCAGTGCCCGCTGTTCGCGGGACTCAGCCCGCAGGCACTCGAGCTGCTGGCCAGCAGTGCCGAGCAGGTGGCGGTGCCCAGCGGCCAGGTGCTGTACGAACCGGGTAGCGCGCCGGACAGCGTCTACATCGTCAGCAACGGCCGTCTTCAGGTTACGGCGACGGACGGCACGCCGATCGGCAGCATCACGCGACTGGAGCCGATCGGTGAAGTCGGGGCGCTTGCGGGTGAGCCGCGCACGGCGGTGATCCGCGCGGTGCGCGACAGCCTGTTGGTGCGCATCCCGGTCGACAGCCTCTACACAATGTTCCGCGCGCACCCGGACGCGCTGGTCGCGATGACGCGCATCATCATCGCGCGCCTGCGACGCAATCAGCGTGTGCAGGCGCTGGAGGCAGCGCGTCGGGCGCGCAGCATCGCCGTCATTCCGGCGACGGGCGACGCCGACGCGGCGATGGTGGCGCGACGCTTGAGCGCCGCGCTGGCAGCGTACTGCGCACCGCTGTTGGTCGATGCGCCGATGGTCGAGGCGGCGCTCGGGTCCGATGCCGCGCAGGCGCGCCTGGACAGCGGTGCCGACAACGAGCGCCTCGTCGAGTATCTGAACGCGATCGAGATTGCGCATCCGCACCTGGTGTACCTGGCGAGTCCGGCGCCGGACGCCTGGGCGCGGCGGTGCATGCGGCAGTCCGACCGCATCCTGATCGTGGCCGATGCGCGCACGCCGGCGATCGCCAGTGCAATGATCGAGGAGTTGCGACGCAGCGGCGCCCGCGCGCCGGTGGAGCTGGTGCTGATCCGACCGGAGACGGTGGGTGCCGGCGCCGTGTCGGCCTGGCGGGCGCAGACCGGTGCGCGCGCACATTTCTTCGTGCGGCCGGATCACGAGGGCGACTTCGCCAGCCTGGCGCGCCAGCTCGTCGGGCGTGGCATCGGCGTGGTGCTGGGCGGTGGCGGTGCGCGTGGATTCGCGCATATCGGCCTGATGCGCGCGCTCTCCGAGCTGCAGATTCCGGTGGATGTGGTCGGCGGTTCGAGCATGGGCGCGTTCTTCGCGGCGCTGATCGCCTGCGGCTACGACCATCACGAGCAGTTGCATCTGGCGCGCGAGACCTTCGTCACCCACAACTATCTCAACGACTATTTGTTCCCGACGGTGGCACTGATCCGCGGGCGCAAGTTCGTGCAGCGCCTGCATGCGATCTTCGACGAGCGTCGCATCGAGGAGTTGCGCAAGCCTTACTTCTGCGTTTCCACCAACCTCACGCGCGGCAGTGCGATGGTGCACGACGAGGGTCCGCTGCATCTGTGGATCGCCACCAGCATGGCGGTGCCGGGCGTGGCGCCGCCGGTGGT
>DASWWX010000059.1:0-14033 GCA_036405815.1 Solimonas sp. | reverse complement strand
GCACAAAAAAGGCCGGCGCTTGCCGGCCTTTTTTGTGCGCCCGACTCAACGAGCGGGTGATTGACGGCGGTGCTGCCAGCGACGACAGGCGCCAGTGCGCTGCCGCCGACCGCTCAGGCGCCTTCGGCTTCGGGTGCCAGCGGAATCAGCTCGGGCTGGCCCAGGAACTTCGGCTGCGTGCCGAACAGGAACACGTCGAGCACCGCGTTGACGCGCGCCAGAATCTCGCGCGGTGGGTTGCGTACCCCGGGGCTGCCGTCGCTGCGTGCCGGTGCCAGGAAGGCGACAACCTTGAGATTCATCTTGCGGGCGATGAACACGGCCCGATAGCTGTGGTAGCGCTGCGTGATGACCGTGAAGTTCGACAGGCCGAACACCGCTTGCGCCCGCACGATGGAATCGAAGGTGCGGAAGCCCGCGAAGTCCATGGTGATCGCGCTTTCCGGCACGCCCAGCTTGACCAGCTCGCGATACATCGCGCGCGGTTCGTTGTAGGTGCTGTCCGGATTGGCGCCGCTGACGATCAGATGCCGAAGCTTGCCGGCCCGGTACAGCTCGGCCGCGGCCTGGATACGGCCGTTGAACTCCGGGCTCGGCTTGCCGCTCTGCAGGTACCTGCTGGTGCCCAGCACCACGCCGACCTCGTTGGCCGGCAGCAGTGCCAGGTCCCGATAGATATAGGCGTCGGTGCTGTTGATGACCCAGCGATTACTGAGCAGCACCAGCACCGGCACCATGACGATGCCGAACACCAGCCAGCGTTGGATCGCGCGGCGGACCGACGGTCGCATCAGGCCACCAGGCCCCACAGCATCCACACGAACAGCGCGATCTGGACGCCGAAGAACGTGGCGCGGATCAGCACCAGCCAGTGCGAGGTGCCGAGCAGGTGGGTGACGCTCTGGCCGATGCGCGCGTACAGCACCCAGGCGGCGAGCGCGTCGACGCCGGCGCTCTTGCCGAGTGCAGCGGCGGCCAGGACGATGACCGCGAAGATCGGCAGGTTCTCCAGACAGTTCAGGTGTGCATGCTCGGCGCGCTTGACGATGCCGGGCACCTCGATGGCCGTGCCGCGGCCCCAGCTGGCAGCGGACTTGCCGCGCAGCACCTCGACCACACGCCAGCCGACGGCTAGGAACACCATCAGCAGCGTCCAGCCCGCGAAACCGATCAACGCCATCATGCCCGTCATCTGCATTCTCCCCGTGTTGAGGCCCGATTCTAGCCGGGCGGCATCCGAAACATCAGTTCGACGTTGCGATCCTGGGGCTCGCCGACGCGGCTGCCGCCCTGGGCGCACAGCGCCGCCAGGTCGGCCTCGGTGACCAGCGCCGCCACCGCCGCCGGATCGCTCAGGTACAGCGCGCAGCGGTCGTCGGCCTCGGCCAGCGCCTTCGAGCGTTCATAGCGGTGCTGCAGCACCGAGGCGCGGATCGTGCCGCTGCCGTCGCCGTTGTCGAACAGCTCCAGCAGGCGCTGCTCCTGCGGGTGGTCGATCAGCGACGCGCTCTCGATCTGCCAGAAGCCGTGACAGGTGCCCGGTTCCTTGCAATCGACGGCGGTCTCGATCGCGCCGTTGCTGCCGCGACCGTCGGCGACGGTGAAGGCGCGCACGCGGTGACGATGCGTATGGCCGGCGACCCAGGCCACGACGTGCGGCCAGCTCGCCAGCTCGGCGTTCAGTTCGGCGGCGGTGACCTCGATCGGCAGCAGTGCGGCGAAGGCACCGAACTCGGCGAAGGTCAGGTCTGGATGATGCGAAAACGCCAGCGCCAGCTGGCCGCGGGCGCGCGAGGCGGCCAGCTCGGTCTTGATCCAGTCGAACTGCGCGCGGTCGATGCCGCCATCGGACAGCGCGAACGGGTTGCGCAGGATGTCGAGCGGGATGCGCGGATCGACGCCGTCCACCACCGTGTTGAGCACGATGATGCGCACAGCGCCGTCGCCGGCGTCGAAGGCGTAGTAGCCGTCGTTGCGCGGATCGTCGTCGATGCGGCGCGCCAGGTCCGCATGTTGAAAGCCGTGGCCGATCGGGCCGGGCAGCGGCTGCGTCTGGAAGAACTCGTCGATGAACTCGTGCTGCTCGAACAGGTAGCGGCGGCCGGTGATCTGCGAGATCTCGTTGAACGGCGTGGTGACCGCCACCGTGCCGCGCAGGTAGCCATCGTGATTGCCGAAGGCCACGACCCATGGCATCCGCAGCGCGACGTTGGCGCAGCCCGGCCCCTCGTCGCAGCGCAGCACTTCCGGCATGCCGGGCGAGCGCGTCGCGGTCTGGCGTGTGGGATCGACCGAACCGTCAGCGGCGCGTCCGGTCAGCGCCGCGCGCTCGGTGTCCAGCAGCTGCCGCAGCATGCGCGTGGCGACGAGCTGGTAGCTGGGATCGCCTGGATCGGGATCGGGCGACTGCGTGTCGGCGACGCCGCGGCCGGTGTAGCGCGTGCACTGCAGATCGGCCAGCGCCTCGGGCGCGCCGTCCGGCAGCGCGGCACGGCAGGCCAGCTCGAAGGCGCTGAGCTGGTCGTGGTGGCCGTCGAGGTTGTCGATGAAGCGACGCGTCTCCGCCAGCGTGGTCAGGTCGGCGCTGTCGCCGGTGACGATCATGAACTCGGCCGGGTGACGCGCGTGGCAGTCGTTGGTCGCCACGATCATCTCGTTGAGCGCTTCGTCTGCGTACTCCTCCTGCAGGCGCATCGCCGACTCGAAGGTCGGCAGCAGCGGGTCGAGGAACGAGGCGCCGTTGATGGCCTGGCCATCGTCGTCGATGATGTGATCGTCGGTGAATTGCACGAAGCGCAGCAGCAGGCGTGCGTCGTCGCGGCGCGCGCCCGAGGCCAGATCGTTGCGCGTGACATAGGCCTCGTCGGCGATCGCCTCGCAGGTCGCGATGTCCACCGGAACGGGATTCGGGCCCGGGCCCGGGGTGCCAGGGTCCACGCTGCTGCTATCGCCGCAGGCTGCGAGCAGAACCGCGAGTGTGGTCCAGCAGACCCGTTGCATCCGCGTCATACGGTCCTCCGTGGCGGCGCGCACGGCGCCGCTAGTGCGTCAGGCGGCGCATGCCCTTTTCGAGCCCGGCCAGCGTCATCGGGAACATGCGCTCCTTGCCGAGCAGTTCGTTCGTCACCTGGATCGACGGCGTGTAGTCCCAGCGGTCCTCGGTCTCCGGGTTGAGCCAGATCAGGCGCGGGAACTGGTCCATGACACGCTTCATCCACACCGCGCCGGCTTCCTCATTCCAATGCTCGACGCTGCCGCCCGGATGCACGATCTCGTAGGGGCTCATCGTTGCATCGCCGACGAAGATCACCTTGTAGTCCGGCGTGTACTTGTGAAGGATGTCGTAGACCGGGATCTTCTCGCTGTGGCGGCGCGCGTTGTCCTTCCACACCGTCTCGTACAGGAAGTTGTGGAAGTAGAAGTATTCGAGATGCTTGAACTCGGTCTTGGCCGCGCTGAACAATTCTTCGCAGACCCGCACGTGCGGGTCCATCGAGCCGCCGACGTCGAGGAACAGCAGCACCTTCACCGCGTTGTGGCGCTCGGGGACCATCTTCAGGTCCAGGTAGCCGGCGTTGCGCGCGGTCGAGGCGATCGTATCGTCCAGGTCCAGCACGTCCGGCGCGCCCTCGCGCGCGAAGCGGCGCAGGCGGCGCAGCGCGACCTTGATGTTGCGCGTGCCGAGTTCGATGCCGTCGTCGAGATTGCGGTACTCGCGCTTTTCCCAGACCTTGACCGCCGACTTCTGGCCGCCGGGTCCGCCGATGCGCATGCCTTCCGGATTGAATCCACCGTGGCCGAACGGCGAGGTGCCGTTGGTGCCGATCCACTTGTTGCCGCCCTCGTGGCGCTTCTTCTGTTCTTCCAGACGCTGCTTCAGCGTCTCCATCAGCTTGTCGAGGCCGCCGAGTGCGGCGATCTTCGCCTTCTCTTCCTCGGTGAAGTGACGGTCCGTCATCTTGCGCAGCCAGTCCTCGGGCAACTCCGAGAACAGCTCGCCGGTCACGGCCTCCACACCCTTGAAGTAGGCGGCAAAGGCGCGGTCGAAGCGGTCGAACTGGGACTCGTCCTTGACCAGCGCGGAGCGCGCCAGGTGATAGAAGTCCTCGAGCGAGAAGATCGCGACGTGCTTGGAGAGCGCTTCCAGCAGCATCAGGAATTCCTTGAGGCTGGGCTTGAGGCCGGCTTCGCGCAGCGTGAAGAAGAAGGTGAACAGCACGGGCGCAGGGTCCGAGAAGGTTTGTGGCATTGTAGCGGCGAGCGTGCGCGCCCTGCGCAAATGGGCGCTCCCAGGATTCCGCCCTTCCGAACCGGCGAAACGTCATGCCTCGCATCCAGGATCAGCTGCGTCTTGCCGAACGCCATCTCGCCGCCGTCGATCCGGTCATGGCGGAGTTGATCGAACGGTTCGGACCCTGCGGGCTGGCCGCGCGCCGACGCGAGCCGTTCCAGGTGCTGTGTGCGTCGATCATCAGCCAGCAGATTTCCAGCCGCGCCGCCGACACGATCCAGGCGCGCGTGGTCGCGGCCTTCGGCGAGCGCGGGCGCATCGACGCCGCGCGCCTGGCGGTGGCGGAGATGGATGCGTTGCGCGCCTGCGGCCTGTCGCAGTCCAAGGCCAAGTGGCTGCAGTTTCTCGGGGCGCAGACCGCTAGCGCGGCGCTGGATTTCCGCAAGCTGCAGCGCATGGAGGACGAGGCGGCGATCGAGGTGCTCGACGCGCTACCCGGCATCGGCCGCTGGACGGCGGAGATGTTCCTGATGTTTGCGCTGCACCGGCTCGACCTGTTCGCCATGGACGATGTGGGCCTGCGTCGCGGCGTCAACCAGCTCTACGGCGGCGGCCGCAAGCTCTCGGACACGCGCACGCTGAAGATCGTGCGCCCCTGGGCGCCCTACCGCACCGTGGCCTGCTGGTATCTATGGCGTCACGCGGACCCTGTGACCCAGACCTGGAACTAGCGCGGCAACGCGGAGAAGCAGCCTGGACGCGTTCCCTGGCGTCGCCGGTTCAACCCGACTGGTGTGCCGGATGAGCTGCCGCGTGTCTACGCCGCCTTGCGCGCGGCGCTCAGCGGCGTGACCTTGGACGAGGTTGGCTGGTTGAGATGGTCGAGCTGTACCCAGCGGATGACCTGGATGCGGCCGTTCATGTCTTCGGCCAGCGCCGTGCAGGACTCCACCCAGTCGCCGCAGTTGTAGTAGGTCACGCCGTCCAGATCGCGCGCGTCGGCGTGGTGGATGTGGCCGCAGACCACGCCGTCGAGATCGCGGCGCCGGCACTCGCGCACCAGCGAGTCCTCGAAGGTCGAGACGATGTTCACGGCGGTCTTGACGTGCTGCTTGGCGAAGGCCGATAGCGACCAGTAGCGCATGCCGAGCAGCGAGCGCGCCCGGTTGAACCAGTAGTTGAAGCGCATCGTGCCTTCGTAGATCGCATCGCCGGCCAGCGCGATCCACTTGTGATAGCGCGTGATCACGTCGAACAGGTCGCCGTGGATCACCAGCAGCTTGCGGCCGTCGGCGGTCTCGTGCACGTGTTCGTTGACCAGGCGGATGTTGCCGATCTCCAGCTGGTAGCCGACGAACTTGCGCAGGAATTCATCGTGGTTGCCGGTGACGTAGAAGACCTCGGTCTCGCGCTTGGCCTTGGTCAGGATCTTGCGCACGACGTTGGTGTGCTCCTGCGGCCAGTACCAGCCGGAACGCAGTTTCCAGCCGTCGATGATGTCGCCCACCAGATACAGGCGGTCGCAGGTATGCGCCTTCAGGAAATCCACCAGGTGCTCGGCCTTGCAGCCCGGCGTCCCCAGGTGCACGTCGGAAATCCAGATCGTGCGGTAGTGCGTGGCGCCGTCGCGGCGCTCGGCACGGCGGGTCTTCCTGGGGGTGCCGCCGTCGGCACCGGATCGGGATTTTGCGATCGGTTTCTTTTTCATCGCCCGCAAGCCTGGGCGTGTTCCGTGTTGCCGGCATGACGATCCGATGACATTTCCGTGACGCTGACCGTCGCCGCCGGCTTGATCTTGCCGGCCTGGATAGACGTAACCGTCTAATCGGATTCAGAAATGAGAGAGTGCAGATGAGGCCGCTTGACAATGAACATCGTTCAGTTGAGGCTATAAAAAGCATCGTTCATTTGATGCGCTATGGAGATATCGATGGCAAGTCTGATCGCCCGCATCCGCGAACTGGTCACCGCGCATGCCCACCATTCCCTTGACCTGGCCGAAAATCCGGACGTGATGGCGCAGCAGGTGCTGCGCGACCTGTCCGAGGACATTCAGGCCGCGCAGCGCGCGCTGGTCACCGCGCTGGGCGCGGAGAAGAGCCTGGCGCGCAGCCGCGCGCAGTTCCTGGCCGAGGGCGCCGACTGGGAGCGCAAGGCCGAACAGCTGTTGCGTGCCGGCAACGACGATCTGGCGCGCGGCGCGCTGGAGCGCGCAGTCGCTGCACGGCGTCGCGCCGAGGAGCAGGAGGCGCCGCTGGAAACCGCGCAGCGCAGCGTCTCCCACCTGCGCGAGCAGGTCGAGCAGCTCAAGCGCGAGTGGGAAAGCGCGCGGGCGCGCGCCGCGCAGATCAACGCCAATCAGGCGGCGGCGACGGCATTGGGTGTCGCCAGCCAGGGCGGCGACCACTACAGCCGGGCGATGGACCGGGCACAGCGACTCGACCAGCTTTCGCGCAAGGCGGCGCGCTTCGAGTCGGAGGTGGAAGCGGCGACCGAACTGTTGAACGAGCAGACACGTTTCGACCGTGCCGCGGCGCAGGCCGATCAGGCGGCGGCGGTGGATACGGCATTCGCCGCCTTGCAACAGCGAGTGGCTGCCAGCCCGGCTTCGGCGTGAGCTTTAAATGAACAACGATCATGAAAGTGCCCGAACGTGCTGGCGCGGCGTGCTGCGCCTGAGCACGGGGACCGCCCTGCTGGTCGCCGTCGCGCTGCTGTGGGCCGATGCGGGGCGGGCCTGCGATCTGGTCCGCGCGACCGCAGGCTGGCTGTTCTTCTGATGGCGCCGTCTTTCAGCCCGCCCCAAAGCCGCGCTCTCAACTTCTCTTCAAAAACCTGTTCTTCAACTGGAGTCCTGTCATGGAACAACCGTATGAAACGATGCGCTTCGACTCGCCGTCCTGGGTCTTCTTCGTCAAGGTGTCCTTCGCCTGTGCGCTGGGCGGCATGCTGTTCGGCGTGGTGATGATGGGCGAGGTGCCGGTCTGGATGCGCGGGTATCTGGTGCTGGGCACGCTGTTCCTGACCGGCGCGACCTTCACGCTGTCGAAGACGCTGCGCGATCAGTTCGAGGCCAACAAGCTGATCCACAAGCTGGCGCAGGCGCGTACCGAGAAACTGCTCAAGGAGTACGGAGTGGAGCAGTGATCCTCTCGGCGGCGAGACGCAGTTGGACCGGTGTGACTGCGGTGCTGGCGCTGGGCGCGCTGCTCGGCTTGTCGGGCTGCGCACTGCTGCAGGGTGAACGCACGCGCACGGTGTCCAGCAGCGTGGTCGACTTCCTCTACCCGGAGCGCGCCGCCGCCGAGATGTCGGCCCAGGCCGTGACCAAGGCGCCGGTGGATGCCGTGCCGCAGCTGCGTCTGCCCTTGCGGGTCGGCCTGATGTTCGTGCCGTCACGCGGCGTTTATGGGCCGGGTACCGAGGCGCCGGGCGAGGCGCTGAAGACTGAGCTGTTGCAGCGCGTGCGCGTGGCATTCAAGGATCGTCCCTACATCGGCGAGATCGTGCTCGTGCCCGGGGCCTACCTGCGATCGGGCAAGGACGGCGGCTTCCGTACCCTGGAGCAACTGGGGCGCATGTACGGCTTCGACGTGGCGGCGCTGGTGTCCTATGACCAGCTCACCACCAGTGTCGACAGCAACTGGTCGGTGCTGTATCTCACCGTGGTCGGTGCCTATGCGATTCCCGCGCGGGAACATGCGGTCAGCACCTTCGTCGACACCGCGGTGTTCGATCTGCGTACGCGCAAGCTGCTGCTGCGGGCGCCGGGCCTGCACCAGCTCGAGCGGCGCTCGACGCCCGTCGAAGACGGCAAGGTCGTGCAGGCGGCGCAGACGCAGAGTCTGCGCATCGCGATGGACGACATGGCGACGCAGCTGGCCACGGAACTCGGCGTGCTGGAGCAGCGGCTTCGAGACGGCGATGCGCCGCTGCGCGTGGTCGATGCCCAGGGTCGGGCTGCGGGTGGCGCGGGCGCGGCGTTGCTGCTGACGCTGGCCGCAGTAGCGCTGCTGCGCCGCCGACTCAGGCCTTGGCGTGGAGTCCGGCCACGAAGATGCCGACCAGCTGATCGCTGTAACGACGCGGATCGTTGTCGCCAGCCCATTTGAACTTGCCGCTGACCGCCAGCGCGGCGATGCCGTGGACCCCGCTCCACAGCGTCGCCGCGGTCTGGCGCAGGCGCGCGGCACTGGCGCCCGGCAGCAGCGGCGCAAGATTCGATTCCACCAGCTCGAACATGCGCTTGATGCGGGCGTCGGCGCTGGGTCGCGGTTGCAGATCCGGCGGCAGGTGATGTTCGAACAGCATGCGGAAACGATGCGCATGCTTCTGCGAGAACTCGATGTAGGCGCCGGCCAGGGCCTTGAGCCGCTGCGCCGGATCGGCTTTCGATTCCGCCGCATCGCGCAACTGGCCGTAGATGGCGTCGGTGGTGCGCTCGTTGATGATCGCCAGCAGCTCGTCCTGGTTCTGGAAGATCAGGTAGAGCTGGCCGACCGTGTAGCCGATCGCGTCGGCGACCTTGCGCATCGACAGCCCGGAGAAGCCCTCGCGCACCAGGATCAGCTCGGCGGCGGCAATCGCCATGTCGCGCTGCTGTTCGCGTGAGTGCTGGTTGCGGCGTCCCATGGGCGTCGATCGGTGGGGTGGTAAGGGCGGCTTGCGTAGTGAAGCGATAAACACTGTCCATTTCAAGCCGGCCCGCTGTCGCATGCGGCGGTATTCGCTACCATCGCCGCGGAGGTATCACAGCGCATGAACAGCGAAGCGGGGGCGGTATCGTCGGCGAATCTGCCGGCACGGATCGGCGAGTTCCGCATCCTGGGCCTGCTGGGCGAAGGCGGCATGGGCCGCGTCTATCTTGCCGAGCAGGAGCGGCCGCAGCGCCAGGTGGCGCTGAAGGTGATCCGCACCCTGGCCGCCGGCGATTTCGCGCAGCGTTTCCGCCGCGAGGCGGAACTGCTGGCCGGTCTGGAGCATCCGGGCATCGCGCGCGTCTATGCCGCCGGCGCGGCGGCCACAGAGTCCGGCGAACTGCCGTACCTGGCGATGGAGTACGTGCGCGGCGACGACCTGACGACGTACGCGCGCCCGCTGGACTTGGCGGCGCGTCTGGATCTGCTGGTGCGTATCTGCCGCGCGGTGCACTACGCGCACACGCGCGGTGTCATTCATCGCGACCTGAAGCCCGGCAACATCCTCGTCGATGCCGAAGGGCAGCCCAAGATTCTCGACTTCGGTGTGGCGCGCGCGGTCGGTGAAGACGAGCTGACGCGCATGACGATGGCTGGCGAGATCATTGGCACCTTGCCGTACATGAGCGCCGAGCAGCTGGGCGGTGATGCGCGTCGCGTTGATCCGCGGTCCGATGTCTATTCGCTGGGCGTCATCGCTTACGAGCTGATCGCCGGCCGCCTGCCGTATCCGGGTCTGAGCAAGTCAACGCTGATCGGTGCGCTCGATACGGTCCGCAACAGCGATCCGCCGCGCCTGTCGCAGCTGCTGCCCGAGGCGCGCGGCGATCTGGAAACCGTGGTCATGAAGGCGATGGCGCGCGAGCCGGACGCGCGCTACGACTCCGCCGCCGAACTGGCCGCGGACCTGGAACGTTATCTGACGCGCCAGCCGATCGCGGCGCGGCCGCCGACGGCGCGCTATCTGCTGCGCCTGTTCGTGCAGCGCCACCGTGCGCTGACCGCCGCCGCCGCGTTCGCGGCGCTGGTGCTGATGGCCTCGACCGCCGTGTCGCTGCGCTTCGCTTATTCCGAGGCGCGTGCGCGCGGCGAGGCGGAACTGCGGTCTGCCGAGCTGACCGCGGTCAATGACTTCCTGCGCAACATGTTCACGGCCGCCGATCCCGAGCGGGCACTGGGCGAGAAGTTGACGGTACGCGACGTGCTCGATGTGGCGCGCCGCGAGATCGCGGTCGGCTCCGGCCTGCCGCCGGCGGTGATCCAGCAGCTGCGACGCAGTCTCGGCAACACCTACGTGAGTCTGGGGCTGGCGCCGCAGGGGCTGGAGCTGTTGCAGGCCGCGGATAGCGGCGACGGCGGTCCGCGGGATCGTCTGCAACTGAGATTGGATACGGCGCATGCGCTCAAGGAGGCGGGCCGCGAGCCTGAGGCACGCCAGCAGCTGGAGGCGCTGCTGGCGGACACGCAGGGTGACGAGACCGCGCTGGACTTGTGGCTGGGTGCGCAGGTGGAGCTGGCGGCGATCGAAATTCTGGAAGGCTTCCCCAAGCAGGCCGAGCAGCGCATGCGCGAGGTGCTGCCGCGCGCCGAGCAGGCGCTGGGGCCGACGCACGATCTGAGTCTGCTGGCTGGCTACAACCTAGCGCTGGCGCTGCACCACGACGCGCGCTACGACGAGTCCACCGCCGAGGCGCAGCGCGTGATCGAGCAGTTGCAGGCGCGTTTCGGCGCCGAGCATCCGCGCGTGCAGCTGGCGCGCGATGTCATCGCGCTGAACCATCGTGAGCAGGCGCGCTTCAAGGAGGCGGAGGCGATCTATCGCGAAACGATCGCGACCCGCGAGCGCGTGCTCGGTCCCGATCATCCGCAGACGCATGCGGCGCGCGTCAGCCTGGCGGCGGTGATGGCCTTGGACGGACGCGCTGCCGAGGCCGCGGACCTCGCCCGCGCAGCGCACGAGAGCATGAAGCGTCAACTCGGACCGGATGCCGAGCTGACGCGCAATGTTGCGTCCCTGCGCGCCTATACCGTCAGCGAGACGGGTGCCTGGGATGAAGCGGTCGAGATCTATCGGGGCCTGATCGCGCAGGCTGAGCGCAACGCCGATGGACCGACGGTGACCGATCTTCCGGACTACAACAATCTCGGCAATGCGCTGAAGAAGCTGCACCGCTATGACGAGGCGGCCGCGGTGTTCGAGAAACTGGTGCGCCTGGCCGAGCCGCTGGTCGGCACTACGCATCTGCACTATGGCCTGTTCGAGTTGAACTACGGCGATGCGCTGATCCAGACCGGTCGCCGTGCCGAGGCGCGGCCGCGACTCGAGCACAGCTTGCAGATCCTGACGCGGGAGCTGGGGCCGGAGCATCCGCGCACGCACCGCGTGCAGGCGCTGCTCAAGCAGGCCAGCGCGGGGCGCTGATCCGATGGTGTTGACGCTGGCCGTCGCGCGAGGGCGCTAGGGCAGGGGCGTGCGCGGAAAGTCCGGCGTGTGCCGGGCGGCAGCTTCGACGGCCGCCATTGCCGCCAGTGCTTGATCTTCGCGCCAGGGTCGGGCGATCACCTGCACGGCCAGCGGCAGGCCGGCGCTGTCGGCATCGACGTGGCGACCGATGCGCAGCAGCAGGTCGCGCGTCGGTGCGCGCGTGGTCTGTTCGCTCTCACGCACGCGAGAGACCGGCACCACGCCGGCCGGATAACCGAGCAGGTTGTAGAGCACGGCGTGCGCGCCGGCCATGAACAGATCGCCGGTCGTGCCGTGGATGAATGCGGGCAGTGCGCAGGGTGGCGACAGGATCAGATCGAGCGGGCCGTCATCGGCCGCCGTCATTGCTTCGGCAAAGCGTGCGCGGTAGGCCTGCTGCGCGGCCACGCCCTGCCAGTGCGCGTCGGTAGCGGGATCGCACAACAGATCGAGGCTGTGCGCGAGTTCCTGCTGTCCCAGTCCACGCAGCAGGCGGCGCAGCGGCGGGACCAGCCACAGCGGCACCTGCTGGCTGCGCAGCAGCTGCGTCAGTTGGCGGCTGCGGGCACCGCCGGCGGTCAGTCGCCTCAGGCCGGCACCGCGATCGCCGATCAGCAACCGGCCGTACAGGCCCTGCGCCTGGCGGACGTCCGGCGGCTGCCAGGACACGACGCGCGCGCCCGCGTCGCGCAGATGCGTTGCCGCTTCGCGCACGGCGCGCCGCACCGAGGCGGATACCGGATAGCCGCCGTCGTCTTCGTAGAAGCCGACGCGCAGCTGCGAGAGGTCGACCTGTCGCCAGTCGCGCAGCGGCGGCACGTCCCCGGTTTCGCCATTGGCGATGTGCGTGGCGAGCGCGACGTCGGCGACCGTACGCGCCATCGCGCCGACCTGGCTCGGAATCGCGCGCTGACCGGGCGGCACGCTGCATTTCCCCAGGTCCGGCAGGCGTCCCTCGGTGGGCTTGAGGCTGGCGATGCCGCAGAACGCAGCTGGCACGCGCACGCTGCCACCGATGTCGGTGCCCAGCCCGAGCGGCGAGCCGCCGGCAGCGATCAGCGCCGCTTCGCCGCCGCTGCTGCCGCCCGGCGAACGTGCCGGGTTCCAGGGATGATGGGTACGGCCGTGCAGCGGGTTGTCCGCCTCGGTGTACATGAGGCACTGCGAGACGTTGGTCTTGCCCAGCACGATGGCGCCGGCGGCGCGCAGGCGTGCAACATGGCGCTCGTCCTGCGTCGCGCGATGGCTGGCGCGCGCGGGAATGCCGAAGGTGGAAGGCAGGCCGGCGACGTCGAGGCTGTCCTTGATCGTGCAGGGCAGGCCGTGCAGCGGGGGCAGCGGCTCGCCACGGATGCGCCGCGCATCGGCGTCGCGGGCTTCCTGGCGTGCGAGATCGGTGCGCGGTGCGATCAGCGCATTGAGCGCGGGATTGACCGCATCGATGCGCGCCAGATGCGCGTCGACGACCTCGACGGCGCAGACCTCGCCCCGTGCCAGTAGCGCGCAGAGTTCGGTGGCGGATCGGCGGATCAGTTCGTTCATCGTGCGGCGCGGTTCTGGATGGGGTGACAGGCGAGCAGGGCGCCGAGCGGCGCGCAAAAGAAAAGGCGCGGTGTCGCCACCGCGCCTTCGAGTACCACGTTTAAGACTGCCGAATCAGGGCGCGGTGACCAGGCGGCCGCCGGTGCACAGCTCGTGCACGAACATCGCTTCGCCGACGTTGGCCGAGATCACGATCGGGTCGATGCCGATCGACGCGGCATTCCACGGCTTGGTCGCCTTGACGCCGACGAAGGCGCGCGGATCGCCGACCGAGACCGCACCGAGCAGGTCCAGCGTCGAGGCGTCGAGCGCCACCGTTTCCTGCTGGGTGCCGTTGAGGAAGGTGCGCACGCGCACTTCCTGCAGCAGCGACAGTTCCAGCGTGGCCGTCGGGAACGAAACGCCGAATACGGCGTAGCTGCCGACCGGCGCCGTACCGCCCAGCGTGATCAGCTGATCGACCGAGCTCAGCAGGCCGCTCAGCAGGTTCACCGTCAGCGAGAACTTCGACGCGGTTTCCAGCTCACCGTCGATGGCCAGTTCCTGATCGACCACGCTGTTGAGCAGGCGCGTGGCGGTGTTGCCGCCGAGCAGGTTCAGCAGCGTCGTCAGCGGACCGCCGACCAGACCGTTGGCGATCACCTCCGAGTGCGGCACGCCGTAGGCACGGGCGCTGCGCTCGCAGATGAAGTTGAAGCCGGTGTTGCCGCCGGCAATCGGCGTGCCGCCTTCGGTGATGTTGCCGCCGGTGGTGCCGTCGTTCGGGAACACGCTGCCCGGATCGCCGCCGCCGATACCGCCGCCTTCAGCCGGGTTGCCATCGGCCTCGCAGCCGGCCAGGGCCAGCGCCGAAGCGATCAGACCGGCGTACAGCGCTTTCTTCATTACGTTGCTTTTCATGTGGGGGGACTCCAATACGGGTGGACGTCGGCTTAGTTCAGGATGCGCAGCTCGACGCGGCGGTTACGTTCGCGGCCTTCCTCGGTCTCGTTGTCGGCAACCGGCTCGGCTTCGCCGTAACCCTTGACCGTCAGCGTGTTGGTGACGCCCTTCTCGGTGACGTAGGCGCGCACCGCATCCGCTCGGCCTTCCGACAAGT
>DASWWX010000058.1:0-78142 GCA_036405815.1 Solimonas sp. | reverse complement strand
CACGCAGGTGGCGGAGGCCTTGATACCCATCTTGTGCTCGATGGAGCCACAGGACACGGCGTTGCGCGCACCGACGGCACCGTCGGCGGCGGGCATGAACTTGGGCACGATGAACAGCGAGATGCCCTTGGTGCCGGCCGGTGCGTCCGGCAGGCGCGCGAGCACCAGATGGATGATGTTCTCGGCCAGATCGTGCTCGCCGGCGGAGATGAAGATTTTCTGGCCGGACAGCGCGTAAGAGCCGTCGCCCTTGGGCTCGGCCTTGGTGCGCAGCAGGCCGAGGTCGGTGCCGCAGTGCGACTCGGTCAGGCACATCGTGCCGGTCCAGTGGCCGGAGACGATCTTCGGCAGGTAGGCCTTCTTCAGTTCCGGCGTGCCGTGCGCGATCAGCGCGGCATAGGCGCCATGCGTGAGGCCCGGGTACATCGTCCAGGCCTGGTTGGCGCTGTTGAGCATTTCGTACAGCACGTTGTTGACGACTTCCGGCAGGCCCTGGCCGCCGTACTCGGGATCGCAGGCCAGCGCCGGCCAGCCAGCTTCGACGTACTGCGCATAGGCTTCCTTGAAGCCCTTCGGCGCCTTGACGTCGCCGGTGGCCTTGTCGTGCTGACAGCCTTCCGCGTCGCCCGACTGGTTCAGCGGGAAGGTCACGTTCTGCGTGAACTTGCCGGCTTCTTCGGCGATGGAGTTGATCGTGTCGACGTCCAGCTCGGCGTGCGCCGGCAGCGCCTTGAGTTCGCTTTCGACATTGAGCAGCTCATGCAGCACGAACTGCATGTCGCGCAGGGGGGCTCGGTACTGACCCATGAAACTCTCCGATTCAGAAGGGAAATAAGGGCGCGCACCGGTAGTGCCGGGCGCACGAATTTGACGGGCCGTACTGTACCGTATGTTGCGATGCAAAAACCATGGCCGGGAAGGCCGCCCCGGGGGCCGCCCCGGGGTTGCCTTGGGGGGCGCCTGGCGGTGCCCGGAGGAGGTCTCGGGACCGCCCGGGCCGTGTCTTGGGACCGAGTGTCGGCGTCAGGCCGGGCGGGGGGCCGGTGGGCGCAGCAGCTGCAGGAAGCGCGGCGACGGGATGGCGGGATGGAACAGCCAGCCCTGCGCGTAATCCACCCCCAGGCTTTTCAGCACCGATAGCTTGCGGGGCTCATCGACGAACTCGGCCACCGTCTTCTTGCCGGTGGCGCGTGCAACCTGGTGGATGGCGCGGACGATCTCCTGCGACACCGGGTTATCGGCGACATCGCGCAAGAAGCGGCCGTCGATCTTGACCTCCGTCACCGGCAGGGTCTGCAGGTAAGCGAATGAGCACAGGCCGGAACCGAAGTCGTCGAGGCTGAAATTGCAGCCGATGCCACGGAAGTCCTCGATCAGGCTGGCGGCGATGTCGAGATGATCGATCGCCGCGGTTTCGGTGATTTCGAATCCGAGCTTGCCGGGTGGCAGGTGCAGCGCGCAGACCTCGTCGTAGAGGTGATCCATGAAATGGCCGTCGGCGATCGAGCGTGCGGACAGGTTCAATGTGACGCCGTCCAGGCGGTCCAGAACATCGGCGTGCTGGTTGAGCCAGTGCAGCAGCATCTGCACCGCGAGGTTGTCGAGCTCGGACGACAAACCGAAGTATTCGAGCGTTTCGATGGTGCCGCCGGGGAGCGGCATCCACTGTTCGTCCTGCTGCATGCGCATCAGGAACTCGGCCTTGGCCAGACGTGGCGTCGGCCCGGTGATGTCCATGATCGGCTGCGGATGCAGTTCGAGCCGGCCCTGATCACGCAAGCGTCTGAACTGCAGGACGTGGCTGGCGTTGACCAGCGTGTCGCTGCCGTGCGGGCGCGGGCTTTGGGTGACGATCTGGTTGAGTCCGCGATGCTTGGCGGCGTCGCAGGCGTCGGCGGCGTCGCGAAGCGCTGCGCGCCAGTCCGGCGTCGCCGCCGCGACCACGACCATGCCGATCGATACCGCAATACAGTTGTCGCCAAGCACCGAGGGATAAGCGATGGCGGTCAGGCGCGTGCGCAGCGCCGTCACCTCCTCAACCGCGGTTTCGCCGTTGTCGATGGCCTTGGCGGCGACGAATTCGTTGCTCCATAGCCGCAGGGCATGACCGCCGGGACCGACCCACTGCGCGAGCACGCTTTCGGCAGCGCTGATCACGGCATCGCCGGCACCGGCGTCGCCCAACCGGTTGACGCTGCGCATGTGGCGCAGGTCGACGTACACCAGCGCGGCCCGTGGAAAGGGCTGCCAGGCGTCAAGCTGCTGCAGCAGACGGTCGAGGTTGGAGGGCGACATGGGCGCAGGGAACGGATGTCCCGTGTATCGGCCCGCCGGCGGCAATCTTGAGGGGTGGCGGTGGCTGTGTCAGATTCGGGTCGGGGTGGTAAGCGCGGTATCCGAGGGGGGCGGGGGCAATGACGGCAGCGGATCTGGCGCGTTACTTATCGAAGTACGACCTGGTGGCGACGCTCGATCTGATCGACGCAGCCCTGCAGACACGCACGCAGGAGCAGTTCCAGCGCTTGATGGGGCTGGCCGGTGGCTTGGTGCCGATCGAGAATTCGCACGCCAGCGTTGCGGACCTGGATGAGCACGGCGCGATCGAGCGCACGCGGCACCAGATCAACATCAACTTCCCGACCGGCTGGCTGCAGGCCTACCGCCAGCAGCGCCTGATCACCGAGGACCCGGTGGCCAAGCATCTGTTCGTCAGCGACCGGCCGCTGATCTGGGGGCAGATTCGCCAGTCGAATCGCGAGGCGGCGGATCGCCGCTTCTATGGGCGCGCGGCCGAGTTCGGTCTGCGGGATGGGTTCTCTTTCGGTGCCCGCTTCGTGCGGTCGCGGTCAGCGAGTTTCTTCTCGTGCGCGGGGGCGGGGCTGACCAGCGACCGGCGCCACATCACGATCATCCAGTACATGGTGCCGCACCTGCACTCGGCGCTGGCCAAGGTTCACACCAGCCTGCTGAAGTCGCAGCCGCTGCTGACGCCGCGCGAGATCGAGGTGCTGAACTGGGCCAAGTTCGGCAAGACCAACTGGGATATCTCGGTACAGATGGGCATCAGCGAACGCGCGGTGAAGTATCACCTGGCCAACGCGATGTTCAAGCTCCATGCCGGCAACCGTTCGCAAGCGGTTGCGGTCGCGCTGTCGCAGGGCCTCATCGACTGGGGCTGAACCCTCGGGACTGAGCGGCCGGCAGCTGCGCGGCTTAGTCCAAATCCACCGACCTGGCACCTGTCCGAACGGACAGGGTCCGCGCCGCCGTTTTTTTGGTCCTCTATTCCTCAAGCGCGGCTCACGAGCCGCCGATCGGGGAAGGGGCCATGGATCGATTTCAACTGCTGGTGGCGCGCACGCGCGCCGAATACGACGACCACATTCTCGGCAATCCGTTGCTGAAGCTGCTGGCGCAGGGCGGCGTGACGCACGCGCATTACGTCGCTTATCTGGTCCAGACCTATCACCTGGTTCGTCACACGGCGCGTTGTCTTGCGTTGGCGGCGGCGCGTCTGGGCGACGAGCGTCGCGCCCTGCGGGCCTGGTTCCTGGAACAGGCCAACGACGAGCATGGGCATGAGCTGTTCTGCCTCAAAGATCTGGCGCACCTGGGCGAGGACGCGCAGGCACGTGTCGCCGGCGCGCCCGGCGCGGGCGCCTGGGGTCTGGTGACGCAGAACTACTACATGGCGACCTACGGCAATCCGGTTGCGATGCTCGGTGTGGCCACAGCGACCGAAGGCATGGGGGCGACACTGGCCGGCGGTATGGCGCAAGTGCTGGCGCAGCGCTATGGGATACCCGACAAGGCGCTGACCTTCCTGCGGTCGCATGCGGGCTTCGATCAGCGTCACCTGCGCGAAGCGCAGCGCGCCGTCAACGATTACCTGCGCGATGAGGCCGAATTCGAAGACGTGGTGCAGGCGCGTCGCATGACGTACCGCTACTACGGGCAGCTGTTCTGCGATGTCGGTGATGCGGTGCCGACCGACGCGACGTCGATCGACGCGCCACGAGCGGCGGCCTGATGCTCGCAAGCCTGCCCGCGGTACCGGCCGTCACCGAGACGCCGTCCCCCTACCGGCCCGAGGCCTACACGGTGCAGGCATTGCGCTCGGTTGCGGACGAGCAGCATTACCGGCATCTGCTGGCGCAGGTCTACGAGCCGCTGGGTTTCATGAGCGAGCGCGTCATGCCGGAAGCGGATTCGCAGTGCTTCGTCGTCCGCCACGACGGCCGCATCGCCGGCATCTTCCGGCTCACGCCGGTGGCGGATGCGGACAGTCCCTATCACCAGTGGTTGCCGGCACAGGTCCAGGGCAACACCGCGCGCTGGCTGGAAGTGAACAACGTCGTCATCGCCACGGAGTTCCGTGCCACGGTTCTGCTGGGCGTGATCCTGTATCACTGCGCCTGCGTCGCGCATCGACAGGGCTATGCGGCGGTGGTCGGTATCACGCGCCTGCAGACCTTGCGGTTCTTCGCCGACTTCGGCGTGGTGCCGGTCGATCATCCGCCGCTGCATCTGCTGGGCCGGCCGGACCTGCGCGATTTCGTCATCTACTACGACACGCGCGACGCCGAGTCCGTTGCCTATCTACACGCGCGTGCGCGTCGCTGGTTTCACCAGCAGTACGTGATGCGTTGCATCCAGCAGCGGTGCCGTCCTGCCGCATCCGGGGCCGGAGCACGCCTTGCATCGAACGTGGAAGTGCCTTCTCGTTTCACTTCCGAAGCTGCGTGATGCCCGCCTTGATCTATCCGGCGCTGCTGATGACGCTGCTGTTAAGCGGCGGTGCAGTAGCGGCTTGGGCGATGGCGCTGTTCAACATCGTCTTCGTGCCGATGCTGGATCAGATCGTGAAATGGCAGCGGCCGGGCTGGCAGGTTTCGCAACGCCACTTGCGGCAACTGTTCGCGCCGATCTGGTTCTGGTGCTACGCGCTGGCGCAGGCCGGCGTACTGATCTACGCGCTGGCGCTGGTGTCGCGAACGGACCTGGGCGCGTGGGCTTTCATGGGGCTGGTTTCCGGGGTCGGTCTGATGACCGGCACCGCCGGCATCACCGCCGCTCACGAACTGATCCATCGACGCAGCCGCCGCGAGCGCGGGCTCGGTCTCGCGCTGTTGGCGATGGTCAGCTACCTGCATTTCCGGATCGAGCATGTGTACGGCCATCACCGGCATGTCGGCACGGCGCACGATCCGGCCAGCGCGAAGGCCGGCGATACGTTTCCGACCTTCTTCGGTGCGGTGCTGCTGCGCGGGATCGGCAGCGCCTGGGCGATCGAGGCCGGACAACGCCGCCGTCGCGGGTTGCCGGTGCTCGGCTTCAGCAACCGCATGATCCGCTATGCCCTGGTCCAGACCCTGATCTTCCTGATGGTGTGGCTGGCGTTTGGCCCCTGGGCGGTCTTGTTGTTCCTGCTGCAGAGCTTGATGGCGGTGCATCTGCTTGAGGCCGTCAACTTCGTGCAGCACTACGGATTGCGGCGGTGCACGGATACGCGGATTGGCGCATCGCATGCCTGGGACAGCGATGACCCGATCTGCGGCCTGCTGGTCTTCAACCTGAACCGCCACGCGCAACATCACCTTGATCCCCGCATCGCAGCCGCCGACCTGCAGGTGACGCCGCAGGCGCCGCGCCTGCCTTACAGCTTCTTTCTGATGGTGTTTCTGGCGTTGATCCCGCCCTTGTGGCGGCGCGTGATCGATGCGCGTCTGGCCGATGCGACCGCATCGCACGCGGGTTCGCCGTCTCCTGGAGGAATGGTCCATGCCTGATGGAAGTGCTGCCAAGCTGGAATCGATGCCGACTGCGGCGCGACCGGTGCCGGCACCGATTCGCGCCCTGTTTCGTCTGGTCGGTAGCTTGGCGCCACGCGCCACCGCCGCCTGGATCTTCGGCCGCATGCTGAGGCCTGCGCGGCGGCGCGATTCCAGAGGGGCAGCGGCGTCGGCTCGTCCGTTGGAACTGGACTTCGAGGGTCAGCATCTGCGCATCCATGCCTGGGGCGAGCGGGGTCCGCTCGCGGTGCTGGTGCATGGCTGGGAAGGCAGGTCAGACGATCTGCTCGCCTTCGTGCCACCGCTGCGGGCGCAGGGCTGGCGCGTGCTCGCGCTCGACCTGCCGGCGCACGGGGCGTCGCCCGGCCGGCAAACCGACGTGCATCGCATGGCGGCGGCGCTCGCGGCGCTGATCGAGGCGCAGGGGCCGGTCGACGCCATGATCGCGCACTCCCTGGGCGCGGCGGTGGCGGCGACTTGCCGTGAGCGTTATGCAGCGCCGATACACCGGCTTGCGCTGATTGCGCCGGGCGGTGATCTGCAAGCGGAGATCGAGCTGATTGCCGGACAACTGCGGCTGCCGCCATCCTGCGTCTCGGCCCTGCGGGCACGTGCGCGCCTGCACTACGCCTGCGAGCTGCAGGAATGCGCGACCGCTCATGCGCTGACACGGGCGCAGGCCTGGCACGCGGCGTCACTGCTGGTGGTGCACGACCACGGCGACCGCGTGGTGCCAATCGCCGTCGGCGAACGGCTCGCGAAAACGGTGGGTGCGGAGCTGGTGGCGACGCGTGGCCTGGGTCATCGCCGCATCCTGCAGGACCGCGATGTGGTGTCGGCGGTGACGCGGTTCTGCCTGCGGCCGCTGGGTCCGCGCTAGGCGCGCGCGCCGATCGTGTCGCGCAGGAAGGCGAGATGCGCGGCGCGGCTGTCAATGGCCGCGTGGCGCTGCGAAAAGGCTTGGGCAGCGGCCGCGAAGGTTGGCATCTGTTGCAGCATCTGCGCGACGGCGGCGGCGATGGTCTGCGGCGTCACCGTCAGGCCGGCGCCAGTCTGAACCACGCGATGCGCCAGAAGATTTTGCTCTTGCCAGAGCGGCAGCATCACGCAGGGCTTGCCCAGGCGCAGGCTGGCGATGAGGCTGTGTATGGAGCAATGCCCGACGAAAATCTCGCAGGCATCGAGTGCCGCGTGAATGTCGACGAGATGGCGATGCAACACCAGATTGTCGGCGGTGGGCGCATCGGCAGGTGCGTTGGGAATCACCGCACAGATCCGGTGGCCGGCATCCACCAGATGCTGCAAGCCTTCACGAATCGCCGGATGCCAGGGCGCGTAGAAGAACAGGCGCGCGCCGCCTCGCAATGGCCATTGCGGCGCGGTGCCGACGGTGTGCGAGGCGCAGCCCAGATAACGTGCCTGCGCGCGAGGCCCATAGTGGTCCAGCTCCGCGATGTTGGCCAGGCCGGCCGGCAGATGGGCAAACGGGTCTTGCAGACGGTCCGGCGCCTTCAGGCCGATTTCCCCTAGCGCCTGGCTCAACAGCGCCAGCAGTTGCCGTTCGCGTTGTTCGCGAACGGCAGGCGGGGTCTGGGCGTTGGGCAGGATCGACGGAAACGGCGCGACCGCGGGTGGAATCGAGAAGCTGGACGTGGTGGCGACACAGGGCAGGCCGATCGCGTGGGCCGCGAACAGCGCCGTCGGCGCATGATCCAGTACCAGATGATCCGCCTTGCACAGCTCGAACAGGCTGACCCACGCGCGCAGGCGAGCGGTCAGGTCACGCAGCTCGGCGAATCCCGCTTCGACCAGAATGTCCGCAAAGCTGTGGACGCGGGTGAACTGCGGCGCGCCGCGCAAGCGGACCGGCGCGGCCAGGACGTCGCAGGGCGTCTGGTAGCCGATCACGGTGCGCAGGGTGCCGATGTCGCGGGTGACGGCGACCGGCCGATGGCCGAGTTCGACCACGCATTGCGCTGTGAGGCTGATCTGGGTGGCGTGCCCGTATCCGGCGCCCAGCTCGGAGGCGATGACGACCGTCATGCGCTACGGACCCTCGATCGTCGCGAAAAGCCGCTCGGGCTTTCGGTGCAGGAAAAGATGGTGGTGATGAGTGGAATCGAACCACCGACCTCAGCATTATGAGTGCCGCGCTCTAACCGTCTGAGCTACATCACCACGGGACGACAGGGCCGCGGATTTTAGGCAAGTCGCGCAGCCGAGGCAAATGGCGACGGCTGAGGCTCGGGCTTGGCAAGTGCATGGTCCCGCCTAGAATTCAGCCGAAACCTGCCGCTTGGCCGGCCAAACCCGATCCGGAGTCGTGCGCCCGATGTTTAAGGCCCTGCTGTTGCACAAGCTGCGCGCCATGCTGATCCACCTCGGGATCAGCTTGCTGCTGTTCCTGGCGTGTCTTTACGTCATTGTTTTTCACTGGTACCCGGGGCCGCTGTTCGTGACGGATGGCGGCTGGCAGGGCCTGCGGATCATGGCGCTGGTCGATCTGGTGCTGGGGCCGACGTTGACCTTCCTGGTGTTCAATCCGGCGAAATCGCGGCGCGCGCTGGCGTTCGATTTCACCTGTATCGCGCTGATCCAGGGCGTGGCGCTGGTGTACGGGATGTACAACGTGCAATCGGTGCGTCCGTGGAGCGTGGCCTATTACGACGGCGCCTTGTACGTGACGACCCGTGAAACCTTCGTCGATCAGGACGTCGCGCCGGGCACCTGGGAGCGGCTGGGCGACGGGCCGGTGTACTGGGTTTTTGCCCGTGACCCGCGCACGGATGACGAGAGTGCCGGGGTGGCCGCGTTCGGCATGCTGGCCGGCGTGGGGCCAGAGGGGCTCGCCTTCCTGTACGAGCCGATGGCGCCGCATCTGGAGACGATGCGGGCGGCGGCACTGGACATGCCCAGCGTCGTGAAGGCAGATGCCGCGCTGGCGGCCGACTATGCGGACCTGATGCGGGGCGCGGACGCGGCACGCCTGCGGTTCTTCCCGCTACATGGGTTCTACGCCAGCGTCATCGTGGCGCTCGACGAGCGGGGCGAGATCGTCGCCACGCTGTATCACGAGCCGCCGCCAGCCCCGGCGGCGCCCGCCGCCACGCCCGAGGCGGAACCGGCACCGGCAACGGATGCACCGGGCGCACGGCCCGGTACCGAAGGGCGGCGCGCGACGCCACCGGTCGCCGATGCTTCGAGGTGGACCCCGCTTGGTTGAAGTGTCGACGCGGGTCGGCGTTTGCCCCGATGTTGATCAGACGTTGAAACGGAAGTGCATCACGTCGCCCTCGCGGACGATGTACTCCTTGCCTTCCAGGCGCCACTTGCCGGCTTCCTTGGCGCCGGCTTCACCCTTGTACTGGATGTAGTCGTCGTAGCCGATCACTTCGGCGCGGATGAAGCCCTTCTCGAAGTCGGTGTGGATCACGCCCGCGGCCTGCGGCCCGGTCGCGCCGACCTTGACGGTCCAGGCGCGCACTTCCTGCACGCCGGCGGTGAAGTAGGTCTGCAGGCCCAGTAGCGCGTAGGCGCCGCGGATCACGCGGTTGAGGCCTGGCTCGTCGAGGCCGAGATCGGAGAGGAAGGCGAGCTTGTCGGCATCGTCGAGCAACGCGATCTCGGCTTCGATCGCCGCGCAGACCGGCACCACTTGCGAGCCTTCGGCGGTGGCGTAGTCCTGCACGCGCTTCAGATACTCGTTGCCGTTCTTGAGGCCTGCCTCGTCGACGTTGGCGATGTACAGCGCCGGCTTGCCGGTGATGAACGAGAACTCGCGTAGCTGCACCTTCTCTTCAGCTTCCAGCGCCATCGAGCGCACCGGCTTGCCGGCGTCCAGATGGGCCTGCACGCGCTTGAGCAGCTCCACGCGCGCGATGGCGTCCTTGTTGCCGGACTTCGCGGTCTTGGCGGTGCGCTCCACGGCCTTGCTGACGCTGTCGAGGTCGGCGAGGGCGAGCTCGGTGTTGATGATCTCGATGTCGCGGATCGGATCCGGCTTGCCGGCGACATGGATCACGTCGTCGTTGTCGAAGCAGCGCGTGACGTGCGCGATCGCGTCAGTCTCGCGGATGTGGCCAAGGAACTGGTTGCCGAGGCCTTCACCCTTGGACGCGCCAGCGACCAGCCCGGCGATGTCCACGAATTCCACCGTGGTCGGCACGATGCGCTGCGGTTTGACGATCGCGGACAGCGCGTCGAGGCGCAGGTCCGGCACCGGCACGATGCCGACGTTGGGGTCGATCGTGCAGAACGGATAGTTCTCCGCCGGAATCGCGGCCTTGGTGAGCGCGTTGAACAGGGTGGACTTGCCGACGTTCGGCAGGCCGACGATGCCGCACTTGATGCCCATGATGGTTCTTCCGTCTCAGGTCTTGGGGCCGACGCCGGGTTTGCTGGGCGTCGACAGGGAATGGAGCTGGGTCACCGCGCGGTCCCAGCCGCGCGTGAACCAGGTGTCGATGGCGTCGCAGACGTCGTCGAGCGATTTGAGGATGGCGTCCTCGTCGGCTTTCGAGGGCCGTCCGAGCACGTAGTTCAGCACGAGATTCTTGTCGCCGGGATGACCGATACCAAGCCGCGCGCGCAGGTAACCCTCACCGAACACGCGATGCAGGTCGCGCAGGCCGTTGTGGCCGCCGTGGCCGCCGCCCGACTTCAGGCGCGTGGTGCCCGCCGGCAGGTCGAGCTCGTCGTGCGCGATCAGGATGTCGGCGGGCGTCAGCTTGTAGAACTGCGCCAGCGCCTGCGCCGCGAGGCCGCTGCGGTTCATGAATGTGGCGGGCTTGAGCAGCAGCACATCCTGTCCGCCGATCGTCACGCGCGCCGTTTCACCGTGGAACTTGTTCTCCACACGAAAGTTGCCGCGATGGCGATCGGCCAGGCGATCGACCAGCCAGAAGCCCGCGTTGTGCCGCGTGCGGGCGTAATCGCTGCCGGGATTGCCGAGGCCGACGATGGCTTTGAGCGCGGAGGACATGGCGGGAAGAATCTAACGAAAAACCCGTCCGGCTTGGGGCGCGGACGGGTGCAGTATGCGCAGCGGCGCAGACTCGTCTGGTGGACGATCCCGCAGGCTCGCGCCTGCGGGTCCCTCGTCCAGTGACTCGCTGCTTTACTTCTTCTTCTCGTCCTTCTTGGCAGCGTCGGCGGCGGCCGGGGCCTTCTGCGCGGAAGCCGGGACTTCGGCAGCCGGCGCGGCGGCCGGTTCCTCTTCCACCGCCGCACGCGGCAGATGGATGGCGACCACGGCCTGATCGTGACCGTGCTTGAGCAGCGTCAGCACGACACCAGCCGGCAGGGTGAGCTGCGACAGGTGGACCGACTCGTTCACTTCGAGCGCCGACAGATCGACCTCGAGGAACTCCGGCAGATCCTTCGGCAAGCACTCGACTTCGACCTGGTTGAGCAGATGCTCGACCATGCCGCCGCCGATCTTCACGCCCGGTGCCACGTCGGCGCCCTTGAAGTGCAGCGGCACCTGCATGCGCAGCGCCTGATCCGCCAGCACGCGCTGGAAGTCGACGTGCACGGCGTAGCCCGACACCGGGTGGCGCTGCAGGTCCTTGAGCACGACCTGCTCGCTCTTGCCGTCGAGGTTCAACGTCAGCAGATGCGAGTAGAACGCCTCGGTCTTGAGGTGCTTGCTCATTTCATTGAGCGACACAGTCACCGACACGGGCTCGGACTTGCCGCCATAGACGATGGCGGGGACCTTGCCTTCGTGACGCAGGCGGCGGCTCGCACCCTTGCCCTGGTCCTTGCGGGACTCGGCGTTCACGGTAAAGTTTTCTTTCACGGGAAATCTCCAAAAATCAAAGGACTGCCGTCCGCGACCAGGCGGCAGGGGCGCGGATTGTACTGGAAGCCCCGGCGCCGGGCGAGTCGGGCTTGCCGGCAAGCGCGCCGGCCCGGTCTGCCGGTGGCAGCGCGATGTGCGAAGCGGTCATCGCCGCCCGGCGTGATGCGGTCCGGCGGCGCCGAGTCCGCGAGATGCGTCTCGACCGGCGGACGTCGCAACCTGCGACCGATCGCGACCCCGACGGCCGCGCGGTGCCTGCCGCCCGAGTCGGACTTCAGTCGATATAGAGCGAGCTGACCGATTCTTCCGCCGAGATGCGGCGGATCGTTTCGGCGAGCAAGCCGCCGATCGAGAGCTGGCGGATCTTCGGGCAGGCCTGAGCGGCCGGCGACAGCGGGATCGTGTCGGTGACCACCAGCTCGTCGAGGATCGAGTTGCTGATGTTGGTGATCGCCGGGCCCGACAGCACTGGGTGCGTGACGTAGGCGACGACCTTGACCGCACCTTCTTCCTTGAGCGCCGCGGCGGCCTTGCACAGCGTGCCGGCGGTGTCGACGAGGTCGTCGACCAGCACGCAGGTGCGGCCGGAGACGTCGCCGATGATGTTCATGACGCGCGATTCATTGGCCTTCGGGCGGCGCTTGTCGATGATCGCCAGTTCGGCGTCGTCGAGGCGCTTGGCGACGGCACGCGCGCGCACCACACCGCCGACGTCGGGGGCGACGACTATCAAATTGTCGTACTTCTGGCGCCAGATCTCACCGAGCAGCACCGGGCTGGCGTAAACGTTATCGACCGGGATGTCGAAGAAACCCTGGATCTGGTCGGCATGCAGATCGACGGTCAGTACGCGATCGGCGCCGCATTCGCCGATCATGTCGGCCACGACCTTGGCCGAGATCGGCACGCGCGCCGAGCGCGGGCGGCGATCCTGGCGGGCGTAGCCGAAGTAGGGAATGACGGCGGTGACGCGCGACGCCGAGGCGCGCTTGAGCGCGTCCAGCATCAGCAGCAGTTCCATCAGGTTGTCGTTGGTCGGCACGCAGGTCGGCTGCACGACGAACACGTCCTTGCCGCGGACGTTCTCGAGAATCTCGATCTGGATCTCGCCGTCCGAGAACTGCGCGACCACGGCCTGGCCCAGCGGCATCTTCAGGTAGTTGGCGATGTCCTGCGACAGCTTGGGGTTGGCGTTCCCCGAGAACAGCATCAACTTCGAGTCGGACATGGGCCTGGCCTGTACGTGAGCGGCTGAGGTTGGTGACGATGGCCTTGCGGTCAGCAAAGCCGGGTTCTGCATGGTGACCGGCGGACGGTTGCGATCGATCGGGAAATGGCTGGGGCGGATGGATTCGAACCACCGAATGGCGGGATCAAAACCCGCTGCCTTACCGCTTGGCGACGCCCCAACATGAACCCGCTCGAAAGCGGCGCGAATTATAACGGATGCCGCCGGCCGCTCGCGCGATTCGCGAACGGCTTCAGGAACGCGACACCGCGTCGAGTAGCGGCGAACGGTTGCAGCCGCGCGCAACGAAGCTGCGCCACTGCGGCGGCAATGTGCGTTGCACGGCGGTGGCGGCGCTGCGTTCCTCGAACGCGGCGAACACCGAGGCGCCGGTGCCGGACATGCGCGCCGGCGCATGCTGGGCCAGCGCATCGAGCGCCGCGCGGACCTCGGGATGTCGAGCGCAGGTCACCGGCTCGAAGACGTTATGAGTGGCCCCGTCCAGGTAATCCTCGTAGCGGACCAGCGGGTGATCGCGTTGCAGCTCGGGTGCCGCGAAGATCTCGGCGGTGCTGACCGCTACCGGCGGCGTCACCACCAGATACCAGGGCTCGGGGGGCGTGACCGGACGCAACTGTTCGCCCACGCCCTCGGCCCAGGCGGCGAGACCGCGCACGAATACCGGCACGTCGGCGCCGAGGCGCAGGCCGATCTGCGCCAGCTCGTCGTTGGGCAAACCAAGGTTCCAGTAACGGTTCAGCGCGATCAGCGTGGTCGCGGCATTGCTGGAGCCGCCGCCCAGACCGCCGCCGATCGGCAGTCGTTTCTCCAGGCGGATATCGGCGCCGAGATTGCAGCCCGAGGCCTGCTGGATCGCACGTGCAGCGCGGATTGCCAGATCGTCGGCCTCATCGATGCCGTCAGGCCCGTCGATCCGCCGGATCACGCCGTCGCCGCGTGGCACGAAGAACAGGCTGTCGCCGTGGTCCAGGAACTGAAACAGCGTCTGCAGCTCGTGATAGCCGTCGCTGCGACGACCGGTGACGTGCAGGAACAGGTTCAGCTTCGCAGGCGCGGGCCACGGAAATGCGGCCGTGAAGGCGCCCTGGGTGATAGCGGACATAAATGGGGGGTGGAGCGTTGTTTGTCGTAATCGTCAGCGCGGGTTCGCCGGCGCGGTCGCGACCTCAGCCCAACGGTCGACGATCAGGCGCAAGCGGACCTCGCCTTGCTGAGCTTCGAACCGGCGGGGCAGGTCGAAGCCGTTGTGCACAGTGTACTCGCTGTATTGCAGCGTCCACCCGTCCTGGCTCAGCACGGCGAGGCGGCCTTGCGCGTCCAGGCTGATCTGCGCGGAGGCGTCCGGTGCCGGCAGGCCCAGCGCCCAGTAGCGCAGATGCGTGACCGGAAACGCCCAGCCCAGGTTCTGGCGTAGCCAGCCTTCGGGATCGCGGGTCTCGAAGCGGCCGTCGCGGGTGCGGACCTCGACCGCCTGCGGTGTGCCGGCGATGGCGACGGCACCGGCGCCGAAGGGCCCGGATAGGCGCAGATCGAAACGATTGTCGACGTGCTGCTGCCAGCGCAGATCGGCCTTGACGCCGCGGCCATCGGCGGCGCGGCCCTGCAGCTCGAAGCGCTCGATGGTCTGCAGGCGCGCGGCACGCGCCTGCCAGACGCCGGTGTCGGCGGTGGGTGAGGGTTGCGGCTGCCAGCTGCTGCAGCCGGCCAGCAGCAGCGCGGCCGCGGCGAGGGCGGCGAGGCCCTTCATGGAGCCAGGCGTTGCACGGTTTCCTTGAGCGCCGCGTGATCGGGCGAGGTGCGCAGTGCCGCATCCCAGACGCTGCGCGCTTCGTCGCGCTGACCGAGCGTCCACAGTACCTCGCCGAGGTGCGCGGCAACTTCGGCGTCCGGGAAGCGTTCGTGGGCTTTGCGCAGCAGCGCCAGCGCCTCCTCGACATGGCCGCGCTTGAACTGGACCCAGCCCATGCTGTCGATGATCGCCGGATCGTCCGGCTCCAGCGCCAGCGCGCGACCGATCAGGTCATGCGCCTCGTCCAGCCGCTTGGTATGCACGGTCAGCATGTAGCCGAGCGCGTTGAGCGCGCGCGAGTCCTCTTTGTCTGCGGCGATCAGGTTGCGCAGATCCTGTTCGGCGAGGTCGATGCGGTTCTGGCGCTCGTAGACCAGTGAGCGGCCATAGGTGAGGTCGTTGTCGCCAGGGAAGTCGTCCAGCGCCTCGGTGTACAGCTCGACCGCAGCGTCGAGATGATCGGTATCGACCAGCATCTGGCCTTCGGCGAGATAGAAACGCTGCGCGAGCTGCGGTAACTGCTGCCGCAGGTTCTGCATCAGCGCCTGCGCGCCGTCGAGCTGGTCCTGTCGGGCGAGCAGGCCGGCGCGGCGCACGGCTGCGTCCAGCGCCTGCGGGCCGCGGGTGATGCGGCTGTAATAGTCCTGGGCCTTGGCATAGTCGTCCTGCGCTTCGGCGATGCGGCCGAGTTCGAAGGCCGCTTCCTGGGCGCGCTGACCGGTCAGCAGCGGCTCGAAGTAGCCGCGAGCCTTGGCGTAGTCGCGATCGTTGTAGGCGAGGATGCCGAGTGCGAATGCGGCGTCGGCGTGTTTGGGTTGCTGCGCGAGAATCTTCTGCAGCTGCGCGCGCGCGGCGTCACGACGGTCGGCTTCGAGCAGCAGCTTGGCGTAGGCCATGCGCACGTCGGCCGGCTTCTTGTCCTTTCGCAACACCTGCTCGATCAGGGCATCGGCGTCGGCGAGACGATCCTGGCGGATGTACACGCCGACCAGTGGCAGCACATGGTCGCGGTCGCCCGGCGCCAGCTTCACCGCCTGCAGGCCGGCCTTCTCGGCCAGCGGCAGTTCGCCGTAGCGCAGCGCCAGCGCGCTGAGCGCGTGGTGGGCGGCGGCACGCTGCGGCCACTCCGACACCAGCTGCTGCATGATGGTCAGCGCCAGGGTCTCGTTGCGGTTGTCGGTCTGGCCGAGAATCAGCGCGGCCTGGCGGAAGCCATCGTCCACGCCGCTGGCATGGCCCTTGATCAGTTCACGGCATTGCGCGGCGACCTCGTCGGCGCGGCCCTGGCGCAGTGCGACACGGGCGATGACCTCGCGGGCGTCGCCGGCGGTCGGCTCGATCTCGAGCCAGCGCTGCGCCGCGCGCAGCGTCAGGTCCTCGTCGCGAGCGGCGGCAGCCAGCGCGGTGGTGCGCTGCGCGAGTTCGGCATCGTTGATGACGGCCAGCGCAGCGAGGAACTCGCGGGCGGCGACACCGGGCTCCTGGCGCCCGGCCGCCATCTCGCCGGCCATGATGTGCAGCTGCGCATCGGCTTCGGTGGCCGTCGCGGCCTCGGGCTGGACTGGTGCCGTTTTGGCCTCGGCGGTCGCGGGGGCTGCGTGGACGACAGCGAGCGGGCCGATGGCAAGCAGTACCGCGAGCCAGGGACGGAGCAGGATCAAAAAGGGATTCGAATGCACGGGGAGCGCCGCGTGGAGAAGACGTGGAAACGTAAGACATTATCCCTGAAGCCGGGTTCCGTGCGTCGGGCGGTGACGGCCGCGCAACCGCTGGCTGCGGTCAACGGCTTCAACAGCGTAAAATCCGCGCCGATTGCAGGATTGGATTGCCGTTTTTCCGGACAGCTATGGCCCTCGTCACGCTCGGTCTCAGCCATCACCTCGCGCCCGTCGAGGCGCGCGAGCGTATGGCGTTCACCGAACCCGACCTGCCGGCGGCCCTGACCCGCCTGCGCGCGCTGCCGGGCGTTGCCGAAGCGGCGATCCTGTCGACCTGCAACCGCACCGAGATCATGACGGTCACCTCGCTGGAGGAGGAGGCGCGGCTGATCGAATGGTGGCGCCGCGAGCGTCAGGCGCCGGAAGGCATGATCGAGCGCTACCTCTATACGCATCGCGACCTGGGCAGCGTCTCGCACAGCCTGCGCGTGGCCTCCGGTCTCGACTCGATGGTGCTCGGCGAGCCGCAGATCCTGGGCCAGATGAAACAATCCTATGCCGTGGCCACCGAGGCGCAGAGCCTGGGCCCGGTGCTGGCGCGGTTGTTCCAGCATGCGTTTTCGGTCGCCAAGCTGGTGCGTTCGCAGACCGAGATCGGCGCGCACCCGGTGTCGGTGGCCTACGCGGCGCTGCAGATGGCGCGGCGCATCTTTGCCGACTTGAAGCAGCAGACCGCGGTGCTGATCGGTGCCGGCGAGATGATGCAGCTGATGGCGCGGCATCTGCAGCAGCATGGCGTCGGCCGCATCGTCGTCGCCAATCGCAGCCTGGAACGCGCCGAGAAGCTGGCGCGCGAGGTGCACGGCTATGCGATCAGTCTCAACGATCTGCCGGGCTACCTGGCCGACGCTGATCTGATCGTGTCGTCTACGGCGGCGCGTGGCTTCGTGCTGGAGCGTCCGACGATGGAGCGTGCGGTGCGCGCGCGGCGGCGCAAACCCGTTTTCATGATCGACCTGGCCGTGCCGCGCGATATCGATCCGCGCATCGCCGAACTCGAAGACATCTATCTGTACACCGTCGACGATCTGCGCGCCGTGGTTGGCGAGAACCTGAAGCTGCGCGCGGAAGCCGCCAAGCAGGCCGAGGCGCTGGTGGAGACGCAGGCACGCGAATTTGCGCGCTGGCTGGAAAGCCGCGACGCCGGCTCGACGATCCTGGCGTTGCGCGCGCGCGCGCGCGCCAGCCGCGATGAAGTGCTGGACAAGGCGCGCCGCAAGCTCGCCGCCGGCGAGCCGGTGGACGAGGTGCTGGGTTTCGTCGCCGACACGCTGAGCAACAAGATCCTGCACGGGCCGTCGCAGGCGTTGCGTCGCGCCGATGCGGTCGAGCAGGCCCTGCTGCTCAACGCGGCGCGCAAGCTCTTCGAGCTGCCGGAAGATTAGCGGGCCATCGCGGCTGCGCCGCTTCCCTTTGCGAAGCGGGTTGTGCGCGGTTGTGCCGATGGCGTCCCGAGTCCAAGTGCCGTGAAAGAGTCCCTCATCCAGAAATTGCAGCAGATGGCCGAGCGCCGCGAGGAAGTTGCGCGCGAACTGGCCGACCCCGGCGTGGCTGCCGACGTCGATCGTTACCGGCGGCTGTCGCAGGAATATGCGCAGCTCGGGCCGCTGGCCGAGACCTACGAGGCCTATCGCGGCACGCTGCAGGATCTCGATGGCCTGGTGCAGATGCGGGGCGATGCCGATCCCGAGTTGCGCGCGATGGCCGAGGCCGAACTGCCGGCGGCGCAGGCGCAGCGCGACGCGCTGGAGGAAAAGCTGCAGACCTTCCTGGTGCCGCGCGATCCGATGGACGACAACAACGTCTTCCTCGAAATCCGCGCCGGCACCGGCGGCGACGAGGCGGCGATCTTCGCCGGCGACCTGTTCCGCATGTATTCGCGCTACGCCGAAGGGCGCGGCTGGCAGGTCGAGGTACTGTCGCTCAGCGAGGGCGAGCACGGCGGCTACAAGGAAATCATCTCGCGCGTGATCGGCTACGGCGCCTACTCGCAGCTCAAGTTCGAGTCCGGTGCGCACCGTGTGCAGCGCGTGCCGGAAACCGAATCGCAGGGTCGCATCCACACCTCCGCGGCGACCGTGGCGGTGCTGCCGGAAGTTGAAGAAGCGCAGATCGACATCAATCCGGCGGATCTGAAGTTCGATACCTTCCGCTCGTCCGGCGCTGGCGGCCAGCACGTCAACAAGACCGAGTCGGCGATCCGCGTTACGCACGTGCCGACGGGACTGGTGGTCGAGTGCCAGGAAGAGCGCTCGCAGCACAAGAACCGCGCCAAGGCGATGGCGCTGTTGCAGGCGCGCCTGCTCGATGCCACGCGCAGCAAGCAGCAGACCGACATGGCGGCGCAGCGCAAGAAGCTGGTCGGCAGCGGCGATCGATCCGAGCGCATCCGTACCTACAACTTCCCGCAGGGCCGCATCACCGATCACCGCATCAACCTGACGCTGTATCAGCTGGAGCGCGTCGTCGAGGGCGATCTCGATCCGGTGATCCAGCCGCTGCTGGCCGAGGCACAGGCCGAGGCGCTGGCGGACCTGGGCGCGTGAGCGCAATGGCGTCACTGCGCATCGGCGAGGCGCTGCGCGAGGCGCAGCAGCGCTTGGCTGCGCGCAGCGACAGCGCGCGCCTGGATGCGGAATGGCTGCTGGGGCACGTGCTCGATCTCACACGCGCGCAGTTGTTCACGCGTGAGCAGCAGTGCCTCAGCGAGGCCGAGTGGCATCGTTTCGAGGCATTGGTGCAGCGGCGCGCGCGCGGTGAGCCGGTGGCCTATCTGACCGGCGAGCAGGGCTTCTGGACCTTGCGCCTCAAGGTTGGGCCGGCGGTGCTGGTGCCGCGGCCCGAGACCGAGTTGCTGGTCGAGCGCGCATTGGCGGTTCTGCAGGGCCGCGCCGCGCCGCGCATCGCCGATCTGGGCACCGGCAGCGGGGCGATTGCGCTGGCGCTGGCCGCGGAGCGGCCGGACGCAACTGTGGTGGCGACCGATGCCGACGCCGACGCGCTGGCGCAAGCGCTGGCCAATGCGCAGGCGCTGGGCCTGACGCGCGTGCAGTTCCGCCACGGCCACTGGTACGAGCCGCTGCGCGGCGAGCGTTACGATCTGCTGGTGTCCAATCCGCCGTACATCGCGCGTCACGATCCGCATCTGGCGGCGCTGTCGCATGAGCCGCTGGTGGCGCTCAGCGATGGCGCCGACGGTCTGCGTTGTCTGCGCGAAATCGTGGCCGGCGCGGCCGAACACTTGGAGCCCGGCGGCCATCTGCTGGTCGAGCACGGCTACGATCAGGGCGAGGCGGTGCCCGCGCTGCTCGCAGCCGCGGGCTTCGCCGATATCCGGATGTGGCGCGATTTCGGCGGCCAGCCGCGTGTGACGGGCGGTTCGATGGCGCAGCCCCGTGTCTGACTTCGCGCGCTACAGCCGCCAGGTGGTGTTGCGCGAGGTTGGCGTCAACGGCCAGCAGCTGCTGCGCGACTCCTCGGTGCTGATCGTCGGTCTGGGCGGGCTCGGCAGCATCGCTGCGCCGTATCTGGCGGCGGCAGGCATTGGCGAGCTGGTGCTGGCGGATCGCGATCATGTCGAGGTCTCGAATCTGCAGCGGCAGACCTTGTATCGACAGGCCGACGTTGGCCGCCGCAAGACCGAGGCGGCGCATGCGCAGTTGCAGGCGCTGAATCCCGAGACGCGTTATCGCCTCTGCGATGGCGAGTCGTGGCCGCGTGCGGTGTCCGAGGTCGATGTGGTGCTCGATTGCACCGACAATTTTCCGGCGCGCCACGCGATCAATCGCGCCTGCGTGGCCGCGCGCAAGCTGCTGGTGTCCGGTGCGGCGATCCGCTTCGAAGGGCAGCTCGCGGTGTTCGATCTGCAGCGGGGCGGGGCCTGCTATCACTGCCTGTATCCGGAGGCTGGCGCGGCGGCGGAGACCTGCGAGGAAGCGGGCATTCTCGGCCCGGTGGTCGGCACGATCGGTGCGATGCAGGCGCTGGCGGCCTTGCAGCTGCTGCTGGGTCTGGATGCCGGCGCGGGCCGCTTGCAGGTCTGGGATGCGCTGCGCGGGCAGTGGCGCTCGCATAAGATCGCGCTCGATCCTCACTGCACTGTTTGTGGAACGCCTCGATGACCGAACAACCTAACGCCGATCTGGTGATGCCGCGCGCGCTGGCGATCCGCATCCTGCACGCCGCGCAGGTGGCGCAACCCGAGTCGATTCGCGGCGTGGTCGGCGCCCGCGAGGGCGAGCCGGCGTCGTTCCATGCCGGGCGCGAGCAGCCGGCAGCGGGCGAGAGCCTGTGGGCGGATCTGTGGTCGCATCCGCAGTCGGCGGCAGTGCCGGCGGCGTCGCAGTTGCGAGAAGGTCTGTTGAGCCTCGTGGTCTCGCTCAACACAAAGGGCGTGCTGGAAATGCGAGCCTGGCAGTTGCGTGCCGGCGCACCGTCCGAGCGGGTGCTGAAGATCCGCGACTGATCTGCGCTTGCGGGACAGGGTCGGCCGGACCTTGAGTTTCGGGTACTGAATTTCTGATGACGGCGCGTGGCGGGATCGACCCGCCGCGCGCCGTTCGTTTTTCAGTTCGGCTTTCTCAACGCGGCTTTTTTCAGCGCGGCTTTTTTCAGCGCGGCTTTTTTCAGCGCGGCGTGACGACGAAGATCTGCTGGGTCGCGTCGCGTTGCAGGCGCAGGGCGTTACGCGAACTCGAGAACACGATGCGGCCACCGGCCGTGGCCGGCCAGGTGTTGTTGCCCCGTGATGGGAGCAGCGTGGCGTTGGTCCAGGTCTCGCCGTCGAGGACCGCGGTCATCACGCGCCAGCGCCAGTCGGCGGAACGGCTGTCGGCCCAGGCGGCGCGGACGCGGCCGTCCGGCTGACGACCGAGCCGCACGTACTGGCCCATGCCGCGCGCGCCGACGTCGATCGGCTGCGGTTCGGTGAACGCGCTGCTGCTGGTTTCTCGTGCCGACAGCACGACGAGATCGACACCGGAAGAGCGCAGCGGCTTGCTCTCCCAGGCCAGCACGAGACGGCCATCGCCATCGAAGGCCACGGCAGGGTGGCGGTCGGCCGCGTCGCTGGCGCCCAGATCCAGCGGTTCGCCCCAGCTTTCAGCGCCAGCTGCGCGCGTGCGCAGCCGCACCTGCCAGTCGTCCGGGTCCGTGCCTTCGCCGCTGAAGGTCTGGCCGGTCCACAGCGGATCGACATCGTGCCGGTTGTCCTGCCAGACCACGGCGATGCGACCGTCGATCCCGACGGCGACGCGCGGCCACACCGAGGCGGGATAGGACGACGAGCGGCTGTCGAGCAGGTTGGCGCTGCGGAAGGTCTTGCCCTCGCGCGACAGATTGACCGGCGCGCTGTCGCGGCCCAGCACCTGCGCGTAGATGTCGAACGGTTCGTCGCGACGGATTTCCTGCCAGACCACGATCGCCTCGCCGGACGGCGTGGCGGCGATGCCGGGCCGCTCGGCGCGGCCATCGATCGCACGCAGCGTCTCGATCGCCTGCCAGCTGGCACCGCCATCGTCGGAGCGGCGCATCAGGATCGCCGGACGTCGTGGTTGCTGGCCGGCACTTTCGTCCTGCCAGACCACCCAGAGCTGGTGGCCATGCGCGGCGATCTGCGGAAAGCGCGCGCTGTCGGAGGCGCTGAGCGTCTGCGGCGCGGCGGTGCTGCCGGCGCGGCGATACTGCACGCGCGTGGCGCCGGGTTCGTGCACCTCGGCGACGACATGCGTAATGCCATCGGCCACCGCCAGATCGGCGAAGCCGGCGAAGCGGCCCGCGGCGCCCAGCACGCCCTGCGCGCCGTCGTCGCGACCGCTATCGGCCGGCGTCGGCAGCTCCGGCCGCGCTTCGACCGGCGCGGTCGAGATGAACAGCGGCGAGGCCGTGGCGCGCAGCTGGTTGGGCAGTTGCAGCGGCATCGGAATCGCCGAGACCGGCACGTCGCTGGTATCGACGCTATGCGGCAACGACAGGCCGCGCACTTCCACGCGATACCAGACCGGTGTTTCGGGTGTGACGATATCGAGGTCGTAGGTGGCGTTGAGCTCGAGCAGGCCGGGACGGTAGCTGGCCAGCGCGCCGGCGCTGCGGCCCGGCGCGGTGTAGACGTGCACGGTCGTGCCCATGCCGTTCTCGACCGCCACACGCAGGCGGCCGGCAGTGCCGGCGGGCACGATGACCTCGTCGCCGCCGATGGCTTCGAACACACCGTCGCCATCGAAATCGCCGGTCAGGGTGGCGACCGGCGACAGCGCGTCGGCGTGCAGGCGCGTGCGGCCGGCGCGTATGCCGTCGAGGATGCCGCGCTCGCTGCGGCCGTTGGCGTGCACCTGCGTCGTCGGCAGGCCGGGGCCGGCCAGCAGCCACAGTTCGCGGAAGTGGTTGTCACTGCCGCCGGCGATGCCGAAGCGGAAGCCGGCGTTCCAGCGGTTCTCGGCGTAGTCGATCTCGGCCTCGATGTTGCTGGCCTTGTTCCAGGTCTCGACCAAGTGCACGCCCACTGCGCTGGCGCGCGCATTCGGCGTGCCGTCCTCCTCGGTCTCACCGTCGTCCGGGTGCGCGGTGATCCATGCGGCACCCTGGCTATGCGCGTCCCAGATCGACTGCTGCAAGCGACGCAGGTCGCCGTTATCGTCGTCACCGGTACTGCCCTGCACGATGCTCTCGACCGCGCCATGCACGGTGGCATGCGGCGAGCCATTGGCTTCCTCGCCGGTGATCAGCAACAGATCGCTGCTTTCCCAGTTCGGGTCGTAGTGCTGATCGTGGGTGCGATGATCGGTCAGCGGCAGGAAGTCGAGGCCGTTGAGGCGCGCAAACGCGATCTGGTCCTGGATCGAGACGTTGCCGGGGCCGCGATCGTCCGCGAGCTGCCGCGGGGCGCTGCCATCGGAGGAGTGATCGTTGTGAACATGCAGGTCGCCCTTGAGCCAGACACCGGCAACCGGTGCGGGCGGCGGCGGGATCGGCTCGTTAGGGATCGGCGCCACGGGTTTGGAATCGCCGCCACACGCGGCGAGACCGCCGATCATGCCCAACACCACCACCCAGCGCAGACTTCTGTTCATGCTCTTCCCATCCCCCAAAATTAGCGTACTCGACTGCCGAGGCGAATCTAGCAATGCGAGCGATCGTCGTGATGTCAGCGCAGTGGTGCACGCGGGCACCCGAGCTGTTTTTCCTATTCCCCGGAAGTGACTGAAGGGTAACCTTTCAGTCATCATCGGTCATGACCCTCGCCCGTATTCCATCGATGGACGACCAGCGCGCCTTTGTCGAGTTGCAGGTGCCGCAGGATCGTCTGCTCGAAAACTTTACGGGCGCCGCATTCGAGAGTCTGCCGCTGCCGGCGGCATTGCTCGATGCGCGCACGATGCGTTTCGTTGCCGCCAACGGCACGCTGCGCCGCAGCCTGGGTTACTCCGAATCCGAATTGATCGGTCAGCCGCTGGCGGCACTGCAGGATCGGCCGAGCGCGCAGGATGGTCTGGTGCGCCTGCGCGGTCGCAACGGTCGCGAGCTGTCGCTCTATCAGCACGTAGCGGTCGCCGAGGGCAGCGGCGGATCGCTGCTGGTCTGGACGGCGCATCCGTCCAATCCCGAAGTCGACATGCCGCAGATCGACCCGCTGACCGGGCTGATGACGCGACGCGCGTTCGAATGGTGCCTGCGCGCGCGCATGGCCACGCACGTCGGTACGCTGATCTACATCGAGGTCGACCAGTTCAAGCTGGTCAACGATGCCTACGGGCGCGAGGCGGGCAATGATCTGCTGACCCGCTTCGGCCGCCTGCTGCAATCGCTGATCCGCGAGGGCGATCAGCTCGCCTATCTCGGCGGCGACGAGTTCGGTCTGCTGCTGTATCACTCCGATACCGAGCGTGCCTGGCAGGTCGCCGAGCGCGTGCGCTTCCAGGTGGCGGCGCAGGGTTTCGAATGGCGCGGGCGTAGCTACGGCGTCACCGTCAGCGTCGGCATCGCCAGCTTCAGCGAGGCGGCCCAGGATTTCACGGAGCTGCTGTCCGCCGCGGACGCTGCTTGCCGCGCGGCCAAGGAAAACGGCCGCAATCGCATCGAGATTTATCGCGCCGACGACGGCGAGCTGCAGCGCGTGCGCGGCGAGCAGTCCTGGGGCGCGCGCGTGCTGGAAGTGCTCGAAGGCGGACGCTTCGCGCTGTTCCGGCAGCGCATCATGTCGCTCAATGGCGCGGGCAGCGGCGGACTGGACCACTACGAGGTGCTGCTGCGTCCACAGGGCGCACTGGGTTGGACGCTGCCGGGCGAGCTGGTACTGGCCGCCGAGCGTTACGGCCTGATGGCGCAGCTTGATCGCCGCATCGTGCTGCGCACGTTGCGCTGGTTGTCGCAGACGCCGGAAACGCAGATGCCGAGCGCTGCCGTCAATCTTTCCGGCAGCACACTCACCGAAGGCGGGTTCGCCGCCTTCGTGGCGCGCGCGCTGGAGGAGACCGGCGTCGAGCCAGGTCGCCTGCGCTTCGAGATCACCGAGACCTCGGCCATTGCCAACATCCAGCGCGCCGTCGCGCTGGTCAGTGCCCTGCGCGAGCTGGGCTGCCACGTGGCGCTGGACGATTTCGGTTCTGGCATGTCCTCGTTCGCGTATCTGAAGACGCTGGCGGTGGACACGATCAAGATCGATGGCAGCTTCGTGCGTGGCGTCGCCACCGACGATACCGATGCCGCCACCGTGGACGCGATCGCGCGTCTGGCGCGCCTGCGGGGCCTGACCACGGTCGCCGAATGCGTGGAAGACGAATCGACCTTGTCGCGGCTGCGCGACATCGGCATCGATTACGCGCAGGGTTTCCACCTGCACCGACCGGAACCCTGGTCGCTGCCCTAGGCCTGGTCTGCGGCCGGACATCCGTCCGGTCGGGCCTGTGGCCGGCCGCGGATCCTCGATTCGATTTGCGTTTGAGCCGAGCCGGGCGCCACGCCCGCCCGCTACAATTCGCGCCATCTTTTCGCGAATCCGCTCATGCGCCTCTCCCAGTTCCCGCTGCACACCACCAAGGAAACCCCGGCCGACGCCGAGGTCGTCTCCCATCAGCTGATGCTGCGTGCGGGCTACATCCGCAAGCTCGGCGCCGGTCTCTACACCTGGACGCCGATCGGCCTGCGCACGCTGCGCAAGATCGAGAACATCGTGCGCGAGGAGATGAACCGCGCCGGTGCGCTGGAGACGCTGATGCCGAGCGTGCAGCCGGCCGAGCTGTGGCAGGAGTCGGGTCGCTGGTCGATCATGGGCGACGAGATGCTGCGCTTCAAGGATCGTCACAAGAACGACTTCTGCTACGGGCCGACGCACGAGGAAGTGATCTGCCATCACGTCAAGCAGGATTTCCGCTCTTATCGCCAGCTGCCGGTCAACTACTACCAGATCCAGACCAAGTTCCGTGACGAGCGCCGCCCGCGCTTCGGCGTGATGCGCGCGCGCGAGTTCCTGATGAAGGACGCGTACTCCTTCCACCTGACCAAGGAAGACCTGGCGCGCGAGTACGAGAACATGCGCCAGGCCTACATCCGCATCTTCACGCGCGCCGGCGCCGAGTTCCGCGCGGTGCAGGCGGACAGCGGCAACATCGGTGGTTCGGCCTCCGAGGAATTCCACATCCTCGCCGGGTCCGGTGAAGACCTGCTGGCCGTGGCCGAGGGCGGCACCTACGCCGCCAACGTCGAAGCCGCCGAGACCAAGCCGTCCGGCAAGCCGCGCGCTGCTGCCGGCGCCGCGGTCGAGAAGGTCTCCACGCCGGGCCAGAAAACCTGTGAACAGGTCTCGAAATTCCTGAGCGTGGCGCTGACCGGCAAGGTCAAGCTGCTGGTCGTGAAGGGGCGCGAGGGCGGGCTGGTCGGCATCGCGCTGCGCGGCGACCACCAGCTCAACGAGATCAAGGCCGCCAAACATCCGAAGGTCGCGAGCCCCTTGCAGATGGCGGCGCCGGAAGACGTGCAGAAGGCATTCGGCTGCGAGGTCGGCTATCTCGGCCCGGTCAATTGCCCAGTGCCGGTCATTGCCGACTTCGCGGCGGCCGAGGTCGCCGACTTCGTCTGCGGTGCCAACGACAACGACCATCACCTGAAGCACGTGAACTGGGGCCGCGACTGCGCGGAACCGGAGACCGCCGACCTGCGCATGATCGCCGAAGGTGACCCAAGCCCGGACGGCCAGGGCGTCATCAAGTTCTACCGGGGCATCGAGGGCGGTCACGTGTTCCAGCTCGGCAGCAAGTACACCGCCGCGATGGGTGTGTCGGTGCTCGACGAGAAGGGCCAGTCGATCACGCTGGAGATGGGCTGCTACGGCATCGGCGTGTCACGCATGGCCGCGGCCGTGATCGAGCAGTCGCACGATGCCAGCGGCATCGTCTGGCCGGATTCGATCGCGCCGTTCCGCGTGATTCTGTGTCCGATCGGCATGGACAAGTCGGAAGCGGTGAAGGCGCAGACCGAGCAGCTCTATGCCGCGCTGCAGGCGGCCGGCATCGACGTTGCGCTCGACGACCGCGGCCAGCGTCCGGGTTCGATGTTCGCCGACGCCGAGCTGATTGGCATTCCGCACCGCGTCGTCATCGGCGACAAGGGGCTGGCCAACGCGCAGTTCGAGTACAAGCACCGCCGGGCCGATAAGGCCGAGATGATTCCGGCGACGGCCGCAGCTGTGCTGGAGAAATTGGGGGCTTGATCGCAGCGATGGCCGGCGACGTGCAAACTGCGCGAGGGTCGCGATCACCGATGCGGTGGGCGATTTCTGCGTTGGCCGCGTTGGGCCTTTGCGCAGGTGCGGCCCAGGCGGCGCCGGTCGAACAGTCGCCCGATCCGGAGCTGCGTCAACGGCTGGCCGAGGCGATCAATGCGGCCGATAGCTTCGAGCACCGTTACGACGCCGAAGTCTGGCTGGTCGACATGTCCGGGCGGCTCAAGCGCCTGCTGCCGGACGAGGCGCAACGCCTCGAACTGCTGCGACTGGTGCACCGCGAATCGCGCCGCGCCAAGCTGGCGCCGGAACTGGTACTGGCGGTGATCGAGGTGGAAAGCTATTTCGACCGCTACGCCGTGTCGGTCGCCGGTGCGCAGGGTCTGATGCAGGTCATGCCGTTCTGGCTCAAGGAAATCGGCAAGCCCGATGACAACCTGTTCCATGTCGAGACCAACCTGCGCATGGGTTGCACGATCCTGAAGTTCTATCTCGACAAGGAACGCGGCAACCTCATCAACGCGCTGGGCCGCTACAACGGCAGCCTCGGGCGCTATGAGTATCCATCCAAGGTCATCAACGCCCTGAATCGGCGCTGGTATCGGAGCTAGCGCCTGGCGCGACATGCGCGGCAAAAAGTAAGTCGGTCAGGGCTAGGCTGCCTTGCTGAAATGCAGCGCCGCGTGGCGCTTCGATGCGAGAGCAGGCCTCAGTCGGCCTGCTGCTTCCAGGCTGTCAGCGCCTGGGCCGCCTGTGCCTGCACCTTCTTCTGCAGAAAGCCCGTGCCGCCCAGCAACTTACCGGGCATGCCCAGCGCCTGACCTGCCCAGCGCGCGAAGTCGAATTTGTCGACATGGCGCAGGATCAGGCCGTCGCGGAACTCGAAGTGCGCGTCGATGATGTTGTGAACCTTGCGACCGGTCTTGGAGAACGTGTACCAGGCTTCCCAGTGCGCGCTGCCGCGTGCCTCGCTGGCGAGCAGGCCGCTGTATTCGATCTTCAGGTCGGCGCCACGCGCGCACAGCATTTCCCACATCGCGCGTACGCCGGCGGCGTCGAGATCGGGAAAGGCGGGGTCCGAGAACGTGGCCTGCGGGTGATAGCAGGCACCCATCGTGGCGGCGTCGCGTTGCTGAAACGCGCGGTAGAAACGATCGAGCAGCTCGCGATGTGCCTTCATGTGACGCTCCTCCCAGTCCTTCGTTGATTTCGCGCGCCTCTGCGGGACGCTGTTTGCTCTAGGCTAACGGCTCGCGACGGGCCCCGCCAATTTCGGAGGTGCCGGGACGGCGACCGGTCGCAGGTAGAATGGCGGCCCGTTCGCCGAACCCTTCGCACGCCCCAGATCATGAGCGCGCCTGCCGATATCCTGATTCTGTATTACTCCCGCCACGGCTCGGTGGCGCGCTTGGCGCGGCTGATCGCGCGCGGCGTCGAGTCCGTGGCCGGCGCGCAGGCGCGTCTGCGCACGGTGCCGCCGGTGGCGGCCGATCACGAGGTGCGCGGCCCGGACGTGCCGGAGGAGGGTGCGCCTTATGCGACGCATCGCGACCTGCAGGAATGCGCCGGCCTGATCCTCGGCAGTCCCACACGCTTCGGCAACATGGCGGCGCCGATGAAGTACTTCCTCGACGGCACCTCAGCCTTGTGGCTCTCCGGCGCGCTGGTCGGCAAGCCGGCGGCGGTGTTCACGTCCACGGGCACGCAGCATGGGGGCCAGGAGAGCACGCTGCTGTCGATGATGCTGCCGCTGCTGCATCACGGCATGCTGATCGCGGGGCTGCCGTACACGGAAGCGGCGCTGAGCCAGACGCAGAAGGGCGGCACACCGTACGGCGCGTCCCACGTCGCCGGTGTCGGCACGCAGCCGCAGGCCCCGAGCCGGGAGGAAGAGGTGCTGTGCGAGGCGCTGGGCCGTCGGGTCGCGCAGGTCGCGTTGAAGCTCGCGTCATGAGACGCCCACTGAGCCTGTACGCGCGCGCTGCCGCGCTGGCGTTGCATCTGGCGCTGTTCATCTCGATGCTGCTCACCAGCACCAGCCTGCTGGGTCTGGTGGCCGCGTTCGTGCTGTTGATGCCATTGCCGGGCTTGCTGCGCGGCCGCGAGTACACCCATGCCTGGGCGAGCATGCTGGTCGCGTTCTATTGCGCGCTGTGGCTCGCCGAGGGCTGGGCGCGGCCGGACGTGCGCGACGCCGCGTTCCTGCATGCGACGCTGGCGGCGTTCGATTTCGTCAGCCTGGTGCTTTACGTGCGCCTGCGGGGGCGAGAACGGATTGCACGAACGGCAGCGTCAGGCGCCGCTTCGCACTGAGTGCGGCGCGGTCCAGCGCGTCCAGCGCGTCCAGTAGCGGGCCGGTACCGCGCGGCTGCGTGTTGAGCAGCCAGCGCACGACGTCGTCGCCCAGTTCCAGGCCCTTGGCCTGCGCACGCCGTTGCAGCAATTCCTGCCGGTCCTCGTCCGTCAGCGCGCGCAGGCCATAGGCCGGCAGCGCCGACAGCCGTGTGCGCAGATCCGGCAGGTCGAGCGCCAGCCGATCCGGTGGTGCGCTTGCCGCCAGCAGGACGGCACGGTGTTCGCTGCGCGCATGATCGAGCAGGCGCAGCAGCGCCAGGGTCCAGCGGCTGTCGCTCAGCACGGCGTCGATGTCGTCGAGGCACCAGAGCGGTGCGTCGTGACCGTCGAGCACATCGGGGCCGCTGTCCGCCAGCACCGACAGTGGCCAGTAGCGACCGCGATGGGCGCGGCAGGCCGCCTGCAGCAGATGCGTGCGACCGCTGCCCGAGGGGCCGAACAGCAGGGCCGAGACGGGTGTGGCGCGCAGGGAATCGACCAGCTCGCGATTGGGGCCGGGCCAGAAGGTCTCGAAGCTCGCCGTATCGCGCAGTTGCACGGCGAGCGGCAGCTGGGCGCCGATCACGGCGGCGGCGGGGTTTCGGACTGATCGAGGATCAGCGGCGCGGCATCCGGCGGGTCGGTGGCTTGATACAACGGACTGGCGAGCCACTGTTGCAGCGCATGCCGCAGCAGCACGGCGACCACGGCGGCGACCGGCAACGCCAGCAGCACGCCGACGAAGCCGAACAACTGGCCGCCAGCCATCACGGCGAAGATCACCGCGACCGGGTGCAGGCCGATCTGATCGCCGACCAGCCAAGGCGCCAGGATGTTGCTCTCCAGGAACTGGCCGATCGCGAAGACCGCGCCGAGCCAGATCAGCGAGCTGGGATCCTGGGTCTGCACCAGCATCGCGATGGCGGCGCTGAGCAGACCGATGATCGCACCCAGATAAGGGACGAAACTGATCAGGCCGATCAGCATGCCGATCAGCAGCGCCATATCCAGGCCGATGACCCACAGGCCGATCGTGTAATAGATCGCCTGCGCCAGCATCAGCAGCAGCTGGCCACGCAGGAAGCCACCGAGTACTTCGTCGGTTTCCTGCGCGAGCTTGGACACGACCGGCAGCTTGCGCGGCGGAATAACGCCGCGGACCCAGGCGACCAGATCGTCCCAGTCACGCAGCAGGTAGAACGTGACGACCGGAATCAGCAGCAGGTTGGCGATCGCCGTGATCAGTGCCACCGACGACTGCGATACCTTGCCCCAGATCGCCTGCAGCACGTTGCCGGCCTTGGACCAGTGCTCGGCCACGATCTGCTTCAGCCCCTCCGGGTCCAGATGCACACCGTCGGGCAGTGCGACGCCGAGACGCGGCAGCGCGGTGTTCTGGACCCAGGCCAGCCAGTCCGGAATGTTCTTCAGCAGCGCCACTGCCTGGTGATAGAGCAGCGGCGCCAGCAGCAGCATTGCGACCAGGCCGACCACGGTCAGCACCAGGAACACGACGCAGACGCCAAGCGTGCGCGACAGTTTGCGGCGCTGCAGCCAGTCGACGATCGGATCGCCGATGTAGGCGAGCGCGGCGCCGATGATGAACGGCGTCAGGATCGGCCCCAGCAGCCAGACGGCGACGCACAGCAGCAGGCCGCCGAGGTACCACGGCCACTGGTTGCGGAAGGAGACGTCCATCAGCGCAGCCGATAGCCGAGTTCGGCGCCGGCCGCCGGCGTATCCGGCATCAGGCCGCCGCCGGCATAGAGCGCGCCGCTGAGGCGCTGCGCGCCGCCTTCGGCACGCAGCCGCAGCTGCAGCAGATCGCCCTGGACGCTGGCGACCTGGACGTTGCGCACGCCCGGCAGGCCGCGCAGGCGGGTCAGCAGGCGTGCGTAATCCTGCGCGCTGCGGATGCCGGCGATGCTGAGGCGGACATCCTCGACCGGCGCGGCGCTGACGCCCCAGACGGTCAGGCCGAGGCCGCGGAGCTGGCTCTCGATGGTGCGCGCGTCGAAGCTCGCCACCAGCTGCAGCTGGCGCGAGGCCGGATCGGTTTCGTAGCCGTAGCGCTGCACCAGCTGCGGGGCGCGCGTGACCAGAGCGGGTGCGGTCGCGGCGGCACCGTCGCCGCTGACGCGGTCGATGACCTGGGCCAGCGCCTGCTGCAGTGCGCGGTCGCGGTTCGGGCCCGACTGATCGGCGACCGGCACGCGGCCTTCATAGGGGTTGAGCGAGGTCGGCGTAGCGGCGCCCGGCGGCTGCGCGACCGCCCCGCCGCCGACCGCGAGCGCGAGGGTCAGAAAGACGGCAAAGCGGCGAATAGGGGAAATCATTGCGAAATTATGGGTGGCGCCCCGTTAAAATGACAGCGTTGCCGGCGCCGACCGCCGGCCTTCTTCCCGGCGACGCGCCGACCCGACGAGAACCCCGAATGAGCAAGACCCCTGGCCTGACCTACCGCGACGCTGGCGTGGACATCGATGCCGGCGATGCGCTGGTCGACGACATCAAGAAGATCGTCAAGTCGACGCGGCGGCCGGAGGTGCTGGCGGGGGTGGGCGGTTTCGGCGCGCTGGTCGGGTTGCCGAAGAAGTACAAGCAGCCGGTGCTGGTCAGCGGCACCGACGGCGTCGGCACCAAGCTGCGCTTGGGCATCGACACCGGCCGCGTGCAGGGCCTGGGCCAGGATCTGGTGGCCATGTGCGTCAACGACGTACTGGTCTCCGGCGCCGAGCCGCTGTTTTTCCTCGATTACTACGCCACCGGCAAGCTCGACCCGCGCACGGCCGCGCAGGTCATCAAGGGGATCGCCCAGGGTTGCAAGTTGGCCGGCTGCGCGCTGGTTGGTGGCGAGACTGCCGAGATGCCGGGCATGTACCACGACGGTGATTTCGATCTGGCCGGTTTCTGCGTCGCCGTGGCCGAGAAGTCCAAGATCATCGACGGCTCCAAGATCAGGGCCGGCGACGTGATGATTGCGCTGCCGTCGTCGGGCCCGCATTCCAACGGGTACTCGCTGGTCCGCAAGATTCTGGCGGTCAGCAAGGCCAAGCTTGATCAGCCGCTGTCCGGCAAGACCACGCTGGGCGATGCGCTGCTGGCGCCGACCCACATCTACGTCAAGCCGATCCTGAAGCTGCTGGCGCAGGGCATCGCGGTGCGCGGCATGTCGCACATCACCGGCGGCGGCATCCCCGGCAACCTGCCGCGCTGCTTCCCCAAGGGTGTCGGCGCGGTGATCGATACGCAGAGCTGGCAGCAGCCGGCGGTGTTCGATTGGTTGCAGCAGGCCGGCAATGTCGATCAGGACGAGATGTACCGTGTGTTCAACTGCGGCATCGGTTTCGTGGCCATCGTGCCGCGGCTGCAGGCGGCCAAGGCGCTGGCGAGCCTGAAGAAGTCCGGCGCCCGTCCGTGGGTGTTGGGCGAAATTGCCAAGGGCAAGCAGGACGTGCGCTTTGCCTGAGCCGGCAGCCGTCGTCGTCCTGATTTCGGGGCAGGGGCGCAATCTCCAGGCACTGATCGATGGCATCGCCGCCGGCCGAGTGCCGGCGCGCATCGCCGCCGTCATCAGTAACCGTGCCGACGCGCCGGGTCTGGCGCGTGCGCAGCGCGCCGGCATCGCCACGGCGGTGCTGTCGCATCGCGATTACGCCAGTCGCGAGGCCTACGATGCGGCGCTGGCGGCGGCGATCGATGCGCATGCGCCCGACCTGGTGTTACTGGCGGGATTCATGCGCATCCTTACGCCGGGGTTCACGCAGGCCTACGCCGGCCGCCTGATCAACATTCATCCCTCGCTGCTGCCGCGCCACCCGGGGCTGGATACGCACCGGCGGGCCTTGGAGGCGGGCGACGTCGAGCACGGCGCCACGGTGCACTTCGTCACCGAGGCGCTGGACGGCGGCCCGCCGATCATTCAGGGCGGATTCACGGTGCTGCCGCAAGATGACGCGCAATCGCTGGCCGTGCGCGTGATGGAGCAGGTGGAGCAGCGGATCTACCCGCAGGCGGTTGCCTGGCTGGCGCGTCGCGAGTTGCTGCTGGATGGTGACGGGGTGCGGTTCCGCGGTCTTCGCCTGCCGGCGCCGCTGGGTCTGGGTGATCTCGAGGAGGGCTTCTAGTGAAGGGCTTCGTTGCGTTGACCGTCGCGATATTGCTGGGCACCGCAACGGCATGGGCCGCGCCGGATCTGCTGGCGCCGCGCGAGAACCGCTACGACGTCCAGTGGGGCAGCATCTCGCTGGGGGTGGGGACGATCGAGCTCAAGTCGCTCGGCAACAACTGCTACCAGTATCGCTCGACGACCGATCCGGTTGCGCTGGTGCGCTGGACCTACGGTGCGCCGAGTGAGACCAGTGAATTCTGTGTGGTCGATGGCGACATCCGCGCGCAGCGGTTCTCCTATCAGAACGACAAGCGGCGCAAGGACAACTTCTCGCTGGAGTTCGACTGGAAGCACAATGCCGTACGCCTGCTCAGCAACGGTACGCTCAGCCAGCGGCCGCTGCCGGGCCTGGCCTACGACCGTTTCGTGATCCGCGAAGCAGTGCGGCTATGGGTGATGCGCCATCCCGATCCGGACAGCAGGCCCGAGGCCGAGTTCACGATGGTGGACGAGGATCGCGTCAAGACCTATCGCTTTGCCGTGACCGGTCGCGAGACCGTGCAGTCGCCGGCCGGAACCTTCGAAACCCTACGGGTGGAGCGCATCGACGATCCGCGCAAATCCTATCGCTACTGGATTGCGCCGGAGCGCGACTACATCCCGGTCAAGATCGAACACGTCAAGGACGGGAAGACCGAATTGCGCATGGCGTTGTTGCCCGACGCCTGACGGCGCCGCCGTGGACCTCAACGCTGTGCACCCCAGCGCGGCGCAGCCATATACCTCCGGATTCCGTCTCCCGGCGTTTCGGTCTCAGGCGACGATCACGCCCTCATCGCGCAGCTTGTCGAGATGGCTCTCGATGTTCATCTGCGCCAGCGGCAACAGGCGCGGATCGACGTCCGCGTAGATCAGCGGCAGCATTTCCTTCACGTTCTTGCCGGCGCGGTACAGGGCCAGCACCTGCTGTTCGCGCTGCTGCCGGTGCTTGAGTGTTTCGGCGAGCCGGTAGGCCGTGCCCATGCCCATGCCGTGCGAGGGGTAGATCGCGCGCGGCGCCAGATCGACGATGCGCTGCAGCGACTCGAAGTATTTGCGCATGTCGCCCTCAGGCTTGGCGATGACCACCGTGCCCAGGCCCTGGATCAGATCGCCGACCAGGCACCAGGCGCGGTCGTCCGGCATCAACGCGAGCTGGCCCTCGTCGTGGCCCGGCACTTCCAGCACACGGACCGGCTGGTTCAGCCAGCGGCAGATCACATCGCCCTCGCGGTAGATGTTCACCGCGGGTAGATCATCGAAGAAACGGCCGTGCGTCTTCTGGAAGATGCGGTTCTGCGTGTCGCCCGACATGCCGATCGGCACCTGCAGCCGCCGCGCCAGCACGTCGGCACGCTCGCGATGATCGGGGTGGTGGTGCGTCAGAAAGATCTCGTGGATGCCGTAGTGCCCGACCAGTTCGATCAGGCGTTCCATCTCGGCATCGTCGGCCGGCGAGGGGTCGACCAGCACGCGATGCGACTGGCTGTCGCCGATCAGGAAGCAATTGGTATGCGCGGCCGGCGGCAGCGTATGCGAGCGCACCAGAATCTGACGCACGCCGCACTGCATCTCGATTACCGGCAGCGCGTACGCCGGACGATCCTCGAAATGCAGGCCGGGCACGGTACGTACCCGCGGGTCGGCGGCCAGTGCGGTCACCACCGCCAGCGACGGAGGCGCCATCAGCGCCTGACCCTGCTCATAGCGCCGCCGCCACTCGTGCGTCGGTGCCCAGTCGGCGGCGGCCAGTTCCTGCGTATCGACGGTGAACGCCGGCTTCTCGCGCAGTTCGATCACGAAGAAATGCGTGTTGAACCGCACCGGCGCTGGCGGTGGCGTCAGCGCGATGCCGAGCGCCTGTAGCTGCAGCACGGCGCCCGAGGCCTGCGCAGCGAACAGGTCGTAGTCGAGTTCCTCTTTCAGCTCGCGCGCCAGCGCGCGCAGCAGTCGCGCGTCCTCGCTGGCCCAGATCGCAGGCAGCGGTGCACCGTCGGCATCCTCGGCATCGACCTTGCCGCCGGGGAAGGCGTGGTAGCCGGGAAACGCATTGAGGAAAGGCTGGCGGCGCGTGACCAGCAACTCGTCGCCGCACAGCAGCACGGCGGTCACGGCATCGACGATGCGGCTCATGGCGGATTCGGAGCGGGCGGAGGCGGCATTATCGCCGCGCCCGCAAGGGATGCGCGATGACGGTCCGATGGGCGCACGGCGCGTCGTCGTATCGCACGTGCCGTGCCGCACATTGCGCTGCTGCGCATGGCGCCGCTACAGATGCAGCCCGCACTCCGTCTTCGGCTTGCCGACCCAGCGGCCGGCGCGGCCGTCGCCGGGCACGGTGCAATGCGTGCAGCCGATCGAGGAGTAGCCCTTGGCCACCAGCGGATGGAACGGCAGGTCGTGCTCGCGGATGTAGGCGTCGCGCTGCTCGCGCGTGACGTCGATCATCGGGTTGAACTTCACCATGCCGCGGCGTTGCTCGAAGATATCGAGGCCCGCACGGTGCTCGGTCTGCCAGCCCATCAGGCTGGATACCCAGATGTGATAATTCGGCTTGATCGCGTCCAGCGGCTGCACCTTGTTGACGGAGCAGCAGAAGTCCGGGCTCTTCTCGAAGGTCCGGTCGTCGACGGTGAACTGGTGCTGCCAGTCCTCCGCCTTGACGTCGAAAACGGTCAAGCCGAACAGGTCGATCAGGTACTGCTTGTAGGCCTGCGTCTCGGGAAAGTGAAAGCCGGTGTCGATGAAGGCGATGCGCTGTGCCGCCCGGATGCGCGAGACGATATGCAGGAAGTAGGCGGACGTCGCGGCAAACGAAGACGTGACGAGTACCTTGTCCGGATCGAAGTCGCGGTACAGCTGTTGCAGCCGTTCTTCGAAATGCAGTGGCGCATAGCGGCGGTTCAATTCGGCGATGTCCTGTTCGGACAGTCCGGCGGAATTGACGGCGGGAATCTCGGCGATGGTCACTGCGGTTTTCCGGATGCGGCGGTGTTGCGGGGCGCCATTGTAGGGCAGCCGGTCTGCTCGATGCGGCCTTGGTTCAGAAGGGACTAAGGAAAGAACCGGCAGATCCAAAAGCCGCGCGCAAAGTTCAGGGCGAGTTCATGGCGCCTTGCCAGACTGGCTTCGCAGTCCGAGAGGCTGTGGTGCGTAAACCTTCCATGGGATTCCGCATCTGGAGCGATCACAACGGGTGGTCGCGACAACCAACCGGTTCCTCAGCCTGCCCCGTGGCGGGCTCAGGAACCGCACTTCAAAGCTGTTCAAGGAGATGCAGATTATGAACCTCAAAGCGATTGCGGTAGCGAGCTTCATGGCGGTGGCGGCGGTGCCGATGGCCTCGATGGCCGCCGACAAGGCTGGCACGACCAAGACTGAAGCCGGTCAGTACGCGTCGGACGCGGCCGTGACCGCCAAGGTCAAGGCGGCGCTGCTCGCCGAGAAGAACCTGAAGTCGCTGGACATCAACGTCGAGACGCAGAACGGCGTGGTCCAGCTCTCGGGCTTCGCGGTGTCGTCGGCGCAGGTCGATCAGGCGGTTGACGTTGCCACCAACGTCAAGGGCGTCAAGAACGTCAAGAACGACATCCGCCTGAAGACCGATACCGAGGGCTAAATCCTTCGGTTCACGGGCCCCGTCCGCCGTCTGGCGGGCGGGGTTTTTTTGTTTAGATGCCGTTGAGACTTCGGTAGGTCGACCGCAGGTTTCGATGGGGGCTGACGCCAATCACGGCTTGGCGAGCGCGGGCAGTCCGACGCGAACGCGGAGGGCCGGCAGTTGATTTGGGTCGACCGTGATGCGCAAGACCGATGCGACGCCGTGGGTGGTATCGGGCCGCCAGGCACCGCCGAGGGTTTCGACGCCGGTGACACCAAGCCGGAGCAAGTCGTCGAGGGAATAGTCGTAGCCGGCGTAGCGGCCCGCCTCGTAGATAGCGTCCCAAGGCGGCAATTGGCCGTACACCGTGATCAGGGGGTCGATGCCAGCACGAGCGAAGAACGCCAGTTCTCGCTGTCGCCAGGCGTGCAAGTCCTGGTAGACCGCTTCGCCGCGCCGCAACGCGTCGGTTTCCAGCGATGCCTGGAAGGCGCCGCCATGCCACAGCAATACGCTATCGGGATGCAGCAGCTTGCGACGGCCTGCGGTAAATACATAGTTCGCGCAGGACGAAGCGCATTGGCCGAGCACCTCCACGTCCAACTCCCGTGCCTGAATCCATTCGCCGAGGTTCAAGGCCAGATGCACGTTGCCGCCTTCGGAGTCGATGCGCAGCCGCGTCGGCGGTGGGTCCTGTTGCGCATAGAGCGCTGACAATCGTCGCAGCACGGCGGCATCGGCAAAGATGCCGCGATACCAGAGCACGCCGCCGTCGATACCTACTTCGGCGGTCGTGGGTGCCGGCGATATCGGCAGACGGGCGCAGGCACTCAGCATCGCCATCAGGAGCAACACCATTCCGCGCACGGCCGCGTTCATCGAATCATGCGCTCCAGCGATCTTTGAAACGCTGCAGATCGCGCCGCTGCTTCTTGCTGGGACGCTGCTCGGAGGCGGTGTCGGGCGCGAGTTGCCGTGCCAGCGCCGCGCGCTCGCGTCGCTCCCGACTCTCCGCGGTTTCCGTATAAAGCCGGCGGGCCTCGGGCGCGCCGCGCCGCTGTTCGGATAGTGCCTCGACCACGACCTCGATTTCATCCCAGCCCTGGCGGATCTGCAGGCGCAGACCGGGCCGCACGTCCTTGCTGACCTTGCAGCGCTCGCGCTCGCAGCGGACATGGCCGCTTTCGATCGCCTGTTTGCATAGGCTGCGGGTCTTGAAGAAACGTGCCGCCCACAGCCATTTGTCGAGGCGCACGCAATCGGCAGCGTCCATGGGGTTTTGCTCGCGAGAGGTGGGCGCAGGCTAGCCCAGCGCACCGCTTGCGACCAGTACGAGGCGCGTCGCTCGAGTGCTGGCGGCGCTCAGGCGGCGCTCAGGCGGCGGCGTAGAGCGCGTGGCTGTGATGCGATTTCGGCTCCCAGCGCATCAGGCCCTGTTCGATCGCTGGCGCGTCGATCAGGCCGGCGGCCTGCTGGCTTGCCGTATCGACGAACGCCGACTCCAGCACGCGGATCAGGCCGCGCACATTGCCATGCCAGCGCGCCTCGCGCAGGCGTGCCCAGGCTTCGGGCGTGCAGCCCTCGGGCGGCACCCAGCTCTTGCAGCGCGAGGCCAGTCGCGCCAGCGTGGTGGCGACAACGGCGATCAGGTCTTCCTCGCGACCCGCGAGTGGCGGAACGTGCAACACGGCGGCACCCAGGCGCGTGAACTCATCGAGATTGACGGCGGACTGCAACTGTTCCCAGCCACGATTGCTGGCGAACAGCAGCGCGCACTCCATCGACTGCTTGGCCGAGGCGCCGTAGGGCAGGTACTGACCGTTGTCGAGCGCCTCCATCAGCACTTCCATGACCGCGCCGGAAATCTGGTGACTTTCGTCGAGAAAGCAGACACCGTCCCGGGCATGCGAGAACGCGCCGGTGCGCGCGCCGGCGCCGGGGAAGGCGCCGCTGACGTGGCCGCACAGCAGGGACTTGACCGCCGCCTTGTCGCCGGTGTTTTCGGCCGCGAGATTGACCGAAACGAAGCGGCCCTGGCCGCGCAGCAGGTAGTAGTAATACGCGAACGAGGTCTTGCCGCTGCCGGGACCGCCCAGCAGGCAGACCCGGGTAATGCCGTTGAGCGCATAACCGCGGATGCGCGCGATCAATGCGTGCATCGACGGGCTGAACAAGAACAAGTGGCGGTGCCCGGCATCCTCGATCTCGGTGGAGATCGGCATGCGGATGACGTTGTCCTCGAGCACCGGCTGCAGGCGATCGCCGAGCTGGCGGGCGACCCCGTCGAGGTCGGTGGCCAGCAGCAGACGCGTGCCGCCGAGCCGGTTGGCGCCGGCGCGGCGCTCCAGCCAGCCGCCGAGGCGCGTCAGCTGCGCAGGTTGGGTGGCGACCACCAGCACGGTTTCCGCGCCGTCGGCGCGCGCCGCCAGCACCGCATCGGCGAGGCTGTCCAGCTGCGCGGGCTCGCAGAACAGCGCCAGCACGTACTGCGCGCGCGCGGCGTCGGCCGGTACCAGCGCGGCGGCGCCGAGGACCTGACAGCGGCGCCCGTCGGGCAACTGACGCCGCAGCGCGTCGAGGCCTTCGCGATCACGGAGCGACTCGGGCGGCGCGACCACGCACAGGAACGGCGCCGGCATGCGTTCGACCACCGGCGGCACGGTGGGTTTGCGGGTACTGATTCCGAACATGGTGCGTTCTTGTTCCGTCGACGGGCAGCCGTCACCTTAGGCGGCACGGGCAGGGGATGGCTGTCGGCGCCGATGGGGTGCGGGCCGTCGCCGATCAGCGGTTGAAAAGTGGGGTGGAGCCCGAACGCTGGCGTAGGACAACCCCGACAGCCGACCCGTAGCCTCGGCCGGCGCGCCCGGGGTTCAGTCGTCGCGGCGACCGAACGGCAGCTCCAGGCCGAAGCCGATCTCATAGGAGCCGTTGCGTGGCAACGTCGGATCGGTGCGCGGGAAGCTGTAGCCCAGCACGAACTCGCCATAGAACCGATCCTTGACGAACGGGTGGCGATAGATCGTGCGTGCGCCATATTCGTACAGCGGTTCCTCGGCCTGGGTCTGGCCACGGATGAACAGCTCGTAGGCCATCGCGCGCTGTTCGCGCAGATTCTGATAGAGGATCAGGGCCGACAGCCAGTCGAGGCCCTCGGTGCTCTCGCTGACCGTGCCGACATTGGCCCAGCGTGCCAGCAGCGCCGGCGTGAGCAGATAGTTGTAATCGATGCCGCTGGTCACACCGAAGCCGATGCGGCTGTTCCAGAACGGCGTCAGGCGCACGTAGACCAGATTCGACGCGTCGGCGTAGACGTTGTAGTGCACTCGGCCTTGCACGAACACGCGCGGCGCCGTCAGGCTGGAGGCGCCGACCTTGATGCCGGTCTGCAAGCGCTCGTTGCCCGGCAGCGAGTAGCCGAGACCGGCCAGCCACTGGTCTTCATTATTGACGCGCGGGAACTGCGAGCGCAGCGCAAATCCCTCGCTGCGACCGCGGATGAAGTCATCCTCATCTTCGCGTCCGACGAAGGCGGAAAGCCTTTCCTTGACGTTCGGCAGGTCGAAGCGGACGCGCAGGCGTGTGCGAAAGTCGGTGCCCTCGAACTCCGAGTGCGAGATCGCGGTTTCCAGGTAGCCATTGGTGCGCTGTGCGGCATCGACGTTGTCTTCGCCAAACAGGCCATCCAGCCACAGCGCGGCGCGGCAGCCGGTTTCTTCGAGCAGGGCCTGGGTATCGTCGACCACCATGATCCGGTCGGCGGACTCGCGGCGGCAGGCGCGGTAGCGCTGCGAACCCGGGTCCTCGATTTCCGCCGCCGCCTCGACCACGGGCGCCTCGGCCGCGGACGGGGCATCTGGGTCGCGCTTGCGGGCGCTGGCACAACCGCTGCCGAGCGATACGAGCAGAACAGCCAGCAGCCAGGTCGTTGCCGGCCGCAAAGCGGCGTGCCGCATGGTTTGCCGCCTGTCTGTGGTTTTGCCTTGACGCATCGTCTCTGCGATGACCCCGATTTCGCGCACAGCATCGGTGTAGCGGCTGAACGCGGCCTGAGCCCCTGCGCACCGGATGGCGACACCTTCCGGCAAGCGCGGCAGCATGGCAAGTGCAAGATCGTGGCGGATGGTGCGGCCGTACCATCGATCCGTCTCCATGTCATTGCGGCCTTGATCCTGGCGCTTGCGCGGGCGGCCCGCAGCAACGACGATGCAAGCCTGCTGCCCCGACGACGGTCGGCGCTGCGAGCCGCCGCCTGCGCCGGCCCGCCGATCGAAGCCCCACTCAAAACTCCATGGGAGATCTGATGAAGACCTTGCCCGTCGCCGCGCTGGCCTGCGGCATCGCGCTGAGCGCCTGCGCCCCGCTGGCCACCCAGACGACCGAGACTGTCGCCAAGTTCGGTCCGAACAATCCGTTCTATGCGATCAGCACGCTGCCCTACGCGGTGCCGCCATTCGATCGCATCCGTGACGAGCACTACCTGCCGGCCTTCGAGGCAGGCATGGAGCAGGAGTTGCGTGAGGTCTTGGCGATCGCTGCGGCCACCGAGCCTCCAAGTTTCGCCAATACGATCGAAGCGATGGAGCGCAGCGGGCTTCTGCTGGAGCGGGTGTCCACGGTGTTCTTCAACCTGGCCTCGGCTCATACCAACCCGCAGATCCAGGCGCTGCAGCAGTCGTTGGCGCCGCGTCTGGCCGCCCACAACGACACCATCTATCTGAATGCCGCGCTGTACGCGCGCGTCGCGCAGCTGTACGAGCGGCGCGAGGGTCTGGGTCTGGACGCCGAATCCCTGAGATTGCTGGAGCGCTACCACCGCAACTTTGTGCGCGCTGGCGCGCGGTTGAGCGACGACGACAAGATGCGCCTGCGTGCCTTCAATGAGGAGCTGTCCTCGCTGACCACGCGCTTCCAGCAGAACCTGCTCAAGGACACCAACGACACCGCGCTGGTGCTGGATCGCGCGGAGGAGCTGGCGGGCTTGTCGGCGGATGCCGTCGCCGCCGCGGCGGCTGCCGCGCAGGCGCGGGGGCTGGAGGGCAAGTGGCTGCTGGCTCTGCAGCTGCCGACCGGACAGCCGGCGCTGACGCATCTCAAGGATCGCGACGTGCGCCGTCGCTTGTTCGAGGCGTCGATCGAGCGCGCCAACCATGGCAACGAGTACGACAACAAGGACGTGCTGGCCCGCATCGCGCAACTGCGTGCCGAGCGTGCCGGCCTGCTCGGTTACGCGACGCACGCGGCGTATCAGATCGAGGATCAGACCGCGCAGACACCGGAAGCGGTCGCCAAGCTGCTGCGCCAGATCACGCCGCCGGCGGTCGCCAATGCACGCGCTGAGGCCAAGGAGCTGCAGAAGCTGATCAACGCCGAGGTCAAGCGCGGCGACAGCGAGCTGTTCATGCTCGAGCCTTGGGACTGGGCCTACTACAGCGAACAGCTACGCAAGGCGCGCTACGATTTCGACGAAGCGGCGCTGAAGCCGTACTTCGAGTTGGAGCGCGTGCTCAAGGACGGCGTGTTCTATTTCGCCGGTCAGCTGTACGGCCTGCAGTTCAAGGAGCGCAAGGACCTGCCGACCTATCAGGCCGATGTGCGCGTGTTCGAGGTATTCGAGTCGGACGGAACGCCGCTGGGCCTGTTCTACGCTGACTTCTACACGCGCCCGAGCAAGCGTGGCGGCGCCTGGGCCAACAGCCTGGTACGACCGTCGGGTTTGCTCGGCGGGCGTCCGGTCGTGGTCAACAACCTGAACGTGCCGAAACCGCCCGACGGTCAACCGACGCTGTTGACGATGGATGAAGTCAACACGATGTTCCACGAGTTCGGTCATGCGCTGCACGCGCTGTTCTCGGATGTCCGCTATCCGAGCTTCGCCGGCACCGCCGTGCCGCGCGACTTCGTCGAGTATCCGTCGCAGGTGCACGAGATGTGGGCGCTGGAGCCGACGGTGCTGGCCAACTATGCGCGCCACTATCAGACCGGCGAACCGATGCCGCAGGCGCTGGTGGACAAGGTCAAGGCGGCTGAGACGTTCAATCAGGGCTTCGCGACCACCGAGTATCTCGCTGCAACCTGGCTCGATCAGGCTTGGCACATGCTCAGCGGCGGTGAGCCGCTGCAGGACCCGCGCCGCTTCGAGCCGGAGGCACTTCGTGAGGCGGGCGCAGACTTCGCGGCCGTGCCGCCACGCTATCGCAGCACCTACTTTGCGCACGTCTTTGCCGGCGGCTACTCGGCCGGCTATTACTCGTATATCTGGAGCGAGGTTCTGGATGCGGATACCGTGCAGTGGTTCCGCGAGAACGGTGGCCTCAAGCGGGAGAACGGCGATCACTTCCGTCGCACCTTGCTCGCGCGCGGCGGCTCGCGCGAGGCCATGGATCTGTACCGCGATTTCCGCGGACGCGATGCGCGTATCGAGCCGCTGCTGGAGCGTCGCGGCCTGAAACCCGTCCGTGCGAAGCCGGCCCAGACGCCCAGAAAGCCGGCTCGCTGAGCCCGTTCATTCAGGCGGCAATCATCAAAGGGCCGGCGCGATGCGCCGGCCCTTTTGCTTTGCGGGGTGCGCAGGCATGATCGGTTTTGCTGCGGTGCCAACCCGAATCCCGACATGCGTTCCGACACGCTGGTCATCTGCCAGTACTGCGATGCCGTTCATGAGCGCCGGCCGTTGCCGACCGGTGCGGTTGCACGCTGTTGCCGTTGCGACGGTGAGCTGTACTGCGACAAGCCGCTGAATCTGGACGCCCTGCTGGCGTTGACCCTGACCGCTGCGCTGGCCTTCGTACTCGCCAACAGTTATCCCATCGTCGAGATGGAACTGCAGCGCAGCCGCAACACGATCAGTCTGTGGGGCGCGGTCGTCGCCGCTTACGACAGCGGCATCGGCCTGGTGGCCGTGCTGGCGGCGGCGACGTTGTTCTTTTTCCCGATGCTGCAGATTATGGCGTTGCTCTGGGTGCTGGTGCCATTGCGCGTCGGCCGGCGGCCGCCTGCATTTGCGATGGTGATGCACGCGCTGCGTCACATGCGGCCGTGGGGCATGATCGAAGTGTTCATGCTGGGCGTGCTGGTGTCGGTCGTGAAGCTGGTCGGCCTTGCCCAGATCGCGCCCGACGTCGGCCTGTGGGCCTTCGCGGCGCTGACGCTGCTGATGACCGCGCTGGTCAGCGTTGATGCGCAGGCGTTGTGGGCGCGCGCCGAGGCCTGCCCGCCATGAGCCATGTGCGTAGCGCCGCCGAGATGGGGCTGATCCGCTGCCACGGCTGTGCGCTGACCTGCGCCGATCTGCCGGCGCCGGAAGGGCAACGTCGGCACTGCCCGCGCTGCGGCGTGGCGTTGCGACGGCGCAAGGCAAACAGCCTGACGCGCACCTGGGCGCTGCTGATCGCTGCCGCCTTGCTGTATCTGCCGGCGAATCTGCTGCCGATCATGCAGACCACGCAGTTCTTCGATGCCGTCGACGAGACCATCCTCAGCGGCGTGCTGAGGCTGTGGCGCGGCGGTTCCTACGATCTGGCGATCATCGTGTTTGTCGCCAGCATTGTCGTGCCCTTGCTCAAGATTGGCGTGCTGCTGGTGCTGTTGACCGGCGTACAGCGCGGCTCTTCCTGGTCGCCGCGCGAGCGCGCCAAGCTGTACCGCTTCGTCGACTTCATCGGTCATTGGTCGATGCTGGACGTGTTCGTCGTCGCCCTGCTGGTCGGTCTGGTGCAGTTCAGCGGTTTTGCGCTCGTGCTGCCCGGCGGCGGTGCGGTGGCATTCGCTGCCGTCGTCGTGCTGACGATGCTGGCTTCGATGAGCTTCGATCCGCGTCTGATCTGGGATGCGCCGCTGTTGTCCGACTCCGAACCTTCCGTGAACGTCCGATATGACTGAACCCACTTCGCGACCGCAGGGCACCGATGGTGCCGCCGAACCGGTACTGCAGCCGGCACGCCGCCTCAATCCCTCGCTGATCTGGCTGGTGCCGGTGGTCGCGGCGCTTGCCGGGCTGGTGCTGGTGCTGCGCGCGGTGTTGTCGTCCGGCCCCACCGTCACGATCAGCTTCAAGTCCGCGGAAGGTCTCGAGCCCGGCAAGACTGAGGTCAAGTACAAGGAGGTCGTCATCGGACGCGTGCGCGAGATTTCGCTGACCGACGACTTGCAGGGCGTGGTTGCGGCGGTGGAGCTGACGCGTGAGGCCAGCGATTTCGCGGTCTACGACACGCGCTTCTGGGTGGTGCGCCCGCGCATCGACACCGGTGGCGTTTCCGGGCTCAACACATTGCTGTCGGGCGCTTACATCGGCGTGGACATCGGCCAATCCAACGAGCGGCGTCGCGACTTCGAGGGGCTGGAGGTACCGCCTGCCGTCACCAGTGATCGGCAGGGGCGTCGCTTCATTCTCAAGGCGTTGGACCAGGGCTCGCTGGATATCGGCTCGCCGGTGTACTACCGCCGCATCCCGGTCGGCCGGGTCGTTGGCACCAAGCTCGACGATGACGGCCGCGGCGTGACCGTGCAGATTTTCGTGGACGCGCCCTACGACCGCTTCGTGAGCGAAGACGCACGCTTCTGGAATGCCAGCGGCATCGATGTGCGCGTCGGTGCCGCGGGTCTGAAGATCAACACCCAGTCGCTGGCCAGCGTGCTGATCGGCGGCGTCGCTTTTGGACGCAGCGGTCGTGACGAGCAAGGCTCGCAACCGGCGGCGGCCAACACCGCGTTCCTGTTGCACGGCGACGAGGCCTCGGCTCTGGCGCCGCCGGACGGTGAACCCATGCGTATCAGCATGCGCTTCGAGGAGTCGCTGCGCGGACTGGCCGCGGGGGCCGCGGTGGAATTCCGCGGGATCGAGTTGGGCACCGTGGATTCGGTGCGTCTGGATTACGACGAACGTCGCGCCGTGTTTTCCGGAACGGTGTTGGCGACGATCTACCCGCAACGACTCGGCGACGCCTATGAGACCTTGAGCCGTGGCAGCGAGGGCGAGACATCGCAGACGGCGCCGGCGGTGTTCAATCGTCTGGTACAGGATGGTCTGCGCGCGCAGTTGCGCACCGGCAATCTGCTGACGGGACAGCTCTACGTTGCCCTCGATTTGCTGCCCAAGGCCAAGCCCGCCGGATCGCCGATCTCCGTCGAGCCCTTCGAGATTCCCACCGAGCGTGGCAGCCTGGCAATGTTGCAGACGCAGATCGCCGATATCGTGCGCAAGCTTGACGAGGTGCCGTTCGGCGCGATCGGGCGCAATACGCGCGACGCGCTGGCCAGTGCCGACAAGCTGCTGAAACAACTCGACGCCGACCTGGCGCCCGAGGCCAAGCGCACGTTGCAGGAAGCACAGCGCACCCTGGATTCGGCGACGCGCACGCTGGGCCAGGACGGCGGCTTGCCGCAGGACGCGAGTCGCGCCTTGAGCGAACTGGAGCGCGCTGCGCGCGCGCTGCGCGGTCTGGCCGATTACCTGCAGCGCCATCCACAGGCGCTGATCTTCGGAGGGCCGCAGCCGGCGCCGCTGGACGCCAGCCCGGTCGTGCCGCCGCCCGCTCAGGACGATTCGACACTGCAGGAGCCGATGCCATGACACATAGCCGAGCCCCCTCACGCGCGGCGGTCCTGATGCTGGCCACGTTGTTGTCGGCCTGCGCCTCGGGCGGCAGCGTGCGGTACTACACGCTGGTGTCGCCGATGCAGGGGGCGACATTGCCGTCGCCGCCTCCTGCATCGGCGCCGGCGCGCGTGCTTGCCGTCGAGGTGCTGCCGGTACGCGTGCCGGCTACGGTCGACGTGCAAACGCTGGTCGTGCGCCAGGGCAATGGTGCGCTCGCGCACCTGGAGGCTGCGCGTTGGAGCGGGCCGTTGCCGGATGAATTGCGCAGCGCCGTCAGCACGCAGTTGCAGGCGCGACTGGGCGCTCGTGACGTCTACGGGCTGCCATCACCATCGTCACCGCCGGCGACGCCAGTGCCGCGCGTGCGTATCGTGCTGCAGCGGCTCGATGCCTGGCCGTCGAACCGCATCGACCTGGAAGCGCAGTGGCGGATCGAGAGCGGCGACGCCGGCGTGCAATGCGCAACGCGCATCTCGCAGCCGATCGCGGCCACTGGCGCCGAGGCCATCGTCGATGGCTATCAGCGTGCCATTGCCACGCTGGCGACGCAGATGGCGCCGGCGGTGGTCGCGCTGGCCAACGCCCAGCCTGCGCGTTGTCCCGGATGACACGGCGTTGCTCTCCGGCCGTCTGAAGCCGGGCTGAACTGCCGGCTTCACAAGTTCACGGTCGATTCAGTGCGGTGACTCCACGATGGCACCGTGACATTTCGTCACGTGTTCCCACCGAGGAGAACTGTATGAACAGCGATACGCTAAAGGGCCAGTGGAAGCAGCTGGCCGGTCGTGCCAAGGAATCCTGGGGCAAGCTCACCGATGACGAGCTGCTGAAGGTTGAAGGCAACGCGCAGCGACTGTCGGGCCTGGTCCAGGAGCGCTATGGCGTGACCCGCGAGGAAGCGGAGAGCCAGGTCAAGCGCTTCATTGATCGCGTCAGCGACACCAAGCGCAAGGCCGCCTAAGCCGAACGGCGGCGGACGATCGCAGGACTTCAATCGAAGGCTCCGATCATCCGCCGCCGTGCCCAGGCCCAGCGCCGCCCGCCGCTCAACAAGCAACCGCCTACTCACACTGATTGGGAGAACGTCATGCTCCACTATGCCGTGGTCTTCTTCATCATCGCGCTGATCGCCGCGTTCTTCGGCTTCGGTGGCATCGCCGCCGGCGCCGTGTCGATTGCCAAGATCTTGTTCTTCGTGTTCCTGGTGATGGCGGCGGTGACGCTGATCGCCGGCCTCATGCGGGGCAAGCCGGTCTGAAACCCGCGTTGATCGATCGGGCGCCGACACCGGCGCCTCATCATCCGCATCATCGGAGGCCGGCGCGCCATCAGGCGCGCCGGCCTTTATCGATGCGCGTCAGAAACCGCGTTGGCCGGGACGCAGTTGATTGCGATCCTCGACGCCGTCGCGGCAGCCGTCGGCAAACGGCGACGGGTAGCGATCGCAGACCCGCGCATCCTGCAGGTCGGCACGTTGCGCCCACTCGTAACCCGCCGTGTGCGTGGTGCAGGCGCCGGTGCAGGCGGGCACGTTGGCCGGCGGGGCTGAAGCGCAGGCGCTCAGCAGGCTTGCGCCAACGGCGACGGCGAGCGGATGGCAAGGCTTCAGAACGGAGCGCATCGGGTGTCTTCTGAGGTTGGGGCAAGGCAATAGTACGATGTCCATTCCCGCTCCGAGTTCCACCGCCAGCCTGCGCGATGCGCAAGATCATCCACATCGACATGGACGCGTTCTACGCGTCGGTGGAGCAGCGCGACGATGTCTCGCTGCGCGGGCGCCCGGTGGTGGTGGCCTGGCGTGGCCGACGATCGGTGGTCTGCGCTGCGTCCTACGAGGCCCGTCGTTACGGCATACGGTCGGCGATGCCGGCCCTGCGCGCCGAGCGCCTGTGTCCGGACGCGGTATTCGTGCCGCCCGATTTCGTGCGTTACCGCGCGGTGTCGAAGCAGGTGCGTGCGATCCTGTGCGAGCACACCGACCTGATCGAGCCGCTGTCGCTGGACGAGGCCTACCTGGACGTGACCGAGAACAAGCGTGGCCTGAGCACGGCGACCGCGGTGGCGCAGGCCATCCGTGCGCAGATTCGCGAGTCGCTGTCGCTGACCGCATCGGCGGGCGTGGCGCCGAACAAGTTTCTCGCCAAGATCGCGTCGGACTGGCGCAAGCCCGATGGCCTGTTCGTGATTCGGCCCGAGCAGGCGCTGGACGTGCTGGCGCCGCTGCCGGTCGGCCGTATCCCGGGCGTCGGCAAGGTCATGGAGGGCAGGCTGGGCGAGTTGGGGCTGCGCACGGTCGGCCAGCTGCGCGAGCACCCGGTGGCCGCCTTGGAGCGCGCCCTCGGTCGCTACGGCCGGCGCCTGCACGAGCTGTCGCAGGGCATCGACGATCGGCCGGTGGAGCCGGATCAGCCGGTGCAGTCGGTCTCCGCCGAGGATACGTTTGCCGAAGATCTGCCGCTGTCGGCGCTGGAGCCGCATATCCGTCAGCTCGCCGACAAGACCTGGCAGGCGGCGCGCAAGACACCGCGCGTGGCGCGCACCGTCGTGCTGAAGCTAAAGACGGCCGGGTTTCGCACGCTCACGCGCAGCCTGACGCCGGAACGGCCGCCCGCCGATGCCGAGACGCTGGCCCGCATCGCACTGGCGCTGCGCGACCGCGTCGGCGACGACGGTCGCGAGCGTTATCGCCTGGTCGGCGTCGGCCTCGGCAACTTCCGCGACCCGGACGAGGGCGGCGCGCAGCCGAGTCTGTTCTGACGCCTGCCGCCGCCAGGTCAGGTGCCGCGCGCGTTGAGCTCGTCGAGCTGTCCGTTCAGGGTCCAGTAGTCGTAGAGCACGCCCAGCAGCAGCAAGCCGCCCGTGCACAGATACAGGATCCCGGTCAGCCACTTGCCCTGGTAGAAGCGATGCACGCCGAAGATGCCGAGAAAGGTGAGCAGGATCCAGGCGAGGCTGTAGTCGTTGGGGCCGCTGCGATACTTGCGGTCGGCGGCGCGGTCCATCGACGGAATCAGGAACAGGTCGACGATCCAGCCGATCAGGAACAGTCCCAGCGTGAAGAACCAGATCGTGCCGGTGATCTGGCGCCCGTAGTAGAAGCGGTGGGCGCCCATGAAGCCGAAGATCCAGAGCAGGTAGCCGATCAGTTTGCTGTGTGTGTCGTTGCGTGCGGTCATGGGCGGTGGCGTCAGGATTCCGTATTGGATGCGCCAAAGGGGCCTGCGGTTGCAATGCGGCGCGTCTGCACTATCTTCTCCGTTTCGAGGACATTCGTGTGAGCAAACCCTTGCAACCCCAGGACAAGCCGGCGCCGCGGCCGCCCGTGGTCGGATTGGCGCTGGGCAGCGGTTCGGCGCGCGGCTGGGCGCATATCGGCGTGATCCAGGGCCTGGAGGAGATCGGCGTACGGCCCCAGGTCGTCGCCGGCACGTCGATCGGCGCGCTGGTTGGTGCGGTCTACGTCTCCGGTCAGATCGAGGCCTTCGCCGACTGGGTGCGCAAGCTCAGCGCGCGGGACGTCTTCAGCCTGCTCGATTTCACGCTGTCCGGCGCGCTGGTCAAAGGGCAGCGCCTGTTCGGCTTCTTCGAGGAGCAGCACCACAATCCGGTGATCGAATCGCTGGAGCAGCGCTACGTCAGCGTGGCGACCGAGATGAAATCCGGCCGCGAAATCTGGATCACGCGCGGTCCGATTCTGGCGGCGGCACGGGCTTCCTGCGCGCTGCCGGGCGTGATGTCGCCGGTACAGCATGAGGAGCGCTGGATGCTGGACGGCGGCCTGGTGAATCCGGTGCCGGTGTCGGCCTGCCGCGCGCTCGGTGCCGACGTGGTGATCGCCGTCAACCTCAATGCCCAGCTGGTCGGCGCCCACATCTCGCGGGCCACGGCGGAGGCGGTCGAGCAGGAGGTGCCAGCGCCGGTGAAGGCGGAGCGCACGCTATGGCATCGCGTCGCCGATTACCTGAAGAGCGGCGATGGGCAGAATCCGAGCTTCTTCGATGTGGTGGCCGCCAGCGTCAACATCATGCAGGACCGGCTCACGCGCAGCCGCATGGCCGGCGATCCGCCGGAAATCACGCTGGTGCCGATGCTCGAGGATTACGCGTTGATGGATTTCCACCGCGCTGAGCAGGCGATCGTCGAAGGGCGGCGCCTGGTGGAGGAGAACGCCGCTGCGATCCGGGCATGGGCCGGGCTGCCGGCCGAATGACCCGCCAGCCGGTGGTGCCGTCGCGCCGGTCGAGTGCTGCGGCTCAGCGCGCCGATGCGATGGGTCGCGTGCTCCACCAGATGCAGGCGAGCAGCAGGACCTGGATCACGAGGCGCAGGCTCAGGGCCCAGTAGGGCATGTCCGGAAACTGTTCCGGATGCAGCCACATGTGCACGTTGGCGGGTGTCACCGCCAGGGTCAGCAGGATCAGCCCCCAGCCGGCCCAGGGCCGCGTGGCCCTCGGCAACAGCGCCAGCGCCAGCAGAATCTCGAACACGCCGCTGATGTAAACCGCCAGATCGGGCCGCGGGATGTAGGGCGGCACGATGCCGATGAAGAAATCATCGAACACGAAATGGCCGATGCCGCCGCCAAAGAACCACAGGAAGACGACGGCGAGTCCGAGAAGGCGCAGGGTTGGGATAGACATGGTCGGTCAGAGATAGCGGACGCCGGTGAGTTGTTCGGAGAGCGACCACAGACGTGACGCGAGTTGCGCATCGCGCGCCTCGGGTCGGCAGTCGACCCGCGCGGGATGTCCACCCAGTTCCTTGTAGCCGCCAGGACCGAAGTACTCGCCGCCGCGCACATCGGATGCGGTGGCGGCATACAGGGCGGGCCATGCACCTTGATGTGCGGGTTGGGCGAACAGCCGGGTCGCCAGACGCATGAAGAAGCCGCCGAGATCGGTATTGGTGGCGGCGTAACCCGGATGCGCGGCGGTGGCGATGATCGGTGCGCCGGCGGCAGCGAGACGGCGCTGCAACTCGAAGGTATAGAGCAGCGCAGCGAGTTTGCTGGCGCCGTAAGCATCCATGTCCTTGTAGGGGCGGCGCTCGAAATGCGGATCGTCGAGATCCAGGCCCGGCGTCAGGCGGTGCGCCAGACTGGCGGTGTTGACGATGCGCGCCGCCGGTGCGGCCTGCAGCTGCGGCAGCAGCAGGCCGGTCAAGGCGAAGTGACCGAGATGGTTGGTGCCGAAGTGTGTTTCAAAACCGTCGTGCGTGCGGCCCTGCGGCACGAGGATGGCGGAGGCGTTGTTGAACAGCAGGTCGATCCGCGCCTGTTGCTTGGCAAAGGTTTGCGCGAAAGCGCGCACCGATGCCAGATCGCCGAGATCCAGCGCGTGGGCTTCGAGCGGCGACTGCAGGCCCTCGGCGCGCAGGGTGTCGATCGCGTCCTGACCCTTGCGGATGTCGCGGCAGGCCAGCACCACCTGCGCGCCAGCGCGGCCGAGCGCGCGCACGATCTCGAGACCCAGGCCACGGTTGGCGCCGGTCACCAGCGCAAGCCGTCCATCCAGTCGCGGCAGATCCGCGCTGGTCCAGCGTGTCTTCGCCATCATGCGTTCCCCGTCATGTGTCCCCCTCATGCGCGCTTGCGTCGAACTTGTCGCGCGGTGTCGCACGCATTCTGTCACGCAGGCGTCGTACGGCCTCATGCGAACGGAGCAGCGCTATCTGAATCGCGACTGAAAAGCGTCGGCGACAGTTCAGTAGCGAGTCAGTGCGTGGTCGTCACCCTGTCGCCGCAGTCATTCAATACGGGCGCGGCCCGACTCAACCATCAGGAGAAATACAAATGAAGTCGATCAAAACCTTGTTGCCGGTTGCCGCGCTTGGAGCGCTGATGGCGATGCCGGCGGTGGCCGTGGCGCAGGACGCGCGCTCGGGCGGTATCTATCTGGGTGGTGGTGTGGGCTACAACCGCATCGAGAGCCAGGATTTCCCGAACAGCAACGATGACGTCGAGGACAGCCGCGTGTCGTACAAGGGCATCCTCGGTGCGCGCCTGTCGCCGAACTTCTCGCTCGAAGGTCAGTACATCAATTTCGGCACCGCCAAGGATGGCGCGAATCAGGTGAAGGCTGATGGCTTCACGGCCGGTGTGGTGTTTGATCTGCCGCTGACCGAGTGGTTCTCGCCCTACGCCAAGGCTGGCGCGTTGTTCTGGGATGCGGACGGTCGCTTCGCCAACGTGCGCAGCAGCGACGACGGCACCGACTTCACCTACGGCGTCGGCGCGCGCTTCGGTCTGTCCGAGGCCGTGGACTTCCGCGTCGAGTATGAGCGCTTCGAGTTGAACGATACCGACGTCGACATGGCGTCGGCCAACCTGCAGTTCAACTTCTAAGGCAGGTCGATGGCCGAGGGATCGGGCGACGACGCCGTCGCATCCGATCCCTCGGCCATGACGGCGACCCGGACGTCGACGCTCATGCCAAGATCGTCGCCGGGTCTGCCGATGAAGCTGCCGGTTAGCGGTATGGCCTGCGACGCATCGCGGGCAACGGCGACCCGGATCAGGTTGCGACCCCCGACCAGGGCATTGGTGGGATCGAATTCGACCCACCCGGCGCCGGGCAGATAGACATCGGTCCAGGCATGGGTGGCGCCGCCGCCGGTCATGCCCACATCGGCGCCGACCAGATTCTCGTCGTAGAGATAGCCCGAGACGAAGCGGGCGGCTAGGCCCAGGCTGCGCACGGCCTCGATCATGAACAACGCGAAATCGCGACAACTGCCGGTGCCGAGATCCAGCGTCTCGATCGGCGACTGCGTGCCCATTTCCTCGCGTCGCAAATACTGAAACTGTGCCTTGATGTCCTCGGTGATCGCGATCAGCGTCGCCAGGGTATCGCCCTGCTGTGCCTCGGCATGGCGCTTGGCCCACTGGTCGATGCGCCGCTCGGGGTCTGGATAATGGCGCTCGCGCGTGCGGCCGAGGTCGGAGACATCCTCCGCGGCGTAGTTGAAGGGCAGGCGACGCGCGTACTCCTCGATCAGGATGTCGCTGGGTGCGTCGGGAAAGTGTTCGGCGTCAAACGACGATTCGAACATCAGGTGATCCGCCTCGCCACTGAAGCTGACAATGGCGATCGAGTTGCCGAACACGTCGTGCAGCCAGCGCACGCTGGCGACCGGCGAGATCGTCAGCCGCGTGTCGAGCAGTCGCAGGTCGTGACTGTCGCGCGGTCGGCACATCAGCCGGTGCTCGTTGAAGCGCACGGGTTGCGCGTAGCGGTACTCGGTGCGGTGCGTCACCGTCAGCAGGGTCATCGAAGTTCGAGATTGGGGCCTGGATTCTTGTGCGTCAGCATAGCAAGCGCGCTCGCGTGCGCCGCGTCGGGCAAGATAGTCGCCCACGGTCATGGGAGAAGCGGCGGATGGGCAGCGATGTGCGACAGCGACAGGATTACGATCTGTTCGTGATCGGCGGTGGTTCCGGCGGCGTGCGTGCGGCGCGAATCGCCGCACAGCACGGCGCGCGCGTTGCCATTGCCGAGTCGTCGCGCTGGGGCGGCACCTGCGTCATCCGCGGCTGCGTGCCGAAGAAGCTGCTGGTGATCGCCTCGCGCTTTCGCGAGTCGTTCGCGGCCGCTACCGGATTCGGGTACGAGAAGGTCACGCCATCGTTCGATTGGCGCGCGCTGGTGGCGGCCAAGGATCGTGAACTGACGCGCCTGGAAGGTCTTTACGCCGCCAATCTCGACGCCGCAGGCGTGCAGCGCTACGCCGCGCGCGCCGAGTTGATCGACGCCCACACCGTGCGTCTGCATCTGGACGAGGGCGTTCGCGACGTGCGCGCCAATCGAATCCTGATCGCCACCGGCGGACGCCCGCGGCGCGATGCCCGTATCCCGGGCATCGAACTGGCGCGGGTTTCCGACGACATGTTCGATCTGGAAACGCTGCCGCGACGTATCGCGGTGATCGGCGGTGGCTACATCGCGGTGGAGTTCGCCTGCCTGCTGCGTGGGCTGGGCTGCGAGGTCACGCTGCTGCATCGCGGCGATGTGCTGCTGCGTCGTTTCGATGCCGACCTGCGCGACGGCCTGCTGGAGGCGCTGCAGGCGCAAGGTATTGCGGTGCGGCTGCAGACCGGGTTGCGCGCGATCCGAGCCGAGGACGGCGCGCGCGTGCTCGATCTGGATCGTGGGAACGCGGTCACGGTGGACGAGGTACTGCTGGCCACGGGTCGTGATCCGGCTACCGCGGGGTTGGGATTGGAGGCTTTGGGGGTGCAGCTCGACGGCGACGGCGCGATCGTCGTCGACGCGCGCTCACGTACGTCGGTGGCGAGTGTTTATGCGGTCGGCGACGTCACCGGCCGATTGCCGCTGACGCCCGCGGCGATTCGCGAGGGCCAGGCATTTGCCGACAGCGAGTTCGGCGACCGCATCGTCGAAGTCGATCACGCGCTGGCGCCCACCGCCGTATTCACGACGCCGGAGATCGGCACTGTCGGTCTGTCCGAGGCCGAGGCGCGCGAACGTGGGCACACCGTGCAGATCTATCGCGCGCGCTTTCGTCCGCTCCGCGACATGCTCGGCGGCAACCCGCAACGCGTGATGATGAAGCTGGTGGTGGAGCAGGGCAGCGAGCGCCTGCTGGGGGCGCACATGCTCGGCCCCGAGGCGGGCGAGATGATCCAGCTGCTGGCCGTGCCGCTGCAGATGGGCGCGACCAAGCCGGATCTGGATGCGGTCCTGGCCGTGCATCCGACGCTGGCCGAGGAATGGGTGACCCTGCGCAAGCCGGTGGCCTGACGCCGGCGACGTGGCTTCAGGTGCGGTTCATCGATTCGACGTCGGTTGCGGGTGCAATATTGAGCAGACGCGTCGTTATTTGGCGCGCATTCAGGCAGCGTCCTTAAGCTGTCCGCGTCGTTGGGATCGCCATGGAGGCGACCGACGCGGTTTTGACGAAATCCATACAGGAGAGAAGAGATGAATGGGAGCAATTTGAACCTGCGCGCTGTCGCCCTGGCCTCGATGCTGGGTCTGGGCCTGGCCCTGACCGCCTGCAAGAAGGAAGAGGAAACGCCGATGGAGCGCGCGACCGAAGCCGTCAAGGACGGCCTCAACGTCCGCGACAACGAGAAGCTCAAGGACGCGGGCGAAGACGCCAAGGACGCGATGGAGAATGTCGGCGAAGCCATCGAAGAGAAGGTTGAGCAGTAAGCCGCTCGCTTCATCGCCTGACCGGCATCGGTAACCCTCGGGTTGCCGCAGTCCGGAAAACGATGCCCCCGCAATCGCGGGGGCATCGTCGTTTCAGCGGCACGGATAGGGCTGACGCGCGGGCAGAGCGACCCATTGCCTAGCGGTGGGTCGCGGCGGGTGCGCCCGGCGCGGTGGGCGCGTACCAGTAGGCGGTGGCGGCTTCCATCAGCGCGGGACGCAGGTCCGCTGCCGGTCGCCAGCGCGCATGCGAAGTCGCGGCGCGGATCAGGAAATCGAAAAAGGTCAGGTGCTGGCGCAGGATGCGCTGGTGGCGGTGCGGCACCACCGGATTGAACAGGCCGAGCACCGAGAACAGCTGCGCCGGCCGCTTCTTGACCCAGAGCCACGAGCCCATCTCCAGCGTCAGCGGGATGAACGTGGTGGCGCCGGCCGCGTCGCCGCCCAGGGCGCGCGAACGGTCATACAGGTGATCCCAGAGATCGCCATGCGTGGTGTACTGCCGCGCCTGCGGTTCAATGACGTAGAAGCTGTGATACGGATGTGTGCTGCGGAACATGCTGCGCAACGCATAGATCTCCGGCAGGCAGTCGATCGGCTGACGCGTGCGTGCGTACGGAAACCAGATGCGGTCCTTGGCGCCGAAGCCGGAGTGGCAGTCCAGCGCGAGGCTGAAGGGACGCGACAGCAGCCGTTCCTCGACGACCCTGCACAAGGCCTGTGCTTCCGGCTCCATCGGTGCGCCGACGCGGCCGCGATACCAGGGCAGGGTGTTCGACCAGCGCTGCCCGCCCAGCCACATCGAGACCTCGTGGTCCGCGTCCACCGGTGCGTTGCGCATCAGGTCCACGCCAGCGGGGTTGGCGCGTCGGCGCAGGCGCATGCCACCCGGATTGATCAGCGGCATGAACACCAGTCGCACGCGTTCCAGCAACTGCATCAGCGAGTCATCCCAGTGCAGGCGCTCGATCAAGGCATGCAGGAAGGCGAGCAGCACCTGCGTACCGATGCGTTCGACGCCGTGGATGCCGCCGAAGAAGCCGACCGCCGGCGCGTCCGGCGGTGCGTGGCCCAGTTCGAGGCAGTAGACCGGCAGCGTCTCGCCGTTGGCGCGGACTTCGCAGACGATCTCGCTGCGCAGGCGATCGCCGGCGCGCTGGATCAAGGCGCGCAGCACGTCGAGTTCGGGGAATTCACCGGCGCTGAACGGCCGGTCGGGAGCGGGCGGCATGCGCCGATACTAGACGAGCGCGGCCGCGCCTTGATGACAGCGCAGGTGAAGTGCGCGGCGACGCGCGCCTCGCGTGTTTAGTCAGCCCAGCCGGGCGCGTGCCACACCGGTTCGAGGTCGGGCGGCGGTGGCAGCAGTCGGCCGAGCCCGAGCCAGACTTGTTCCGGCCCATGGAAATCGGAGCCGATCGACGCGCGCAAGCCATGCCGACGTGCATCGTCGGCCAGACGCGCCGCATCGGCGACGCTGCTGTTGCCCGAGCAGACCTCGATGGCATCGCCGCCGGCGTCGCGGAACGCGGCGTACACGCGTTCGCGGCCGCCGCTGCTGAGCTTGTAGTGCAGCGGATGCGCCAGCACGGCCCGGCCGCCGGCGGCATGAATCCAGCGGATCGCCTCGTCCAGCGTCGCCCACTCGACGCCGGCATACGCCGGCTTGCCAGCGCCCAGGTAACGCTCGAACGCCTTCTTCAGGCTCTTGCAGCGGCCTTCGGCCACGAGCAGGCGTGCGAAATGCGTGCGTGTGATCTGACCGCCGCCGGCGAGCGCGGCCGCCTTGTCCAGTGCGTCGGACACGCCGAGCATTTCGAGCTTGGTGGCGATGCTGGCGGCACGGTGTTCGCGCCGGACCTGCTGCTGACGCAGGCCGTCGGTGAGCGTGGCGCACGCCGGGTCGATGCCCAGGCCGACGACGTGCAGGGTCTTCTGCGCGCAGTTCACCGACAGCTCGACCCCGGGCACCAAGCGCAGCCCGTGCGACTGGGCGGCCTGCGCGGCGGCATCGAGGCCATCGACGGTGTCGTGATCGGTGAGCGCGAAGCTGCGCACCCCCGCTGCCGCTGCCGCGGCGACCAGCGCGTCGGGCGCGAGCGTGCCGTCAGAGGCGGTCGAGTGCGCGTGCAGGTCGACCGTGGAGGCCGGGAGCGGCATCGGGTGTGTGGGTCAGCTCAGCAGCGCGTAGGGGCCGCCGCGTTCCAGCGCTCGCTGATAGGCGGGGCGCGCGTGGATGCGCTGCAGGTAGGCCGCGGACCGCGGACCCAGCCCGCCGCCGCCGCGCGCGGACGCCGCTTCCATCGGAAAACTCATCTGCACGTCGGCGGCGGTGAAGGTGTCACCGGCGAACCATTCGCTCCTGCCGAGTTCGGCCTCGATGAATTCGAGGTGCCGCTTCAGGTTGGGATCGAGGAAGCGGGACTGCACGCCGGCGACGATACCGCGCGCGATCGGCCGGATCAGTGCTGGGACCGACGGCGGCACGCGGCTGAAGATCAGCTTCATCACCAGCATCGGCATCACCGAGCCTTCGGCGTAGTGCAGCCAGTAGCGATAGCGCAGCCGGTCCGGCGAACCGGCCGGCGGGATCAGGCGGCCGTTGCCGTAGCGTTCGACCAGGTATTCGATGATCGCGCCCGACTCGGCGACGACCTGGTCGCCGTCGCTGATGACCGGCGACTTGCCGAGCGCATGCACCGCGCGCAGCTCCGGCGGCGCCAGCATGGTCTTGGCGTCGCGTGCGTAGTGCTTGACCTCGTACGGCAGGTTCAGCTCCTCCAGCAGCCACAGCACGCGTTGCGAGCGGGAGTTGTTGAGGTGATGGACGACGATCATTGGCGCGGATTCCGGACTGCGGATGGGTCGCGCATCTAAGCACAGGCCAGCGTGTTGCGCAGGGCGGGGATGCGCAGCAGCCGGTTCGGGTCCGGGCAGTTCGCCAGCCATGCCGCTGCCTCGGCGCGACGGCAGACGCCGGGATAGTCGCCGTGGCGTCCGCCGAGATCGCGGATGATCTGGAAGTGCAGATGCGGTGGCCAGCCGAGGTTTTCCTCCGGCGTGCCGAGCCAGCCGAGACGTTCGCCGGTGGCGATGGCTTGACCCGCGCGCAAGCCCGACAGCGTGCGCCGCGCCAGATGGCCGTAGAGCGTGTGGAAGCGCAGGCCTTCGACCTCGTGTTCGAGGATCAGCGTCGGGCCGTAATCGCCGAAGCGCGCATTGTCCTGCAGGCTGTGCAGACGACCGCCCAGCACCGCGTGCACGGAGGTGCCGGCGTCCAGCCACAGATCGATGCCCAGATGCAGCGTGCGACGGTCGTCCTCGCCGTCGTCGAAGACCGGACTGCGGCGATACAGGCCGCGATCTTCCGCGTAGCCGCCGGCGGCGTAGTCGGCGCCGGCCGCACGGCGTGCGCGATCAACCGCGGCGCCGAAGGCGACGGTGTCGGCGGGATCGATCGCGCCGAGCGTGCCGCTGCCGTCGCGCAGGTCCAGCGGCAGACAGCGACGGGCATCAAGGGCAAACGGCAGCGGGCTGGCGACGGGCAAGGTATCCAGCGCATCGGCCCAGCTCGTCGTGGAGTGCGCCGCTGGTGCGGCGCATGCGATCGAACGTGCTGGCGACGCCGTCATGGCATTGCGCTCAACGCGGTTCGTCGGTCTTGTTGCGCGGCGTCTTGAGCGCGCCGCGCGTCAGGCTGCCGACGCCCTTGTTGATGCCCTTGATCGAGCCGTAGACCGCGTCGGCAATGAGATCGTGGGTCTGGCGCACCACGCGTGCGGCGTCGCGTGTGGCTGGCACCGCCTCGAGAATGCCGAAGGGAATCGCGGCGATGCTGCGATGCACGGTGCGGACCACGTCGGTGCCGGTCTCGACCGCGACCTCGGCGATCTTCTGCGCGTCTTCGAGGCGGGTCTGGCGCAGATGCAGGCGCTGGGTTTCGAGCAGCAGCAGGCCGTTGCGGCGCAGCGTCAGGGCCTGTTCGGTGAGCGCGCGTTCCGTGCGCCACAGGCGCAGTGCCGCGGCGCCAAGGCCAACACCGACGAGCAGGGTCATCAGTGATGCGGCGAGCATTTCAGCCCAGGCCATGCAGGCGCACCTCGGCCTGGACGCCCTTGGCGGCGAGCTCCCCGCGCAGGATTTCGGCGGTGCGCTGGTAGACGATCCGTCGCAGCAGGCCGGGCGTGACGCTGCCGAGCGCGTCGGCGAAGCGCGATTCCTGCGACGCCAGCTGCTGCGGGTTGAGGATCTCGACGCTCAGCAAGGCCTTGTCGGCAGGCAGCAGCGCGCGCGCGTCCGGCGGCAGGGCATTCCAGGCCTGGGCCAGTTGCTGCTGATCCTGGCGCAGCGTCTCGATCATCGTGTTCAGGCCTCGCAACCGCCGCCACAGCAGGGCGGCCACGACGATCAGGATCAGCGACAGGCCCAGCAATACCCAGAACATGGTTGGCTCCGCACGGGAAGTCGGGCGGACCTTAGCACTGCGTTGCGGTGTCCGGCATGGCTGTGCGGCCGTCACCGGCTGGCGGCAGACAGGCCGGCCTGCGGGCTTCAGTCCGCCGGGTCCGACGCCGGCGTCCAGGGCTGCTTCAGTGCCTCGGCCATCGGCTTCGACAGCCGGTGCGGATGACGCGGCACCGCGTGCGCGGCGTAGAACGACATCAGCTGCGCGAAGTCGGCGTCGTAGTCGCTGCTCGGCATCAGCGGCGCGCCGAAGGTGATGCGCTTGCGCACGTAATCCGCGGCTGCCGGCACGATCGGTACGCCGGCACTGCGGGCGACATGGTGATAGCCCTTCTTCCAGTCCGGCGCTGCCGAGCGCGTGCCTTCCGGTGCGATCAACAGGATGAACTGCGACTGCGCGCGGAACACGTCGACGGTCTGCTCGACGATCCCCTTGGGGCTGCGGCGATTGACGGGCAGCGCGCCGAACCAGCGCAGCAGCACGCCCAGCGGGCCGTGGAACGCGGTGTCCTTGATCATCGTGCCGGCCCGCAAGCCCAGCGCGGTGAGCGAGGCCAGCGCGATGATGCCGTCGTAGTTCGAGGTATGCGGTGCGCCGATCAGCACCATCTTCGGCAGATTGGGCACGGTGCCCTCGAAGCGCCAGCCCAGCAGGCGTAGCACCAGGCGGCCGAGCCCGCGCGAGAACGCGTTGCCGCGCCGTGGCAGTTGATCGCCCAGAGGCGGTTGAAGCGTCATCGTGTCCCCATGGTGTGTGGCGCCGCCTCGCCGCTCGTGGCGTCTCAGGGCGTCCGCATCCGGCCCCCGCCGGCGGCGACCGGCGCGTGCCGATCGTGATGTCCTGTGAGCGATGGCCGCCCGCCGCTGGCGCGGCGGGCGGTTGCGACGCCTGGATTCAGCCCATCGCCTCGAGCTTGGCGCGCGCCGCCTTCTTGCCGAGGCTGCGCAGTTCCGCGATGGCGGCGATCTGCGTGGCGCGCGGGCGCACCTTGGCGCGTTCCCAGTTGTAGACCGACTGGCCGCTGACGCCGATCAGCTTGCCGAACTCATCCATCGTCAGACCCAGGCGCGTGCGCAGCGGGCGCAAGCCCTTGGCGACGTAGCGCGGCGCGGCGCGGCCGTCACCGTCTTCGCTCGCGGCCGCCTTCGCGGGCTTGCCGTTGCGCAGGCGCGCGATCTCGCGTTCCAGCGTGGCGACCTGCTTCTTGAGTGAGGCGATCTGGCGCCGCTGGCTGGTCGTCGCCGTGCGCAGCGCGCCGACTTCCTGGCGCACGACCTTCTTCGACAGGCGGACGATCTCACTCTTCAACAGGAAGGCGACATCAGGCATGGGGTTACTCGGGGGTTCAATGGCAGGCGCGCAGTATGCCTCAAAAGCAGCGTTGGGCGTGCCGTTTTGTCATGAAGCGTTTGAATTCGCTGTTTTTGCGGCTTGAACACGATTTTTAGGCCGATGACGCGCGATTATTCGTGAGCTTCTCTCGCGGCTGAACTAGGGCAATCCCGAGCAAGCTGTCTTTTGGCGCGATTCCCGACGTTCATGCCGCTAATCGCCGTCATCGGCCGTTTGCTTTGCGTTCCCGCGCGCCCCGGCAGGAGTTGGCGTGCTTTCAGTGACGCGGGGCGCCCGGGCGCGGGTCGCTGTGCGGATTCGACGGTCCCGCCCGGGGTCGCGGTTGGCGGCACCACTGGCTCCAGCTGCCGACGTAGAGCCGTGCCCCGTCCAGCCCGGCGATTGCCAGGGCCAGCAGCGTATGGCAAGCCGTGACGCCGGAGCCGCAGTGCACAGTCAGGCATCGCGGATCGCGACCGTCCAGCAGGGTCTCGTACTGTGCGCGCAGTGCGGTGGCCGGCTTGAAGCGGCCCTCCTGCAGATGGTCGGAGTAGGGCAGGTTGCGGGCGCCGGGGATATGGCCGGCGACCGGGTCGATCGGTTCGGTCTCGCCGCGATAGCGCGCCGCCGCACGCACGTCGAGCACGATCGCATCCGCCCGGTGGCGCAGCACCTCGACAGCCGCTGCGTCGGCCAGCGGCAACTGCCAGTCGCGTGCCGGGTAGGGCGGCTGCGGCGCCACGACGGGCGGTGCATCGTCGATCGGCAGACCGGCGGCCTGCGCAGCGGCGAAGCCGCCGTCCAGCACCTGCACCGCCGTATGGCCGACCGCGCGCAGCATCCACCAGGCGCGTGCTGCGGCGTTGGCGCCGGCCTGATCGTCGTAGACGATGACGCGCGTGGCGGGGTCGATGCCCCAGCGACCGAGCTGGGCGCACCAGTCGTCGATCGACGGCAGCGGATGGCGGCCGTCGCGTGCCGGGTCGGCGCCTGCCGCACGTGCGGCGCTGAGCTGGGTTTCCAGGTCCGCATGCTGCGCGCCGCGCAGATGCGCAAGGGCATAGGCCCCGGCATCGGGTCGCGCGTCGAGCAGCACCAACGGACTGTGTGGAGCCGGCCCAGCGTCGAGCCGCTGTTTCAGCGTCGCGGCGTCGATCAGCGGGGGCGCGACCATGCGAGGTTTCAGTCCGCGTCGTTGAGATAGGCGCGGATATGGCCGTCGGGCGGCATCTGCAGATACCAGCCGTCGCGTTGCAACCCCGCCATCACGCGGCCGACGTCCACGCGCGCCAGCGTGCGCTGCGGGCTCAGCGTCAGGCGCATGACCTCGGACAGCCGGCCGCTGCGCTGGCGCAGTGGCTCCGGCAGATGATCTGTGTTCAGGTCCGCGCGCAGGTACAGGTACATCTCGTCCTGCTTGCTGCAGCGGTACACGATGCAATCGACCGTCATGGGATGTGGGTTGTCGAGGTGAGAACGTCGGCTGCGGACTTTGTCGGGTTGCGCGCGGCTTGCCAAGCGCCTGCCGGCGGGTAAGGCCCGCGCGCACGCATCACGACAGCGCGCGATCCAGCGCCGCGATCAGGCGTTGGATGTCCTCGCGCGAGGTGTAGTGCAGGAACGACAGCCGCAGCACGCCGCGCGCAGGGTCGAGCCCCAGCGCCTCCAGCAGCCGCACCGCGTAGAAGTGGCCGGCCGCCGCCAGGACACCCTGCGCGGCGAGGCGCGGAATCAGTTCCGCGGGGGCGACGTGCAGCGGCACGATGCTGACGGTGGCCGCGCGCGCGGTCGCGTCGATGGTGCCGAGCACGCGCAGGTCGCGACGCGACGACAGCGCCTGCAGCAGGTCCACCAGCAGCGGTTGTTCGGCGGCGCGCAGCAAGGCGCGCACGCGCTGCGGCCGGCCGGCGTCGTCGCTGCCGCCGTGATGAGCGTCGAGCGCATCGAAGTACTCGGCGACGCCGCGAGCGGCGGCGATCTGCGCGTGATCCGGGCCGGCCGGCACCAGGCGCTTGCGCGGATAGGCGGCGTTGAAAGAGTGGCCCTCGTTGCCGAGGCGTTCGAGCACGGCGCTGCGCACCACCATCAGGCCCTGGTGCGGGCCGTAGGTCTTGTACAGCGAGAACAGGTAGAGATCGGCGCCGAGCGCGCGCACGTCCGGCAGGCCGTGCGGTGCGTAAGCCACGCCATCGACCAGGCTCAGCGCACCGGCAGCACGCACCTTGGCCGTGATCGCGGCGACCGGATTGATGGCGCCGATGAGGTTCGAGCAGTGCGTGAACGCGACCAGCCGCGTGCGTTCGTTGAGCAGCGCATCCAGCGCGTCGGGATCGAGCAGGCCGCGCTCGCGGTCCACCGCCCATTCGCGTACCGCGACGCCGTCGGCGGACAGGCGGCGCCAGGCGCCGCTGTTGGCCTCGTGCTCCTGCTGCGAGACGACGATTTCGTCGCCCGGTTTCAGCAGCTTGCGGAACGCCTGCGCCAGCACGTAGCTGTTCTGCGAGGTCGAGGGTCCGAAATGCAGTTCGTCGGCGCCGACGCCGAGGTAGAACGCCAGGCGCTCGTGCGCAGCGTCCATCCACGCGCCGGCTTCGGTCGAGGCGGGATAGGCATAGTAGGGCTGCAGCCGCAGGCGCCGGTGGTAGGTCTCCAGGCGCTCGATCACCGGCCGACACAAGTAGGAGCCGCCGGCGTTCTCGAAGAATGCCTGCTCGCGCAACGTCGGTTCCGAAAACGCGGGGAACTGGCGGCGCACGAAATCGAGATCCAGCGTCGGCGCGGTGACGTCTGTGGCGGTGGGGGCAGGAATGGACATGGCGAACCGGAGGGGCGACGGCCGCATGCTAGCCGAGCGTGCCGGGTGGCGGCGCGTCGTGGCATCGGAGGTGGCGCGGTGACGGCATTGCAGTATCGTTCGCCACCAGTCGAGGCGGAACCGGAAACCGGTGTGATGATCGAGCGGGCCTGGGGGGAACAGATGCAGCAGCGAGGACCACGGACGTTGCGGAATCGCCGCTGCCGATGGGTCGCTGCGCTGCTGCTGGCGGCGCTGCTGTCGGCCTGCGGCGACGGCGATCCGGCTCGCGACGGCGTGCAGGACGATCCGCGCGCGCTGTGCCTGAGCAGCGACTGCGGTGCGCGGCGGCTGATCGCCGATCTGCCGCAGCTCGAGAACATCGCCTTCACGTCCAGCGGCCGGCTGTTCGTCAGCGGCCAGCAGAACCTGTATGAGATCCAGCGCACCGGCGCGGACACGTATCGTGCCTTCAGCCTGTTCGAGGCTGGCAGCGGTTGTGGCGGTCTGACCGAGCAGCGTGGTCATCTGTATGCGCTGTGCTCGGGCGGGCTCTACGCAGTGCGCCTCGACGATCCGGTGGCGCGGCCGGTATTCGTGTCGGCGCTGTCCGGCATGACGCTGCCCAACGGCATGGCGGCCGGCGAGGGCAACCGGCTCTATATCGCCGACGGTCCGATCGCGGTCCAGCCCAAGATCATTCGCTTGCAGTTGGACGCGACCGATCCGCTGCGCGTGCTGGCGCAGGACACCTGGCTATCGACGCTGCCCGAATTCCCGAACGGGGTCGCGATCCGCAACGGCGTGCTCTACACCACGCTGTACGTGCCGCCGCTGGGCACGGTCGCGGCCATCGAGATCCAGGCCGACGGCAGCGCCGGCCCGATCCGCCGCCTGGCGCTGCGCGGCATCTACGACGACATCGCGATGTACGGCGACACGCTGCTGGTCGCCGATTTCCAGAACGGCGCGCTGCTGCAGTACGAACTCGACGGCACGCTGATCCAGCAGACCGGCATCCTGCGTTTCGCGCAACCGTCCAGCGTGCACGTGGCGGGACCGCCGCTGTTCGATCAGCCGACGGCGCTGGCGACGCAGCGCTATCTCGGCCGCGGCCTGTGGGCCTGGGAGCGGTTCGCCGACTGACGCTCGCTACTTGAGTGCTGGGATGCGCCCGTGAGCACCGGCGTTCTCGCGCCGGTGCTTGCGGGTGTAGCACGGTTGCTGCAACGCGGGCGATGAAACCCGGTTACAGCACGAACCCCGCCTGCAGCAGACCGGCCGCGGTCAGCGCATCGACCACCCCGGCGTCGTGGCCCGGTAGCTGCTGCAGGTCCGGCGCATCGGTCTTGAGCCGTTGCAAGGCGCGCAACTGGCCGAACACGGCCTCTCGGTCCTCGCGGATCAGCAGCGCGGTGACGAAGCGCGGGCGCTCGCGCTGACGATCGACGTTATGTGCCTGCCAGGCGACGTCGCCCAGAAACAGCAGTTCTCGGCCATCGGCGCGCTGCACGTAGACCATCTGGCTGCCCGGCGTATGCCCCGGCGCCGCGATCAGCACCACCCCCGGCGCCAGCGGGTGATAGCGCGCGTAGCGCAGCGCCTGGAAGCCGGCCAGCAACGCCTCCGGCAGCTTGGCCGGGGCCATGCGGTCGGTGTGCGCGAGCTGGCTTTCGGTCAGGCGCGCCTTGGCCAGCACCAGCGGCAACTCGGGATGCTGGGCGAGGCCGCCGATGTGGTCCATGTGCTCGTGCGTGATGACGATCTCGGCGGCCTGGGTCATCGCCTGCTGCACGCGCGCGTAGGCGTCGTCATGGAAGTACGGGACCATGAATGCCGGTTTGGCGAGGCTGCGATCCATCGCCGAGTCGATGACGATACTGCGGTCCGGAAAGCGCAGCTGGAACGCGTACACCGGCATTTCCTTGCCGCTCCAGCCGTCGCCGGCAGCGATCATCGCGCCGGGAAACGTAAACGCCGTGACGCGTTCGTAGCGGACCTCGCCGGCCTTGGGGCCGGGCAGGCTGTCGGCGAGGCGACGCACCTCGGCGAGGTCGATGACGTAGTCGGCGCCCTCGGGTGCGCGGTTGTCCATCCACAGCCACCAGTAGAGTCCGGCGGCGACCACCGCGATTCCGATCAGCCACTTCAGCGATTTACGCATCCTGCGTCTCCTGCTTCGTGTTCCAGATGAATGTGCTGGTGTTGACGCGCGCACCGATGAGGCGGATGCGCGTGCTTCAGCTGCCGCACTCGTTGCCGCCGGCCACCAGCCAGCGATTGCGCGCGCCTTCCACGCGCGACAGCAATTCCGCGGCGTCGTGCGGCAGCAGGAAGCCCTGCATCACGCTCTGTTGCGTGGCGGCCTGCATGCGGCAGCGATAGTCGTTGAACGTCGGATAGCGCATCAGCAATTGCAGTTCGTTGAACGGCAGCGTGATGCCGCCGAGCCCGCACAGATCGGAGGCGTAACGCGCCACCGGCACGTCCATCACCGGATAGCGGATGCCGCCGCGACCGTTGCCGTCGCCGTCGCGCGCCAGACTGTCCCCGCTAAATTCGTAGCGGGGGCCCTGCGGCGGCGCGGTGCCGGTCTTGACCCAGCGGTCGAGGTGATGGATCGCAGCGTTGACGGCGTAGCGCATCGGGAACTGCGTGCCGGCGACGATGCAGACCAGCGATTCGGGGCTGACCTGTTCGCCGTAATTCGCGGTCAAGTCATGCAATAGCTCGTCCGCCGAGGCGGGCAGCTTCGGCGCGCTGGCCACCGCACGGCCGGCCTGTCCGACGACCTGGTGCAGGCCGACCCAGGCGTTCTGGTGAGCGGCGCCGGCGATCTCCCAGCCACGATAGTTTTTCGCGTCGGCCAGCGGTGCGGGGTCGGCTTCGGCCTCGCTGAACAACTGGATCACCGGCACGCTCGGCGCCGGGTCGTAGGTCTTGCCACCGCCGGAGTGGATCAGGAAGCCGTCGATGACGCCGGCGCGTGCCTGCACCGTGGTCACGTAGCGATAGAGCCGGCTCGCCGACTGCGACTGTCCCATCGCCAGCACCGCGCGCACCGGCAGGCCGTTCATCGCATCGACGCCGCGCGGCTGCTTCAGCGCCTTGGCGATCTGCGAAAAGATGTCGAAGGCGTAGGCGTCGCCCGGATGGTCGATGTCGGCGTAGCGCTCCGGGTCCCAGGTCTTGGGCGTCAGCGCCGGTAGGCAGCACAGGCCGGCAGCCTGGGCGCTGACGTGCACATAGGCGTAGCCGTCGCGATGAAACAGCTGATGCGATTCCAGCGTATCGACCGCGTTCTCGAACTGCGCCGTGACATTGACCCAATCCAGCAGCACCGTGCCGTTGAAGTGCGCCGGGTCCTGCGGCCGCCGCACAATGATGCGGGTGGTGTAGGGCGCGGGCGCGCCGCCGTCGTCGGCCTGCGCCGTGCCGGAGATGAAGTACTCCTCCTCGTCGTAACCCAGATCGGCGAGATCGAACCAGCTGTCCCACAGCGCGTGCCCGCGCAGGCCGGCGTCGCCGATCGGACCGGTCACGGTGGCGTTGGCGACGCCCGGACCGCTGCCGTCGGCACCGCCGCGACCGTCGTCATCGCCACCGCAGGCAGCCAGCATCAGACCCAGTGTCAATCCGAGCACCGATCGGCGCGCTAGTCGGAGCGCGACCGGCAGCGTTGCTGGCAGCGCCAACCCCAGGCTTGTGAACGTCACGCTTTGTCTCCCCCGGCGCTCGGCCGCGGGGCCGGCGCGCATGTTGTCTCGCGCGACGATCTTAAGCCTTGCCCTGCGGATCGGCGACCGCCGGTGCGGTGGCAAGCCAGTCGGCGCGGTCGCGCTCGAACCAGGCCAGCGGCGCACCGCCGTAGCCGGGATGCGACACCGTGCGCTCGCCGCGCCGTGCCAGGCCGCTCTTGAGCAGCACATGCTGCGACTCGCGATTGTCCAGATGCGTGATCGCGACGATGCGCGGCAGGCCCAGTGTCTCGAAGCCGTAACGCAGCAGGCGCCGCGTCATCTCGGTGCCGTAGCCGCGCCCCCAGCATTCGGGATAGAGGCGGTAGCCGACCTGGACGTACGGTTCGCCCTGGATATGGTTGAGCAGGTGCATGCCGATGCAGGCGCCGCCGTCGCGCTCCTCCACGGCCCAGATGCCCAGGCCCGGGTGCGCGCGGTAGTAGGCGAGGATGCGGTGACGCAGCATCGCCTCGCTGTCGGCGCGGCTCGCCGGGCCGCCCATGTACCGCATTACCGCGGGATCGCGATTGAGGCGGTCGAGCGCATCGAGATCGTCGGCGCGATAGCGGCGCAATACCAGGCGTTCGCTGTACAGGCGGTCGTGTTCGCTTTTCATGATCGGTTCATCGGCTCCGGCGGCCTCATCATGGCAGCCGGCGCCGGGAATTTTCGAGGCGACAGGGCGGTCTATGGAGCCCGATATCACTTCCGCTCAAGGATGGCGCATGAATACCAAGGCATTGCTCGATCAGTTGCTGGCGTCCGGACAGGCCATGCTCGGCCATCAGCCCCACAGCGGCGGCGTGGCCGGCGCCAAGCCGGTCGGCATCTCCGACTTCGGCAAGGGCGCGCTGGCTGGTGGTGCGCTGGGCCTGCTGCTCGGTCACAAGGGCGTGCGCAAGCTGGGCGGCAGCGCGCTCAAGTACGGCAGCGTCGCCGCGCTCGGGGCGCTGGCCTACCGGGCCTATACCGACTACCAGCGCCAGAACGGACAGACGGCGTCCGCGCCGCCGCAGACCGCGGATCGGGTCTCGCCTGCCGAGGTCGAACGCCACAGCGATGCGGTGTTGCGCGCGTTGGTGGCGGCGGCCAAGGCCGATGGTCACATCGACACGCGCGAACGCGGCCTGATCGAAGCCGAGCTGGCCAAGCTGGTGGACGATGCCGAGACGCGGCGCTGGTTCGCCGCCGAACTGGCCAAGCCGCTTGATCCCGCTGAAGTCGCCAGCGCCGCGACCACGCCGGAGCTGGCGGCGGAGATGTATCTGGCCAGCCTGCTGGTCGTCGATCAGCAGAGCTTCATGGAGCGTGCCTATCTCGATGAACTGGCGCGGCAGATGCAGTTGCCGCCGGCGCTCAAGGAAACGCTGGAGCGCCAGTCGCTGCCGGCTGCGTGAGAGGTTGGCGCGTCGCTCCGTGCCGCCGCGCTCAGGTCAGCAGGCCGACGATGCCGATCGCGATCAGGTAGATGGCGATGACGTAGTTCAGGATCTTGGGCGCGATCAGGATCACGATGCCGGCGATCAGCGACAGCAGCGGGACGAGGTCGAGATGGATCGTCATGACGAGACACTCCGAGGTTGGGACGACATGGGCGAAGCGTTTACTACCGCAAGCAAGGCGTCGGTCAGCGGTGCGAGCGGCGGCGCGGCGTGCGCGCTGCCGTCGACTTCGTTGAGCGACGAACATTCCGGCATCGCGCGCAGCCGCAGCGTCGCGCGGCGCACGGCCGCCGAGGGCCAGCCATTGCCGCCGTCGTTCGGTGCCAGCGGTGCGGTACTGGCGTGGCCGCGCCGCAGCAACGCGCGCAGCAACTGCAGTTGGCGTCCGGCCAGCAGCGCCAGCGTGGCTTCGTCCAGCGCCAGCGCCTGATAGCCGCGGGCGCGATCGAGCCAGGGCTGGCCGAACGTGCGTGCCGTGCTCCACGCGGCACCGAGGCCGGCGCCGATCGCGGCGGCCGCACCCAGGCTGGCGAAGCCGGTCATCGAATCCACGGCCAGTCCCGCCATGCCGCCGGCCGCCGCCGCCGAGCCGGTGCGAATGCCGTAACGCCGCAGGGCCTCGGGATCGAACGGATCGAGTGCCCAGCGGCCGTCGTGCAGGGGCAGCGCCGGTGGCGCATGCGCCCCCATGTCGAAGCGGAACAGGCCGAGCAGCGCATCGACACAGCGCTGCTCGGCCTGGCGTACGCGATCCTGCAGCCGGGTCGCCAGCGCCTCCGGCGGTGCGTCTGGCGCGCCGCGCACGCGGGCCCCGCCGGCGTCGGCCAGCAGGCCGGCGACGAGACGGCAGGCCGATTCGATCGTGTGCGCGCGCATCTGCGCGCGATCGCGTTGCAGGCGCTCGAGATCGGCGCGGCGCGGCTCCACCAGAGCCGCGAGCTTGTCGAACAGTTGGCGCTCGGCCTGCGCGTCGTAGACCACGGTGTCGAAGTCGGCGGACAGATGCAGGCCCAGACGCGCGAGCTGCGTCTTCCAGGCGGCGGTGTCGGCCTCGGCGCTGTCGAGGAAATTCAGCACGGGCAGCACCGGCCGGCCGCAGGCGGCCAGCAGGCGCAGCTCCTCGCGATGCTTGTTGCGCACCGGCTCACGCGCATCGATCACGTACAGCGCAGCATCGCTGCGCAGCAGTTGCCGCAACACCTTGGCTTCCTGCTCGTAGCGACCGTGACCGTGGTCGCCGGCGAGAAAGCGTTCGATGGCGGCGACCGGATCGGGGTCGGGCGGCTGCTGTGCGAGCGTTTGCGCGACCCCGGGCGCGTCTTCCAGTCCGGGTGTGTCGAACAGCTCGACGATCGTCTCGTCGCCGGCCAGCAGTGCGACACCACGCACATCGCGGGTCGTCGCCGGCCGGTCGGAGACCTCGCCGAAGGCGTCGTCGCGCGTCAGGGTCCGCAACAGCGAGGTCTTGCCGGTGTTGGTGTGGCCGACCACGGCGACGCGCAGCGGAGTCCGGTTCATGGCGCGCTCCCGGTCGGGCTGCGGGTTGCCGGATCGAGGGGCGGTGCCACCGTTACGCCGAGGCGCGCGCCGGCGCGCATCGCCAGTGCGCGCCAGTCGGCGAGGCGCTGGGCCGCAATGTCGTCGCCGCGCGCCTGCAGGCGCGGGCCGTCGAGCAGCAGTACCGCGGCACGGCCCTCGACGCTGTGGGCGAGGGCGGCGATGCTGCGTTCAAGGCCACGATCCGGTGTGGCGGTGGCGCGCAGCAGGATCGCCAGTTGATCCGGTGGTCGCTGTCGCAGCGCGGTGGTCATGCGCTCCAGTGCGCCGACGTCGTCGATGCTGCCGAGCCATTGCCAGCGCACGTCGGCGAGCGTCGGCAGGCTGCGGTCGTCGCCATCGTACTCCAGGCTCAGGGCCGCGACGGGGCCGCGCAGCGCGGTGGATGCCACGGGTGGCGCCGCATCGGCAGGTGGCGATGCCGGCGGTGCGGCGTCGACGATCCCCAGGGCACGGTGATCGGGCAGCAGTCGCGCACGCAAGCGCGCATAGCCGGGCGCCTGGGCGTCGCGGCCGACTCGAGCCTGCGCGCGCCACAGCGCCGCGGCGCTCAGCGCCAGCATCAGCAGCCGTGGCACCACGCCGTAAGCGAAGACTGCGACGAGCAGCCAGGCGGCCCAGCCGCGGTGCGCGTCGGCGTCACCGACGGGTATCAGCGGCAGGTGGCTCGTCGACGGCGCGCCCAGCAGGGCGGGCGCCCAGGACAGCGTGTCGGCCCAGGTCGCCAGCGCGTGCGCGTCGAGCAACGTGGTTTCCCAGCTCAGCGCGTAGGCACGCAGACTCAGCAAGATCGCCAGCGTCAGGAATGCGCTCAGCGCAAAGGCGAGCCATGCACCGTGGACCAGCGTTGCCGCAAACCAGCGGCCCTGAGCGCCACCGGCGACGACGCGCAGGGCGATGTCATCAAGGTGAAGCCCCGGCGCGGCGCGCGCCGCGAGCCAGGCGCCGGCCCGGTGCAGGCTGCTACCGGCTTGCATCCCGGCGCCGACCCGCCAGCCCGACAACTGCAGCAGCAGCCACAACAGCAAGCTCAGCAGGTTGATTCCGACCACTGCGATCAGGACCAGCGGCAGGCTCGCGGGCCGATGAGCCGCCAGCGCAGTCGAGGCCACCGCCGCACCGGACACGGCGGCGAGCAGCAGCACGAGCAGCGTCACTGCCCGCAAGCTCGCGCGCAGCGCAGCGAGTTGTTGCCGACGTGTCGGCGCCTGCGGCAAGGCGGCGGCGCGCCGGACCACGCGCTGCCAGAAGTCGCCGCCGCCGCGAATCGCGACCGCGTCGGCATCCGGCGTGGGCGCCGGGTGACCCTGTGTCTCCTCCTCCAGGCGGATGCAGTCGGCCAGCTGACGCGCGGCCAGCGAGCGGTCGGCGACGGGCGAGGCGCGGTCCACGCGGTTCGCGGGCAGGATCGGGTTCAGGGTGTCCATCCCCAGGGCGCGGGCGGGGCCTCGACGCGGCGCGTGAGGTCGAACTCGATGCGGAACAGCCGTTCGGTGCCGAGGCGCTGCAGGTGGTAGGCGAAGTGCTTGCCCGACACCAGTTCCATCATCCAGATATTGGCGTGCGCCGGCGGCAGCATCGCCGCCGTCGCATCGTCGGCGGGGAACACCTGCGCGGTTGCGCTGCCGCGATTGCTGCTGGTGCCGCCGTATCGCGTGATCGCATCCGCCGAGCCGTCCTCGTGGCGATGGTCGTGCTGCAGCTGCAGGCGCTCGCCCTGGCGCGTCAGCACCCAGGTGCGCGACAGATCGTCGCCGACCACGAACGGAATGCGAACCTGCGTCGGCGTGCATTCGCGGACATGCATGACCAGGGCCTTGCCCGCGAACGCGGTGTCGCCCGGCGGCGCCAGCACCAGGCTTCCGGCGTAGGCGTGGCCGCATAGCGACTGCAAGGCGCTCCACCAATCGTCGAGCGGCGCCGCGTGCGCCGGTGCGCATGCGGCCAGCACCAGCCACGCGCCGATCAGGTGCGCGCGAAGGTCGGTGGCGGGACGAGTCATATCGGCGATGCTTCCTCGGCGGCCGCCGGCAGATGCCGGCTCAGGACGAGGGTATCGCAGCTGGCGAGCTGGAAGGCCTGGCGCGTGGCGTCGTAGTCCCAGCGCTCGACGGCGCAGTGCGCTGCGTGGTCCAGCGGTGCCGCCGTATAGCGGATCAGGTTGATCGAATTCGGCGCCTCGAGGCGGATGCGCGAGGACACGGCGGTGCCCGCCTGCACGCACCAGGCGCGACGCGACAGCGTGGCATCCCGCTCGTGCAGCGGCGCGACGTAGGGCAGGTGAATGTGGCCGCCGAGGATCAGGTCCGCGCCCGCGGCGGTCCAGGTGCGGATCGCCTCGGCGTGGCCATGCAGGCGGTTGTGCAGGTCGCGTTCGCGGATCACCTGCGCGGGCTGATGCGTGACGACGATGCGCAGCTGCGCAGTCGTGGCCTTGCGCAGGCGCGCGGCGACGCGCTCGATCTGTTCGGCGGAGACCTCGCCGTCTTTGTGCCGATACGCGCGGGTGGTGTTGACGCCCAACGCCAGCAGCGAGGGCGTGCGCAGCACCGGTTCCAGTTCGCTGCCGAAGGCCTTGCGATAGCGCGCATAGGGGTGGCGCCAGCGCGTCCACAGATCCAGCAGCGGAATGTCGTGATTGCCGGGCAGCACCAGTCGACGCTCGATGCCGAGGCGCTCGACGAAGCGGCGCGCGCTGTCGAACTGGCCCGCGGTGGCGCGTTGCGTGATGTCGCCGGAAAGGATCAGGACGTCCGGCGCCTCGCGCTGCGCGAGGCGCCGCAGTGCATCGACCACCGACGGCTGTTCGGTGCCGAAATGCGGGTCCGACAGGTGCAGCAGGATCATGCGACTTCCACCCGGTCCTCCGGCGCCGGCACCAGCAGCGATAGCGGTTCGGGGGCGACCTCGAATACCACGGGCGTCGGCACCCAGCGGATTTCGCCATCCATCGCCAGCTTGATGCGGCGACGTCCGCGCGGCGAGACGGTGACCCGCCGGAATGGCAGATGCTGGACATTCTCGGCGTCGCCGAGCCGGCCGAGGACCCCGCGCAACAGCAGGCCGAACATCGACAGCGTACCGATGGGCTTGATCACGATGCCGGCGAGCTGCCCTTGCGCCAGCGCATCGGCCTCGGGAAAACCGAGCCGTTCGAGCTGCAGGCGGTTGTTGACGACCACCAGCGTCGGCGTTCGCAACGTGGCCTTCTGATCGCCCGCTTCGATCGTCAGATGCAGCTGGCGGCTCTGGCGCGCCAGCGTCAACAGGCCGGACCACAGCGCCACCAGCCGGCTGCGGCCGAACTGCTGCTTGAACGCCTCGCGGTCTTCCAGCAGCTGCGGATACAGACCGAGGCTCGCGTTGACCAGGAACAGATGACCGCCCGCGCGGCCGGCCTGGGCCGGTTCGATGCGGGCGCGCAGCAGTGCGCGCGTCGCCGCTTCGACGTCCTGGGCGATGCCGTGCACGCGCGCGAAGTAATTGAAGGTGCCGAGCGGAATCACGCCGAACGGCAGGCCGTGGCCGTACACCGCCTGCGCTACCGCGTTGATCGTGCCGTCGCCGCCGGCCGCGATCACGGCCCCGCGTTCGGCCTTGGCGCGTGCGACCGCCGCGGTCGCGACCCGCTCGATCGGCGTCGAACGATCGATGGGCAGGATCTCGCAGCGACGACCCGCCGCGTCGAAGACGCGCGTGATGATCTCGCGGCGCGTCTCGGCATCCTGCTTGCCGGAGCCGGCGTTGAGGACGATGAAGCAGGGGCCGGCGAACGTCGCCGATCGGGCACCGGGTGAGACGTCGGACGAGGTGGTGGCGGGCATGCGCGCAGCATAAGCGCGATCCCTGAACTCGGGATGAGCCATCGTGCCGGTGGGGCTGGGTGGTGTGTTCACGAGTTGCTGTCATTGGCGCGCCGCGATTCGGCATCTTTGTGCCCCGGCTTGCCCCGGCTTGCCCCGGCTGCGCGCGCTGGCCGCGCCGCGGGGGCGCTGGCTTATGATGCGCCCTCCTTTTTCGGGCGCGATTGCGCCGGAGTGTCGTCATGAGTGCCCAGGCCGCTGCGCAGACCCATCACGTCGTCGTCTTCGGTGCCACCAGTTTCGTCGGTCAGATCCTGTGCCGTTATCTGCTCGAACGTCACGGCGTGGGCGGGGCCTTGCGCTGGGCCATCGCCGGGCGCTCGGCCGACAAGCTGCGTGCGCTGCAGGCCGAACTGGGCGCCGGTGCCGAGCGGTTGCCGACCATCGTCGTCGATGCCGCCGACCGCGACGGCCTGCGGGCCCTGTGCGCGCAGACCCGCGTGGTCGTCTCCACGGTCGGCCCTTATGCGCTGTACGGCTCGCCGCTGGTCGAGATCTGCGCCGACACCGGCACCGACTACTGCGACCTGACCGGTGAGGTGCAGTGGATTCACCGCATGATCGCCGCGCATGAAACGCGTGCCCGCGAGACCGGTGCGCGCATCGTGCACTGCTGCGGCTTCGATTCGATTCCGTCCGATCTGGGCGTCTACTTCCTGCAGCGGCAGATGCAGGCGCGTCACGGCGAGCCGGCGACGCGCGTCAAGCTGCGCATCCGCGCGATGCGCGGCGGCTTCTCCGGCGGTACCGCGGCGAGCCTGATGAACGTGGTGCGCGAGATGTCGGTCGATCCGACGGTGCGCTCGCTGATGACCGATCCCTACGCGGTCGTGCCGCAGCGCGGCGCCGGCAAGCCGCGGCAGCCGGACGTGCGCTTCGCCACCTACGACGACGAGGCGCGGAGCTGGCTGGCGCCGTTTGTGATGGCCGGCATCAACACGCGCATCGTGCATCGCTCCAATGCGCTGCAGAACGACGCCTACGGTCGCGAATTCCAGTACGACGAGGCGATGATGACCGGCCCCGGCGTGAAGGGCCGCGCGATGGCGACCGGTGTCGCGCTCGGGCTCGGCGGCTTCATCGCCGCCACGCTGCTGCCGCCCAGCCGCTGGCTGCTGGAGAAGTTCGTGGTGCCCAAGCCGGGCGAGGGGCCGAGCCCGGAGGCGCAGACCCAGGGCTTTTACGATTTCCGCTTCTACGGCCGCGGCGCGTCGGGCCGTACGCTGAAGTCCAAGGTGACCGGCGATCGCGATCCCGGTTACGGCTCCACCGCCAAGATGCTCGGCGAGGCGGCGGCCTGCCTGGCGCTGGACGTGCCGAAGAACCAGCTGGCGGGCGGATTCTGGACGCCGTCGACGGCGCTGGGCGATGCCTTGATCGCGCGCCTGGTCGCCCATGCGGGCCTGACGTTCGAAGTGCTGGGCGAATAGGCCGTCCCGGCATCGGGCGACGCCATAGGCGCGTCGTCTGCCGGCGCCGCATGACCGTGCTCGTGTTAGCGAGCGCGACGGGATACGCGCTGCGTCAGCGTTCCAGCTTGCGCAGGTAGTCGCCGAGGCCGCCGAGCTGGATCGCCTGCACCTGGTCGACCACCGGCACGAACTTGCTGATGTCGTCCGGCGTGTAGCCGCCCGCGCGATACCACAGCGTGATGCGCGTGCCGCCGCCGTCGGCCGGGGCCAGCCGCCATTCCATCGTGCCGGACAGGCCCATGCCCTGCAGCGGGCCGAGACCGCCGACCATGCGCAGCAGCTTGCCGGGCTCGGTGTAGGTCACGGTCATGTGCTGCGCCTGGTGTGCGCCGTCGATTTCGCAGAAGCAGCCGCCGGCGCGGGCCTGGATCGAAAGATTGGTGGCCTTGCCGGTCCAGGTGTGATCGGCGGGCCACCAGCGGCCGACGTCGCTGGTCAGCGCGTTCCAGGCGGTGGCTGCGTCCACGGGCACCGTGACGCTGTTCTCGATCGTGAAGCCGTTGGCGCTGCTGTCGAGCACCTTGGCGCCCGCGGGGGCGGACAGCAGAACGCCGAGCCACAGGCCGGCGATCAGAACGGGGCGGATGCGGTTCATCGGCGGCGCTCCTGAATCGGTCAGGCCAGAAGACTAGCCGATTGGCCTCGACGGGGAATACCGCGGCGCTCAGCGCCGCTTGAACAGGTCTTCGATCTGCGCCGCGCCCAGCGCGCGCATGCGCGCGATGTTGGCGTCGGGAATGCCCTCGGCATCGGGATGCGCGTCCACCGCCGCCTCGACGCTGGCCTCGCGCAGCAGGTGCAGCAGCGGCACCGGTGAGCGGTTGGTCAGGTTCTCGACGTCGTCGGCCTCGGTATCGGCGAAGCGGTAGTGCGGATGGAAGCTGGCGACCTGGTATTCGCCTTCCCACTCGAACTCCTGCAGCAGTTCGTCGACGCGATCGAGGAAATCGTTGTAGTCGGCGAAGTCCGCGAGCATCGACGGAATCGCGATCAGCGTGGTTTCCAGCTCGCGCGCCGGCGTGTCGTCGAGTCGGGCCAGTTCCAGCTGTAGATCGGTCAGCAGCGCCACCTCGTCGGTGGCGTTGCTGACCACGATGCGCACGCGCTCCTCGCGCAGCGGCCGGCCCGCGAACGGGCACAGGTTGAGACCCACGACCACGCGTTCCAGCCAGCGGCGCACCTCGGCCTGGATCGCGGTGTCGTGGGCGGTCTGCTCGGTCATGCGCGCGATCGGTTTGGCGTACTCAGGCTTTCGGCGGCCACGGCACCAGCGCCGAGACCTTCTTCATGTGCTCGGCATAGGCCGGACGGCGCGCGGCGCTGCGCTCGTCCATGAACGGGATGCTGGCGAACACGAACATCCCGGTCATCGCCAGCGCGCCCGGCACGATCCACCACCACTGGTCCGGTGCGGCGGCCAGACCAAACAGCATCAGGCCCCACCAGAAGCTCAGCTCGCCGAAGTAGTTGGGATGCCGCGACCAGGCCCACAGGCCGCTGGTGATGAAGCTGCCCGGCGTCTTCTTGTGCTTGATGAAGCGGTGCAGCTGCAGGTC
>DASWWX010000057.1:0-201669 GCA_036405815.1 Solimonas sp. | reverse complement strand
AGAACCTGCCGCTTACCCGGAAAGCCGGTCAGTAACCCGCTGATCGCTTCTCAAATTTCTCAGATTGTCGTTGCTCGGCCCCAGTGGATCAGTACAAGGCCACTGGGGCCTTGGTCCGCAGTGACTGGCCATCGCGTGTCCGTTTGCAGTCGGACAGATCTGAGGCTCAACCATCATCCTCTCGAGAATGATCATGCTGATCCCTGGCAATTCGTTGATCACCGCCACACCAGAGGAGGGTCGCCAGCTTGCCATGACGATATCCAGGCTGGTCATCAAAACCACGCAACCGGATGACGCGGTGCGATCCAGGCTGCGCGATGTCTATGCGAACGACGCGATGGCTTTGCTGCAGGTCGGCCAAACGGTCGCCATCGAGTTCGCCACGATCGCAGCCGCAATCAACTATTGGAGAAAGTAGCCAGGTCTCGGGCCTGCAGCTCCAGAAGGTCAAACCCTAAATGCCGACTAGCGGTTTAGTGCGGCTGATCAGCCAGAGCAACTCGGCTTGAAGGACCGCTTCTGGCACTGTGCAGCCGGCGGGAGGAACGGCTCGCGCCGCCACAAGTGGAAAATTTTGGGCGGCTATCAGAACAGAAAGTAGCCAATCCCCAAAAAGAAAAGGCCTCCTGCGCAGCGCGCAGGAGGCCTTTCAGGCACCTCACATTACTTCTTTGATTCCTGATCCAGCATGCCGGCCATGCCCTGCTTGGGCGCGGCGGCCTGGGTGGCGGCGGGGCGCGGCGGCATACGCGGCATGCCGACGAAGCCGATGGCGAACTGCTCTTCCATCGTCTTCATGTCGTCGTCGCTGTAGCCCATGCCGGCCATGATTTCCTTGGTGTGTTCGCCGACCAGCAGCGGACGGCCCTGGATCACGCCCGGCGTGTCGGACAGCGAGAACAGCAGGCCGATCTGGTCGAGCTTGCCGACGACCGGGTGCGGATAGGAGACGACCCACTTCTGCTTCTGGGCGACCGGATCGTCGTGCAGCTTGCGCGAGAATTCCGGATCGACGATCTCCACCGGCACGCCGGCGCCGTCGAGCTTGGCAAACGCATCCTTGCCGCTCAGCGTCTTGAGCTTGGCGCCAATCTGCCCGGCATCCGCAGCACCCAGCGTGGACAGCAACTTGTCCTGCTCGGCCTTGGCGCGCGCGGCGACGCAGAGCCAGCCGTCGGCGGTTTCGTAGAGGCGATGGAACGGACCGAAGCCGAGCTGGTCGCCGCCGATGCGCGGACGTTCGAAACCACTGCCGTCCGGCTTGGCGACGGCGTAGCTGGTGTTGAGCAGCGCGGCGTTGATGATGGAGGTGTCGACGAACTGGCCCTCGCCCGTGCGATCGCGGTGATAGATCGCCTGCACGATCGACGTGGCAGACAGGAACCCGTTACCCGTATCGCCGAAGCTGGTGAAGCTCCACAGCGGACGGCCAACCTCGCCGTTCTCGCCGACGCGCGCCATGCCGCCGTCTTCGTACTGGATGCCGGACAGGCAGGCACCCGTCTGGTCGTTGCCCGGCAGCGCCGCGCGCGCGCCGCGCTCAAAGCCGCGCGAGTGGGCATAGATCAGTTTCGGGTTGAGCTGCTTCAGCGATTCGTAGTCGATCTTGAGGCGCTCGGCGGCGTCGTAGCGCATGTTGTGCTGCACGACGTCGGCCTGCTTGACGAGATCCAGCAGGATCTTCATCGCACGCGGGTCCTTCAGATTCAGCGTGATCGACTTCTTGCCACGGTTCGCCATGTAGGCGATGTGCACGCGGTGCCAGAACAGATCGAACAGGCCGTTGACCTTGATGACCGTGGCGCCGAGATCGCTGAGCAGCTGCGTGCCGAACGGGCCGGCGATCGCCAGGCCCAGGTCGAGCACGGTGATGCCGTCGAGCGGCGCCTTGATCGACTTGCCGGCGTTGGCGGCGGCCGTGGCGGCCTTGGCCTCGGCAATGATCTTCTTGGCTTCGGCCTTCACCTCATCGGTGTTGGCGCCGGGTGCCACCGGCGGCTTGCCGGGTGCGCCCTGCGTCTTGCTCATGTTGTAGGCGTTGCCGACGGTGCGGATCTTGCCCAGTTCCGGATGCGTGGTTTCGGTCACGCAGCCGTCTTCGAGAAACGCCGGATCGGCGAGCGACTCCTCGATGCTGCGCACCGGCTGCATCGTCATCTCGGCGGTAGCGGCAGCCTCGACCCAATCCTTGACCGGGAACTTGGCGACGGCCTCGGCCAGCAGCGGCTGGTAATGCGACATCACCAGGATTTCTTCCGGGCCGGTGCCGAAGCGGTCCGGGTCGTTCTGCACGGTGAGGTCGGGCGAGGCGTTGAGCGTATCGCCGGCCGCGGCCTGCAGGATGAAGCGCGGGTTCGGCACCCAGTTGTGCAGCCACTTGCCGTCCTTGGCCTGGAAGTGGCCCTTGGACGACTTGCAGTTGAGGATCCAGGTGTCGAAGCCCGGTGCATCCGGCTTCTCGGCGCGCTGCCAGACGCCAGCGGCACCGGCCAGCGCGCCCTGCAGCAGCGAGGTCTCGACCCACTGACCCTTGCCGGTCAGCTCGCGCGCACGCAGCGCGGCGGCGATGCCGAGGCTGGCGTTGAAGAATGCACCGAGGCTCGGCCACTGCGAGGCGACGAACAGCGGGCCCGGACGCGGTGCGCCCTGCACCTGGTCCTGCGGGATTTCGAGGTCCGGATACGGATCTTCCAGCCCGCTGATGTGGTTGAGCGCGCCTTCCGGCCAGCCGCGCTGCTCGAACATCAGGCCGCTGCGCGCCTGCACCAGCGCGTCGATCGCGGGGCGGTTGCTGTGCGGATTATCGCGGCCGTAGCCGGTGATCGAGCAGACGATCAGGCGCGGGTTGAGCTTGGAGAGCGCCGCGTAGTCGAGGCCGAGCTTGGCGGCCTCACCCGGCGCGTAGGATTCGACGAGGATGTCCGCGCCCTTGACCAGCGCCAGCAGCACGTCCTTGTCCTCCGCCTTGGCGAGATCGAGGAAGGCGCTGCGCTTGCCGCGCTGCCACACCGCGTAGCCGAGCTTGTGCGGGCCGTCGAGCTGACGCGCCGGATCGCCGCCGGGCGGTTCGATCTTGATCACGTCGGCGCCGTTGTCGCCGAGCAGCATCGTCGTCATCGGACCGGCGACGCCGGAGGTCAGGTCCAGCACCTTCAGATTTTCAAGAACGCCTGCCATATCGCACCTTGGGAATGTCTATTCGTTCGAATCGGGAGTCATGAGACAACAATGCGGCGCCGTCGTTGCCAACGGCGCCGCAGGCAACACTGCCGCCGGCGATCAGCCCAGACCGAAGGTCTTGAGCGCGTTGCCGGAGGTGATCTTGACGCGGTCGGCTTCCGGAATGCCGGCTTCCTTGAACTGGCTGACCACCTGCTTGCGCGAGTTGGGCCAGCAGGTCGCCGGATGCGGGAAGTCGGTGGACCAGTACAGGCAGTCCGGACCGAAATACTGGTAGCAGTCCTTGAGGCCGCGCGGTTCGTACATGAACGTGGCGCCGCACTGCTGGCGGAAGGTTTCCGACGGCGGCTTCTTCACGCCGGGGAAGGTGTAGTGCTGGTTCATGCGCGGATCGAGCAGCGCATCGAAGAACCACGGCAGCCAGCCCAGGCCCGGCTCGACGAACAGCACCTTCATCTTCGGATACTTCTCCAGCGTGCCGGTCAGGATCCACATGCAGATCGTCTCGGCCAGCGGCGCCCAGGGCAGCGCGGTGAAGATGCCCTTCTGCGGCGTCGGATCGCGGCGGAACACGTCCCACAGCTGCGCACGCAGATCGAGGTGGTTGAGGATCGTCAGGCCAGATTCCTCGATCAGCTTCCACAGCGGGATGTAGCGCTCGTGGTAGAAATCCGGCAGGCCGAGATCGGACGGGAACGGCGTCAGCTGCACGCAGCGCGCCTTGCGGTCGCGCGCCAGGCGCTCGACTTCCTTGCAGGCGAAGTCGATGTCGTACAGCGGCAGCTGGTAGGCCGTCATCAAACGCACCGGATCGTGCGCCGCGAAGTCGGCCATGGCGTTGTTGTAGCCCTGGAACACTTCCTTCCAGTCGTCGCCCATCAGCGCCGGATTGACGATCTTGGCGCCGGCCAGTTCCGGGAAGATGACCTCGGCGAACACGCCGTCGCGGTCCATCGCCTTGAGCTTGCCGTCCGGCGTGAAGTGGCCGGGATCCTTGGAGGCTTCCGGATCGACGAAGTCTTCCAGCTCCAGGTTGCGCTGGCCGCCGCGCAGCACCTTGGCCGCGTATTCCTCGGCTTTCTTGTTGGCGTCGTCCCAGACCTGGTGCAGTTCCTTGCGCAGCCGCGCCTTGACCCACTCGTCAGTGAAATGCACGTGGGAATCGACAGAAACGAGTTTTTCCGTGGCCAGTTCGGTCATCGCGACATCCTCCAGTTTTTCAGCGAATGCGGCCGGATCCGCGCGCTCGGGAACGGCCATCTTGAACCGACCTTACCGGCTGGCCGCGCGTGGGCGCCTGCTGCAAAAGGGTGAGTTTGCGAACCCTTTTCCGGAACTCGATGGCGGGCATGAAAAACCCGCCGTCGCACGAGGCAACGGCGGGTCTCGAAACACGCCGGATCAGACCGCCTTGGCTGACGCTGCGCCGCGTCCCGCATCACGGTAGAACCAGGCCCCCATCGCCGGCAGCAGACACACCGCGCCGAACATGTTGACCAGGAACATGAAGGCCAGCAGCAGGCCCATGTCGGCCTGGAACTTCAGCGCCGACATCGTCCACGTCGCCACGCCGACCGACATCGTCACCGCCGTGAACACCGCTGCCGCGCCGCGGTCGCGCATCGCGCCGATGAACGCCGTGCGGAAATCGCAGGCCGGATCTTCCAGGTAGTGCTGGATACGCTCGAACAGGTAAAGCCCGTAGTCCACGCCGACACCGACGCCCAGTGCCACCACCGGCAGCGTCGCCACCTTCAGGCCGATATCCAGCGTGGCCATCAGGGCGTTGCACATGATGCTGACCAGGGTCAGCGGCACCATCACGCACAGCGTCGCCAGCCAGGACCGGAACGACGCCAGGCAGAACAGCACCAGCGCGCCGAACAGCGACAGCAGCATCGTGACTTCGGCAGACGACACCGACTCGTTGGTCGCCGCCATCACGCCGACGTTACCGCTGGCCAGACGCATCTTGACGCCATCGACCGGATGATCGGCGATGAAGCGCTTGATCTCCGAGATGACGTGCGCGATGGTCGCGCCTTCGTGATCCTTGGTGAAGATCAGCACCTGGATCGCACGGCAGCCGTCGTTGTTGAGCCCCAGGTTCGGATCGAACGCCTTGGAGCCCGTGGACAGCCCCACCTCGCTGCGCGGCAGGGCGCGCCAGCGCGGATTGCCCTCGTTGAACGCCGAGATCACCAGCTTGCCGATGCCGGCGACGCTGGTCACCGACCGCACGCCCTCGACGCCGCGCACGAACAGCTCGAACTGGTCGATCAGGCCCACCACCGGGTATTGCAGGCAGGAGTCGCCGGGGAATTCCTTGGCCTCGACGATGACGGTCAGCACATCCACGCCGATGTCGTAGCTGTTGGCGATCGTCGCGCTGTCGGTGTTGTAGCGCGAATCCTCATGCAGTTCCGGCTGACCGATGCCGGTATCGCCGATGACCAGATCGCCCGATTTCCACGTCGCCGCCGCCAGCAGCACGGCCGTCGCGGCGAACACGACGATCGCGGTGCGCGGCTGCGCAAAGGCGCCGAGGAGGCGCGTCAGCGGCGAGGTGTCGCTGAACATCGCATTCTCGGAGTGGTTGCGGCTCGACGCTTCCAGGGTCAGATGGCTGAGGATGATCGGCAGGATCATCTTGTTGGTGATGATCATCAGCAGCACGCCGATACAGGCCGTGATGCCCAGCTCATGCACGATCGGGATGTCGATGAACATGATGACGCCGAAGCCCAGGGCCTCGGTGAGCAGGGCCACGGCGCCGGGAATGAACAGCTTGGTGAAAGCCCCGTGCGCCGCCTCGACCGACGTGCGTCCCGCCATGACCTCGAGTCGCCATGCGCTGGTCATCTGCACGGCGTGCGAAACGCCGATGGCAAAGATCAGGAACGGCACCAGGATCGACATCGGATCGATGCCGTAGCCGATCAGCGGCAGCACGCCGATCAGCCACATCACCGGCAGCATCGCCACGATCAGCGCGGTGAAGGTGATGCGCCAGGACCGCGTGTACCAGTACAGCAGCACGACGGTGATCGCGAACGCGAGTCCGAAGAACGCAAACACACCGAGCAGGCCCTTGATCACGTCGCCGAGCAGGCGCGCGAACCCGATGATGTTGACCTCGATGTCCGGATTGAAGTGGGTGTTGTCGACCGTTTCGACGGCCAGCTCGCTGCCCTTGACCGGGAACGGCTGCATGCCCTCCGATCCTTCCGCCTGACGCAGCGCGGTGAAGGTCTGCATGAACAGCGCCCAACCGTAGTCCACGTACCCCTCGTAGACCACCTCGCCCGCCTTGAACGGCGCGCGGTCCTTCTTCATCTTGTAGACGTACTTCTTGGGGCTCTCGAAGCGGTTGCGGATTTCCTCCAGCCGCGTCTGCACTTCCCAGTAGTCGACGTTCTGCGGGCCGTCCGGTCCGGCCTTGGCGTCGTATTCCTGCAGGTCGGCGCGGATCATCGCCGCCTTCAGATCATTGGCCACCAGCAGGCCGATCTGTCCGGAGTTCTCGACGTTGCGGCGAATCTGCGCCAGTTCCTCATCGGTCCCGGAATAGCGGGCCGGCACCACCGGTTCGCCGTTGAAGCCGTCCTCGGTGATCTCGATGTAGTACGTGCTCGGCGTGAACAGCGAGGAGACCTTGGTGCGGTTGATGCCCGGAATGAAGAAGACCTCGTCGGTGGCCTCCTGCAACGCCTGCATGAACGCGCGGTTGTAGATATCGCCCTCGCCCTTCCAGCGCAGATTGACGAGGATCATGTTGGCGCCGGAGAAATCCTCCATGTACTCCATCATCGTCTGCATGTACTCATGCTTGACGGGGATGAGCTTGAGGAAGCCGGGGTCGAGACGAACGTTCGACGCGCTCCAACCAAAGAACAGCGTGATCGCCGTGAACAGTACCGCCAGCACCTTGCGTTGACGAAGCAGCAGGTTGCCGAAGGTATCGACCATCTGTTGCGCGCGGCTCACGGCACACCTCCGGTTGTCGCCGATGCGGAGTCGGCGCGTTCGTCTCGCGGCCACTGCCGCTTGATACCCGCCTCGCCGCCGGTCAGCCAGCCGCCGCTTTGCAGCGGAATGATCGACGCGATGCTGCGACGATCCTGCTGCGATACCAGCGTAAAGCTCATGCCGTTGTCCGTTGATTTGAAGATCGCGTCGGCAGCGCCGACCAGCATCACGTTGCCGTCACCGTCGATCGCACCGCTGAACAGCGACAGCGGCATCGGCACCTGGGCCTTGGTCCAGTTCGCGCCGCCGTTGCGGCTGACGTAGACGTTGCCACGCATGCCGTGAACGAGGATGCCGCCCGAGGGGAGTTCCAGCAGGCCAAACCACGACCCGGCATAGACCGGCTCCAGCACCTTCCAGGTCTCGCCGCCGTTGCTCGATCGGGCCAGCAAGCCGCGTTCGCCGGCCAGCCACAGCGTGCCGTCCCGGCTCTGCAGCATCGCGTTCAGATGTCGCTCGCTGAGACTGCCGTCGTCATTGCCACCACCGCCGCGCGTGTAGGCGGCGAACGGATCGTAGTCCTCGTCTTCCGGATCGGACCGGGGCGGCGCGGCGGCCGCCGGCTTGGCGCCGCCCTCCTCGACCAGGGCCAGCGCCGACCAGGTTGCGCCGAGATCGGAAGACACCATGAGCTTTCCGAACGCACCGTGGGCGTAGAGCTTGCCGTCATAGGGGCCGGCGATTCCGAGCAGCGGATCGGATTGCTCGGCCGAGAACGCCACCTCTTTCCAGGTCTCGCCGCCGTCCTCGCTGCGCAGGATCCAGGCGTCGTGACCCACGGCGACAGCGACCTTCGGCGCCACGAATCGAACGGCGGTCAGGGTCGATTCGCGGTGTGGTGCAATCTGCGCGGCTCGCCACGGTCCCTCGGCATCGTCGGCCACCAGGATATGGCCCTGTTCACCGACCGCGAGCCAGCGGTCGCCCTGGTGCGCGAGCGCGTTGATCAGCAAGCCGCTGGGGTGCACCTGCGTCGCCGCGAACGGCGGCGGCGGCCGGTGAGAGAACGAATACAGCGCGGCCAGCAACACCAGCACCGTCAGGACCAGCGACGGCCAGCCGCGCGCAAACGATCCCTTCTGAGCGGCCAGCGCCGCGGCATTTGTCGTTGTCATGATGGATCCTCACTCCATCTGCCCGGCTCGTCCGGGCGATCTTGTCCAGCGCTCAGCGGAGCCGGCACTGCCCCTCACCCAGTCTGGAGTCCTCAGGCTTCGAACGGCAAGAGGACGCCGATCGGGCCGATTTAACCCGGAATCTCGAACAGCCCGGCGGCACCCATGCCGCCGCCGATGCACATCGTCGTGACCACGTATTTCACGCCGCGGCGCCGACCCTCGATCAGCGCGTGCATGACCATGCGTGCACCCGACATGCCGAACGGATGGCCGATCGCGATCGCACCGCCGTTGACGTTGAGGCGGTCCTGCGGGATGCCGAGCGTGTCGCGGCAGTACAGCACCTGGCAGGCGAAAGCTTCATTGAGCTCCCACAGGCCGATGTCGGACACCTTGAGGCCGTGCTTGGCGAGCAGCTTCGGCACCGCGAACACCGGGCCGATGCCCATCTCGTCCGGGTTGCAGCCGGCCACCGCGATGCCGCGGTAGATGCCCAGCGGCTTCAAGCCGCGATCCTTGGCGCCCTGGTTGCTCATCAGCAGCGCGACGGCGGCGCCGTCGGACAGCTGCGAGGCGTTGCCGGCGGTGATGAACTGGCCCTGCTTCACGAACTGGCCGTCCTTCCACACCGGCTTCAGGCCGTTGAGGCCTTCCAGCGTGGTGTCGGCGCGATTGCCCTCGTCCTTGGACAGGGTCACCGACTGCTTCTCGGTCGGGTTGCCTTCCTTGTCGAACAACTGCTTCTGCACCGTGATCGGCGCGATCTCGTCGTCGAACTTGCCGGCGGCCTGCGCCGCGGCCGTGCGCTTCTGGCTTTCCAGGCTGAACTCGTCCTGCGCGGCGCGCGAGATGTTGTAGCGCTCGGCGACGATCTCCGCCGTCTCGATCATCTGGATATAAGCCTTGGGCTGCGCGGCGAGCACGGCCTGCGAGATGAAGCGATAGCTGTTCTTGTGCTTGTTCTGCACCAGCGAGATCGACTCCAGGCCGCCGGCGACGACGACGTCCTGCTCGCCGGCCAGGATGTTCTTGGCGGCGAAGCCGATCGACATCAGGCCCGAGCCGCACTGACGGTCCAGGGTCATGCCCGGCACCGTGTCCGGCAGGCCGCCGGTGTAGGCGCAGAGGCGGCCGAGGTTGTAGGCCTGCGTGCCCTGCTGCGCGGCGCAGCCGAGGATCACGTCGTCCACTTCCTTGGGGTCGATGCCGGCACGCGCGACGGCCGCCTTGATGACGTGCCCGCCCAGCACCGGCGCCTCGGTGTCGTTGAACGCACCGCGATAAGCCTTGCCGATGCCCGTGCGGGCGACGGACACGATCACTGCTTCAGTCATCCATGCTCTCCGTGGGGCAGCCGGCCGAACAGGCCGGACGCCGATGCGTACCCTTGCGATGACAGCAGCCTAGCCCGCCGCCCGAGGCGGAGGCTTCATTCAAAAGTAGTAGCGGTCTCGTCAGCCAGATGCGTCCGCAGATAGGCCTCCAGCCGGTCAAAGCGACCGCCGTCGCCCAGGACGTGAGGCAGGTTGAGGACCATCTCGACCTGGCCGTCCACGCTGCTGAGGGCAGCAAAGGCGTTGCCCGGCAAGGGCTCCGGAATCAGGGCCCGAAGACGGAACCCGGGCGCCCCGAGCGCCGCCGTGTCGACGGCGCCGAGATTGCTGACGACCACGGTTTCCAGCGGCCGACGACGGTGGAAATTGCCGGCCGTACGGGACACCAGACGATCGAGCCACGGCAGCGGCAGCCAGACCAAGGCGTCGAGCGCGCGCGGCAGCGCCAGCTCCATGCGCTGCGCCAGCATCGATGACAGCCGCGCCTGGAAGACCTGCTCGTCGTCGCCCGGCTGCAATGGCACCAGCAGCATGTTGCTGAAGTTCATCGTCGACCTCAGCCCGGGGCAGTGACGGCGCAGATCCACGGGCACGGCGATCAGCGCCGGCGCGCTGCTGAACTGATGCGCATGATTCGCCATCACGACGGCGGCACGCGCCATCAGGCGCGGTCGCGGCCGGCCGAGCGAAATCCGCCGCCATTCATCGCCACGCGCGCGTCCCTGCGGGGTGCCGGTCAGACCACAGGTCGGCACGTGCCGGGAAGTCGTGTGGCGAACATCGAGGCTGCGTACCAGATCCACGTCGCTGAACGCGGCATTGGTGCCAAGCGGCGCCTCGCCGCGCAGCGCTCGGAACAGTTCCTGGAGAAAATGCAGGTAGCCACCGCCGTCGAACACGGCGTGAAAACTGCGCAGAATCACCAGCAGGCCGCCACCGCGACGACGCGCCACGATCAGCTCGAAACAGGGTCCGTCTTCGAGCGAGATCGCGCCGTCAGAAATGAAGCCGGAGCCGCGCTGCGATCGGACATCCCACTCGCAATCATCGACCCAGCGGACTTGGGGCGCGGGTGCATCGCTGCTCCAGCGAATCGGCCAGCAGTCTCTGCGAAGGCGAAGGCGCAGCCCGGGGTTCACGGCAACGACGCGGTCCAATGCCTGTTGCCAGACCGCTCGCGGCAAATCGCCCTCGCCTTCCAGCACGATGCGCGCCTCGCGTCGCGTCTCCAGGGTCGCGGCATGCGTTCCCACGCAGGCGTGATAGTGCTCCACGACGGAGAGTCGCCGATCGATGGCGGTGATCGGCCCCAGCGCCGGCAGCGGCGTTCGAGCCGTCACGACGCCGCGCCGTCGGCCGGACTGTCCGCAGGGCCACCCGAGAATCGGCGCTGCAGCGCCTCGATCATCGTGTCGAGCTGCCCGTCGGCGTTATAGGCTGCAGGGGCGGTGAACAGCAGCTGCGCACCCCGGTCGGTATTGCCGAACAGGACATTGAGCCGTCCCACCGCGCCCGGAATGCCGTAGATGCCGCAGGCGCGAAACCCGGGGCCGTCGTAGTCCGAGAGACGAAACGTGCCCATCGACACCAGACCGCCGCTCGGCGCACCGGGCCGGGGCCGGTACAGCAACTCGGGGTCCATGGGTCGCATGCGCTGCTGCAACAGGGACAGCGGCAGCCAGCGCATCGCGTCGGCACCCGGAAACGTCCTGCAGTCGGCGAACTCACGGATGCGATCGTTGAGTTGCTTCATCAGCGTGCGAGGTGTTGCCGCCTCGTCCACGTCGAGCCGCAGGTAGCCGGTGAGATTGCCGGTTCCCAGCTCCGGGGTGCGCAAGCCGCGGTAGTCGACCGGAATCGTGAACGCGATCGGCCCCTGCGATTCGCGCCGCGCCCATTGCGCCAGAAAAATCGCGACCTTCGGCAGCAGATGGCTGACAGAACGATTCAGGCTGATACGCCGCCAGAGATAGCGCAGCGGCTGCCGGCCGTGCGACGACGGCGCCAGCACCGAGAGGCAGGTGGGCGCCGCTTGCGACGCTTGCTGCCGGGCAGGCAGCTGCTCGCGATAGCGACGATGGATGTCGGTATCGGTCAGGCTCGACGGCGCGCCGACCAGCGGCTCTCCGCGCATGGCCCGCAACACCTCCGTCATCCAGTGCATGCAACCCCGCCCATCGACCGCCGCATGCGCCGTGCGGAAGACCAGCCGCGTGCGGCCGTCCCGACAGGGCACCAGCAGCACGTCCGCAATCGCCCCACCACCGACCACGTCGAACGGTGCCTCGAGAAAGTCCGCACCGCGATCGCTATCGCCGTCCCAGTCCGCGCATGCGAGCACGCGGACCGCCGGGGCGATGCCGCTATCGATCCAGCGCGACCATCCGGAGCGCCCGCGCAACCGGACCCGCAACCCCGGATTGCATTCGGCGGCTCGCGCGACGGCAGCCCGCAATTGTTCGGGATCGACCTGCCCCTCGCATTCGAGCACGCCATCGACGTGATAGCGGTAGGCCTGGTGGACCACCATTGCCAGACGTTCCATCGGCGTCACGCGACGCCAGTACCGGCGCGCGCTCATGGTGGATCCAGAAAGGTCTGGATCATCGACACAAGCGCGGGGGCGTGCTCGAACACCAGATCGTGATCCGCATCCAGCCACGCCAGGCGTGCGTTCGGCAGCTGCCGCGCGAGCTCGGTGCCGGCGGCCCTGAACGGCGAGCGCGTGCCATAGACCATGAGCACCGGTATCGGCAGCGATGCCAGTTGAGCGGACGATGGAAAGTCCATGGCCGCGACATCTCGCAGCAATTCGGTCTCGAACAGCAGTCGTGATGCGCGTTGACGGCTGCGCGTTCGACGGCGCCCCTCGGTCATCCATTTCAACCCGCCGAAGAAGCGGTGCAGATCGTCCGGGCTCTCGATAGTCGACAGATACGGCGCAACATACCGGCTGGGTGGAACCGGCGCGTCGAGCAGCACGAGCCGTCGCACGCGGTTGCGGTGGCTGATCGCGTAGTGCAACGCGGACACCGCGCCCATGCTGTAGCCGACGAGATCGACCGGCGTCTGGCCCAGGCGATGCGTCTCCAGAACGGCATCGAGATCGCCGGAAAGGGTATCCAGCGAAAACCCGATGCGGCGCGCCACATCGCCCAGGTGGCTCTCCCCATGACCGCGCTGATCGAACAGCACGACCTGTCGATCCCGCGCCAGCGCCAGCGCATAGCTCGGGTACCACGTCGCCATGTTGCCGGTCACCCATCCGTGCATCATCAGTACCGGGGCCGCCGTCGGCGACGTGCGGCGAAAGGGACCCAACGACAGGCTGCAGAGCCGCAGCCCCTCCCGATCGACCCAGCACACCGCATCAGAGTCCGTCGTCATGGCCTCTCGCCCGGCGTCAGTAGCCGCTCGATCACATCGGCAGCGCCGTCCGCGCCCGAAGCCGACCTCATGGCGACACTCAATTCAGCCGCTCGTGACCGCGGGCCGGGGTCCTCCAGGAGCTGCCGGATCAGGGCACTGGTGGCGGACGCGGTCGCTTTGCCATGCCGCAGGAACAGACCTGCGCCGGCGAGCAGCACCTGCTCTGCAATCAAAGGCTGATCGTGACGGATCGGACTGACGATCAGGGGCACGCCCTGCGCCAGGGCCTCGCACACGGTGTTGTGTCCGGCGTGGCAAAGCACGCCATCGACCCGCGCCAGCAAGGATATCTGCGGCACCTGCTGGCACACGAGGACATTGTCCGGCGCGCCGCCCGCCACGGTTTCGGGAGCGACCAGGATCGCCTGGACGTCCGGCAACAAGCGCATCGCATCGCAGATCATTTCGAAGAAGCGCGAACCGAGATCGCGATTCACAGTGCCCAGAGAGACCAGGATCTTGCGGCGATCCGGCTGCAGCCACGACCAGGGAAAGGGCGAATCCGCACGCGCTTCGTCGCGCAGCGGGCCAACGAAGTGATAAGCAGCCTCGAACCGGGCACGGCGCTCGCCGATCAGGGCCTCGACCGACGGCACGATCACCGCATGAGGCGAGAAGTCGGGGCGCTCGACCGGCGGGCGGCCCGGCAGCAGTTCGGTTTGAAGCTGACCGAGCGCATCGGCGACCCAGGCATCCATCGTCGGATGGACACGATGAATGGAAGCGCTGCTGGTCGCCAGCGTCGCCCAGGGCCGATCCGATGCGCGGGCCGCAATCGCCGCCCCCACCATCTGATGATCGACGAGCCAGGCGTCCGGCTGAAAGACCGTGACCGCCTCGCGCAACGCCTCGAACGTCTGACGCGCCATCGGCAGGGCATAGTGCTCGAAGAAGGTCCGGACACTCTCGAACCCGCGCGCCTGCGTCCGATCCAGATCCGGCGGCTGCTCAGCCAGCAACGGCAGCGGAAAGACCTGGCCGTCAGCCAGCAACCGACTCGACAGGCCCGCCGGTGGCGTCGCCCAGGCCACGGTATGACCCCGACGGCTCAGCTTCGACGCGATCGCCAGCGCCGGATACAGATGGCCGGCCAATGGCAGCGTGGCGATCAGGATGCGCCCCATCACGATGACTCGCGATTCCGAGGTTCAAGCGTCGGGCGGCAAAGCTTGATCGATATGCCGGACCAGGTCGCCGACACTGAGCGAAATCAGGTCTTCCAGCGAGCGTCCCGACAGCCAGTCAACCAGCGACAGGCGGGCGCCGTAATGGCGCTGAATGGACGAAGCCAGGATCACCATCTCGATGCTTTCGATCTCCAGATCGCGGCTGATCTGCGTCTGCGGCCCGATCGGGTACTCACGAATCCAGTCCTCGTTGACGGTGTCCCGGACCTTCTGGATCACGGTGGCGAGGATATCGGTGTAACGGGCACTCATGCGCAACCTCACGGGAGGCGACCGGCCAGAGCGGCCGTCGACTGGCCGCCCGATCCCAGCCGGAGACCGTGCTGGAAATCGTATCACGGCCCATCCCGAACCCGACGCTACAGGCGCCCAAAAACCGGAAGCAGCGCACATTCCGTGCCACCGGTGCCGCCGCTCAGCAGGCCGGCCGTCGCGTACCGGTCTACCCGAAGTAGTAGCGCGAAATCGTATCGGCAATACAGGCCGGGCGGTCCTTGCCCTCGATCTCCACCGTGACGCGGATCGTGGCCTGCACGCCGCCATCCTTGGTGCGCTCGGCCGCCACCAGCTCGCCACGGCCGCGGATGCGGTTGCCGACCAGCACCGGCGACGGAAAACGGATGCGGTCGCAGCCGTAGTTCACGCCCATGGTCATGCCGCGCACTTCGACGATCTCCGGCAGAAAGCGCGACACCATCGACAGCGTCAGATACCCATGCGCGATGCAGGCACCGAACGGCCCGTCCTTGGCCTTGACCGGATCGACGTGGATCCACTGGTGATCGTCGGTGGCGTCGGCGAACAGGTTGATGCGGTCCTGCGTGATCTGCACCCAGTCGCTGCCGCCCAGCGCGGTGCCGACGGACTGGAGAATGGCATCGGCGGACTCGAACACGTGCGGCATGGTTCAGGCTCTCTGGCTGGAGGCGGAAATGGTTTCGCCGACGAGATAGGAGGCGTAGTCCGAGGCCAGGAACACCATCACGTTGGCGATCTCGAAGGCCTCGGCGCCGCGGCCGAAGGCCTCGCGGCTGGCCAGTTCCTTGAGCAGCGACTCGGGCGCACTCTTGCGCAGGTGGTCGTGGAACACGATCGACGGCGACACCGCGTTGATGCGGATGCCGTTCTCGGCGGCTTCCAGCGCCGAGCAGCGCGTCAGCGCCATCACGCCGGCCTTGGCCGCTGCGTAGTGCGCCTGCTCCTTCTGCGCCCGCCAGCCCAGCACCGAGGCGTTGTTGACGATCGCGCCGCAGCCGCGCGGCTGCATCTTCTTCAGCATCGCGCGCGTCATGCGAAACGTGCCGGTCAGGGTCACGTCCAGCACCTTGTGCCATTCCTCGTCGGTCATGTCGACGACGCGCTTGCTGCCGCCGAGACCGGCGTTGTTGATCAGCACGTCGACGCCGCCGAGCTTGTCCTCCGCCTCATCGACCAGGGCCTGCACGTCGGATTCGACGGCGACGTTGCAGACCTTGCCGAACACCTGCGCCTGCGGGAACTCCTTCTGCAGCGCCTGCGCGGCTTCCTCGGTGCGGCGCGGATGCACGTCCGATAGCAGCAGCGCGCGCGCACCCTCCTCGAGACAACGCTTGGCGGCGGCAAAACCAATGCCGCCCCCGGCAGCGGCGGTGATCAGCACGGACCTGCCCCTCAGCAGGCCATGCGGCGGAACGTAATCGGGCGCGGGAACGGCGACGGTGCTCATGCGATTTCCAGAAGTCAGGGCCGCAGTGTCGCCAGCGAGCGTCGCGGCGGCTTCGCCCGGAAGGATGAGGCCGTCAGGCGGTGTGCGCCGCGGGCGCGACGATGGCGGTACTTTGCCGGCGACGACGCCACGCGGCATAGCGCAGCGCGAAGGCCGCGAGAATCAGCGCGCTGCCGAGCACGCCGACGACCGGCGCCTCGACCAGCCGGCCAAAGTAGCTCTTCACGAATACGGCCATCACCACCCAGCCGCCCACGGTATGCAGCCGCTTCCAGTTGCGCGCACCGAGCGCACGTACCGAAGCGTCGTTCGAGGTCAGCGCCATCAGGACGATGAAAGCGTAGGCCGTGCCACCGCCGATGAACAACGGCAGCGGTCGGGTCAGATCGAACTGGAAGATCGCCGTCAGGAAAAACCCGGCGTGCACGAAGTGCGCGGCGGCGAACGACAGGCCAAGCGCGCGACGGCGGCGCAGCAGCGTCCGCCGCCAGCCGCCCGGCCACAGCAGTGCCAGCGAGGAGGCGCTCCAGGCCAGCAGGAACCACGGGAACGACCAGCGCGCGGTCCAGCGCGCGGCAGCGAGTGCGCCGTCCAGCGTCCAGCCCTGCACCGCGTAGCCCAGCGAGCCGATGGCCGCCGCCACGAGCGCCACGCCCAGCACCCACGGTGTCGTGCGCATGTCGTCCCCACCCCGTTCGAATCCGTCGGCAGTATGCGGCGGGCACGGGTCTCCGTCATGCTTCAGCCCCTCGTAAAAACAACTCCAGGGAGATTCGCTTGAGTGACCCGCAGCTGATCTACAACGTCGACGCCGGCGTCGCGACGATCCGCATGAACCGGCCCGCGCAACTCAACGCGCTGTCGCTGGAACTGCTCGCCGCGCTCAAGCAGGCCTTCGACGCGGCGGCCGACGATGCCGCCGTGCGCGCGGTGATCCTCACCGGTGCCGGTCGCGGCTTCTGCTCCGGCGCCGATCTGGCGCAGAGCGTGGACAGGGCGCCCAAGGGCGCGGACGGCAAGCTCGACATCGGCGGTCCGCTGGACACGCACTACAACCCGCTGGTCGAGCGCATGCAGACGCTGCCCAAGCCGATCATCGCCGCCGTCAACGGCATCGCCGCCGGCGCCGGCTGCTCGCTGGCGCTGATGGCGGACATGACGATTGCCGCACGCTCGGCCAAGTTCCTGCAGGCCTTCGTCAACATCGGCCTGATGCCCGATGCCGGCGGCACCTGGATCCTGCCGCGCCTGCTCGGGCCGCAACGCGCGGCGGGCTTCGCCATGCTCGGTCAGCCGATCACCGCCGAACAGGCGCTGGCCTGGGGGTTGATCTGGGAGGTGGTCGATGACAGCGCGCTGGAGACCACCGCAGTGGCACTGGCGACGCGGCTGGCCGAAGGCCCGGCCGTCGCGCTGGAACGCATCAAGCGCAGCCTGCAGGCTGCGACGCGCAACGACTTGCGCACGCAGTTGCAGCTCGAACGCGAGTGGCAGCGCGATCTGGGCCAGACCGGCGATTTCATCGAGGGCGTGACGGCCTTCATGCAGAAGCGCCCGGCCCGGTTCAAGGGCCAGTAAGTTGCGGCGACAGCGATGCCTGCGCGGCATCGCTGTCGACCATCAACCCGGCGCCCTATCGCTTACCACGCCCGCGCACCGGCGAACACCGTCCGCTAGGCGGGGCGCGGCTCGCGCGGCATGCCCAGACCGCGCTCGGCGATGAGATTGAGCTGGATCTCGTTGGTGCCGGCGTAGATCGTGTCGGAGCGCGAGAAGAAGAACAGCTGCTGCAGCGGACGGATGGCCGGATCGTCGGAGACGACATCACCCTCGGCGCCGAGCACGTCCATCGCCAGCTTGCCCAGGTCGCGGTGCCAGTTGGACCAGTAGTACTTGCCGATCAACGCCTCGCGTCGCAGCGTGGTCTGCTCGCCAGCGAGCATGCGCAGCGCGTTGTAGCGCATCGTGCGCAACCCGCACCAGGCCTGTGCGATGCGCGCGCGGATGGCCGGATCGGCCGACCGGCCGTTGCGCTTGGCCGCCTCGATGACCAGCGCCAGTTCGTGCGTGAAGTGCATCTGCTGACCCAGCGTCGAAACCCCGCGCTCGGCTTCCAGCAGGCCCATCGCCACCTTCCAGCCGTCGCCGGGCGCGCCGACGATGTGATCAGCCTGCGCCACGGCGCCGTCGAAGAACACCTCGTTGAACTCGCTGCCGCCGCCGAGCTGGCGGATCGGCCGGATCTCGACGCCCGGCTGGTCCAGCGGCAGCAGCAGGAACGCCAGCCCCTTGTTGCCCTTGGAGCCGGGTTCGCAGCGCGCGAGCACGAAGATCCAGTCGGACTCATGCGCCAGCGAGGTCCAGATCTTCTGTCCCTGCACGCGCCAGGTACCGTCAGCCTCCTGCCAGCAACGCGTCTGCACGTTGGCGAGGTCCGAGCCGGCGTTCGGCTCGGAGTACCCCTGTGCCCAGAACTCGGTGCCGTCGATGATCTTCGGCAGGAACCGGGCCTGCTGCGCCGGGGTACCGTACTTGATCAGCGCCGGCCCGATCAGGCCTTCACCGATGTGGCCCATGCGACCGGGGCCGCCGGCACGCGCGTATTCCTCGAAGAAGATCACCTGCTGCGCGATCGACAGGCCGCGACCGCCGGCTTCCGTCGGCCAGCCGACGCAGGTCCAGCCGCCGCGCGCCAGCTCGCGCTCCCATTCCTTGCGCAGCGCGGGATCGGCTTCTTCATCGCCAGGCCCACCACGATGCTTGAGCGTCGCGAAGCGGCCCGTCAGATGCGCCTGCATCCACGCCGCGACTTCAGCGCGGAACGTCGCGTCTTCGTCCGCGAACGCCGACCCCGCAACCGTCGGCGCATCGCGGGCCGGCATCACGCCGTCGCCCAGCAAGCCGTCGGCAATCTCTTCGCGCAAGGCATCGGTCGTGCTCAGCCAGTGGCTGCCGGCCTGCGCGCGCTTGAAATAGAGGTGCGGGTCGTACTCCCAGGTGAAGCCAACGCCGCCGTGCAGCTGGATTGCTTCCTGCGCGCACCAGAAAAAGGTATCGGCGGCGAGTACGCGTGCCATCGCGCATTCCGCCACCAGCGTTTCGGTGTCCGCGCCTTCGGCCGCCAGCGCCGCGGCGCCATACACTGCCGAGCGCAGCGCCTCGATCTTCACCATCATCTCGGCGCAGCGATGCTTGATCGCCTGGAAGCCCGCGATGACCCGGCCGAACTGCTTGCGGCCCATCGTGTAGGCCACCGTCATGTCCAGGCACTGCTGCGCGCCACCCAGCTGCTCGGCCGCCAGGTACAGGCGACACAGCGCACCGATGCGCGGCATGCCCTCGCGGGAACGATCCGGATCGTCGACGCGCCAGGCCTCGCTCACGCCGCCGCAATCGACCCGCCAGAAGCGACGCGTGCGGTCCCAGGTGGACAGCGCCTGCAGGCGAACGCCCGGCGCGGTGCGCGGCACCGCGAACACGCCCAGACCGCCACCTTCGACCGTAGCGAACATCAGCAGCCAGTCGGCACCACCGGCATCCAGCAGCGCGCCAACCTGTCCTTCCAGGCGCCAGCCCTCGCCCTGCGGCTTGGCGCGCAGCTGGCGCGCGCTGGCCAGCCATTCCTCGACGGAGTTCGGCATCGGCACGCCGATGCGCAATTCACCGGCGGCAATGCCGGGCAGCAGGCGCTGCTGCGCTTCCGCCGTTCCCAGCTCCTGCACCAGCGTGGCGGCCATGCACACGGTGGAGAAGAACGGCGCACACAGCTGGCGGCGACCGGCCTGCTCCTGGATCAAGGCCAGCTCGACGGCACCCAGGCCGAGACCGCCTTGCGCTTCCGGAATCGCGATGCCGCACCAGCCGAGTTCGGTCGCCAGGCGCTGCCAGACGGCCTCGTCGTAACCCAGCTCGGTTTCCATGGCGCGGCGCACGGCGGCGGAGTCGCTGACGTCGGCGAGAAAGCTCTCGGCCGCGTCGCGGATCATGTGCTGGTCTTCGGTGAACGCGAGGTTCATGGCGGGGCGTCGGAAAAGGTCGCGGCATTATTCCGGCGCGCGGTGCGCAGCGACTTCACCCGTTGGGACGACGGCTATGCCGATGCCCACCTCGCCCTAGTAGACGGAGCCGTGAGTCAGGCGCTCGAGCTTGGCCGCATACAGCTCGCGCCGGTCACGCGTACTGCTGTGCTCCATGGCCAGTGTCATGTGGCGCTTCGCGCTGCGGATGTCGCCGAGCCGGTACTCCGTGGCCGCCAGCGCGAAATGCAGCTCGTGGTTGTACGGCATGCGCGTCAGTTCGCGGCGGAACAGCTGGGTTGCTTCGCGCAACTCACCCCGTTGCAGGGCCGCCAGGCCCTGATCGAGAAAGTAGAACGGCGCATACGGCTCGATCGCCTTGAGCCGCTGGCGGTATGCCTCGGCATCGTCGGCACGTCCGAGACCGGCCAGCACTTCCACCATGTTCGACAGCGCGCGCTGATTCTCCGGCTCCTGATCGAGCGCAACCGCGAGTGCACGCCGTGCTTCGTTCAATGCCCCCTGTCGCCGATAGATCACGCCGAGCGTGTTGTAGGCGGGCGTGAACGTCGGCGCCGCCAGCACCGCCGCACGCGCCCAGGCGTAAGCCGCGTCCCGATCGCCATCAGCCAGATGTTCGGCGGCGCGGTTGTTGTAGTACATGGCGACCAGCGTCGATTCGTCGATGACGCTGGCGTGCAGGTTCTGCAGATCGGCAGACGGCAGGAAGTCGACGATCAACGCCGGCTCCTGCCGATCGTGCTGGATGCGACCCAGCTGCGGCCGGCCCAGCAGCAGGTTCACGTGGCCGCTGAGAAACGCCAGGTCGCCGGTGCGCGCCCAGGTGTCGTGGCCGTATACGGCCTGGAATCGCACCGGCAGGTCCAGCTCCCGCGCCAGGGCGGCGGTCAGAATCACCAGCGACAGGCAATTGCCGGCGCGGGCGTCGAATGCCTCGGCCGCCGTGCGGGTACCGGCGGTGTCGTACTCGATCCGCAGATCGTCGCGCAGCGCCTGCACCAAACCCTGCGTCGCACCATACCGCCGCACGCGCTCGGCCAGCGCGCCGTGGAGATAGGCGCGCATGGGGTCGCTGAGCGCGAAGATGTCCTCTGGGGGCGTGGGCGCGGCGACGTGTGCAAACAGATCGTCGGCCAGAACCGTGATCGGTTCGGCGCGATGCGGCGCTTGCGCGCAGGCCGACGTCAGCAGGACCAGCCACAACACCCCTGATGGGAATCGCATCGCCGGGGCCCCAGTGAGAACCTGCCCTACTCTACGCCGGCGCCCACCTCAGGGGTCAAGACCGTAGGGTTGCAGACGCGCCCGCTCCTCATCGTCGAGCATGACCGGCGCTCGTGACTGCGTATCGATGCGCACCATCACCGTGACCACGGTGGCGACGCAGCCCTTGGGCCCGAAGATGCCGAGGCCCAGGCGAAACGAGCTGCGGCCGATCTCCAGCACGCGCACGCCGATGCGCACCGGCGCGGGGAAATGCAGCTCCTGCCGGTAGTCGATCTCGACGCGGCCGACCACGTTCTGCCGCGCCGCACCCGGCACCCACATGCGGGTTTCGCTCAGGAAGCCGACGCGGCCACTTTCGGCGTAAGTGAGAAACGCCTTGTTGTTGACGTGACCGAGCATGTCCAGGTCGGCGAAGCGCACGTGCTCCTCGACCCAGAACCGATAGGCCTCGGTGTCGGTCGCTCCCATCATGGCGCGCGGATCGGCCACGGTTACGCTCAGGTGCCGTAGACCTTCTGCGGCGCCGGACCTTCGGCGATCAGCGTCTCGATAACGTCTGTGAGTTCTGCCGGCTTCCAGCGCGCCTTCTTGTCGGCGATCTTTCCCGTCTTCCAGCCGCTGGCGACGGAGACCTTGCCGCCCTCGACCTCGAACACGCGACCCGTGACCTTGGCCGACAGCGGGCTGCACAGCCAGACCACCAGCGGCGCAACGTTTTCCGGATCGTAGTGATCGAAGCTGCCGTCTTCCGGCTTCTTCATCAGCGCGCCGAACGGGCCTTCGGTCATGCCGGTGCGCGCGGCCGGGGCCAGCGCGTTGGCGGTGATGCCGTAGCGGCCCAGCTCCGCGGCCTGCACCAGCGTCAGCGAGGCGATGCCGCCCTTGGCCGCCGCGTAGTTGCTCTGGCCGACCGAGCCTTGCAGGCCGGCACCGGAACTGGTGTTGATCAGGCGGCCGTCGACCTTCTGGCCGGTGGCCTTCACCTGATCGCGCCAGCGCTGCACCAGCTTGCTGGCGATGCAGAAGTGGCCCTTGAGATGGACCTTGACCACGAGGTCCCACTCGTCCTCGCTCATCGACGCGAACATGCGGTCACGCACGATGCCGGCGTTGTTGACAACGCCGTGCACGTCGCCGAACGCCGACACCGCCGTGTTGACGATGTTGTCGGCGCCCGCCATCGACGTGATGTCGTCGGTGCTGACGACGGCCTTGCCGCCGGCAGCGGTGATCTCGGCGACAACGGCTTGCGCCGCCTCGCGCTTGATGTCGTTGACGACGACGTTGGCGCCTTCGGCGGCCAGCGCCAGCGCGTAGCCGCGACCCAGGCCTGCGCCGGAGCCGGTGACGATGATGGTGCGGTTGTCGCAGATGCCCATGACTGCTCCTGAAAATTTACCCGTCTATCCCGAGTGCCGCGCCAGAGGCGCGGTTTATCGAGGGACCGCATCCGAAGCCCCTCGATACACCGCGCGCTTTGCGCGCGGCACTCGGGACGATCGGGCTCTGCATGTCCTTGACGGAGGTTGCGAGCCTTACAGTCGCTCGATGATGGTGACGTTGGCGACGCCGCCGCCTTCGCACATGGTCTGCAGGCCGTAGCGCTTGTGGGTGCGTTCCAGTTCGTGCAGCAGCGTCGTCATCAGCTTGACGCCGGTGGCGCCCAGCGGATGCGACAGCGCGATCGCGCCGCCGTTGACGTTGGTCTTTTCGTGCGGGTAGCCGGTTTCCTTGAGCCAGGACAGCACGACCGGCGCGAAGGCTTCATTGATCTCGACGAGGTCGATGTCTTCCAGCTTCATGCCGGCCTTCTTCATCGCGACCTGGGTCGCCGGAATCGGCGCGGTCAGCATGAAGATCGGGTCGTCGCTGTAGACGCTCATATGGTGAATGCGCGCGCGCGGCTTGAGGCCGTACTGCTTCAGCGCGCGCTCGGAGACGATCAGCATCGCCGCGGACGCATCGCCGGTCTGGCTCGACACGCCGGCCGTGATCGTGCCGCCGGGCGCCAGCGGTTCGAGCTTAGCCATCTGTTCGATGGAGGTGTCGCGCACCGTCTCGTCCATCTTCAGGCCTTCGGTCTCGAGAATCTCGCGATCGAAGCGGCCTTCCTTCTGCGCGACGCGCGCGCGGCGGTGGCTCTCCAGCGCGAACTGCTCCATGTCGTCACGCGAGATCTTCCACTTGTCGGCGATCATCTGCGCACCGACGAACTGCGATACCGGCTGGTCGCCGAAGCGCGCGACCCAGCCCTTGGAGCCGGAGAACGGATCGTTGAAGCCCAGCGGCTTGGCGCAGACCATCGCCGAGGAGATCGGGATCTGCGTCATCGTCTGCACGCCGCCGGCGATGACGACGTCCTGCGTGCCCGACATCACCGCCTGCGCGGCGAAGTGCACGGCCTGCTGCGAGGAGCCGCACTGGCGGTCGATCGTCACGCCCGGCACGTGCAGCGGCAGGCCGGCGGCCAGCCACGAGGTGCGCGCGATGTTGCCGGCCAGCGGGCCGATCGCATCGAGGCAGCCGAAGATCACGTCGTCGTAGTCTTCCGCCGGAATCGCGTTGCGCGCGACCAGCGCCTTGAGCGCGTGCGCGCCGAGATCGGCGCCGTGCAGGTGGGCGAGACTGCCCTTGCGCTTGCCGGTGGGCGTGCGCAGGGTGTCGACGATATAGGCTTCTGCCATGGGAATTCTCGGTTTGCGTGAAAGGAAAATCAGTTGAAGGTTTCGCCGGGGCCGAGCGCGGCACCGGAGAGCACGTGCGCTTCGACGCGCGCCTTGTGGAAGGTGCGGTCGCCCCAGGTCGCATCCAGCGCCCAGGCGCGCTTCATGAACATCTGCAGGTCGGCTTCCCAGGTGTAGCCCATCGCACCGTGCACCTGGATGCTCTTGCGTGCGGCGAGCAGCGCCGCTTCGCCCGCCGCCAGTCGCGCGTGCGAGACGTAGACGGACGCCTTGGCGTCGTTCTCGGCCAGCGCCGCGGCGGCGCGGTGCACGACCGGCTCGGCGAACTCGACCTTCACCGCGACGTCGGCCATGTGATGCTTCACCGCCTGGAACGAGCCGATCGGCTTGCCGAACTGCTTGCGCTGCGCGGCATGGTCGACGCCGAGGTCGAGCATGCGCTGCGCCAGGCCCAGCAGCTGCGCGCTGATCGCCAGGCCCGCACGGTCGATGACACCGGCCCACAGCGCACGACCGGCGTCAGCGCCGAGCACGCGCGTCGCCGCCGACGGCGTCCACGTCACCTTGTACAGGCGGCGCGACTGGTCGATGCTCGGGTTCTGCGACAGCTGCGTATCCGCCGGCTTCACCGCGTGCAGTTCGTCGTCATGCCACAGCAGCAGCAGGTTGGAGTTCTTGGCGTCGGCGACCATCGGGTTGATCGGATGGCCGACCGCGATGCGCGCCTCGCCTGAGGCGATCTTCGGCAGCCACTCGCCGCGCAGTGCGTGGTTCGCCGGCAGCTGGTTGAGGATGTAGACCGCGAGATAGCCGGTCGCCGTCAGCGAGTCCGGGATCGCGAAGTAGCCCAGCTCCTGCTGCACCAGCACCCAGTCGAGATCGCCCTGCGCGATGCCGCCGAATTCTTCCGGCACCGACAGCGCGGTCAGGCCCTGGTCGGCGAGCTTGGCGCGCAGCTCGGCGGAGCGGCCAATCTGCGTTTCCCAGATGTCGCGCAGCATTTCCGGCGCCGCTTCCACCATCAGGAACTTGCGGATCGCGTCGCGGAAGGCGAGCTGTTGTTCGTCGAACGTGAAGTCCATTGTCTATACCTCGAAGCGCGTGAAGAAGCCGTAGCGAGCAAGGCCGGCCGCAAGGAACAGGAACGCAGGAGCCGCAGCGTACATGTCAGTACGTGAGGACTCCGAGCACCGCGTGACGCCGCGGACGGCCTGCGCAGTAGGCTTATTCATGCGCGGGGGAGGCCGAGCATGCGCTCGGCAATAATGTTGCGTTGAATCTCGTTAGTACCGGCGTAGATCGGACCGGCCTGCGCGAACAGGAAGCCGTCGAGCCACTGGCCAATGTCGCCGGCATCCGGCGCATGCGCCATCAGTTCCGCGCGCGCACCGAGAATCGCCATCGCGGTCTCGTGCATCAGCAGGTCCAGCTCGGACCAGAAGATCTTGTTGGTGCTGGCCTCGGCGCCGATCTTCGCGCCCTTGGCCAGGCGGCCCGCGGTGCGATAGGTCGACAGCGTATAGGCCTCGGCGTACATCCAGCTCTTCAGCACCGCGTCGCGGATCGCCGGGTCGCGGTCGGCCGTGTCGCGGTGGCGCTGGTACAGATCGACGAGCTGCTTCGCCGTCTGCTGGAAGCGCGCCGGCGAACGCAGCATCAGGCCGCGCTCGAAGCCGGCCGTGGCCATCGCCACGTTCCAGCCCGCGCCCTCGTCGCCCATGCGGTTTGCCACCGGCACGCGCACGTCGTCGAAGAAGATTTCGGCGAAGCCCGGCAAGCCGTTGAGCTGCTTGATCGGGCGGATCGTGATGCCCGGCAGGTTCAGCGGCATCAGGATGAAGGTCAGGCCGTGGTGGCGCTGCGAATCCGGATCGGTGCGGAACAGGCCGAACAGCCAGTCGGCCCAGACCGCGCGCGTCGACCAGGTCTTCTGGCCGTTGATGACGTAGTGGTCGCCATCCTTGACGGCCTTGCTGCGGATCGCCGCCATGTCGGAACCGGCGCCCGGCTCGGACCAGCCCTGCGCCCAGATGTCCTGGCCCGCGGCCATACGCGGCAGGAAGCGCGCCTTCTGCTCCGGCGTGCCGTACTCGATCAGGGTCGGCGCCAGCAGGAAGATGCCGTTCTGGTTGACGCGCAGCGGCGCGTTGGCGCGCCAGTATTCCTCTTCGAAGATCAGCCACTCGATGAGGTCGCAGCTGCGGCCGCCCAGCTCCTTGGGCCAGGTCACGGCGCTGAAGCGTGCCTCGTTGAGCTTGCCTTCCCAGGCACGGTGCTCGGCGAAGCCTTCTTCGGTGTCGAAGCTGGTCAGCGCCTTCTTCGGCATGTTGGCTTCGAGCCAGGCGCGCACCTCGGCCCGGAACTTGTTCTGCTTTTCTGTGTACTCGAGTCTCATGGGTCAGCCCTCGAACTTCGCGTCGCGCTTCTCGACGAAGGCGCGGCGGGTCTCGGCGGAATCCTTCTCGCTGTAGGCCTGCAGGGTGAAGCCCTGCTCCCAGCGGTACTTGTCTTCGAGGTTGCCGTCCTCGATGCCGTTCAGCGATTCCTTGGCGAGCTTGATCATCGCCGTGCTCTTGGCCGCGATCTTGCGCGCGATGCTTAGCGCCGCTTCGCGCAGCTGCTCGCGCGGCACGACGGTCTCGACCGCGCCGAGGCGATACGCTTCGGCCGCCGCGATCGGATCGCCGGTGAAATACATCATGCGCACCTTCTGCACCGGGAACAGGCGCTGCAGATGCGCGCCGCCACCCATCGCGCCGCGGTCGACTTCCGGCACGCCAAAGGTCGCGCAGTCGCTGGCGACGACGATGTCTGCCGCACCGGCGAGGCCGATGCCGCCGCCGAGCACGAAGCCGTGCACCGCGACGATGACCGGCAGCGCATTGCGATGCACGGCCTTGAACGAACGGTAGTTGCCCGCGTTCACCGAGACGATCTTCTCCGGGTGCTTGTCCAGTTCCTTGATGTCGACGCCGGCGCAGAAGCCGCGGCCCTCGGCGCGCAGCACGATGACGCGCGCGGCGGGGTCATGGCCGACACGTTCGATCTCGTCGGCCAACGCGTGCCAGCCGGCGTCGTTCAGCGCGTTGACCGGCGGACGGTTGATGACGATCTCGGCGATGCCGTCGGCGATCGTGGTGGTGAAGCCGTTGCTCATGGCGGGCTCGTGAAAGGAATTGATTACGAATGTCGGAGCGCGGCGAGGCGCGCTTCGGCCTCGCTGGCGATGGACTGGATGACGTCGGCGACCGCAGGCAGCGCCGTGATCACGGCGGCAACCTGGCCCGAAGGCAGCACGCCTTCGTCCGGCTTGCCTTCGACCATCGCGCGCTGGATCAGCACCGGCGCGTTGGCGGCCATCATGGTCTGGATCGCGCCGTCGCCTTCCTTCAGCGCGGCGAAGAAGGTCTTCATCATGTGACCGATCGTCATGCCGGTGTGCGCGCGCCAGTGCCAGGCGCTGGACAGCGCGACGAACAGGCGGCTGATCAGGCCACCGCGTTCCAGCTTGAGCAGGAACGGGTTGTCGATCATGCGCTGCGGCAGGCCGTCAACGGCGACCGAGGCACGGATCTTCGCCGGGTCGTTCACTTCCAGGTATTTCTTCAGCGTGGTCTGCGGCACCGGCGATTCCTGCGTCATCAGGAAGCGCGTGCCCATCGCGATGCCCGCAGCACCAAAGGCCAGCGCACCGGCCAGACCGCGACCGCTGTGGAAACCACCGGCCGCGACGACCGGCACCTTCACCGCATCCAGCACTTGCGGCAGCAGAAGGGTCGTCGGCACCGAGCCGGTGTGGCCGCCGCCTTCCTGGCCCTGCACGGTGATGACGTCGGCGCCGAGTTCGACCGCCTTCTGCGCATGCTTCAGCGCGCCGACCGTCGGCATGCACAGGATGCCGGCGTCCTTGAAACGCTTGATCGTCTTCGCATCCGGGCCGCGACCGTAGGAAACGGCGCGCACGCGGTCCTTGTGTTCGATGACGACGTCGATCACTTCCGCCGCGTTCGGCTGGAACATGTGGAAGTTGACGCCGAACGGCGCCGGCGTCGCCGCACGCACCGCGGCGATCGCATCCTTCAGTTGCTGCGTCGACATCGTCGCGGCGGCAAGAAAGCCAAAGCCGCCGGCATTGCTGGTCGCGGCAACGAGCCTGGCATCCGCGATCCAGCCCATCGCCGTCTGCACGATCGGGTAGCGGCAGCCCAGCAGTTGGGTCAGCGGTGTTTCAAGGGCGCTCATTGCGGCCTATTTACCTTTATTGATTTGGGCAACGTCATCGCGACGGCCGCAGCCCGCATTCGCGTTGCCGTCGATCCCGCTACGCGGGTCCCTCGCCGGGGCGCTCATGCGGGACCCTTCTTGTTCGATTCGGCCATCGCCTTGGCGTCGAGGCCGGCGAGATTGTGCCCGGTGACGAGCTGGTTGTGGGCGTGCGCGAAGTGATGCCAGCCAAAGGCCGCGTCCATCGCGGCACGCTTGCCCTGCAAGTCTTCGACGTGATTCAGCGACTGCTTCACCAGCAACAACGCCATGCGCGGCTGCTGCGCGATGCGCGCCGCCATCGCATAGGTGGCTTCTTCCAGCTGCTCGCGTGCGACGACCTTGTTGACCATGCCCATCTGGTAGGCACGCTCGGCGGTCATCTTGTCACCGAGGAACAGGAATTCCTTGGCGATGCGCGGATTCAACTCGTAGCCGTGCGCGAAGTACTCGACACCCGGGATGTTCATCTTCACGACCGGGTCGCTGAACCAGGCGTCGTCACTGGCGACGATCAGGTCGCAGACCCAGGCCAGCATCAGGCCGCCGGCGATGCAGGCGCCCTGCACCATCGCGATCGTCGGCTTCGGCACGTCGCGCCAGCGGCGGCACATGCCGAGGTAGACCTCCTGCTCGCGCACCAGCTGGAACTCGGCGCCGGGCTTGCCGACATGGTCTGGCCACAGCATCTCGCGCTCGAAGCTCAGGTGCGCATCGCGTTCCGGCGTGCCGATGTCGTGGCCGCCGGAAAAGTTCTTGCCCGCGCCGCGCAGCACGATGACCTTGACCTCGTCGTCGTCGACGGCACGGCGAAAGCCGGCGTCGAGCGCATAGGTCATCTTCGAGTTCTGCGCGTTGTGATAGCGCGGACGGTTCATCGTCAGGGTGGCGATGCCGTCGCGTACCTCGTAGAGGACGACGTCCTCTGCAGGCGTCTGCGGCGTGGCTGCGTTCATGGCCTTCAGCGCTTCACAATCACCGACGAGCCGTGGCCGAACAGGCCCTGGTTCGCGGTGATGCCGACCTTGGCGTTGGCGACCTGGCGCGCACCGGCCTGGCCGCGCAGCTGCCAGGTGAGTTCGCAGACCTGCGCCAGCGCCTGCGCCGGCACCGCTTCGCCGAAGCAGGCCAGACCGCCGGAGGCGTTCACCGGGATGCGACCGCCAACCTTGGTTGCACCCTCGCGCACCAGGCGCGCGCCTTCGCCGCGCTGGCACAGCTGCAGGTCCTCGATCCAGTCGAGTTCCAGCGCCGTGGACAGGTCGTAGACCTCGGCGAGGCTCACGTCCTTGGGGCCGATGCCCGCTTCTTCATAAGCTTTTTTCGGCAGCGCGGCGCGGAACGACTGCGGCGCGCAGGCGACCGCGGAATCGGTGGCGATGTCCGGCATCTCCACCAGTTCGGAGGCGAAGGTCGGCGTCACCGTCGAGATCGCGGCGATGCGCGGCGCGTTGCTTTTGCCTATCTTCTTTGCGTAGTCGAGGCTGGAGACGATGATCGCCGCAGCGCCGTCGGACACCGCGCAGACGTCCATCAGGCGCAGCGGGTCGGCCAGCATCGCCGAGGCCGCGACGTCTGCCGCCGTGAACTTCTTGCGGTAACGCGCGTTCGGGTTCTCGAAGCCGTGCTCGGCGTTCTTGACCTTGACCAGCGCGAAGTCGTCCGTCGTGTCGCCGTACAGCTCGATGCGGCGGCGCGCGTACAACGCGAAATAGGTCGGGTTGGTGATGCCGACGCGGAAGCGCACCCAGTCCGGATCGTCCGGACGGTCACCGGGCGCCGGCTTGAGGAAACCCTTGGGCGTGGTGTCGGAGCCGATCACCAGCGCCACTTCGCATTCGCCCGACAGGATCTTGGAGCGCGCGGCGGCCAGCGCCTGCGAACCCGAGGCACAAGCGGCGTACGAGGTGTTCACCTGCGCACCCTGCCAGCCCAGCGCCTGCGCGAAGGTCGCGCCAGCCACCTGGCCCGGATAGCCGTTGCGGATCGTCGCGGCGCCGGAAACGAAGCCCACGTCGCGCCAGTTCACGCCGGAATCCGCGAGCGCGTCGCGCGCGGCCTTGACGCCGTACTCGACGAAGTTCTTGCCCCACTTGCCCCAGGGGTGCATGCCGACGCCGAGGATGGCGATGTCGCGATTCGTGCTCACGATGTCACCTTCCACTTCCACGTCAGCTTGCCGTCGTCCAGCGGCTCGAGAATCAGCTCCACCGCGAGGCCTGCCTTCAGGGTCTTGAGGTCGGTGCCGGTCGCGAGCTGGCCGAGCACGATCATCTTCTCCTTCGCCAGTTCCACCGCGGCGATGCCGAAGGGCTGGAACGGCTCGGACGAGACGTACGGCTCCGGCGGCTGGTAGACCGCGTTGGTGAACGACCACAGCGTGCCGGTGCGCGACAGCGGCGTGTCCTCGAAGGACTCGCCGTTGCAGTCGGGATTGCGGCAGAAGCCGGTCTTCAGCTTGGGGAAGTAATAGGTGCCGCAGCTCGCGCAGCGGTTGCCGAGCAGGTGCGGTGCCTTCTCGTCGAGCGTGAACCAGCCTTCCAGCACCGGGACCGCGCCGACCTTGGCTTGACCATCGTTTGGATGGGCGCTCATGCGGCTTGGCGAATGCCCGGCGGGTTGTCCTTGAGCTGCTTGCCGCGCACGTCCTTGGGGTCGAGCTTGCGGATGATCGCGAGCTGTTCTTCCGTCGGATGCGCGGTCTCGCCCAGGTTCGGCGCCTTGAGCAGCGGGAAGCCGGTCGCGGCCTGCACCTGCTCGAAGCTCACGCCCGGATGCAGGCTGATCACGCGGATCGCATGGTCCGGTCCGCCGAAGTCCATCACGCACAGGTCGGTGACGATGTGGTGGATGGACATGTAGTCGTTCTTGACGCCCGCCGGCCAGCGCTCCTTGCGGTAACCGACCGAGCAGACCAGATCGACTTCCTTGTCCACGAACACGCGCGGGCCGTGGTTCGGCACGAAGAACGAGTTCGTATGGTTGATGCTGTTGCCGGGGAACCCGCGCAAACCGAGCATCTGGCGCTTGGGCTTGGAGAACTCGCCGATGCAGGAGATGTTGGCCTGGCCCCAGCGGTCGACCTGCACGGGCCCGACCAGCGCGTGGCGCTTGCCGCCCCAGACGTTGTCGAACACGCGCGAGTACGGCATCCAGCCGCCGTAGCTGCGGCCGTCGTGGTTCTTGGCGCCGATGACGACCGGCTCCTCGACGAGGTAGGCCTCGCCGTCGGTGATCATCAGGCCCGGGCTCTTGGTGAGCTTGGCCAGGCCCTGCGCGATGCGCGGGATGATGCCGATGCCGGTGGCAAGCACTTCGCCTTCCTCCGCCCAGACGTCGGCGCAGGCACAGATCAGCAGTTCCGCCAGTGTGAAATTCGAGTTCGACATGTTCAGAACACCTGGCGCGCGGTGGAGAGGATGGCATCGACACCGCCGACGGCCTTCTGGTACGCGGCTTCGTCGCCGCCCAGGAACTCGGCCTTGTACTTCTCCCAGCCACCTTCCTCTTCGGCCGCCGCGCAGTAACGCTTCAGGTGTGCCGCGTCCCAGCCGTAGCCGGTACCGCCGGCGGTGCCCGGGACAGCGACATGCGAGGTCGGATGCGCGCCACCGCGCGTCAGCGCGACGCCGGTGACGAGGTTGCGCTCGAAGGGATTGAATTTGGCGTCCTGCTCGTCGGAGTCGATCCGGTCAACCAGTTCCTCGCAGGTGACGAAGCTACGATCGGCCGCACGCACGAACCACTCGTCGAAGAACGGGTCGGGGCTGTAGAGGCGCGTGTTGCCGAGACGATCGGCGGTGTGCACATGCACCAGCGCGACGTCGAGCTTGATCGCCGGCAGCGCCAGCAGCACCTCGCCGTCGTCGTAGGGCGAGGTGATCGTGCGGAACTGCGGCGTGACCTTGGTCAGCTGGTCGGTGGCCAGGCCGATGCGCGTCGGCAGGAACGGCAGGCGCATCGCCGCCGCACGCAGGCCCCAGTGCAGCTGACCCTCATCGAGTTCTACCGCCTCGATCTGTCCGGCCTCGCGCGCCTTGCGGAAGAATGGTTCCAGCGGGATGAAGTCCAGCGACACGAAGGCGTAGATCAGCTTCTTCACCTTGCCGGCCGCGCACAGCATGCCCATGTCGGTACCGCCGTAGCCGACGATGGTCAGGTCCTTGAGGTCCGAGCGCAGGATCTCGCGCACCAGCGCCATCGGCTTGCGGCGCGGGCCCCAGCCGCCGATGCCGATCGTCATGCCGCTCTTCAGCGAGGCGACGATGTCGGCGGCGGTCTTTTCCTTGTTGATCTTCATTACGTTCGATGAGAGTGGTGAATCAACGGAAGCCGACGGAGAAATCATGGCCCCAGATCGAGACCTGCTTGGTGTGCGTCGTTTCCCAGGTCTTCGGGTCGACCTCGATGCCGCCCCAGCCGTATTCGAGCGCGAAGTTCGACGGCGTCATGATGTAGAACGAGGTCATGCGGTCGTTCTCGTGCTCGCCGAGCGTCGCCATCATCTTCACGCCATGCTGCACGATGCGGTCGTGTGCGCGGCCGACGTCGGTCATCGAGTTGACCTCGACCATCGCATGCACGCAGCCCGAGGGGCTCGGCATCTCGGCCAGCGCCAGGCTGTGGTGACGGCCACTGGCCGCGTGCAGGAAGTAGATGCGGATCACCGGCGCGTCCGGGCCCGGCTGGAAATTGAAGACGTCGGACAGGCCGAAGCCGAGCACGTCCTTGAACAGCTTCAGCGTCGCATCGAAATCCTGCGCGGCCGGCAGCACCGTGTGACCCAGGCCGTACTTGCCGGTCTTGAACCCCTGCACACCGACCGGCGACGTGAACGCGCTGCTACCGCCGTTGTAGCCGTTGACGATCTCGTGGCGGTTGCCCGAGGGATCGGTGAACACGACCATCTGATCGACCTTGCGCAGTGCGCGCTCGGCGTCCGTGCTTTCCGTAACGGCCACACCCGCCTTCTTCAGGTCAGCGACCGTCGCCGCGAAATCCGCCGCGTTGGCGACTTCCCATCCGGACGCGACATAGCGATCGGCGGCACCGGTCTGCACGATGATGCGGCCGATGCGCTCGTCCTGCTTGACGTACAGGCCACCTGCCGGCGCGTCGGCGGTCGGCATGCCGAGCACCTGCTCGGCGTAATGCTTCCACTTCGCCGTGTCGGTGGTTTCGGCGACCAGGTAAGCCAGGGATTGGATGCGAGCCATGGGAGGTTTCCGCCTTCTGATTGGAATGGTGTGAATTATCCGAGCCGAAGGCTGCTTCACTCTTCATCCGGACGGGTGAGCCCTCTCTAGTCCACACGGAGGGTTTGTCCATAACGGCGGTGACTTAGCCTGCAAACCACATCACATCGAGGCCATGAGCCCGGGGGAGAACGCGATGCTCAGCCTGCAACAAATCTCGGATCGGCTGGAAATCCAGCAGGCGATGACCGATTACGCCGACGCCATCGATACCCGCAACTTCGAGGCGCTGGATCGCGTCTTCATGCCGGACGCGTTCATCGACTACACCGCGATGGGCGGCATCAAGGGCCACTACCCCGAGGTCAAGGCCTGGCTCAAGGACACGATGAAGTGGTTTCCGAACTACTACCACATGGTCGGCAACCCATCGATCAAGGTGGACGGCGACCGCGCCAGCTCGCGCACGATCTGCTTCAACCCGATCGTGATGAACGTACAGGACAAGCCGCACACGATGTTTTTCGGTCTCTGGTACCTGGACCAGTGGGTGCGCACGGCGGACGGCTGGCGCATGAGCGAGCGCCGCGAGGAAAAGTGCTTCGACTTCAACCTGCCCGCGCAGATGCCCAAGGTGACTTGAGCGGGCATCGAACGACCTTCGTCTTATTGGACGAAGCCCCGTCAACGGGGATCGAAATAATTCGCGAAAGGCTTTCGGAAAAACCGGCCACTCCATGTCCCAGAACCCGCAACCGGTCGACGGCACGCTGCCGATCGACGCTCCGCTCGTGGTCGACGGCGCCACCCAGACCTGGGATCGCCAGTGCGATGTGCTCGTCGTCGGTCTCGGCGCCGCCGGCGGCGCAGCCGCGATCACCGCGAAGGAAGCCGGCGCCGACGTGCTGATCGCCGAGCGCTTCGAAGGCGGCGGCGCCACGATCAAGAGCGGCGGCGTGGTCTACGCCGGCGGCGGCACGCGCTATCAGCGCGAGGCCGGCTACGAGGACACGCCGGACGCGATGTTCAACTACCTGCGCCAGGAAACCGGCGATGCCGTGAGCATGGACGCGCTGCGCCGCTTCTGCGACGGCAGCGTCGATCTGATCGCCTGGCTGGAATCGCTGGGCGTCGGCTTCGAGTCCACGCCGCATCCGCCCAAGACCTCCTACCCGCGCAACGGCGTCTATCTCTACTACTCGGGCAACGAGGGCGTGCCGGCCTACGCGCAGCACGCCAAGCCGGCGCCGCGGGGCCATCGCACCAAGGCACCGGGCATCGATTCCGGCCGCGAACTGTTCCGTGCCTTGCGCAACAAGGTGGACCAGCTCGGGATTCCGCTGCTGCAGCAGACCAGCGCGCGACGCCTGATCGTCGACGCCAGCGGCGCCGTGCTCGGCGCCGAACTGTGGCAGCTCGAACCCGGATCGGCCGCGCAGCGTGAACACCAGAAGCTGATGCGTCGTGCCGAGGCCCTGCATAACTTCGCCGGCGCCTACTGCGACAAGCTGCGCGCCCGCGCGCTGGAGATCGAACGCCAGCACGCCCGGCGCCTGCGGGTGCGCGCACGCAACGGCGTCGTGCTGACCACCGGCGGCTTCATCTTCAATCGCGAGATGGTGCGGCAGTACGCGCCCAAGTACTTCCCGGCGATGCGCCTCGGCGCCACCGGCTGCGACGGCAGCGGCATCCGCCTCGGCGAATCCGCCGGCGGCGTACCGGCGCGCATGGAGAAAGGCTCGGCCTGGCGCTTCATCAATCCGCCGGTGAACTGGCCCAAGGGCATCGTCGTGAACCGACAGGGCCAGCGCTTCTGCAACGAGCAGGTCTACGGCGCCAGGCTCGGCGTGGAGATGGTCGATCACAATGACGGCAAGGCCTGGCTGATTCTCGACCGCGCGCTGCGCAAACAGGCGATGCGCGAGGCGCTGTCCGGCAAGCTGTGGTTCTTCCAGAGCGTGCCGGCGTTCTTCCTGATGCTGTTCGCGCCGCGCGCCAAGACGCCGGAAGCGCTGGCCGCCAAGGTCGGACTGCCGCCGGCGGTGCTGGCCGAAACGCTGAAGCGCTACAGCGAGGACGCGCACAACGGCCGCACCGACGCGCTCGGCAAGTCCGACGACATGCGCGTGCCGCTGGACACCGCGCCGTACTACGCGCTCGACGTCTCCGCCGACAGCAAAACCTTTCCCTGCCCGACCATCACGCTGGGCGGACTGAAGGTGGACGAACGAAATAACGCCGTCGTCGATGCCGCGCAGCAACCCATTCCCGGCCTCTACGCCGCCGGCCGCAGCGCCGTCGGCGTGGCCTCCAACGGCTACGTCAGCGGCCTGTCGCTGGCGGATTGCCTGAGCGCCGGCCGTCGCGCCGGCGCAAGCGCCGCCGGCCGTCGCTGAATCCGATCAACCGATAACGAAACAACCCGAGGAGCACAACGATGGGACGCGTACAAAACAAGGTGGCCATCATCACCGGCGGCGCCAGCGGCGTCGGCAAGGCCGATGCGGAACTGCTCGCCGCCGAAGGCGCCAAGGTCGTGCTGACCGACGTCAACGCCGCCGAGGGCGAGAAGGTCGCCGCCGCGATCAACGCCAAGGGCCAGAGCGCGCTGTTCCTGAAGCACGATATCGCCTCCGAGGACGACTGGCGCGCGGTCATCGCCGCCACCACCGAGAAGTTCGGCGGGCTCGATATCCTGGTCAACAACGCCGCGATCCTGGCGCAGGCCACAATCGAGGAAACCGACCTGGCGCTGTGGCAGAAGATCCAGAAGATCAATTCCGACGGCTACTTCCTTGGCTGCAAGTACGGTCTGGAAGCGATGAAATCGCGCCCGAGCGGCTCGATCATCAACATGTCGTCGATGGCCGGCATCGGCGGCGTTTCCAGCTTCTGCGCCTACAGCGCCTCCAAGGCCGCGGTCGCCGGCCTGACGCGCAGCGTCGCCGCGCACTGCCGCGCGCAGCTCTACAAGGTGCGCTGCAATTCGATCCACCCGGACGGCATCGCCACGCCGATGGTGTTCAACCTGCACAAGGAACGCGGCGCCGGCACGTCCTACGTGCGCGAGAAGGACCCGAAGCAGCTGCAGGCGCGCTTCGCGCAGCCGACCGACATCGCCAACCTGGTGCTGTTCCTGGCCTCAGATGAATCGAAGTTCATCAACGGCGCCGAGATGCGCATCGACAACGGTTATCTGATGTGGGCAGATTGATGCGTATGTACGTCCTGTACAAGCCCGCGCCATCCCTGGCGCGGTTTTTCAAAACGGGCTGAGCCATGGCTCGTACCGTCCCGGCCGCCTTCGCCGAATCCGTCAAGCGCCACGCCTCGCGCACCGCCGTCGTCGGTGAGGACGGCGCGGAACTGAGCTACGCCGAACTCGACCAGCTGCGCGTCTACGCGGCGCGCGCGCTGCTGTCGCTGGGCGTGAAACACGGCGACCGCGTCGCGATCTGGGCACCGAACAGCGTCGAATGGATCGTCGCGGGCCTGGCCATCCACAGCCTCGGCTGCGTGCTGGTGCCGGTGAACACCCGCATGAAGGGCGGCGAGGCGGCGTACATCCTCGAGAAGAGTGGCGCGCGCGTGCTGTTCTGCGCCGGCCGCTTCCTCGGCCAGCACTTCCCCAGCCTGCTCGCCGAGCACTGGCCGAAATCGCTGGAGCATGCCGTCGTCATCGGCGAGTCGCTGGAGAAGGACGTCGGCTGGCAGGCCTTCATGGCGCGCGCGGATCTGGAGAAGACCGAGCATGTCGAGGCGCGCGCCGCCGCAGTCAAAGCCGACGACCGCATGGACGTGATGTTCACGTCCGGCACCACCGGTCACCCCAAGGGCGTGGTCACCCACCATGCGCAGAACCTGCGCGTGATCGGCGAATGGTCCCAGGCGGTCGGCCTGAATCCGGATGACCGTTATCTGATCGCCAATCCGTTCTTCCACGCCTTCGGCTACAAGGTCGGCTGGCTCGGCGGCCTGCTCGCGGGCCTGACGGTACTGCCGCATGCGGTGTTCGACGCGGCGGCGATTCTCAAGCGTATCGAGCGCGACCGCATCTCGGTCCTGCCCGGCCCGCCGACGCTGTTCATCTCGCTGCTCAACGATCCGGCGCGCGCTACGACGGACCTGTCCTCGCTGCGCGCGACGATCACCGGCGCGGCCGCGATCGCGCCGTCGCTGATCGAGCGCATCCGCGCCGAACTCGGCTTCAAGGTCGTGCTGACCGGCTACGGCCTGACCGAAACCTGCGGCGTGGTGTCGCTGTGCGACGCCGGCGACAGCGCCGAGACGATCGCGCTGACCTCCGGCAAGGCGATCGCCGGCACCGAGATGCGCTGCGTCGACGAAAACAACCAGCCGGTTGGCCCCGGCGAGTCCGGCGAGATCGTCGTGCGCGGCTACAACGTGATGCAGGCCTACCTCGACAACGAGAAAGCCACGCGCGAGACCATCGACGCCGACGGCTGGCTGCACACCGGCGACATCGGCAACCTCGACGCGCGCGGCTACATCCGCATCACCGATCGCCTCAAGGATCTCTACATCACCGGCGGCTTCAACTGCTATCCGGCCGAGATCGAGCGCATGATCGCCGCGCATCCGGCGGTGGCGCAGGTCGCGATCGTCGGCGTGCCGGACGAACGCATGGGTGAAGTCGGCAAGGCCTACATCGTGCTGCGTCCGCAGCAGACGCTGGACGAGAAGACGATGATCGCCTGGTGTCGCGAACAGATGGCGAACTACAAGGTGCCGCGCCACGTCGAAATCGTCACCGCCCTGCCCACCAACCCCTCGGGCAAGGTGCTGAAGTACCAGTTGCGCGACGCCGCCAAGGCGACGTGATCGAAATACCGCAAGGAGAACCAAGATGAGCGGATCGTTGAAGGGCAAGGTTGCCGTCGTCACCGGCGCCTCGCGCGGCGCCGGCAAGGGCATCGCGATGGCACTGGGCGCGCATGGCGCGACGGTGTACGTCACCGGCCGCTCGCTGAAGGAAGGCGATGCGCCGCTGCCGGGCACGATCGCCGCCACCGCCGAGGCGGTGACACAGGCCGGCGGCACCGGCATCGCCGTGGCCTGCGACCACAGCGACGACCGGCAAGTCGCAGCCCTTTTCGAGCGCATCGACCGCGAACAGGGTCGTCTGGACATCCTCGTCAACAACGCGACCTACCTGCACGATCAGCTGATCGAGAAAGGCGGTTTCTGGACCAAGTCGCCAGATCTCGTGAACATCCTCGATGTCGGCCTGCGCTCGGGCTACGTGGCGAGCTGGCACGCCGCACAGCGCATGGTGAAGCAGCAGGACGGCCTGGTCGTGTTCACGTCCAGCTTCGGCGGCAACTGCTACATGCACGGCGCCGCCTACGGCGCGCAGAAGGCCGGCGTCGACAAGTTCGCGCGCGACATGGGCGTGGACTTCAAGCCGCACAACGTCGCCGCGGTGTCGATCTGGATGGGCATGCTGCGCACCGACCGCACCAAGCGCGTGATGGATTCGGAGCCGCAGAAGTACGCGGGTTTCTGGGACATCGCCGAGACGCCGGACTACACCGGCCACGTCATCGCCGCGCTGTACAACGATCCGAAGCGCAGCGAGAAGAACGGCCAGGTGCTGATCGGCGCCGAAGCCGGCCTCGAATATGGCCTGACCGACGAAGGGCGACAGGTCCCGTCGCATCGGCCGATGCTGGGCGGCCCGCCGGCGGCCAGCCCGGCGATCGTCGAGTAGGCACGCGGCGGGTCGGATCACTGGCACCGCCGCAAACCCCGTCATCAAGCCCGCATCGCAAGGCCCCGCGCTGACGGGGCCTTGCGATTCTGGGTACCGATCACGTCACGCACGGCACGAGGCCCGCCGTCTGCGGCCCGGCCCGCCAACCCGGATCGCTTACGTGGGATTGCCGACCAACAGATCCGGCTCGACGACCGGATCGGTCATGGCGACGCCGGAGAGGTCTTCCAGAAAGTAGCGATTGCGGCCCTCTCGCTTGGCGCGATACAGCAGGGCATCGGCGGCTCGGTAAGCCTCGGAGAGCGGACAGTTGGGTGCCACCACAACCGCACCGACGCTGCAGGTCAGATGACCGGTTTCGTTGTCCTGATGCTCGATGCCCAGTTCGCCGACCGAGCGCACCAGCTCGTCAAGGCGCTGACGGGCAGCCTCGGCATCGCAACCGTAAAGCAGCAACGCGAATTCTTCCCCGCCGAGACGAGTCGCCATGTCCAGCGAGCGGCGCGCATTACCCGCCAGCACCAGGCCGATCTCGGCCAGCACGCCATCGCCATATTCATGGCCGTAGCGGTCGTTCAATTTCTTGAAGTGGTCGAGATCGATCAGCGCGAACAACTGCCGCTGCGTGCGACCGCGCGATAACGCCCGTACGGCCCGCTCGTAGTGATCTTCGAACGCCCGGCGGTTGGGCAGGCCGGTCAAGGAATCGCGATAGGCCATTAGCGACAGCAGCAGGCCCGCCGCCCACTTGCGACGAAACGACAGGCGGTTCCAGACGGTGGACAAGAACACCACCATCAGCAACAGCATCTCGAACATCCACGTGCCGGCGTCGCGCGCCGTCAGGTGCTCTTGCGCCGCCCATTGAATGCCCAGCATCGTCGCAAAGTAAGCCAGCACCACGATCAAGTTGCGCCCGACGCTGATACGCGTCAGCGCCAGAACCGCGACCGGAATCACGACGGCGATGGACGGCGGGATCAGCAGGCCCGCCACTTCGCTGTAGTAGCGAACGATTTCCACGCAGGCAATCTCGGCGACGAATGCCGCGATCAGGAACCACTCGGTCAGGCTCGCCGTCGGCCAGCGAGCCACGGCGAACGCCACCAGCGCGAACAGCGGCGCCATGATCACCAGCTCGATCACCAGCATCAGGTCGGTGGTCTGGGGCGTGCGGAAGTGCAGCAGCGGCGTCCATAACGGCGCGCTGGCGAAGCAGAGCAGCGTCAGCAGCGCGATGCTCAGGCGCGCCATCCGGCTGGTCTGGCGCATGTACTGCTGGAACTCGCGCTCCAGGCGCGGCATGAATCGGTACGCGCGGGTCGTGCCCTTGGCGACGATATCGAGAATCTGGATCTCGTCCGCACTGATCGACTCTGCCAGCTCGAAATCGGCCAGCGACTTGTCCTTCGCGGACTCGCGCGTCAAACCCAAGAAAGAGCGGCGGGCGCGAGCGCCCGCCGCTGGCGGTACCGAAAGACTCATGCGTCTAGCTTAAACGGATACGGCACCTCGCGACTGCCCCCGATTCAAGGCGTCGGGATTTTCTGACCTACCAGCGCACCGTGCCGGTAATCCCGATGGTGCGCGGCTCCTCAAAGTTGGCGATCGTCAGATTGCCGAACCCGTACCCGAAGTCGATGAAGTTCGTGGCGGTGTCGTCGTCGAGTGCATTACGGCACCAGATCGCCAGTTCGCCGGTGCTGCGCTCGCCCAGGCGCACATCGGCAATCGCCAGCCGCAGGTTGAGCACGCCGTGCGCATCCACCTGGCTGCGCGCAGCTTCCTGCTCGAACAGGTTGTAGGCCGGGTTGCCGGGCCGCGCCAGCTGGTAGGGATAGGTATAGAAATCGTCGGTCCAGGCGTAGTCGACGACCGCGCGCAGCGCGCCCCAGTCACGGCGCATCAGCTCGGCATCGAGCATGACGTTGAACGTGTGCTCCGGCGCATGCGGAATGGCGCGGTTGGCCGCCACGTTATTGTTCTGCGCGTCGCGGAAATCGTCGTACTCGGCATCCAGATAGGCGTAGTTGGCGCTGATGCGCGTGCCGGCGACCGGCACATACGCGAACTCCAGCTCCAACCCGTTCATCGTCGCATCGCCGACATTGCGGATGATCGTCGCCGCCGCCCCCGTGCCCTGGAAGATCGAGGCCTGGAAGTCCTTGAGCTGGTTATGGAACAGCGCCGCATTGAACTGCGCCTTGCCACCCAGCAGCGAGGTCTTGACCCCCAGCTCGAACGAGCGCTGCTTCTCCGGCTGGAACGGCCGCGTCGTCTCGGCCAGATTGAGCGCGATCAGCTCGCCGATCTGCTCCGGCGTCTCGCCGCCCACCGGCGCCTGACTGAACTCGCCATTGAAGCCGCCGCTCTTGAAGCCTTCCGCATAGCGGAAGTAGGTGTTGACGTTCGGGCTGAAGCGCCAGGCCACCGAGGCCATTGGCGTCGTCGCGTCGAAGGTGTCGGAGGCGCCGGTGCCGTCCGGGATCAGGTAGAAGTACGGATCGTTGGCGTTGGCACGCACGCCGAAGGCGCGATCCAGTTCCTTCTTCTCGCGCGTATAGCGCACACCCAGCGCCAGCGTCAGCGGATCGATCGGCCGGTAATCCACCTGGCCATAGGCCGCCCAGGCGTCGCTGCGTGTCGCGTAGCGCGAGTCATAGATCGCGTTGCTGGCAAAGAACTCCTGCGGGTTGTTGGTTTCGCCATCGTCGGCGAAGTAGTAGATGCCGGCCACGTAGTTCAGGCGCTCGGTCTGGCCGAGGAACTGCAGATCCTGAGAACGCTGCTCGTAATCGGTGAAACGCTGCGTGAACACGAGATTGACCGGCGAGCCGTCCAGATCCAGCGAGTCGTTCCAGTCCATGCGCCGATAGCCGGTGATGGACTTGATCGTATGGCCGCTATCCAGATCGAAGCTCAGCGTCAGCGAGTGGCCGTTGATATTCGAGCGCTCGAACGACGGCGCGTTGACCGACGCCTGCGTCTGGCGCTCGGTGGATGCAAACGGCGACACCAGCCCGTGGAAGAAATTGAGCGGCGACTGCGGATCCAGCGCGCCGGTCGGTTCCAGACGGTAAAGCTGCGTGAAGTTGTTGGTCTGATCGACGCGCGACATATCGAAGCGATACTCGGCTAGCACGCCCGGCGCCAGATCGAGATCGGCGGCCAGACGGAAGCCGTGGTTGTTGCGGTCGTTGAGTTCGGGCGTGGAGCTGTCCCGAGTGGTATCGACCCAGCCGTCACGTTGCTCGCTGCGCGCAGCCAGCGAGATGCGCGCCATGCCCCACTGCGGCAGATCGACCGAGACGCGCTGCATCTGCGCGTTGTAGTCGCCCAGTTCCAGGCTCGCCGAGCCACCGAACACACCGGACGGCGCGCGTGTCACCAGATTGATGGCGCCGGCCAGCGTATTGCGGCCATAAAGCGTGCCCTGCGGTCCGCGCAGCACTTCGACGCGCGCCAGATCGACGATGTTGAAGATCGAGCCCTGCGCCTTGCCGATGTAAACGCCGTCGACATAGATGCCGACCGCCGGGTCCCAGTAGATCGCCGGATTGATCTGGCTGACGCCACGGATCGTCACCTGCGAGATCGTGGTGTTGGACGGCGTCTTGCTGATCTGAAGGCCCGGCGCCAGCGCGTTGAGATCGCCGATGTCGTCGATGCCGCGCGATTCGATCTCTGCCGACGGGAAAGCGGTCACCGCCACCGGCACGTCCTTGAGCCGCTGCACGCGCCGCTGCGCGGTGACCTCGATATCGTCGAGCCGCGTGCTGGCGCCCTCGCCTGTCGCAGCCTCGGCGCTGGCGGGCGCTTCGGCCGCCTCCGAGGCGGGCGTCTGCGCCTGCGCGGTGGCGATGCCAAGCATCATCGTGGACATCAGGGCGGCGGCGGCAGCGGACAGCGTCCTCACCGCGAACGGATTCTCTTCTCGCACAGGCGGCTCCTCGTCGTTATGGATAACCACCGATGCCGACCCCCGACACGGCGGCAACCGTGCCCTGACGGGGCCGGTTCAATCGATGATTGCGCGCATGCCGGGCGCCGCCCTCGTCCGTCAGGACGATTTCACCGACACGCGTACCTCCGCGCGTGCGAGGCGCGATGCGGCTTCGCGAACAGCATTCAATCCACTCCAGGCAGCCACGACGCCGCATCGCCCATGCGGATGGTGTGCCGAATCTCGTCGGACTTGAGCCCGATCGCGCTGGGTCGTCGCACACCCGGCAGTACCGTCACGTCGAACAGCTCGTCGACAAAGCCATCCACGGTCAGGGTGTGCGCCACCGCGCCGGTGCGCAGATCGACGACGGCGACGCCACAGCGTGGCGCGACCTTGGCCTGTTCGAGACGCGCATCCAGTTGCAGGCCGGAGAAGGAGCGGTTCCCGCGCGGCTTGGAGAGTCCGATCAGCGCGTAATCGCCGTGAAACGAGAGTCCGCGTGCATAGCCTGGGCAGAACGCCACCGGCTCGAAGCGGCCCGACGCGATCTCCACGCGACCGAATTCGCCCAAGCCGGAGTTGAGTATCCAGAGCTGATCGCGATACCAGCGCGGGCTGTGCGGCATCGAAAGGCCGCGCATCACGATCTCGCCGCTGGCCACATCCATGACCACGCCACCGTCGCGGCGATGATCGCGCCAGCCCTCCTGCACGTCCGTGGTGGCGATCGCGCTGACAAAGCGCGGACGCCCCGCATCCATCGCCATGCCGTTGAGATGACAGCGGTCCTCGGGTAGCAGCCGGCTGATGAAGCGTGGCGCCCATAGCGGACTGAAGCTGCAATCCTCACCCACCGTCGCCAGGCAGGAGAACAGCGTGTTGACGAATACCGGTCGGCCATCGTTCAGCACGCCCAGGTCGTGCGCATCGACGTCGCCAGTGATCCACGCCACGTTCGGCAGGTAGACGCGATCGAATCCGTCGTGGGTCCGCGCACCGGCCGCCAACACGTTGTTGAGCCGCCAGATCTGGTACTGGCTGCTGAGATACAGGCTGTCACCCTGCACGGCCAGACCCATGCAGCGGGGGAAGGTGCGCTCGAATATCGAGAGTCGATCGCCGTCCAGGCCGATCAGGAACACCTTGCCCGCCTGATAGGTACTGAACGCGAGACTGATGTCCTGCTCTGCCTGCCACGACGTCCACAATCGAGAACCGTGAATCTGCAGCGCCGCCGGCACCAGGGCCGATTCACCCGTCGACGGCGATGCCTGGACTTTCTGCGTGTGCGATCGCGAAGTGGGCTTCGTCACGGAAGCACACCTCAACGGTCGTCGACCTGCGCCGGACCCGTCCGGCTCCCATGCACCGAATCTCGCATGACAGCCTGGATCATATGACGCCTATCCCCTGTTCAATGAAGACCTGCGCGTCGGTGCCGTTCACCTGGTAAAGATCGAAGGTGCGGCCGTCGATCGACGCGTTGATCCCACTATCCACGAAGCCGGGCCCGAGATCGACCACATCGTTGTTGTCACCGATGATGTACAGATCGTTGGTCGTGTCCGACAGCGCCAGCAGATCGCGCAGCGCGAGGGTCACCGTGTTCGCGGCGGCATCCGTCTCCAGGTCAATGCGCTCGATGCCGGTGATCAGCCCGTCGGCCAGTGCCGTCAGATCCAGACTGCCGCCACCGGCCAGCCGTAGTGTGTCGAAGCCGCTGCCGCCATCGATGCGAGTGTCCGCGGCGTCGTAGATCAGCACGTCGTCGCCGCCACCGCCGATCAGGGCATCAGCCCCCCCCGCGCCGGTTAGCAGGTCATCGCCCTGCCCGCCGATCAGCGAATTGGCGCCGTCATTGCCAGTCAGCGTGTCGTTACCGGCGCCGCCGTCGAGCCCGGTCCGCGAGGGGGCCAGCACGAGGGTGTCGTCGTTCCCGGTGCCGACCTGGTCGATGACACCGCCAACACCGGAGAACCCGTAGACCACATAGCTGGACCCGGAATTGGCGACGCCGCTGGCGCTGGCGAAGTAAGCACCGAACACGATGTCACTGTAGCCATCGCCATTGACGTCGCCAGCCGTCACACTGCGGCCCGCCCGCCCGTTCGTCGGTCCTTCGATGCGGAAGCCGGTGAGACCATTCAGGTCCTGGACCGACTGCACCGGCGCGTAGCCCTCTCGGGTTCCGTAGACGATATACACCGTTCCGGAGTTCGCACCGGCCGCGGGGTCTGACAGATGCGCACCGACGAGGAAGTCGTCGATACCGTCGCCGTTGACGTCGCCGGCGGCCGCGACGGCAACCCCCAGTTGATCGCCGTCTGACCCGCCCTCAAGGCGAAAGCCGTTGCTGCCGTCCAGATCCGCCACATCCAGGGCCGCGCCAAAAACCTGGTCGCTGCCGAACACCACATACACCGCGCCCGTCGTGCTGTCCGCGAAACGCGTGCCGATCGCGATATCGTCGTAGCCGTCGCCGTTGATATCGCCCAGTCCGCCGACCACGCAGCCGAAGCCGTCGTCGATCACATCGCCGTCCAGCCGGAAGCCGTTGCTGCCGTCCAGTGCGGTCACCGGCAGGTCCGACGGCATGCCGCTGGCGTCGCCGAATACCACGTAGGCAACCCCAGCGACCAGCACACCATTGCCGGGATTCCCGACGTCACTGCCGACGATCAGGTCGGCATAACCATCGCCATTGATATCTCCAGCCGCAGCCACCGAGACGCCCGTTCCCAGGGCCGCGCCCGCGCCGTCGATGCGGAAGCCCTCGCCGGCGTCCATCCCGACCTGGTCGATCACCGCCGGCGCGGCATCGCCGCGACCGTAGACGACGTAGGCCGCACCGCGGTCTAGCGTGCCGCCGTAAGTGGCTCCGATCAGCAGATCGGCATAGCCGTCACCGTTGACATCCCCGGCCGCCGAGACCGCCTCTCCAAAGCGCCCGCCCCCGTCCCCGGCGATGATGCGAATCCCCTGCGCGGGCGTCAGTGTGGCCAGATCCAGGGTCGGCGCGTATCCGTCAGCCGTGCCCCGAATCAGGTAGGCCTGTCCGGCAACAGGCCCTCCCAACGGCGATTGCGGCGCGGCCAGGAGAAAATCGCCAATGCCGTCGCCATCGAAATCGCCGACCGCCGCCAGCGCGATGCTGCTGCCGTCGCCGGCGAGCTCCCCGTCGATGCGGTAGCCCTCGGCGTCCGTCAGCGTGCCGACGGCCTGCGTGGCCGGCCGGCCCTCGGGCGCTCCATAGACCACATAGCCGCGCCCGGTACTGGAATCAAACTGGGGGGCGCCGATCAGCAGGTCGTCATACCCGTCGCCGTCGAGGTCACCCGTAGCGATGGAGCGGCCGAAGAACGTGGACCCAACCCCCTCGCCGTCGATGCGGAAGCCGTTGCTGCCGTCCAGTTCGGCCACGCGGATCACAGCGGTCGGTGTGTTGAGACCGCTGACGTCAACGCTGTTCTGCACCAGCAGCTGCGCCGCACCGCTGGTGTAGAGCGTGTGGGTGGTCCCGGCATTGCCCTCGGCATTGCGCAGACCCTCATTGACCCAGACGTCGCCGGTACTCACCACCGCATCGCCGGCATTGCCGTCCACCCGCAACAGGTTCTGGTCGCGCCCGCCACTTCCGTCCGTTGCCGCACCGACCAGATTCAGCAGATCGGTCGCGTTGAGGCTCAGCGTATTGTTGCCGCTGCCGGTGAGGCTGATGATCTCGATGCTGCGGTAGGGATTGGCCGGCGCCGCCAAGGGGTCGTCGAAATTGTTCAGCGCCGTCAGGTTCAGGTGCAAACCGCTGCCGTCGATGCGCAGCGTATCGCGACCCGTACCGCCGTCCACGCGCCGCGTGTCGGCGGCGTCATAGACCAGCACATCGTTGCCGGCACCGCCGATCAGGACGTCATTGCCGCCGCCGCCATTGAGAACATCGTTGCCCCGGCCGCCGATCAGCGTGTTGGCGCTGGCGTTGCCGGTCAGGATGTCGGCCCCATCGCCGCCGTCTACGCCGGTCTGCTGCGCGGTCAAGGTGATGGAGTTCGGCCCTGCGGTGCCGACCACGTCGATCGTCTCGCCTGGCGTGGCGAAACCGTAGACCACGTAGCTGACGCCAGCCTGCGTCCCTGCGGCCGTCGGGGCGGAGGGCGCGCCGAGAATCACGTCGTCATAGCCATCGCCGTTGAGGTCACCGGCGCCGGACGCCGAAGTTCCGCCGTTTGGAAGGATTCCTGTGCCCTCGAGCCGCAGGCCATTGCGCCCGTCCAGCGTCGACAGGTCAAAGTCGGCCGCGAAGCCGTCCGAGGAACCGAAGATCAGATAGGCACTGTCGGCATTGCTTGCAGTGACGATCAGGTCGTCGTAGCCATCGCCATTGAAGTCGCCAGCGCCTGAAACCGCAGAGCCCAGTCTATGGAACATCATCTCACCGACGATGCGGAAACCGTTACTGCCATCCAGCGAGGACAAGTCCAGGTCCGCCGCGAACCCATCGGCGGCGCCGAATACGACATAGCTGGCCCCGGAATTGTCGCCGTTGAAATCGGCTTCGCGCGCGCCGATCACCAGATCGTCGTAGCCGTCACCGTTGAGATCCCCCGCGCCGGAAACCGTGCGCCCGAGCGTTTGGAGCATCGCCGAATCGCCGATGCGGAATCCGTTGCTTCCGTCGAGCGTACTCAGCTCCAGCAGGGCACCGAAACCTTCGGCCGCGCCGAACACGACGTAGCTCTGGCCCACTTGACCGACACTAAATCCGGCTGCGCCGATGATCAGGTCCTGCCAGCCATCGCCATTGACGTCGCCGGCATCCGATACCGAGAGCCGGGTATTGACCGGAGCCCCGCCACCGACAATCCTGAAGCCAACACTGCCGTTGAGGTCCGCCACGCTGATCGCGGCATCGAAGCCGCCGGGCGCGCCGTAGATCACATAGGCGCCGCCGTCGTCGATCTGCGAGTTGAGGAGCGCGCCGATGAAGAGATCGTCGTAGCCATCGCCATTGAGATCGCCGGCGGACGAAACCGTGTAGCCGGCGAGCGTTATGGCCTGATCGCCGTCGATCCGAAAGCCATCCGTGCCGTCGAGCGCGGCCAGCTCCAGCTCGGCCGTCCACCCACCTGCCGCACCGAACACCACATAGCTGGAGCCAGACAAGTTGGCGCCATTGTCGGCGTAGGGCGCACCGAGGATCAGGTCATCGTAGCCGTCGCCATTGACATCCCCCGCGCCAGAGACCGAAAAACCCGCCACGTCGCTGACCGCGACACCATTGAGGCGGAAGCCATTGCCACCGTTCAGCGATGACAGCTCCAGCGACGCGCCGGGCGCACTGGCCGCGCCGAACACCACGTAAACGGCGCCGGAATCCATGCCGTTGATGTCGGCGCGGCTCGCACCGACCAGCAGGTCCTCCCAACCGTCGCCATTGACGTCGCCGGCGTTCGAAACAGATGAGCCGGACGAATGGTTCGCTGCCTCACCGAGAATGCGGAATCCGTTGAGTCCGTCCAGGTCCGCGAGCGGAATGACGCCAACGGGATCGTCGGCGTTCGCCACCGTCACCGCGATGGCCTGCTGCGTCGTGTTGAGCCCGTCGCTGGCGGTGACGATCAGGTTGTAGACGTTGTTCGCGCCCGCATCGGTCGGCGCTTCGAAGTCCGGCGCCGTGATAAAGCTCAAAGCGCCCGTGGTCGGGTTGATCGCGAAGCGGGCCGCGTCCACCCCGCCCGTGATGCTGAAGGTAACGGTGGGGCTGTCGATATCCGTCGCCGTGACGGTGCCGACAACCGTCGTATTTTCATCGACCGTGAAGGCGGCAGGGCTGGTGAATGCCGGCGGCGCGGTGTTCTCGTTGATGTCGTTGATCGTGACCGTGACCGTCGCGGTATCGAAGTTACCGGCACCGTCGGTCACCGTCACCAACAGTAGGAAAACCGGGATCGCCTCGAAATCCAGCGCCGCCGAGTTGGCGACGGTCAGCACGCCGTTGGCTGGATTGATGGCGAAGGCACCGTTCGTGTTGCCGGACGTGATGGCATAGGTCAGGCCGGCGAGATTGTCGGCATCGCTGGCCTGCACCGAACCGAATGCGAGGCCGTTGGCGCTGTTTTCATCCACGCTCAGCGCCGCATCCAGTGCGATCGGGGCGTTGTCGTCCACGTTGCTGATCGTGACCGCAATCGCCTGCTGGGTCGTGTTCAAGCCGTCGCTGGCCGTGACGATCAGATCGTAGATTCTGTTCAAATCTGAGTCGGTCGGTGCCTCGAAGTCGGGAGCAACGATGAAATTCAGAACCCCTGAGGCGGGATCGATGCTAAAGAGCACTGCGTCCGCGCCACCCGTGATGCTATAGGCAATAGTGGGACCGTCTGCGTCCGTTGCTGAAACGGAGCCGACGGCCGTCGCGTTCTCGTCAATCGTGAAGGCCGACGGACTGGCGAAGACCGGCGCACTGTCATTGACGTCGGTCACCGTGACCGCAATCCCCTGCTGGGTCGTGTTCAGGCCGTCGCTGGCGGCAACGATGAGGTGGTAGACGTTGTCCACATCGACGTCGGCTGGCGCTTCGAAATCCGGGGCCGCGACAAAGCTCAAAGCGCCGGTGGTCGGATTGATCGTGAATCGGTCCGAATCGCCGCTACTGACGATGCTGTACGTCACCGTCGGGCTGTCGGCATCCGTGGCCGAGACCGTGCCCACCGCAGCGGTGTTTTCATCGACCGTGAAGGTGGCCGGGCTGGTGAAGACCGGCGCGGCGATGTTCTCTTCAATGTCGTTCAGCGTGATCGTCACCGCCGCGGTGTCGAAGTTGCCGGCACCGTCGGTCACCGTCACTACGAGGTTGAAGACCGGCGTCGTCTCGAAATCCAGCGCCGCCGAGTTGGCGACGGTCAGCACGCCATTGGCCGGGTTGATCGCGAACGCACCGTTGGTGTTACCCGATGTGATGACATAGGTCGGACTGCCGAGATTGTCGGCGTCGCTGGACTGCACCGAACCGAAGGCCAACCCGTTGGCCCTGTTCTCATCAAGATTGAATACGGCATCCAGCGCGACCGGGGCGGTGTCGTCCACGTTGCTGACCGTGACCGCAATCGCCTGCTGCGTCGTGTTCAGGCCATCGCTGGCAGCGACGATCAGGTTGTAGACGTTGTCGGCGCCCACATCCTGCGGATTCTCGAAGTCCGGCGCGGTAACGAAGCTCAAAGCGCCCGTGGTCGGGTTGATCGAGAAGCGTCCCGCATCGCCCCCAACCGTAATGCTGTACGTGACCGCCGGGCCGTCGGTATCCGTTGCCGTCACGGTCCCGACGGCCGTCGTGTTTTCATCGACCGCAAAGACCGCCGGGCTGGTGAAGACCGGGGCTACGTCATTGACGTTTGCCACGGTGACCGCAACCGTTTGCTGCGTCGTGTTCAGTCCATCGCTGGCGGTGACGATCAGGTTGTAGACGTTGTCGGCGCCAGCGTCGATCGGGCTCTCGAAGTCCGGTGCGGTGACAAAGCTCAAAGCCCCCGTGGCCGGGTTGATCGTGAAGCGAGCCGCATCCGAACCGCCGGTGATGCTGTAGGTGACGGTCGGGCTGTCCGCGTCCGTTGCCGTCACGATGCCGACACTCGTCGTGTTTTCATTGACCGAGAAGGCGGCCGGACTGGTGAAGACCGGGGCAGCGACGTTCTCATTGACGTCGGTCACGGTGACCGTGACCGTCTGCTGCGCCGTATTGAGGCCGTCGCTGGCCGTGACTTCGAGGTTGTAGACGTTGTCGGCACCCGCGTCGGCTGGCGCCTCGAAGTCCGGTGCGGTGACAAAGCTCAAAGCGCCCGTGGTCGGGTTGATCGTGAAGCGGGCCGCGTCTACCCCACCCGTGATACTGAAAGTGATCGTCGCACTGTCGGCATCCGTTGCCGCCACAGTACCGACGGCCGTCGTGTTTTCATCGACCGTGAAGGCGGCCGGACTGGTAAAGACCGGCGCACTGTCGTTGAGGTCGTTCAGCGTGATCGTCACCGCCGCGGTGTCGAAGTTGCCGCCTCCATCGGTCACCGTCACCACGAGGTTGAAGACCGGGTTGGTCTCGAAATCCAGCGCCGCCGAGTTGGCGACGGTCAGCACGCCATTGGCTGGATTGATGGCGAAGGCACCGTTGGTGTTGCCGGACGTGATGACATAGGTCAGGTCGCCGAGATTGTCAGCATCGCTCGCCTGCACCGAGCCGAATGCAACTCCATTGGCGCTGTTCTCGTTCAGGTCGAGCACGGCGTCCAGGGCGACCGGAGCGGTGTCGTCCACGTTGCTGATCGTGACCGCAATCGCCTGCTGAGTCGTGTTCAGGCCATCGCTGGCCGTGACGATCAGGTTGTAGACGTTGTCCGCGCCCGCGTCGGCTGGCGCCTCGAAATCCGGCGCGGTAACAAAGCTCAAAGCCCCCGTGGCCGGGTTGATCGCGAAGCGGGCCGCATCCACCCCACCCGTGATGCTGTAGGTGACCGTCGGACTATCGGCGTCCGTTGCCGTCACCGTGCCGACGGTCGTCGTGTTTTCATCGACCGTGAAGGTGACCGGGCTGGTGAAGACCGGGGCAGCGACGTTCTCATTGACGTCCGCCACCGTTACCGCGATGGCCTGCTGCGTCGTATTCAGACCATCGCTGGCCGTGACTTCGAGGTTGTAGACGTTGTCGGCACCCGTGTCGGCTGGCGCCTCGAAATCCGGCGCGGTAACAAAGCTCAAAGCCCCCGTGGCCGGGTTGATCGCGAAGCGGGCCGCGTCCGCCCCGCCCGTGATGCTGTAGGTGACCGTCGGACTATCGGCGTCCGTTGCCGTCACCGTGCCGACAGCCGTCGTGTTCTCATCGACCGTGAAGGCGGCCGGGCTGTTGAAGACCGGGGCTACGTCATTGACGTTTGCCACCGTCACCGCAATCGCTTGCTGCGTCGTATTCAGTCCATCGCTGGCGGTGACGATCAGGTTGTAGACGTTGTCGGCGCCAGCGTCGATCGGGCTCTCGAAGTCCGGCGCGGTGACAAAGCTCAAAGCGCCCGTGGTCGGGTTGATCGTGAAGCGGGCCGCATCCGAACCGCCGGTGATGCTGTAGGTGACGGTCGGGCTGTCCGCGTCCGTTGCCGTCACGATGCCGACGCTCGTTGTGTTCTCATCGACCGTGAAGGTGGGGGCCGTGCTGAAGATCGGGCCGTTGTCGTTAACGTCGGTGACAGCGATCTGCACGGTCTGAACGGCGCTGTTGAGGCCGTCGGTGGCCGTCAGCTCGACGACATAAAGATTGTCCTGGTCTGCATCCAGCGGATTCTCGAAATCCGGCACCGCGATGAACGCCAGCGCCCCGGTCACGGCGTCGATCTGGAACAGCGCGGCATCGGCGCCACCGCTGATCGAGATCGTGGGCAACGTGCCGTCGGCGTCCGTAGCAATGGGCGTGATGCCCGTGAGCGTCTGGCCTTCGGCGACCTCAACACTGTCGCCGCTGCTGAAGACCGGCGCATGGTCATTGAGATTGTTGACGGTGACGACGATGGCCTGCGTGGCGCTCGCGCTGCCATCGCTGGCGGAGACCTCCAGATCGTAGACATTGTCGGCGCCCGCATCGGCCGGGGTCTCGAAATCCGGAGCGGCATTGAAGCGCAGCGCACCGGTGGTCGCATCAATGCTGAACAAGGCCGCGTCGGCCCCACCGGCGATGCTGTAGACGATCACGCTCCCGGCGTCGGCGTCACGGGCACTGACGATTCCGATCGCGGTACTGCCCTCGTCGATCGAGAAGGCCGCGGGGCTGTCGATGACCGGCGCCGCGTTCTCGTCGCGATCGCGAACGGCAACGGCGATGGTCTGGGTATCGGTCAGGGTGCCGTCGGACACCTCGACCTGCACCTCGTAAACATTGTCGCGATTGGCGTCACGGGGTTTTTCCGCATCCGGCGCCTCGATGAAGCGCAGCGCGCCCGTGGCGGCGTCGAGGGTGAAGAAGCGAGCGTCCTGGCCGCCGATGATGCGGTAACTCAACTCGCTGTCGGCGTCGGCGTCGGTCGCGGTGACAGTGGTCACGCGGCTGCTGTTCTCGTCGATGCGGACCGTAGCCGCCGCACCGCCGCCGAGGCTGGTGATGACGGGCGCGTTGTCGTTGAGGTCGCGCACCGTCACGATCAACGTCTGCGTATCCGCAGCCAGGCCATCGCCGGCTTCCACCTGGACTTCATAGCTCGCATCGGGATCCGCCTCGAAATCCGGCGCCTCGATAAAGTGCAGCGCACCGGTCACGGCATCGATCTCGAAGCGGCTCGCGTCGGCGCCGCCGACGATGCGGTAGCTCACGAGGTCGGCATCCGGGTCGTTGGCCGCGACCATGGTGACGAGCGTCGAGTTTTCGTCCACCAGGATCGCAGCGTCGCTGCCGCCGCCGTTGCTGGTGATGATCGGCGCGCTGTTGGGCTGTGGCGTCTCACCACTGCCGCCCCCATCCTGTTGTGTCGCGGCGACGGCCACGCCGAGGCCGAGCGCGCCCCCGACTAGCCAGGTCGTCGGCTCCAGGCTCAGCAGGCTGGCCCCAAGACCCCCGCCATCCAGCAGCAGGGCGGCCGCAGCCGGACCGCCCAGATCCGCGTCGGTGGCGGTGATCTGCGCACCCGCCGGGACCTCGACGGGGTATAGCGTGCCCGCTGCATAGGTCAGAACCGCACCGCCAGCGGAACCCTGCACGCTGACGTGGTCCGGAATGATCAGCTCCTCGCCCGGTTTCAGCTTCAGGACCTGGCCCGGCTCCAGAACCAGCTTGCGAACGCCCTCTGCTTTGCTGCGCACGAACACCGTCAACGCCATGACCCATCCCCCGATGCGAGGCCCTTTTCAAAGGCCGTTTTTCCCATCAGGACTGTTGCAAGCGGGGTCGCGGAAGTCCGCACGCCGGCGACACCGATTTCTCACGCTTTTCCAACGCGGTCAGGCAGCGGGTTGCGGCGAGCTCGCGCAGCGCCTTGATATGTCAGGGAAACGACCCTTAAGCTGCCGTCCGCTCACGCGCATGCAGCGCGCATCGCCGCATCTGATCAGCCGCCGCGATGCGTAACATCGGCCGGCGCGGCGCAGCGCAGCGCCCGTCGCGGACGGCGGACGGCGCGATCCGGCAGCCCCGGCGATTACCTTGGGAGGGACGTAACACCCGTGTCTGGCCTCGAAAAGGATTTCGATCCCGCCGCAACCGTCGCTGTCGGCGGCGACGCCGCGCGCGCGCACTGGCAGTTCGGATCGGTGGAGCTGGACGAGGTGGGCCTGGAACTGCGCGTCGCCGGCCGGCAGGTGGACATCGAGCCGAAGCCGCTGGAGCTGCTGATGTTCCTGCTGCGCCGGGTCGGCGAGGTGGTCACTCGCGAGGAAATCCTCGAACACCTGTGGCCTGGCCGGGTGGTGACCGACGGCGTCATCACCAACTGCGTCGCCAAGCTCCGCACCGCGCTCGGCGAACCGGACGCCGCTGCCGTGCGTACGGTGCCGCGTTACGGCTACCGGCTGATGGCCGACGTGCGCCGCACGGTGCAGACCGCGCCTGCGGAACCGGTCAATCGCCTTGGTCTTGAAACCGGCGCCCGATTGCCCGGACGCCCACACTGGCAACTCGAGCGCCAACTCTCTTCTGGTGCGCACGGCGAAGTCTGGCTAGCCCAGCACGAAAAGACGGCCGAGCGCCGCGTCGTGAAGTTCGCACGAGACGCAGACGGACTGGCCGCGATCAAGCGCGAAATCACGCTGGTTCGCGTGCTGACGCAATCCCTGGGCGAGTCCTCCGGCGTCGTGCGACTGCTCGACTGGAACATCGAAGACCCCCCGTATTTCCTGGAAACCGAGTACTCGCCGCTGGGCAATCTGGAGGACTGGTGCGCGGCGCAAGGCGGTGTGGCGCAGGTGCCACTGGCGCTTCGCCTCGAGATCGCGGCGCAATGCGCGGCGGCGCTGGCAGCAGCGCACTCCGTCGGCGTGCTGCACAAGGATCTCAAACCCTCCAACATCATCATGGTGGCGGACGCGAACGGCGGCCCTCCCCGCGCCTGCCTGTGCGATTTTGCCGCCGGCCACGCGCTCGATCCGGCGCGTTTCGCCCAATTGGGCATCACGCAACTCGGCTTCACGCGAACCTCGGCGGATGCAGGCTTCAGCGGCACGCCCCTGTACCTGGCACCCGAGGTACTCGCGGGCCAGCCGGCAACCGTCGCCGCCGATATCTACGCGCTCGGCATCCTGTTGTTCCAACTGGTCGTCGGCGATTTCAGGCGTTTGCCCGCGCCCGGCTGGGAACTGGCCGTAGCCGATCCGATGCTGCGCGAGGACATCGGTCTTGCCGCCGCCGGCGAGCCCGCGGCGCGGCTTGCCGACGCGGGCCAGCTGGCCTTGCGTCTGCGGGGTCTGGAAGCACGGCGAACCGAGTGGACTGCCCAGCAATCGCGCGCCGCACAAGCCGAGCGCGCCCGCGTCGCGTTGGCGCGTGCGCGGGCACGACGTGGCCTGTTGATCGGACTGGCGATCACGTTTGCGCTCGGCACGCTGGTCAGCGCGACCTTGTACCTGCGCTCGGAGAAAGCGCGGACCGAAGCGCACGAGCAAGCGATTACCGCGCGCGCCATCGCCGACTTCCTCACTGACGACCTGCTGACCGCCGCGGATCCGCGGGCTTCCGGCATGCCGAACCTGCGGGTCCGCGATCTGCTCGATGTCGGCGCCGCACGTCTGGAATCACGCTTTGTCGATCAGCCGCTGGTACGCGCGCGCCTTCAGAAGGTCATCGGCTCGGCCTACGGCACGCTGGGAGAGACTGCCAAGGCCGCCGCGCTGTTGGTCGCGGCGGAAAAGACGTTCGCCGCACAGCTCGGCGCGACCGATCGTCACACGCAGGAAACCCGTATCGCGCTGCGCGAGACCTATCGCATTCCAATGCGCTTCGATCTGATGGGCGAGGCGTCGCGCCGCGCGCGCGATGCGGAGGATGCCGCAGGGCGGCCCCATCCCGATCTTTGGTACGAGGGCGAATGGGGCGTCCGCTTTTCCGAGTGTATCGGGCGCAATGGCGCACTCTGGCTCGGCGATTGCAGCGACGGTCTGCTGGACTTGGTGCGCACGGCCCGCGGCGAGCTGGGCGACGATCATCCGACCGTCGCGCGCATGCTGTGGGTGGCCGGCGTGCTCAAGGATTTCAACGATCGCAGCGCCGAAGCCGAGCCGCTGCTGCGCGAGGCGGCCGAGCGCATGAGCCGGCACTACCCGGCCGGCAACTCGCGGGTCATCGAAGCCCGGCTGCACTGGGGCCATGCGCTGGCCATGTCGGGGCAGACCGAACAGGGCATCGCCGTGCTGCAGCAGGTGCTCGACAGCTTCGCCGAGACCGTCGGACGCGATCATGCTTTCCACGCGATGGCACAGGTCTTCCTGGGCCGCGCGCTGACCGTCAGTGGCCGCTTCGACGAGGCGATCCCCCTGCTGCGTCAAGCCTACGAGTGGCGGGTGAAGTTCTACGGACCGGCGGGATTCACCACCGTGCAGGGCCTGCTGCCGCTCGTGCAGGCGCTGTCCGCATCCGGTCGCAAAGAAGAAGCGCTTGTACTGCTGCTGCGAACCGACGCCGACATTCACAGCGCCGGACTCGATCAGCGCATCGAAGCCCTGCGTGTGCGTGTCCTGCTGGCCGACACGCTACGCTCACTCGGTCGCGACGAAGAGGCTGGCCGACTCAGCGTCGCGAATCTCGACCAGGCCCGCGCGCAATTGACCCAGCGACAGTGGTACCTGGGTCACATCGCGGCGAGGCGCGGCGAGTGGCTGATCGATCACGGCGCCCGCAACGACGGCGTCGCGCTGCTCGAGGAAGGCCTTGCGATCCTGCGCGATTCGCGCGGACCGGAACACCCGCGCACGCGTGCCGTGGTGCAGCACCTGGAACGTCTCAACGCCGACGCCACGCGCGATCAGCGGTCGACGATATCGTCGAGCCAGTCCAGATCCTGACCCGCCGCCAGTCCGAGGCGATCGGCCTCGCCGGCCGACAGCGCCAACACATGCGCGGCGGCAGCAGCCGGAATCCATCGCCAGGGCCTCACCGCCCGTTCGATAGCAAGAACCCGCCATCGAATATCGAAAAAGACGACATCGAGTGCGTAGCCAAGACCAAAGGTATGAACACCGTAAGCGGGCGAGATGACGAGACCCGTGCCGCGAGCGGGCGCGGGCAGACCGAGCAGCCCGCGCAGGCACTCCCAGCGATGGTCCGTGCGCTTGGCCCAAACCAGCGGGCGCAGTTCGGCACGCGGGTGCAGCCAGCCATGTCGCATGCCCTTCTCCGGAACTCGTAGCGTCTCGCACCCCCGGCGGCAGCGGGGCCAGACTTGCAGTCCAGCAGATAGAACATGGCGGCGTCTTCACGGGGGCCGGATGCTTTTCTCACGAAGTTCTCACCGAGGTCCGCGCGACATCGGCACCGGCCCGGACTCCGTTCTGCCCCGGTTCATCGAGCGCGCCGCGTTGGGAAAATCCCGCCGGGGAGTTCAGAGGCAGTTCACCCGCACGGTCTCACAGTGGGTTCGAACCCGCCGCCTCAGGCTGCGGACAACAAAATCGATCCACCATCGGAGACTGAAATGAAGAACATCGTTACCACCGCCGGCATGGCCGCGCTGCTGGCCCTGGGCAGCACCACCGCCTTCGCCCAGGTCTCGGCCGACAAGCTGGAGAAACAGGCCAAGGAGCGCCAGGAGCTGCGTCAGGAGCAGCGTGAGGAAGCGCAGGAGCAGCGCCGCGAGATCCGTGAGGATCGCGCCGATGCCCGCAAGGATGCGGCCAAGGAAGCCAAGAAGGACGCGAAGCAGCGCAAGGAACAGCGCGAGGACGTGCGCGAGCAGCAGCGCGAGCACGCGGAGGAGCGCCGCGAGCAGCTGAAGGATCAGGCCGACGATCTGCGCAACTAAGTCTGCGCAAGTCGTGGCCTGCCGCAGGACGGCGCGATTCCCTTCTCTGATCGCGTCCCTGCAACGGGACCGCCTCACGGCGGTCCCGTTTTTCGTTGCGCCGCGCTTCCTCCTCCGCAGTTCTTCGTAGACGCATCGACTGCTTTCATGCGTTCGGATGAGGCTGACGCCGCCCCGCTCTGCCGAAGATGGGTCATTCTGAATACCCCAACGGAGGAGCAGGCATGGGCCGTCTCAGCAACAAGGTCGCCATCGTCACCGGCGGCGCACGCGGCATGGGCGCGGCCACCTCGCGACTATTCGCGCAGGAAGGCGCGAAAGTCGTCATCGCCGATGTGCTGGAAGCCGAGGGCCAGGCGCTGGCCGCCGAGCTGGGCGCCGGCGCGCGCTTCGTGCGCCACGACGTCACCGACGAGGCCGCCTGGGCCACACTGATCGAGAACACCACGCGCGACTTCGGTCCCATCGACGTGCTGGTCAACAACGCCGGCGTGCTGCTGTTCCGCACGCTCGCCGAGACCAGCAAGGCGGATTTCTCGCGCGTGCTCGACATCAACCTGGTCGGCACGTTTCTCGGCACCAAGCTGGTCGGCACGCAAATGGCCGCACGCGGGCGCGGCAGCATCGTGAACATCTCCTCCGTGGACGGCATGAAGGGTGCCAACGGCCTCGGCGCCTACTGCGCCAGCAAGTGGGGCATCCGCGGCCTGACCCGCGTCGCCGCGATGGAGTTCGGCCACAAGGGCGTGCGCGTCAACTCGGTGCATCCGGGCGGGGTCGATACCGCGATGGGCAACCCCTACGCCGAACAGAAGGCGGACGTGAACAAGCGCTACACGATGGTGCCGCTGCAGCGCGTCGGCGAGCCCGAGGAAGTGGCGCGCACCTCGCTGTTCCTGGCCAGCGACGAGGCCTCGTACCTGTGCGGCGCCGAGATCGCCGTCGACGGCGGCATGCTCACCGGCCAGTACTACGTCGGCTTTCCCGGCGCACCGGGCGTCTGAGGCCGGCCCCGATCATGGCCGCCAAGTCCGAGACGATCAGTCCGACCGCACATGCGACCGGTTATCTCTGGTATCGCCTCGGCCTGTCCGACGCGCGCCTGACCACGCCGCAGGGCCAGCGCCTCGATCGTGCGTTCCGCCTGCTCGGCCGCGCCACGCAGCTGCTCGGTGGCGTCTCGCTGGACGCGCTGATGGAAGCGCGCCATCGCGGCATCGACGCACGGCTGACCCGGGCCATCGACGAGGGCCGCGTCACGCAGGTGATCGAACTTGCTGCCGGCCTGTCACCGCGCGGCTGGCGCTACAAGCGCCGCTACGGCGCCAAGCTCACCTATATCGAAACCGACCTGCCGGCGATGGCGGCCGAGAAGCGCCGGCTGCTCGAGCAGGCCGGTGGCATGAAGCCCGGTCACAAGGTCGTCGAGCTCGACGTGCTCAAGCGCGGCGGTCCGCACTCGTTGGCCGGCATCGCCAAGACATTGGACCCGAACAAGGGTGTCGCGATCATCACCGAGGGCCTGATGAATTATCTCGCCCCGGACGCGGCGGCCGACCTGTGGCGGCGCATCGCCCGCACGCTGGGCGGCTTTCCGCAGGGCCTCTACCTCGCCGATTTCTATCTGCTCGAAGAACAGCGCCGCGCGCCGGCGATGGCACTGTTCGGCGGCGTGCTGCAATTGTTCGTGCGTGGCCGCATGCACGTGCACTTCAAGAACCAGGCCGCCGCGCTCGAAGGCCTGCGCCGCTACGGTCTGCGCGATGCCACGCTCTACCGCGCGGGCGATCTGCCCGAGACCGCGGCGCTGGGCCAGATTCGGGGCGGCGACCGCGTGCGCGTGCTGGAAGTGCGCAAGACGGGCGACGCACCGCGCAAGAAGAGTCGATAACAGACCCGCGACGCCCCCGGCGCGCACCCTCACTCGAACGGAGCCCCCAATGCGCCGCATTCGTCCGTTGCTCTCCGCAGCCCTTGCCGCCCTGATGGCGCTGCTGCTCGCCGCCTGCAGCGGTTCCTCGAACGACGACGCGGGTGGCAATGGCGGCGGTAGCGATACCGCCAAGCTGCGCTGCGAACTACCGTCCGGCAGTGGCGATTTCGCCAGCAAATCTCCGGCAGAGCTGGACCTCGATCCCGCGGCGGTGGCGGCAGCCACGCGCTACGCCAACCTGACCAACGCCGTCTCGCTGCGCATCTACCGCTACGGCTGCCTGGCCGGCGAAAGCGCACTTGACCCGCTGACCAAGAGCGTGCCGAACAACGTCTGGAGCACCACCAAGGGCGTGACCGCGATGCTGACCGGCCGCGCGCTGCAGCTCGGCCTGCTGCGACTCGACGACCCGATCGGTCGCTACATCCCCGAGGCCGACGCGGCGCACGCCGCGATCACGATCCGCCAGCTGCTGACGCAAAGCTCCGGCCTGCGCTTCGTGTGGACCGGCGATCTCAATCTCGGCCATCCGGACTCGGTGCGCTACACGCTGGCGCTGCCCTTCGATCACGAGCCCGGCACCGAATTCACCTACGGCCAGACCACGGTGTCGCTGCTCGCGCACACGGTCGAGCGCGCGGTCGGCGAAGACCTGCAGGCGTTCGCGCAGCGCGAGCTGTTCGGCAAGCTCGGCATCGAGCGCGATGACTGGTTCTGGCTCCGCGACCGCGCCGGCAACACGCACGGCTACGCCTTCCTGTTCATGGCCTCGCAGGATCTCGCACGCCTTGGCCACTTGATGCTCAACGGCGGCGCCTGGAACGGCGAGCGCCTGCTGCCCGCGTCCTACGTCGCGCAGGCCGGCCGCGCCTCGTCCACCAACGGCTATTACGGCTACCTGCTGTGGAGCAACGAGGGCGACAGCGGTTTCACGGTGGAGATTCCGGACAGCCGCGAACTGCATCGCCCGCTGGTCGCCTCGGCACCACGCGATCTCTACGCCTTCGTCGGCTTCCTCGATCAGATCGTGTTCGTGATCCCGAGCCTGGACATGGTCGTGGTGCGCACCGGCCTGCCCGGCAACTACGTACTGGAGCCCCAGGAGATATTGAGCGCGCATGCCGGCAAGTGGATGCACGATTTCTTCCGCATCCTGATGCGCGGCGTGCGCGATCAGTCGATTGCCGATCCCGGCCCCTACGTCGACAACGGCCCGGTCGCGCTGGACCTGCAGTACTTCGTCGATCCGGCCACCATCCTCGGCAGCCTCGCCCTCGGCCCGCAGGCGCCGGCCGGCTGCAACCTGCTCGGCTGCGACGGCGGCATCAGCTACGAGGGCCTGGTACAGAGCGCGCGCGATGCGCTCGATGCGTTGCTCGGTCGGCTGATGCCCTGAGCCATTACCTGATCGAGCCTTCGCTTCATACCGACACCATGAATCTCTGGACCGAAGCCGACATTCCCTCGCAGGCCGGCCGCGTCGCGCTGATCACCGGCGCCAACAGCGGCCTGGGCCTTGCGACCGCACAGGCGCTGGCGATGCGCGGCGCGCAGGTGATCCTGGCCTGCCGCGGCGCCGACAAGGCGCGCGTCGCGATCGACTCGATCCGCGCCGAGGTGCCGGACGCCGCGCTCGAGTTCCTGCCGCTGGATCTGTCGTCGCTGGCTTCCGTGCGGGAGGCTGCCGCCGAGGTCGCGCTGCGTCACCCGCGGCTGGACCTGCTGATCAACAACGCCGGCATCATGGCGACGCCTTACGGCAAGACGCGCGACGGCTTCGAGCTGCAGTTCGGCACCAATCACCTCGGCCACTTCGCGCTGACCGGCCTGTTGCTGGACCGCCTCAACGCCGCACCGGCCGCACGCGTCGTCACCGTCAGCAGTCTCGCGCACCGCAGCGGCGCGCTGCCGCTGGGCGATCTCAACTGGGAGCGCGCGCCCTACTCGCGCTCGCGCGCCTACGGTCGCTCCAAGCTCGCCAACCTCGTGTTCGCGCTGGAACTGGACCGGCGCCTGCGCCAACGCGGCGTCGCCACGCACAGCCTGGCGGCGCATCCGGGCTACTCGGCGACCAACATCGGCTTCGGCGGCCACAGCCCGACCTCGCTGTTCGGCCGCCTGATCACGATCGGCAACCGCATCCTCGCCCAGCCCGCCGCGCTCGGCGCACTGCCGACGCTGTATGCGGCGACCTCGGCCGACGCACAGCGCGGCGACTACTACGGCCCCAACGGCCCGCTGCAGTTCCGCGGCCACCCGATGCGCGTACGCGGCATGCGTCGCGCCTACGACACCGCGCTGGCCGCGGGACTCTGGGAACGCTCCGAGCAGATGACCGGCGTGCGCTACGACCTCTAAGGCCCGCGATTCGCCCCACCGGTCGCACCCGTCGCGCCGCGGATCACGTCAGCGCGAAGATGCGGCAGCGGCTCAACTGTCGCGGGATCAGCCGTCGCGACGCCAACCGTAGACGGCGCCGGTCATCGCCTCGCACTCGGTCCACAGCCGCGCGCGCGCGCCGGCGTCCAGCGCCAGCTTCGAGGCCGTCACGCGCGTGGGCGCGCCGCGCATCTCGCCAAAACCGTCCGGTCCGTAGAACTCGCCGCCACGCGCATCCGTGGCCGCCGCCGCGTGCAGGATCGGCCGCGCGCCCTCGCCCTGCGGCTGACTGAAGAAGCGCATCGCGATGTTGAATGCGACATCGGTCAGATGATCCACCACGCCGCGACGCGGCTGACCGTTGCGGCTGTCGCCGAGCGCGGTCTTGGCCACGCCCGGATGCGCCGCCAGCACCTGCAGACGCGAACCCGCGGCTTGCGCCCGCGCCTGCGTCTCCAGTGCCAGCATCAGGCAAGCCAGCTTGGCCTGGTTGTAGGCGCGCTGCGGCGCGTAACGCGTCTCGGCGTTGAGATCGTCGAAATCGATCTGCGCCTGCCGGTGCACCAGGCTCGACACCCAGACCACGCGCGGCGACGTGCTGCGCTGCAGGCTGCCGAGCAGACCGCCGACCAGCGCGAAGTGGCCGAGCACGTTGATGCCGAACTTCAGCTCGAATCCATCAACCGTGGTGCGCCGCTGCAGCGGCGGCAGGATGCCGGCGTTGGCGACCAGCACATCCAGCGCGCGACGCTCACCCTCCAGCGCGCGCGCGAACGCGCGAATCTGCGCCAGTTCCGCCAGATCGATTTGTCGGAACTCGACCAGGGCCTGCGGCAGCTGCTCGCGGATGCGGCCCAGCGCCGCCCCGCCGCCTTCGACGTTGCGGTCGGCCAGGATCACCTCGGCGCCGCGCGCGGCCAGACCCAGCGCGGTCTCGTAACCCAGCCCGCTGGCCGCGCCGGTCACCAACGCGCGACGACCGTCCAGCGATGGCAGTCGCGTGCGCGCCCACGCCACCGTATCGAGCGGCGTCGCGCTCATGAGGCCGCCGGCGTCTGGTTGAGCTTCACATCGTTCGGCGCATGCAGCACGCAGCCGGTGCCACCGTCGGTGTACATCATCGGCACACAGTGATTGCAGGCGGTGCAGCCGGACACGGTCGCGGTGCCGTCGCGGAACTGGTTGACCAGATTCGGCTCGTGGATCAGCGCACGGCCCATGACCACGCAGTCGAAACCGTCGGCCAGCGCCTGGTTCACGCCAGCGACGGATTTCGCGCCGCCCAGATAGGCCAGCGGCATCGTCACCGCCGCGCGAACCTTGCGCGAATGCTCCAGGAAATACAGCTCGCGGAATTCCAGCTTCGGCTCCCACAGACGCATCAGCTTGCTCGCGACCTTGACCACGGGATTCTGGATCGCCTCCACCGCCGCGGCCGGCATGTTGCTGCCGAAGATCGCCCACGGCGCCTCGACGTTCATGCCGCCGCTGAGCACCAGCAGGTGCGCGCCGGCGCGCTCCAGCACGCGCGCTACATCGGCCGCGTCATCGGCGGTGGCGCCGCGCTTGTGGCCTTCGGTCACGCAGATCTTGCAGGTCACAGCCAGATGCTTGCCGACGGCGTCGAGCACGCGCGACAGGACCTCGGCCGGGTAGCGCGCGCGCTGTATCGCCGCCCCGCCGTACTCGTCGCGGCGCTTGTTGTAGTGCGGCGACAGGAACTGGCTCAGCAGATAGCCGTGTCCCATGTGGATCTCGACCGCATCGAAGCCGGCCTCGCGCGCGAGCATCGCGCCGTCGATGAACTGCTGCGTGACGCGGTTCATGTGCTCGCGCGTCATCGCGGTCTTGAAGAAGCGCCCCGCGATCACCCCCGCCGGATTGAAGCCGCCGGACGCGCTGAGCGGGTACTTCGTGGTGAGTTCCGGCACGAAACTGAAAGCGCCGCCGTGCGTGATCTGCGCACAGGCCGCCGCGTTCTCGCGGTGCACGGCATCGGTGAGCGCGCGCAGATGCGGCACGCTCGGCGCGTTCAGCGAGACCTGATCGACAAAGGTGCGGCCGTCCGGGCTGACCGCGCAGTAGGCCACCGTGGTCATCGCCGAGCCGCCGGCTGCCATGCGCCGGTGGTGCTCGACCAGCGCCTTCGACGGCATGCCGTTCTTGGCCATACCCTCGTTGGTGGCGGACTTGATGAAGCGGTTGCGCAGCGTCAGCGGGCCGAGGCGGATGGGCGTGTACGCGTCGGGCGAGATCGTCGTCGAGGACATGGGCTCGTGATTCCTGGGTGGCCACGACCGGCGTGGCGCCTGACCGCGACTTTGGTAGCCGCGGCCGCACGCCGCCTCCCCCAAACGGAGAGGTTCACCATCGATTCAGCGGCGATGGGTCAAACCGTGCACGCCACCCGCCTGCGCAGTGCCGCATGTCCCGATCCGATCCCGCGACGTCGCCGTGCCGACCGCTGCGCGCCAGCCTGGCGGCGCTGGCCCTGTGCGCTCTGGCCGGCTGCGCGAGCCTCCCCGACGCGCGACAGATCGACAGCCGCGTCGAGCGCTTCGAGCTGCTGCAACAACGCGTCTGCGCGCCGCAGCCCAGCGAGGCGGCGCTGCGTGCGGCGGTCGGTGACGGCGATCTGGCGTTTGTGCACAAGCTGGCGCGCATCGAGGCTGCGCTGGCGCGCCGGCCGCTGCTGGCCGGCAACCAGGTGACGCTGCTCAAGGATGGCCCCTCGACCCACGACGCGCAGCTGGGTGCGATCGCGAAGGCGCGGCACCACGTCCATCTCGATATCTACCTGCTGACCGCGGACGAACTCGGCGAACGCTACGCACAGGCGCTGATCGAGCGCCGGCGCGCCGGCGTGGACGTGCGCGTCATCGTCGACGGCATCGGCGGCATGGGTGCGGGTGAGGCGTTCCGTGCGCGCCTGCGCGAGGCCGGCGTCGAGCTGCGCGAATTCAACACGGTCAACCTGCTCAAGGACCCGCGCCTGTGGCGCATCACCCGTCGCAGCCATCGCAAGGTGCTGGTCGTCGATGGTCAGGTCGCCTTCACCGGCGGCATCAACATCACCGACGACTACACCAGCGGCTCCGGCCCCAGCTCGGGCGCAGGCGCCGGTTCGGGTCTGGGTTCGGGCGTCGGGTCCGGGCTCGGCGCCGGTAGCGGACTGGGCAGCGGATCGGGCTCTGGCCTCGGCTCCAGCGGCCGCGGTGCGCCGGGCTGGCGCGATACCCACATCCGCATCGACGGCCCCGCCGTCGCCGAGTTCCAGCGCCTGTTCCTCGACTACTGGAAGGATCTGGGCGACGCCGCGCCCGAGCACGATGCATTCTTCCCGCCGCTGCGCGAACAGGGCGACCAACTGGTGCGCACCGTCACCGACCAGGGTCAGGACCTGCTCGACCAGTTGCTGGCGCCGGCCGGTTCGCTGATGCGCACGCTCAGCGGTCGCCCACCGAAGATGGAGGCGGCGATCTACGGTACCTATCTCGCCGCGATCCAGCATGCGCGGCGCCGGGTCTGGATCACGCAGGCCTACTTCGCGCCCAACGACGAGTTCATCGCCACGCTGGAAGCGGCCGCCAGGCGCGGCGTCGACGTGCGCCTGCTGATGCCCGGTGAAACCGATGTGAAGGTGCTCATGTACGCCGCGCGCCACCACTACCAGCGCCTGCTCGACGCCGGCATCCGCCTCTACGAGTACCAGGACACCGTGCTGCACGCCAAGACCGCGGTCGTCGACGGCGTCTGGGCCACCGTCGGGTCCGCCAATCTCGACTACCGCAGCTTCATCCACAACGACGAGGCCAACGCCATCGTCATCGGCCGCCGCTTCGGCACGCAGATGGAACGCATGTTCGAGGACGACCTCAAGACCGCGCACGAGATCACGCCGGCCGAGTGGCGCCGGCGTCCGACGTCGGACCGGATCAAGGAGACGATGGCGGCGGCGATCAAGTTCGCACTGTGATCGCCGCACGCCGAACGTAGATGCTTCGTAGGTTTTTCGCGGGCAGCATCACAAGGCCAGCACCTGCGGCAGTGCCCGTTCGAGCCGCTGGCGCAGATCAGTGGAAGCCTCGGTCATCGGCAGGCGCAGCCCGTCCGGAATCAAGCCCATCATCGCCAGCGCCGCCTTGAGTGGCGCCGGATTGGGCTCGGCGAACAGCAGGCGAATCCACGGCAGCAGCGCACGATGCAGGCGCCGCGCCTCGTCGAGCCGGCCCGCCTGGGTCAGCGCCCACAGCCGGCGATACAGATCGGGGCGCACGTGCGCCGCGGCGGCGATGGCGCCGTGCCCACCCAGGCAGGCGCAGACGAAGATCAATGCGTCCTCGCCGCTGAGCACGCGCAGACCGGTGTCATCGATCAAGGCCGAGAGCTGATCGAGATCATGGCCGGCGCTCTGCTTGATGCCGACGATGCGCGGATGCCGCGCCAGCGCCTGCAGCGTCGATGTCTCCATCGCCACACCGCTGCGATAGGGGATGTTGTAGAGCAACAAAGGCCGCTCGGTGGTATCGGCCAGGGCTTCGAAATGCCGGCGGATGCCATCCTGCGACGGGCGCGTGTAGTACGGCGCGCTGACCAGCCAGCCCGCCAGCGGTTGCGATGCCAGCGCGCGCAGGCGCGCGGTCATCGCCGCGGTGTCGTTGCCACTGAGGCCGAAGACGACCGGCGTGCGGTCTTGCGCGACCTCCAGCACGGCGGCGAGCACGCGCTGCTGCTCGTCGTCGCTGAGCGTCGCCGGCTCGCCGGTAGTGCCGCAGACGACGAAGCCGTCCACGCCTTGCTGTTGCAGATGCCCGGTCAGGCGCTGCAGCGCGACGAGATCCGGCGCGCCGTCGCGAAACGGGGTGATGAGCGGGACCCAGATGCCGTGGAATGGGTCGAGTGAAGATGCAGCGGTCATGTCGATGACTCCGGTACGAAGGATGGTGGACAGCGCAGCGCGCTGGACCATCGGCACGGGAGCCGGCGGAAAGACTGCGGGGGCAACTCAAGGAGCAACGAAACCGCGGCGCAGATTCCCGTCGGGCGGCCGACGGGACAGCGTGCCCGTCAGGCGAAACGCTGTTTTTTGGATGTGCCGCAGGAAGGCGCCGCGCGCACGCCCGCCGTCACGCCGGGTCGCGGCGAGGAGCAGACAGCAAGGAGAAGCGGTGTACGCATGGCGGCGCGCACGATAGACCAAGTGCCTGGGCCCTGCAAAACCCCGGCCGCACTCGGCTACTTGCGACGGTCCAGGAACGCCTGCACGCGGGCCGCGAACTCCGGCGTACGCGCGCAGCGCAGGAACGCGGCCTTCTCGGCGTCAAGCTGCGCCGACAGCGACTCTGCATCGCCACGACCGACCAGATGCTTGAACTCGCGCAGCACGTGGGGCGAATGCCGCGCGAGCTGCGCGGCGTAGGTGGCGGTTTCCGCCGCCAGCGTCTCCGGCGCCACCACGCGCGCCACCAGCCCCCAGGTTTCGGCCTGCGCGGCGTCGAACGCACCGCGACCGAGCATCACGTCGAGCGCACGCATCGACCCCACGCGCCGCGTCAGCGTGTAGCTCAGGCCGCCGTCCGAGGACGTGCCCAGCGCCGGATAGCCAACGACGAAGCGTGCGTCCGCTGCGCAGACGATCAGATCGCAGCCCAGCGCCAGCGACAGGCCACCGCCGGCCGCAGCGCCGGCGATGCTGGCGATCACCGGCTGCGGCATCGCCTGGATTGCGCGCACGCTACGGTGCAACTGGTCGATGATCGGCGCCAGCAGATGATCCGGATCGGCGATGGCGTCACGAATCGCCGCGATATCGCCGCCCGCGCAGAACTGCTGCTGTTCGCCGCGCAGCACGACGACGCGGGTGTCCGCATCGCGCGCCAGCGCCTCCAGCGAATCGGCCAGCGCACGACCCAGCGCCAGCGAAATCACCGGCATGCGCCCCTGCAGGCTCAGCGTCGCAACGCCGCCGTCGCGGCTGATCTGCACCGGCGTGTTGGTCGTCATCGCCGGATCAGCCCAGGAACGCCTGACCGCCGTCGACGCCGATCGACTGGCCGGTGATGTAGCGCGAATCGTCCGACACCAGCGAGACAACGAAGCGGCCGATGTCCTGCTCGCAGGAACCGACGCGGCCCTGCGGCACGGTGGCGATGAACGCCGCGGCTTCTTCGGGGCGCTCGCGCGTCCACCACTGCATCGCCGGCGAGTCGGCCAGCGGCAGGATCGCATTGACGCGGATGTCGTCCTTGGCCCATTCGCAGGCGGCGGCGCGCGTCAGCTGGCGGATCGCTTCCTTGGCGGCGGCGTAGGCGCCGTAGCCCGACAGATCCCAGCGCAGCGCCGAGGACGAACCGAAGTTGATGATGTTGCCGTCGCCCTTCAGATGCGGATGGCACAGCTTCATCAGGCGGAACGTGGCCAGCGGGCCGGATTCCCAGCCAGCGGCGAAGGCCTCGTCCGTCACCTGCTCCAAGGTGCCCAACGGCACTTCCTGGGCGTTGTTGACCAGGATGTTGAGCTTGCCGAAGTGCTTGACCACGGCGCCGACGCAGGCGGCGAGCGACGCCGCATTCTTGACGTCGCACTCCACCGCCAGCGCCTTGCCGCCGCGCGTCTCGATCTCCTGCACCGTCGCATCGAGCTTGGATTTCGTGCGGCCGGTCACCGCGATCGACACGCCTTCCGAGGCCAGCGCGAACGCGATGCCCTGCCCCACACCCTGCCCCGCGCCCGTGATCAGGGCCACCTTGCCTTGCAGCTTCGCCATCTCGCTCTCCTCGTCATCCAGTCGAAAGTTCAGGCCTTAGTGTGGGAGCGGCGCAGTCTGGCCGCCTAACCCGCCCGGCGTAGGTCGTGGCATGCTCGGCGCCGGCTTTTTTGCCATCGGCATCGACGCGGAGCGCGGCATGAAACAGGTCTGGATCACGGCAACCGGCGGTCCGGAGCGCCTGCAGGTTCGCGAAGCGGCGGACCCGGCGCCGACACCCGGCTCGCTGCGTGTGCGGGTGCGCGCCAGCGGCATCAACTTCGCCGACATCATGGCGCGCCAGGGCCTGTACCCGGATGCACCGAAGATTCCCTGCGTCGTCGGCTACGAGGTCTCGGGCACGGTCGATGCGGTCGGCGACGAAGTCGAGCAAGGCTGGATCGGCAAGCAGGTATTCGGTCTCACGCGCTTCGGCGGCTACGCGGACACCGTGGTCGTGCCGGCGAACCAGATGTTCGAGAAACCGGCTGCGCTGACGCACGAACAGGCCGCGGCAATTCCGGTGAACTACCTGACCGCCTGGCAGTTGCTGGTGGTCATGGGTGCACTGACGCGCGACGACACCGTGCTGATCCACAACGCCGGCGGCGGCGTGGGCCTGGCGGCGATCGACATCGCGCGTCACATCGGCGCCCGCATCATCGGCACCGCCAGCGGCGGCAAGCACGCGTTCCTGAAGCAGCGCGGCGCACACGAGCTGATCGACTACCGCACGCGGGACTGGCCGACTGAACTGAAACGCCTCACCGACGGCCGTGGCGTGGAACTGATCACCGACCCCATGGGCGGCAATCACTGGAAGAAGAGCTACGCGGCGCTGCGCAGCACCGGAAGGCTCGGCATGTTCGGCATCTCCGGCGCCACGCAGTCGAAGCTGTTCGGACCGCTGCGCCTGCTGCCCATGGCCGCCGGCATGCCGTTCTTCCATCCGATTCCGCTGATGAACCTCAACAAATCGGTGTTCGGCGTGAACATGGGCCACCTCTGGCACGAGGCAGACAAGATCCGCCGCTGGATGGACATCCTGCTGCAGGGCGTCACCGACGGCTGGGTGCGCCCGCACGTCGATCAGACTTTTTCCTTCGAGCGTGCCGGCGATGCGCAGGCCTACATGGAAGCGCGCCGCAACACCGGCAAGGTCGTGTTGGTGCCCTGAAGCCTGCTGACGCAACGGGCATCAATGGGCGTCAACAGACTTAAGCCGCAGACGTCAGTTCGTCGGTCCAGACCCGGAAGCCGGTCAGCGTGTTGGCGCCGAACGCGGTGCTGATCGCGACGTCGGCGGCATCGCGGCCGCGCGCGATCAGGATGCGACCGATACGCGGCTGGTTGTTGCGCGCATCGAACGCGTACCAGCTGTTGCCGAGGTAAACCTCGAACCAGCCGGAGAAATCCATCGGTGCGTCGGTCAGCGGCACGCCGATGTCGCCGAGATAGCCCGTACAGTAACGCGCCGGGATGTTCATGCAGCGACACAGCGTGATCGCCAGGTGCGCGTAGTCGCGGCAGACGCCGGTGCCGTCGTTGTACGCCTGCAGCGCGGTCTTGCTGGCGCTGGCGTGCTCGTAGCCGAAGCGCAGGTGCCCGTGCACAAAATCGCAGATCGCCTGCACCCGCCCCCAGCCGGGCGGCACCTGCTCGAAACGCGACCAGGCGACCTCGACCAGACGGTCGGTCTCGCAGTAGCGGCTGCCGAGCAGATAGAGCAGCGTCTCTTCCGGCAGGTGCTGGACCAGATGCTGCTGCGCATCAGGCACGACGGGTTCCGGCATGCCGGAATCGCGCACCACAGTATCGGCATGCAGGCGCAGTGAGCCCTGCGGCGCGAGCAGTCGCGAACACCAGTTGCCGAAGCCGTCGCGATAGGCGTCGATCGGCACGGCCGGCTCGGTGATCATGTGATCCGGCCGCAGCAGGTCCGACACCCGGCTGGAATGAATGCTGAGCGTGACGATCAGCGGCGTCGGCTTCGGAAACTCGTACGTCAGTTCGTAGCCGGCGCGGATCAGCATGCGGCACCGGCCCTTGCCGCTGCGGTCGGCACCCGCGGTGCGCCGTGAGGATCGCTGGCAGCGGCCTGGCGAAGCAGGCTCGCGAGGCGGCCCGCCCAGTTCTTCTGGCCGCCGGCATCAGCGATCAGGTCCTGACGAATCTCCAGCCCGACATGTGGAATGCCACGACCCTGGCCGTGCGTCGGCAAGGTGTAGTCCACCTGCTCGTCGAGCGCGTAAGGCTCGTTGTCGCCCACGACCAAGCGCTCGTCGCGACCCAACAGGCGCAGGATCGCCTGGCCCAGCGCGGCATCGCGGCCGTACATGACACCGATATGCCAGGGACGCGACTCGCCGCGATACACCGGCGTGAAGCTGTGCAGCGCCAACAGCACCGTGGCGCGGCCGGCGCGATGGCGCTCATCGAGCAAGCCGCTCAGCGCCTCGTGATACGGCGTGAACACTTCGTCGGTGCGCGCCGCTATCTGGGCGTCATCGAGCTGGGCGTTGCCGTCCACGCGCACCCATTCGCTGTGCGTGGCGATCGAGTCGTCCGCGTGCAACGGCCGGTTGCAGTCGATCACCAGGCGCGAGTAATTCTGCAGCAGCAGCGTGGCATCGAGCCGCTCGGCGAGTCCGCGTGCGACACCGGCAGCACCGATATCCCAGCCGATGTGGCTTTCGAGCTGCGTGACAGACAACCCGAGCGCGCCCATCGCCTGCGGCAATCGCGCAGCGGCGTGATCGCAGACGAGCAGGAACTCGGATGCCGCATCCGGTCGCTCGATCGAGAACGGCGGCGGATCGCCGGCAGCCAGCAACCGCGCCGACCCCGCATCTTGCGCAATCGCATTCATCGCGCGCACTCCGCCGGAGCGTCGAATCTGCGCGGATTGGCACCTTCCCGGCACGCATCGACGACGCCGACAACCATGGACGCCAGCGGATTAGTTGCAAGGTTTACAGCAGCTTGAGGCAGAAGCACGGGATAGGCGTCGTTTGCACGCCGTCAGCGGCGCAGACCAGCATGCGCGCTTTGCGGATTCCCCGCTCGCGGCATCCGGCATTGGCCCGCGTGAATTGTCTCTACACTGCGGCTCCAAACCGCAGAAGTGACCATGCCAAAACCCAACTACAAGTTTGACAAGCGCCAGCGCGAGCTGAAGAAGCTCAAGGAACAGGAAGAGAAGCGCCTGAAGAAGCTGGCGCGCGATACCGAAGCGCCCATGCCCGACGCCGAACCGGAGAAGACCTCGTGAGCAAGGGCATGGACCGGCGCAAGGAGACCAAGAAGAAGCCGACGATGACGCTGCTGCAGAAGCGCGCCGCCAAGGCTGAAAAGGCGAAGAAGCGCTGATGCGCGGCGCTACGACGGGCCGCGCTCGGCGTCGCGCCCCGTGAAAGCCCCAAAGGGTCTGCAGCCGCTGCTCGACGAAGGCATCGTCGACGAGGTGCTGCGCCCACTCAAGAGCGGCAAGGAGGCGTCGGTCTATCTGGTGCGCTGCGGCGGCACGCTGCGCTGCGCCAAGGTCTACAAGGACGCCGAGCATCGCGGTTTCCACAAGCTGGCCGCGTACCAGGAAGGACGGCGCACCCGCGGCAGCCGCGATGCACGTGCCCTCGGGCGCGGCGGCCGCCGCGGTCGCGAACTGCAGGAAACGCAGTGGAAGAACGCCGAGATCGAGGCGCTGTACCGCCTCGACGCAGCCGGCGTGCGCGTGCCCAAACCGCAGGGCGTCTACAACAGCGTGCTGCTGATGGAACTGGTGCAGGACGCCGACGGCGAACCGGCACCGCGGCTCAACGACGTGCAGCCCACGCCCGAACAGGCGCGCCAGTGGCATGCGTTCATGATCGAACAGATCGTGCGCATGCTCTGCACCGGCCTGATCCACGGCGATCTGTCCGAGTACAACGTACTGGTGGACGCCGGCGGCCCGGTGGTCATCGATCTGCCGCAGGCGGTCAACGCCGCCGGCAACAACAATGCCTATGCGATGTTCGCGCGCGACGTCGACAACATGCGCATGAGTTTCGGCCGCGCTGCGCCGGAGTTGCTCGTCACGCAGTACGCGCGCGAAATCTGGGCGCTGTACGAGGCCAGCGAGCTGCGACCGGACTCACCGCTCAGCGGCAGCTACGTGGATGAGGGGCCCGAGGCGGACGTCGGCGCCGTGCTCGACCAGATCGGCGAAGCCCGGCGCGAAGCCGAGGCCCGGCAGCGCGGACGCGAGGCGGCCGAAGCCGCAGACTAAAAGCGCCTGCAGGCCGACAGCCTGACGGCGGGCACCGCCGCTACACTGCGCACCATGATCCGCGACATCCTGCGCATGGGCGATCCGCGCCTGCTCCAAATCTCGAAACCTGTCGAGCACTTCGGCACGCCCGAACTGCTCGAACTGATCCGCGACATGCGCGAAACGATGGCCGCCGCCAACGGCGCCGGCCTGGCCGCACCGCAGATCGGCGTGCCGCTGCGGCTGGTGATCTTCGGCGTCGAGCACAACCCGCGCTATCCGCAGGCCGAGCCCGTACCGTTCACGATCCTCTGCAATCCGGTGCTGACGCCGCTGGGCGAGGAGACGGAAGAAGGCTGGGAGGGTTGCCTCAGCGTGCCCGGCCTGCGTGGCCGGGTACCGCGCCACACGCGCCTGCGCTACACCGGCTTCGACGAACAGGGCACACCGATCGCGCGTGAGGTCTCGGACTTCCATGCCCGCGTGGTACAGCACGAATGCGACCACCTCGACGGCATCCTCTACCCGATGCGCATCCGCGATCTGCGCAGCTTCGGTTTTACCGACGTGCTGTTCCCGGGCCAGACCATCGTCGACGACTGAGGGTCGAGGGTGTAGCACGCACGGTCGAATATCCACGATCGAGCACTAGGGATCGAGTACTGGGCGGCGGCGGACGGGCGGCGGATGCGACATCGCATGCGACGCCGCTGCTCAACGAGCGCTGACACCCCAATACCAGGAGGCTGGCATCCGCCGGCCTCCTGGTGTTTCACCTCTCATATGCGGCTACGGTGTAGCGCAGCGATTCGGCTTTAACGCTGTACCGCATCGCACTTCACACCACAGCCACACGCGGACTCCGCACGGGCGGATCTGGAAAAGTGCCCGGATCCCCACGAATACGCGGCGAGCCGGGCCACGTCAGGACGTCACTTCAATTCATCTTCACGACCGTGATGTTGCTGCCGGCGTTAGCCGAGAGCGGCTGAGATGCCGTGCTGGAATTGGCACCGATGCAGAGCACTTTGACCGTATCGCCCTCGTTCAAAGGGAGTAGCGCAATGACTTCACCGCGCCCCTTGGTCCCCGCAGGCGGATAGATGGTGAGCGGGGTGTAGACACCGTAGACGTTACCGACTCCACCATACGTGGTGTTGTTGATCTGGAGCGTCAACGAGATCGGAACCGTCTGGGTCGCGGTCGGCGCATCAGGGGTAAGCACCCGGACCTGGAACAGATACATGCCCGCCTGTCCCGTGCCTACGGTAAAGGTATTGTTGCCCGTCCAAGTATTGCCGCCGCTTGGAGCGGTCACGACATTGTTGAAGGCAACGGTAGGCGGGGAGGTACTCGTCGCCAACGGGCACGACTCGCCCGAACCGCCGACCTTGTTGGCGACGAGCTGCGTAGAGCTCCCGCCACCTGCACTCGGCGTCGCCCACTGTGTGTTGAAGTCCGTGCCGTTGATCTTGGTCAGCACCTGACCCGCCGTACCACCCGCGGGCACGCCCTGGCCCGCAGGCCCCTGCGCACCGGCGGGGCCGGCCGCGCCTTGCGGACCGGTGGCACCGATGGGCCCCTGCGGACCGATCGGCCCGATCGGACCCATCGGGCCTTGCGCACCGGGATTCCCCGTTGCGCCGGTAGGTCCAGCCGGCCCGGCCGGGCCTTGCGGGCCCGTCGCACCGGCGGGGCCCGTCGCGCCGTCCGCACCCGTGGGGCCAGCGGGGCCCGCAGGACCCTGCGGTCCCGCCGGGCCGATGGGACCGGCCGGGCCGATCGGACCCTGCGGACCTGCCGGACCGGGCTCGCCGCCGCCGGTCGTGCCGCCGGTCGTGCTACCCATGCCCACCCAGCGACCGCTGCTGTCGATCACCGGACGGCCGTTGACGTTGATGCCGTCCGGATTGATGACGCCGGCCACGTCACGCGCGAGCAGCGCATACGGCACCGAGTTGAGCTTGAAGCGCGGCTGCATCTCCGCGTCGCTGTCGACGGTGACGCCCAGCCACAGTTCCGGCTGCTCGCGCAGGAGCGGTTCCAGATTGCTGCGCGTACCCAGTTCCACCGAGTAGTAGCCGTCGGTGAAATTCAGCGGGAAGGTTTCGTTCCACAGCACTTCGCCCGGCGCCGCATCGCGCGCCGGATACAGGCGGAAGGTCAGCGTGTGCGCGCCCTGCAGCGGCTGGTTGGTGGTGATGTCGAAGAGTCGACCGCTTTCGCGCAGCGACACCGGCACATCGGCCGCCGCGGTGACGGCCAGCAATCCGAGCAGGGCCCCCATCAGCGAGGGCGCGAGACGGCCCAGCAACGTGCGGCCGTTCCGCCGGAAGCGATTCGTGGACAAGAGCGAGATGCGCATGGGTGATTACTCCCGGGTGAGTCGGTAAAGGGTGGAACTGGCCGTGGCGTCGTTCGACGTCGCTTTGGGATTCGGGCGTTGCAGCTGATGCGCGGCGGAACTCGCCACCTCAACCGCCGGCACGAGTCGCGTCGTCGCGGGCGTGCCGGGCGCTGGATCGACCGGCGATCCGCCGCCGCCACCGCCACCGCCACCGCAGGCGGTCAGCGCGAACGCCAGCAGGCCGATCGCCCATCGGCGATGTCGGCGGGGCGGCGGCGCAGGAAACGCCGCAATGCCTGCGGGCGAACCCGCGATCGTCGACGCCGCAAACGACGTCAGCGGCAGAGGGAACCAGCGACTTTTCATAGCGAGCCTCGGTGTGAACACCGGCGGAGCTACCGCCGGAAAAGACATGACCGGGCGCCTATATAGCAAACCAAAATCCCGAAACATTGCAGAAATCTGCAATGTTTCGGCCGACCCACCCGGTGGCGTTGGCGTGATTGGGGGTGGGATTTGGAAGCATTTGAGCCGCTTCGCCGCCGAGGACGCATCGGAACTTCCGCGAAGTCCGTTACTCCCAGTCCGGTTCCCCTTTCGAGATTCACGCCATGCGCCGCCGCCCTTCACTGTCGATGCTGCTCGTCCCCCTCCTCATCCCGATCCTCACCCTGCTGCTGGCCCTGCCCGCCCAGGCGCGCACCGCCGAGGCGGTCTTCGCCGGCGGCTGCTTCTGGTGCATGGAATCCGAACTCGAAGGCGTGCCCGGCGTCATCGACGTGGTCTCCGGCTACACCGGCGGTCATGTGCCGAACCCCAGCTACCGTCAGGTCTCGAGCGGCACCACCGGCCATGTCGAGGCGGTGCGCGTGCGTTACGACGACGCCCGGCTGTCCTACGAAAAACTGATCGACTACTTCTGGAGCAACATCGATCCGCTCGATGACGAGGGCCAGTTCTGCGACAAGGGGCCGCAGTATCGATCGGCCGTGTTCGTGGCCAATGCGCAGGAGCGTGCGATTGCGGAGAAGACGCGAACGGCCGCCGCCACGCGCCTGCGCGAACCCGGCATCGTCAAGACCGAGATTCGCGACGCCGCGCCGTTCTACGCGGCCGAAGCCGAGCATCAGGACTACTACCGCAAGAATCCGATCCGCTACCGGCTCTACAAGGAAGGCTGCGGGCGAGATCGGCGCCTGGACGCCGTGTGGGGCGATGACGCCGCGAAGTCCGGCAAGAAGCCCTGAGGGGTCCGCTGCAGCTCGCGCAATCGCCGCGGAGACGACGGCGCGGGACGATCGGATCGGATCAGCGCCCGCCGAACACGCGGCGCAGCAGTTCCGTGGTGCGCGCGGCCGGCTGCGTGCGGATGCGCAGCTCCTCAGCGGCGATGGTCGTGAACAGGCCGTCGAGCGCACGATCGGTGACGTAGCGATCCAGGTCGGGCACGGACTTGCCGGCGATCTGCAGCAGCGGCCCCGCCCGCGTCATCAGCGACTTGTACTCCTGCGTCAGGCCGACCTGCGCCGTGGCGTCGGTGACGAGGGGCAGGATCTTCTGGCGCAGCGAGTCGCTGGAAACCCGCTGGAAGTAGCGCGTGGCCGCATCGGGCTGGCCTTCGAGGATCGCGCGTGCATCGGCCACGCTCATGCGCCGCACCGCGTCGCCGAAGATGTCGGCGACCTGCGGCACCGCGCGCTCGGCAGCCCGATTCAGCGTGAGGTGGAACTGATCGACCTTCGCGCCCTGCCCGAACTGGCGCAATGTCTTCTCGATGCCGGCGATCGGCGCCGGCAGCGGAATGCGCACGCCAGCATCGCGCCAGAAGCCGTCGGTGCGGCCAAGCTGGTTGACCGCGCGGATCGTGCCCTGCGCCAGCGCTTCGCGCAGGCCGGCGACGATCTGGCTGTTGTCGAGTACGGCAGTGCCGCCCGGCTGCTGCGCGACTTGCTGCAACACCCGGCCCGCTTCGCCCTGCCAATCGCCGGCGCAGCCCGTCAGCAGCAGGAACGGCAGCACCCGCAGGGTGCGCGACAGCGGCATCAGCATCGGAATCGCTCCAGGATCGGGGGGCGACGTCACAGCATTCGGGGTGCCGCCGACGTCATCCGCATCATAGAGGAGCGGCGCGGTACCGGCGCCGGTGCCAGCGCCAGCGCCAGCGCCAGCGCGACGCTGAAGCGGCGCTAGCGGATCAGGGCGCCGCGCAGCGCGAACCCGGCGGCGGCGTCTTCCAGCGGGGATCGTCGATGTCGTAGATGCGCGGCACCAGGTAATCCTCGGGATCGCGCAGGTAGTCGAGTTCCGGCGGGTGATCGAGCGTGGCGAGCGCGTTGCGCCACTGGCGCTCGTAGGCCGCCGCGCCGCCGCCGAGCACCGGTGCCCAGGCGTCGTGGTGGCTGGGCACGCTGACGTGCGGACGCGCGCTGTCGACGTATTGCGTGGAATCGCGCAGGCCGCTGGTGACCATGCCGAAGCCGACGATGGCGCCGACCTGCACGTCGACGCAGCCCGGCAAGGCGGCGAGCGCCGCCTGCACCGCCGGTCCGTTGTCTTCGCCGTCGCCGATCGGCCCGGTGGAGTCGTGCCACAGCAGGCTGAAGTCGCCGACCCGCAGGTGATAGGCCCAGGTGCCGCCTTCGGGCTGGCCCAGCAAACCGTCATCGCCCAGCGTCTGCGCAAAACGCAGGATCTCCTGCGGATCGGTGTTGAGGTATTGCAGGTAGGTGAGCACCTCGGGAATGAACACCAGCGGCAGGCCGCCAGTGAGCAGGTCGGTGGGATCGACCGCCGAATGCACATGCTGGATCACCTGCACCGGCGGCAGGTCGGCCCAGATGCGGATCTCGCGCACGGCGCCCGGCCCCGGCGACTCGCGCGTGCCGAGAATCAGGCAGGGAAACGACACGGTCGCGTCGAACTGCGCGGCGCGCGCACGCGCCGTCGCGCAGGTCGGTGCGCCGGCAATCAATGCGGCGCCGCTCCTGCCGGCGACGTAGCCGGCATCCGCCGCATGATCGAAATGACCGTGGCCGATGAAGATCGCTTCCGGCTGGATCGCCGCCAGTTCCTCGCGGCCGATCGGCACGTAATCCTTCTGCACGCCGACCGGCTCCCAGGCGTCGAACAGGAACAGGTGGCCGTTCATCGACGCGATGAAGCTCGACACGCCGACCCACCACAGCTTCACCTTTGCAGGATCGGCGGCGTTCTCGCCGAGGATGCGATCGCGCGCGGCCTGCACCTCGGCGCTGACCGTGGGTGCTGCCGGCAGCGGCTGCCAGTGTTCCGGCATCACGTCGCCGACGTTGAGCGACGGCGTGCCGGGCCCAGGGCCGGGTCCTGGCCCTGGGCCGGGCACCGCATCCGGCGCCTGCGAATCGCCGCAGGCACTCAGCGCCAGCGCCGCCAATAGCAGGCTTGCCAGCACGATATGACGTTTCATGGACGCTCCCGCGCGCGTTGGCGCGCATCTCGCTTTGCGACAAAGCAAGAAGGCGCCCGCAGGCGCCCTCTTGGACACGGACCTCAGTGTAACGACGCTCAGGCCGCGGCTTTCACCGCAGCGGTTGCGGCCATATCGAGCACCGCCACATAACCGAAGGTCATCGCCGGGCCCAGCGTCGAACCGGCGCCGGCGTAGGTCGGGCCCATCACCGCGGCCGAGGTGTTGCCGGTGGCGTACAGGCCCGCGATCGGCTGGCCGTCCTGACGCAGCACGCGCGCGCTGGCGTCCACGTCGAGACCGCCCTTGGTGCCGATCTCGCCCGGATACATCGGCACCGCGTAGAACGGCGCCTTGGCGATCGGGCCGAGGCAGGTGTTGGGCTTGACGCTCGGATCGCTGTAATAGGTGTCGATCGCGGTTTCGCCCTTGTGGAATTCCACGTCCACGCCGGTCTTCGCGTACTCGTTCATCTTGGCCACGGTCTGCAGCAGGTTCGGCGTGTCGACGCCGATCTTCTGCGACAGCGCTTCCAGCGTGTCGGCGCGGAAGTAGACCTTGTCCAGCCAGTCCTTCGGCAGCTTGGAATCCGGCTCGATCTGGCCCGGCAGGAAGATGCCCATCGGGTACTTGTGGCGGAACGTCGCGTCGAAGACCAGCCAGGCCGGCACGCAGCCGTTGCCCTTGGCGTCGTCCTCGTACATTGCATTGCGGAAGTCCGGATAAGCGGCCGCCTCGTTGACGAAGCGCAGGCCCTTCTTGTTGACGGCGACGCAGCCCGGCATGCCGCGCTCGACGAACAGCGTGATCTGCTGCTCGGCGCCCGGCTTGCGCACGGTCGGCGACCCCCAGACCAGGTCCATGCCCTTCACCGCCGCGCCGATCGCCTGACCGGCACGGATGCCGTCGCCGTGGTTGATCGGCGGCGCTGCGGTCCATTCGACCTGGGTCGGCTTGGCGAGGTACTGATCGCGCATCTGCTGGTTGGACTCGAAGCCGCCGCAGGCCAGCACCACGCCGCGACGCGCCTTGTAACGCAGCGTCCTGCCGTTCTGCTGGACGACGACGCCGGTGACGCGGCCGCCTTCTTCCACCAGCGACTCCAGGCCAGTGCTCAGATGCAGCGGAATATCGTTCTTCAGCATCGCGTAGCGCAGCGCCGCGACCATGCCCTGGCCCAGCACCTGCCGGCGATCGCGATGCGTCTTGCGGCGCCAGCTGAAATCGAACCAGTACTTCAGCAGCATGCCGATGGTCAGGCGAATCCAGCCCGGCCCACGCGAGAACAGCGTGTGCGCCTCGATCTGGTCCATCGCGATGCGGCCCATCAGCAGCGTGCCCTTGAACGACTCGCGCTGGTTGTCGAACTCGGCGCCGAGCTTGGCGGCGTCGAACGCCTCCGGCTGCATCGAGCGCCAGCCGGTCTTGCCGCCCGGCTTCTTCGGGTAGTAGTCCGGATACTTCGGCACGTTGCGATAGATCACGCCGAAGGTGCGCGCCAGATAACGCACCATCTCCGGCGCGTTCTTCAGGTAGGCCTCGATGCGCGACTGCGGCACCGAGTCGCCGACCGTGTGCTTCAGATAGGTCAGCGCTTCCTCGTACGAATCGCTGCCGCCGGTGCGGGCGATGTCGTCGTTGCAGGGAATCCAGATGCCGCCGCCCGACACCGCGCTGGTGCCGCCGTACTTGTCAGCCTTCTCGACGACGACCGCCTTCATGCCGTGCCCGTGCGCGACCAGCGCCGTGGTCATGCCGCCACCACCGGAGCCGACGACGACGACGTCGTATTCCTGATCCCAACCCTGACTCATATCTGCGCTTCCGCTTGTTTTGAAAAGCGGCACCAGGGATGGCGCCGGCTTGGACAGGACGTCTTAAATAAAGTAATCCGTGTTCTCGCGACCCAGCAGCACGCCGCCGAAGTTGCGGCCGAACTGTTCCGGGTTGTTCGCGTAGTGACCGCGCGCGGCCATGATGTCGGTCATGTACCGGTGCAGCGGGAAGTCGAGGAAGATGCCGCGACCGCCGCAGGCCGAGAACAGCTGGTAGGCGTGCTTGGCGCAACGCTCGACCACCTGCGAGGCCTGGTGGCGGAACAGCAGGCGCTGATTGATGTCGTCCAGCGGCTGCTTGTTGCGGATCTTGGTCTGCAGCACGCTGAAGTTGCGGTTCAGCACCAGCTTCATCTCGTCGACCGCAACCGCCGCCTCGGACGCGGCCAGCTGCGCCGGCGCCTGTTCCGAGGTCTTGTTGCCCATGTCGCCGACGCGGACCTTGGCGAAATCCAGGAACGTGTCGAGCGCGCCCTGCAGACCGCCGATCGCCGCCGTCGAGACGGCACGCACGAAGATCTGGCCGAACGGCAGCTTGTACAGATCGGCAGTGAAGGTGTCGCGGCCCGGATTGGTGCCCATGAAGCCGTCGCTGGCCTTGTGGGTGCGGTACTCCGGCACGAACACATCCTTGACGACGATGTCCTTGGAGCCGGTGCCCTTCAGGCCCATCACATGCCAGGTGTCGACGACCTCGTAGTCGGACTTCGGCAGCAGGAAGGTGCGGTACTCCGGCGGCTGGCCCTGGTTGAAGATCAGGCCACCGAGAAAAACCCAGTCGCAATGGTCGATGCCGGAGGAGAAGCCCCAGCGACCGCTGAACTTGAAGCCGCCTTCGACCGGCGTGACCTGGCCCTTGGGCATGTAGGTCGAGGCGATCAGCGTCTTCTCGTTCTTGCCGAACACATCCTCAGCCGCGCGCGGGTCGAACAGCGCGATCTGCCAGTTGTGGACACCGACGACGCCATAGACCCAGGCGGTGGACATGCAGCCTTCGGCCAGCGTCATCTGCACGTCGTAGAACACCTGCGGGTCCATCTCGAAGCCGCCGTACTGCTTGGGCTTGAGCACATCGAACAGACCGGCCGCCTGCATGTCGGCGATGGTCTCCGCCGGCAGTTTGCGATCGGCCTCGGCCTTGCCGGCACGCTCCTTCAGTTTCGGAACCAGATCGCGGGCACGTTGCACCAGCATGTCCGGTGTGACGAGGGCGGTGGTCTTCTGGGCTTGGGCGGGCATGGTTTCTCCTTGCCGGGCACGTGGGGATGGGGACGTCCTGCCATCGGCAGAACGGATGGATTCAGGTACGGCTTTTTCACAGAAAAGCGAAGGGCAAGCATCGTCCGAACTGGTGACTCTGGCGCTGCGCTCGCACGACACTCGCCGCATGTCGAACATCTCGACTTGATTACGGCCGCGCCCGACCGACAGATTCACTCAAACGGGTGATGTAAGCCCCCTTTCCCGTTCCCACACTGGCGCCGTCACTGCGGACACCGATCCGCACAGCAACAATCAGCGGAACAATCAATGAGCATGCCGCGCCGAACGCGGACATGACGGAGCGAAACAGCATGGCAACTTCCAAGGAATACGGCCTCGGCGAATTCACGTTTCCGCGCGGCTGGTTCATGATCGGCGAGTCGTCCAAGATCACCGACAAGCCGCAGGGCGTGAAGTTCTTTGGCCAGGAGTTCGCGCTGTACCGCGGCAAGCAGAGCGGCAAGGTGATCCTGCTCGACGCCTACTGCCCGCACATGGGCACGCACCTGGCGCGCAACAGCACCTCGTACGTCGCGCAGGACGGCCCGGTGGAAGGCGACTCGATCCGCTGCCCCTACCATGCCTGGCGCTTCGGTCCGGACGGCAAGTGCAACCACATCCCCTACTCCAGCGGCCCGATTCCGCCGGCCGCCAAGGTGCGCGCCTGGAAGGTCGAGGAGCACATGGGCGCGGTGTTCGTCTGGCACGACCCGGAAGGCGGCGAGCCCGACTACGACGTGCCAGTCATCCCGGAGCTGAAGGATGCGGCCTGGGTGCCGATCGCCTTCGACGATCTCGGCATCGTCAATTGCCACACGCAGGAGATCGTCGACAACATCACCGACGTCGCCCACTTCGGCCCGGTGCACGGCTCGATCACCAAGTACTTCGAGAACGAATTCCGCGGCCACGTCGCCACGCAGCGCATGGGCGGCGGTCACCGCACGCTGACCACGGCCGACGGCCCGCTGCTGGAGACCGAGGCGGTCTACCACGGTCCGAGCATCCTGATCACCAAGATGCGCGGCACGCACGACTCCTACATCTTCATCGCGCACACGCCGGTGGAAGACGGCACCGCCTACGTCTGGCACGGCCTGATGGTGAAGTCGCCGACCGGGCAGGCGGTGGCCAACGAACAGGACATCGAGATCGCGCGCCAGTACCAGACGATGGCGCTGGCCGCGTTCGCGCAGGACTTCGAGGTGTGGAAGCACAAGAAGCCCTGCTTCAAGGGCCTGTTCGTGCAGGGCGACGGCGCGTTCCTGAAGCAGCGCATCTGGTACAAGCAGTTCTATAACCCGCGTGCGCAGCGCGGCGAGTTCCTCAAGCAATGCGAAGGCATTCACCTGGCGCGCGGCATGGAAGGCGCGCCGGAGAGCAAGGCGGCCTGAGTGCCGACACCAGAAGCGTCAGCGTCCAGACATCAGAGGCCGCAACAAGAACGCCCGCTCGATGCGGGCGTTTTTCATGCTCGCGATCCGGGTCTGAACCGGATCGCGCAGCCGCCGCTCACAGCACGAGCTGACAGCTCTGGCCAACGTCGAGCACGCGCTGCAGCCGGCCGGCGCCGAGCCACAGCGCGCAGCACAGGCCCAGCTCAACGATCTCGGCATCGGAATAGGCAGCGCGCAGCCGTATCCAGAACGCCTCATCCGCGCGCATCGCGACGTGATCCTGCGCGAAACGCTCGGCGAATTCCGCCGCCAGCTGCTCGCGCGCGCTGTAGCCCGCGTGCGTGCGCCAGTGCGCAGCGTTGGCATACAGCGCCTCGTCGACGCCATGCGCCGCGCCCTGCCCTTGCCGCGCGTTGCGGCAGACCTCGCATTCGTTGATCTGGGCAATGCGCATGCGCGCCAGCTCGCGTTCGCGCATCGGTAGCGTGCTCTTGCCGTAGACGGCCTGGCTGAAGGCGATCAGGCCTTCACCGCGATCCGGCGCGAGCTGCATCCAGCTTCCCAGATCGTCGGCGACATCGATGCGCGGCATGGCGGACTCCGGTGGCGTAAGGCGTCAGTGGAAGCGATAGACGAGATCGAGCCCCAGCGTGCGCGGCTCGCCCCAGTACACGGCGCGGTCGGCATGCGGCAGGTTGTCGATCGCAGCGATCGGGTATTCCTCGTCGGCGAGGTTGCGGCCCCACAGCGCGATGTCGAGCGAGCCGCGCTCGCCGGCGCGGATGCCGTAGGCGCCGATCCGCGCATTGACCAGCGAATACGCCGGCAGGAAGGTCAGGCCCTCGCGGCCCGGCAGGTTGAGGCCGCTGCGGCGATCGACGTGGTTGTAGGTCGTGTACGCGCGCAGCTCGCCCCAGCCGGCGCGCCACAGCGTCCAGTCCGCCGCCAGCACCCAGGAATGGCGCGGCGCCGACTGGAACGGGAACTGGTGCGCGACATTGTTGCCGTCGGCATCGCGCACGTCGGTGACGCGCGCGTCGAGATACGCATAGTCGCCGGACAGGATCAGGTTCTCGTGCACGAGCCAGGTCGTCTCGACCTCGGCGCCGCGCAGCCGCGCCTTGCCGGCGTTGCGCGTCTTGGTATCCGAGATCGTGCCGGGGATCAGGAAGTTGATCTGCATGTTCGTGTAGTCGGCGTCGAACGCATTGGCGTTGAAGCGCAGACGCCGGCCGAACCACTCGCTCTTGAAGCCGGCCTCGTTGGACTGCACGTACTCGGGCTCGAAGCCGTCGACGTAACCGATGCCGAACCCGCTCTCGTCGGTCGTGCCCGAGACGTTGGGATCGCGCACGTTGAAGCCGCCGCTCTTGTAGGCCTCGACGCGCTTGGCGTAGACGTGCAGCGACGGCGTCAGATCGTAGGCGGCGATGTGGGCCCAGGAATCGTCCTGGAATCGACGCGCGGCGGCGACGTCGTCGAACATCTCGCCGCTGCTCAGCAGGAACGCGGTGCCGACGCCGCTGCCCAGCAGATCGCCCTCGACGTAGGTGTCGCTGATGCGGAACTTGACCGTGCGGCGCTCGTCCTCGGAGCGCCGGTAGCCGACCGTCAGGTGCAGGCGCTCGTCGAGGAACGTCGGCGACCAGGTGCCCTGCGCGAAGTAGGCGCGCGCCTCGTTCTCGATGTCCCAGCGCAGATCGACCAGGTTCACCAGACGCGGCGCCGCCAGCGACAGCAGCTGCGCGCCGAGGTTGGCCGGCAGCACCGCCAGCAGTCGCGTCACCGCATCCGGCCCGATCGCGGTGCTGAACTGGTGGTTGAGGCGGTGACGGTCTTCCGTGGCCTCCTCGCTGAACTGGAACGCACCGACGATGTACTTGAACGAGTCGTCGAACAGCCGCCCGCTGAGTTGCAGCTCGTGCGACCACTGCGACTGCGTCACGGTCGGGATCACCAGCGGCGTCGGTCCGCCGTTGGCGCGGTCCGCGGCCGGACCGTCGTAGACATGGCTGTCGAGCCGATAGCGCAGCGATCCCGCGCCGCCGCCCAGATCGGCGTACTCGCGATCCGTCAGCTCTCGATAGGCCCCGATGTACTTCAGCTCCTGCGTGCCAAGCAGCGCGGTCAGCGTCAGCGCGTGACCGTCGACCTGGGTACCGGATTCCTCCAGCGGCGGCCCGGACGAGAGGCGATCCAGCCGGTTCGTCGCGTAGATCGACTGCGTCTGCGCAAAGCCCTTGAACAGCTCCGCCTCGCCCTTGTCGGCGTTCGGCCGCTGCACCGCCTGGAACAGGTAGTTGTGGTAATCCATGTCGCTGCGGTCGTAGGCGTAGTCGGCCGTCAGCCAGTAGGTCGGGGTCCAGCGCGTATCGAAGCGCAGCGCAAACTCCTGGCGATCGCCGAAGTCGCCGCCGGGGCCGGTGTTCTCGACGTAGCCGTCCTTGCGGCTGCCGAGCAAGGCCAGGCGGAACGCCAGGTCGTCGTTCACCGGCACGTTGAAGCTGCTGCGCCCGAACAGCAAGCCGCGCTCACCGAACGTCAGCTTGTGTTCCATCGTGAACGCGTCGGTCAGCGGCCGGCGCGTGACCAGGTTGATCGCACCGCCGGTGGTGTTGCGCCCGTACAGCGTGCCCTGCGGCCCGCGCAGCACTTCGATGCGCTGCAGGTCGGCCACATCCAGCGCCAGGCCCACCGAGCGCGCGATGTAGACGCCGTCGAGATACACGCCCACCGCCGGGTCCTGCGTCAACTGCGCATCGCCCAGGCCGACGCCGCGGATGAACAGGCGCAGCGTGGCGTTGTGCGTGGGGAACGGCTCGATCGTCAGCCCCGGCGCCTGCACGGCCAGGTCCGCCAGCCCTTCGATGCCGCGCAGGCTCAGCTTCTCGGCATTGAAGGCCTGGATCGAGATCGGCGTCTCCTGCAGCGACTCGACGCGCTTCTGCGCGGTGACCACAATCTCTTCCAGCTGCGCGCTGGCCGACGGCGACGCCGGCTCGGCCGGCGCCTCGACGCGCATCGGCTCGACCGGAATCGAATCCAGCATCGGCGCCGACCGTGCGGCATCGTCGGCCCGCGCGGACTCGATACCAGACTCGTCCTGCGCGACCCCCGCGGTTGCCGACAGCAACAGCACCGCGCCCTGCATCCATCGTCCGGCTCGCATGGTTCTCCCCCGCGGCCACGGTTCGCGCCGCCCGACTGGCGACGCGCCGTCTTCATCGCTTCAGGATTTCTACTTCAGCATTTCCATGTCGCTGCGGCCCCAGTAGGCCTTCATCGACGTGAATTTGCCGGCCTCGTCGAAGGTCATCACGTCGATGACGTGAATCTCGGCCTTGCCGACCCCGTCACCCTGCGGCATGTTCAACACGACGTCGAAGGCCATCGCCGCAGCGCTGCCGTGCGAGGCCCGGATCGGCGCGGCCAGACGCAGCTTGGCACCGCTCTTCATCGCCATCTGGTAGAACGCGCGCACCGCCGGCTTGCCGACCTTGAGGGGGCTGCCGACCGGGTCTTCCACCGTCGACTCCTCGGCGTAGAGCGCGACCAGGCCTTCAAGGTCCTGATTGTTATAGGTATCGATATAGGCCTGCATTGCGGCCTTCATCTGCTGCTCGGTCGGCACGGCGTCTCCTCGTCGTCTTGAATGGGTGTGCCCGCATGTTCGGCCAGCCCCCGCACCGCCAAATCGTCCGGACAGACGACACCCGCTGCACGTCCTGAGGGAGTTCCCCTATACTCCGGCCGGGCGTTTGCGAAAGACGCTCGCTAATTCGAAGAAGCCCGTTCAGGGTTCCGCCATCCACCCCCGAGCGGACGACCGCCAAAGGTCGCCGCAGAGGAAGCAGGAGAGCCCCTTGCCGCCAGCGAAGTCGACTGCCGCCAGCGCCGCAAAAGCCGCCCCCAAGGCGGTGGTCGGCCATCCTGCGCCTCTGGCCGCCAAGGCCGTGGATCTGGCGAAGCTGGACGTGCTGCTCGGCGCGATCTACGACGGCCCCACCGAATCCCCGCCCTGGAATCAGGCGCTGCAACTGCTGCGCGATCACCTCAAGGCCGGGCACGTCACGCTGATCCTGCGTCCGCCTTCGCAGGACAGCACCGGCGTGATGATCAACACCGGGCCGGTGACGACGCAGGGCGTCGAGTCCTACGAAAGCCACTTCTTTGCCACCGATCCGTTCGTGCGGTTGCAGGAAGGCGAGGTCGTGACCGCCGAGGAACTGATCGGCAAGCAATGGCTCGACAGCACGATCTATCACGAATACCTGAAACCGCTGGGCGTGCGTCACCTGCTCGGCGCCGACATCTACACCAAGGACGGCATCGAATGCCGCCTGCGCATCACGCGCTCGCAGGATTCCAAGTCGTTCTCGGCCGACGACAAGGGCCTGGTGCGCTTCCTGCTCCCGCATCTGAAGCGCTCGATCCAGCTGCACGCGCGCCTGGATTTCCTCGAGACCGAACGACAGCTGTTCGCCGGCACGGTCAACCGCATGCTGCTGGGCATCGTCAGCTTCGACCAGAACGGCGCGATTCTCGAGACCAATCAGGAAGCGCGCCGCATCCTCGCCGAGAAGGACGGCATCTGGCTCGCCGGCACCAATCTCGGCGTCGAGTCCAGCCAGGAAGGCCGTGAACTGCAGCGCATGATCCGCGCGGCGATCGCCGACAACAGCGGCGATGCCTCCGCCGTCGTCGAAGCGATGTCGGTGTCGCGCCCCTCCGGCCGCAGCAAGCTCGGCGTGCTGGTGCGCGCGATCCCGATCGGCCGCTACTCCGAGAGCAAGCATCGCCCGGCCGCGGCGGTGTTCCTGCGCGATTCCGAGGCCAACGCCGCCCAGCCCTCGCAGGAACTGGTGCGCCGCCTGTTCGGCCTCACACGCATGGAAGCGCAGCTCGCGCTGCTGCTGGCCGAGGGCTTCACGCTCGACGAGGCCGCCGAGAAGATGAACGTGCGCCGCAACACCGCGCGCACGCATCTGCGCTCAATCTTCTGCAAGACCGGCGTCACGCGTCAGACGATGCTGGTGCGCCTGCTGCTCAACAGCGTGATGTCGTTGGGCTGAGGCCCCGAGCCCGCGACACGATCCGACACGATCGTCGCGGGGGCATTCCAGAAAAAGCGCTCAGGCCGGCGGGCGCGGCCGCAGCATCAGGATCAGCGCCACCGCGACGAAGGCCGTGGCGATGAACACCAGGAACGCATCGTTGTAGCTGCCGGTGCGGTCATGCACGACGCCGATGAAGCGGATCGCGCCGATCGCCAGCGGCATCATCGCCAGGTTCATGCTGCCCATCACCGTACCGAACGACGCCGCGCCGAAGTGATCGGCGATCAGCGTCGTCCACAGCGGATAGGTGCCGCCGATGGCCAGGCCGATCACGCAGCAGGCCGCGACCAGCACCGGGTACGAGGGCTCGAACAGCAGCAGCAACAGAAAGCTCAGATTGCAGGCGGCGACGATGCAGAACAGCAGGCGCTTGTCGTAGCGATCCGCCAGCGCACCGATCGCGAGCTTGCCGAGAATCGCGGAGAAGGTCAGGCAGGACAGCAGCAGCGCCGCACGCGGCGCGCCGTAGCCGGCGTCGATACCGTAGGGAATCAGCGAGGCCAGCAGCGCCTGGTCGGCACCGAGCAGCAGGCCGGTGCCGAGCGCGATCAGCCAGAACCGGCCGTCTGCCAGCAACTGGCCGAAGCGCCACTGCCGCCCTTCCACGGCCGCCGGCTGCGTGCCGTCGGCCGCGGTCGTCACCGACGACACGCCGCCGTCCGGCAACAGCCCCAGATCCTGCGGGCGATCGCGGATGCGCCACAGCACGACCGCGATGACCAGCAGCGGAATCGCGACACCGAGCACGCCGACCGCGCCGCGCCAGCCGTACTGCTCCATCAGCAGCGCCGCAACCGGCGGCACCGTGAAGCCGCCGGCCGAGGTCGCGACCGCGAGCAGCCCCATCGCGCGGCCACGCTGGCGATAGAACCAGCGCGCCGTGATCGCATTGGTCGCCAGCGCGCCGCAGGCCACGGTACCCAGCGCCAGCGGGCCGACCACGACCAGCGCCATCGCGGTCGGCGACTTCAGCACTGCGATCAGCGAGAAACCGATGCCGACCAGCAAGCCACCGACGCACATCACCATCCGCGCCGGACTGCGATCGAGCACGCGCCCGACCAGCGGCGCCCACAGCGCGAAGCCGATCAGCAGGGCGATGAAACCGATGTTGGCGTCCGCGCGCGACAGGCCGAACTCTTCGGACAGCGGTTTCACGAACAAGCCGAAAGCGTAGGTGGTGCTGCCGATCGCCAGCATCGTCGTGACGAAACCGGCGGCGACGATCCACCAGCCATAGAACAGGTTCGGGACCGGGCGGGACGAGTTCACGGTGTGCTCCTCTGCGTCATCAAGGCATCGCCCAGCCGGGTCACGCCGTCGAGGGCATGCACCGGCGCCTGAGCGCTCTGAAGTATCTGCCGGCTGACGCCGATCACGCCGGTGCTGCCGCTCGCGATCAATTGCCAGACCGCTTCGGCCATCACCTCGACCGGTTCGATCCAGTCGGGATGCACCGCTGCGGTCTGGCGCACGACGTCGGCAGCACTTTCGGTGGCGACGATCTTGTACGGCAGTACCGCGTTGATGCAAACGCCGCTGCCGTGCAGCTCGGCGGCCAGCGCCTCGGTGTAGCGGTGCAGCGCGGCCTTGGAGACGCCGTAGTAGCCAAGCGCATGCACCAGCTTGGCCGGGCCCGGATACGGCGCAGGCGGCTGGTTCGCCATTTCGCTGCCGATGTTGACGATGCGGCCGAAACCCTGCGCCTGCATCGCCGGCAGCGCCTGCTGGATCAGGTCCACCGGCGCCTGCAGATTGAGTTCGAGCATGCGGCGGCGCGCATCGAGATCGATACGGCTCGGCGGCGCATAGGCGCTGATGCCGGCGGCATTGTTGATCAGCACGTCGATGGCGCCCTCGCCCGCGGCATGCGCGATCAGGTCGGCCCGCGCGGCAGCGTCCACCAGATCGCAGCACAGCGAGCGGGCGCGGCCGCCGGCCTCGACGATCTGCCGCACGGTCTCGTCCAGGCCGTCACGCGAGCGTTCGCTGGCCGTCACCACCACGCGCAATCCCTGCGCCGCCAGCCGCCGCGCCACCGCGCGGCCGATGCCGCGCGAAGCGCCGGTGACCAATGCGCCGCATGTGTGCCAAGACCGTTGCATGCCCCTCCCCTTCGCTCGCGTCATGCCGTTGTCGTTATCATGCGGCGCCCGATTTTCTTCGAGAGCTCCGCTTGTCTTCCTTCGCCGCCTGGCGCCGCGCCCTGGTGCCGCTCGCCGTCACGATCTACGCCGTGATGATCGCCCTGGGCTCGCTGTGGGTCCGGCTTCCCGATCCGCTGCGCGACACCAACGACAAGATCCTGCATGTGCTCGCCTACGGCGGGCTGTCCGTGCTGCTGTTCCTCGGCCTGCGCCTGCCGGTGCTGCGCCGCAGCCTGGTCATCGTCAGCGCCATCGCCGTGATGGGCGCGATCGACGAATACATCCAGTCCTTCTTCCCGCACCGTCATTCGGACGTCATGGACTGGTGCGCCGATGTGGGTGCCGCCATCGCCGTCTGCGCCACGTTCGCCACGCTGCGCGCGTTGTGGCGCGCGTGGCGCGCGCACTGACGCGATCAGGCTTCAGAGTGGCGGTAGCTTCTTGCCAGTCCTGGCCAGCAGGTGCGCCGTGAGGTTCGGCATCTCCGTGACCGGCGTGACGATCTCGTAGACGCGTTCGTAGGACGCGTGATGGATCTGCCAGCGGCCATCGCGCTTCACGTACTGGTCCTTGTACAGCGCACTGCCTTCGGTGGCGATCTTGTGCCGCTTGTCCAGAAACCAGTCGTGCAGATACCAGGTGCCGGTGGCCTCGGTGTCCGACGTCACGTCGATTTCCGGATGCAGCACGCTGTGAAACGCCACTGCCTCGGCGTGGAAGGCGTTTTCCAGCGCTTCGATGATCTTGTCGCGTCCTTGCGCTTCGAAGCGATAGGTACCGCCGATGTACAGCACGCTCGCGTCTTCCGTGAACAGCGTCTTCAGCTCCGCGATGTTGGCAGTGTCGATGCAGCGACAGTAGGCGTGCTTGAGGCGCTTGATGAGTTCGATGTCTTCGAGTCTGAGCGTCATGGGATACTCCTTGATGCGGTGGTGAGCGGTTCAGGGCGCCAGCACGTAGCCGGGTGCGTGACCGACGAGGGCTTCGATCCGCTGGAACGCGGCGTAGTCGTCGGTCAGCTGCGGTGATTCCCAGGTCTTCTGCGCGACGATGCGCAGGCGCGTGGCGATGCCGGCAGCGATCTGGTTCTCGTCCTCGACGTTCGGCAGGTCGTTCCAGACATGGACCTTCGAGCCGAGATTGCGCGGTTCGGCGGGATCGATGCGGTACGGGGGAATCTGGAACAGACCGTCGACGACCACCGGACCGGTGAACTGATCGACGGACCAGGATTCGTACGCCGTCTTCGGATCGGGCCGCAGGAACAGCGGATCGGGAAACAGCGCTGCGTAGTAGGTCGGGAACCAACCCGCGTTCATGATCGTGTGGCCGCCGTCGAGCAGGCGCTGCGGCGTCGGCGGCGTCAGGTCGGACAGTGGCGAGAAGTTGGTCCACCACTCGACGACGATGTCCGGGTTGATCGTCACCGCACGGCCGCCGTCCATGTCGTCGTGCCACATGCGCGCGGTCTTGCCGTGCGCGCGCACGATTGCATCCACCCAGTTGACGAAGCCGTGGATCGCGTCCTTGGCGTTCGCGTTCTCGCCGTACTGCGCCCGCGCGTATTCGCGCAGATTCGGATGCAGCGCGTACTCGGCCGGCGGCATCACCTCGTCGGCGCCCAGGTGCCAGTACGGCCCCGGAAAGAACGGCAGGAACTCTTCCAGCAGATCCTGCACCAGCCGCAGCGCGTCGGGATTGGTCACGTCGAGCCGGTCCGCGGCGCGCTGCCCGAGCACGTTCGCGAGCTGGTAGTCGGGGTGCGGCGCGAGGATCGCCTCCATGTGACCCGGCATGTCGATCTCGGGCACCACCGTGATGTGATGGCGCGCGGCCAGCTCGATCAGTTCGCGCACGTCCTGCTTGCTCAGATGCGGTTCCGACACGATCTCGGGGTGGCTCTCGCTTTCGATGCGAAAGCCGAGGTCGTCGCTCAAGTGCAGATGCAGGTAGTTCATCTTCAGCCAGGCCAGCTCGCGCAAATGTGCGCGCAGCCACTCCATCGTGAAGTGCTTGCGGCCGAGGTCGACCATCAGGCCGCGTTCGGGATATCGCGGCCAGTCCAGTGCCTCGCCAGCGGCAATCGACTGACCCTGCGCCATCAACTGCAGCAGCGTGCGCGTGGCGTAGAAAGCGCCCGCTGCCTCGCGGGCGCGGATCGACACGTCGCCGTCCTGCAACGAAAGCCGATAGCCCTCGCGCCCCAGACGCGTATCGCAGTCGCCCAGCGCCAGTGCAACATCGCCGGTCTGGCGCGATGCCGGCGCAACGGCCGCAACCGCAACCTCGCGACCCTGCAGGCGCAGATCCTCGGCCAGTCCCTCGGCAACGAGTTTCAGAACGTCCGCCGATGCCGGGTCGTAAACGACGCGCATGGCATCGCCGGGCCGAAACGCCCCCGCGCCGCCGCGCCATTCGCGCAAAGCCGGAATCGTCTGCGGCCGGCTCGCCAGATCGGCGGTGGTCATTGCCGGCGCGGTCACGCAATCCGGCGACGGCGCAGGGCCCGCATCCGCGCCAGGGCTGGATGAACCGCAGGCCTGCAGCAGGGGCAGCGCCAGCAGCGCGCCGATCAGGGCGCGCCGGCCGGTGCTGCGAGTCAGGCGAACCAGCCTAGATGCCGAAGCCGCCCGAGACATTGATCTGCTGGCCGGTGACATAGCCATTGGTCGCCAGGAACACGGCGGCAGCGCCGATCTCCTCCGGCTTGCCCCAACGCTTGATGCACAGCAGCTTCTGCGTCTCGTCGGTCCACTTCTGGTCGAACACGCCGCGCTTGAGCAGCTCCAGGAACATGCCGGCCTCGATGACGCCGACCAGCACCGAGTTGGCGCGGATGTTGAACTTGCCTTCTTCCTTGGCGATGCCGGTAACCAGCGCCTCGTTGGCCGCCTTGGGCGCAACCGAGAGTCCGTCCTTGGCCGGCCACCAGACATGGCCCGCCGAACCCAGGTGCACGTAGGAGCCACCGCCCTGCTCGCGCAGATGTGGCAGCGTCGCCTTCACGGCATGGAAGAAGCCGTGCACTTCGATGTCGATGGATTTCTTCCACAGCTCCGGCGTGGTGTCGGCGATGTGCACCTGCTCGACCACCGGGCCCGCCGCCCAGATCACGGTGTGGATGCGCCCGTGCGCGGCGATCGCCGCCTTCACCGCCGCCTCGACCTGCGCAGGCTCGCGCACGTCGGCGCTGTGGATCGTCGCCTTGCGACCGCCGGCTGCGATATCCGCCGCGACCTTCTTGGCCACGTCTTCCTTGGAGCGATAGACGATGGCGACGTCGCTGCCGGCGCTGCCGAAGCTCTTCGCCACTTCCTGGCCGATACCGCCGCTGCCGCCGAACACCAGGGTCGCGCCCTTCGGGAATGCCGCCTTGGACATCTGACTCTCCTCGTCGTTATCGCATCGATGTATGCCTGCATCATGCGAGCCGCGGCGCGGACGGGGCATCACCCTTTGGGGTGAGTCGGGCTCAGCGGAATAACGCCCCGCCGTCCACGCCGATCGTCTGGCCGTTGATCCACTCGCCGTCGGCCGACATCAGCATCGCCACCATCGCGGCGATATCTTCGGATGTGCCGAGGCGCGGGCTGCGGGTGATGGCGAGCGTCGCCTGGCGCAAGGGCTCGGGGAAATGCGCCTTCAACTGCTCGGTGATGACGAGGCCCGGTGCGATGGCATTGGCCCGGATGCCGTCCTTGCCCCAGCGCGCGGCGACATGGCGCATCAGCGCCTGCAGGCCGCTCTTGCTGACGGCGTAGGACACGCGCGTCGGCTCCCCCATGTCAGCGGCGCCGGAGCTGGTGTAGACGATCGCACCGCCGCCGCGCTTGAGCAGTTCCGGCACGGCCGCGCGCGTGCACAGCAGATGGCCGCGCAGATTCACCGCCAGCGTGCGATCGAAGATCTCCAGCGGCACCGTCAGCGCATCGGTATCCGAACGAATCGCCATCAGGTCGGCGGCGTTGACATGGATGCCGTCGAGACCGCCATGGGTTTCGACCGCGTGCGCGACCAGCGCGTTGACGCTGGCTTCGTCGGCAATATCGCAGGCCAGGCCCAGCGCGCGACCGCCATGGCGCGTGATGCGTTCCGCGACGCGATGCGCGCCGTCGGCGTTGAGATCGCCGATGACCACGCTCGCGCCTTCGGCTGCCAGACGCTCGGCCGTGATCTCGCCGATGCCCGACGCCCCGCCGACCACGATCAGGGTTTTGTTTTCCAGCCTGCGCATCGACCGCTCCTTCGCTGTCCGGTCAGGACTGTGTCAGAGCGTGTACGCAACCGGTTCGTCCGGATGCGGGGGGCGCGAAACCAGACCGTCGCGCCGACGTGCGCCGGCGCGACGCGCTCAGTGGCCGAGATAGAAGGTGTTCGGATTGAACAGGCGATCCGACACCGGCGACTCGCTGGCCTTGAGGATGCGCAGCGTCGTGCGGCTGTTGTCCTTCAGATCAACCAGCTCGGACTCGGATACATACCAGTGCTGCCCATAGGGGCGCAGTGCCGCCGGCTGCGCGCTCAGACGCTTGCGCACCTTGCCGTGTTCGAGGAACTCGACCTTGAGCGGCAGGCAGGTCTTCTCGTCGATCCAGGCACGGGCGCCGCTGTAGACCGTTTCCGCGCCGGCCAGCGGCGAGAACGACAGCACCTGCACGGCACGACCGTCGATCGTGCCGGCGCCTTCGCTGCGCGCATCCAGATCGCCGAAAGCGTTCGCGATCTGCTTGAAATCGTAATAGCTGAAGGTGGTGCCCAGCAGCGAGCCGTCGGCAAAGGTGCCGGTGACGCGACGCACGCGCTTGACCGACGGCAGGTACACATACATGCCATCGCGCAGATAGTCATCGGTCTGGCGCACGAGATAGGCGGCGCCTTTGAGATGCTCGGGCTGGTTCACGCGCATCATCGCGTGGGCCTGGCTGCCGTTCTGCGCCTGCGTTTCGCGCCGCGCGAACAGCTTGCCGGACAGGGTCGTGGTCGCGCCCTGGCGGTCGGTCACGCGCAACTCGAAGTCCTGCACGCGGACGGCGGCGGGAATGTTGTCGCGCATGCAGGCCAAGACCTTCTGGGCCACCGGATCGGCCTGAGCCGGCAGACCCACGGCGAGCAGCAGCAACGCGGCAAGACGCTTCATAAGTACCTCCTGGACCTCACTTTTCCCGTTAGCACCGCCCGCCATACATGAGGGGCGGCATACCGACGGAAGCCTATGTTACCGCTATTTTTGTGCAGTGCACAAAAATTCAAGGCCTCCGGATTCGGCGCGGATGGCTGGCGCCGTCGGATTCGCCCCCGGACGCCGTGGCGACGACGGCGATCCGCTCAGGGACGGGGCGTCGGCGCCGGGCCGCGCGCGATCGTGCGGAATCCGACGTGCGAGGTGGGCAGATCGGCGTCCTGCGGCTGACGCGAGGAGGCACGGGCGCGCGCACAGTAGTTGGTCGAGCACAGATAGGACCCGCCCTTGATGACCTGCCGCGCCACAGCGCCCGACGGCGCCGCAACCGATGCCGCGCCACGGTCGGCATAGGCATCGCGCGTCCATTCCCAGACGTTGCCGACCATGTCGTGCAGGCCGTTGGGATTCGGTGGAAAGCAGCCCACCGGCGCACGGCCGGGGTAGCCATCCTCGACGCGGTTGTCGTACGGAAACAGCCCCTGCCAGAAGTTGGCCAGCGGCCGGCTCGCCGCGTCGCGCACCGACGCGTCGGCGGTCTGGTTGTCGCGTCCGGCCTTGGCGGCGAACTCCCATTCCAGCTCGCTGGGCAGTTCGTGGCCGAGCCACTGCGCATAGGCCTGCGCGTCGGCGTAGCTGACATGCACCACCGGCTCCTGCGCGCGGCCTTCCAGCGAACTCCCCGGCCCATCGGGATGGCGCCAGTCCGTCTTTTCGGCGAGCGTCCACCAGTCGCCCGGCGTCTTCACCGCCCGCTCGCCGCTCGGCGCCACGAACTGCGCCGCACCCCCGCCCTGCTCGGCGCTGGTCACGTAGCCGGTGGCCTGCACGAAGCGCGCGAACTGCGCGTTGGTCACCTCGGTGCGGTCGATCCAGAAACCGGGCACCTCCATCGCGCGTACCGGGCGTTCGTCGGCATACCCACGATCGCTGCCGAACGCCACCGTGCCGGCGGCGATCCAGCGCATGCCCGCCTGCGGCTGCTCGCCCCAACCCGCCGGCACGCCGTCGTAGGCCGCGCAGGCTTCGCGCGTGCCCAGCGTCACTTCGTCGATCGCGGCCGTCGTCGATGCCGGATCGCGTGCACCCCACCACACCGCTGCCGCAATAGCGACCACGACGACGACGGCAGTGCCAGCAAACAGGATGCGCATGGAGAGGTCGGAAAGTGAGAGCGGTCCGCAACGAGGACCCGGATGGTAGCGCAGGCCCGCACCGGCCACGGCCTTCAAACCAGCGCCGCAACGCGCTCCCAGCACCAGTAGGCCGCCAGCGTACCGATGACATAGGCCGGCACACCGCGGGCCAGTGCCTGCGGCCACTGCGCACGTCGCAGCCGCCGCAGCAACGCGGCCGCAAGCAGCCAGGCGGCGATCAGCATCAGCTGTCCGATCTCGATACCGAGGTTGAACGCGAACAGCGCCAGCGGAATCTCGTTCTGCGGCAAGCCGATCTCGCCGAGCACGCCGGCAAAACCCAAGCCGTGCAACAGGCCGAACGCAGCGGCGACCCACCACGGCCAGCGCGCGAACGGACCCGGCCGTGCGTCCGCCGGCCGCAGGATCTCGACCGCGAGCAGCAGGATGCTCAACGCGATCATGAATTCGGTGAAGCCGGTGTGCACGCGTACCACGCCGAGCACAGCCAGACTCAGCGTCAGGCTATGACCGAGCGTGAACGCCGTGATTGTCCACACCAGGCGCCGCGCGCCGCGCACCAGCAGCACGAGGCCGATCACGAACAGCACGTGATCGAACCCGAACAACAGGTGCTCGACACCCAGCACCAGATAGCCGCCGAACACCGATGGCGCTGCCGCCGGTTCCAGCACCGTGTAGCGCGGATGGCGCTCGTCGAGCAGCGACTGCTGGACCGCGCCGTCGCGCGACACGACGCGCAGGATGACGTTGACGCCGCTGCCATCGAGACCATCGACGCGCAGCTCGCGGCCGATCAGCGCCTCGCAGCGCAGCGTCCACTGCTGATGACGCGCCGTGCCTTCATCGCGCGTTTGCAGGCTGCCTGGATCGGCGCCGCAGCCGTCGGGCATCACCGGCACCACGTCGCGCCCGAGCGCACGCACCAGCGCCGTGCGCCATTGCACGGCGTAGACGCCGCCATCGTCGACCTCGCGCAACTCCAGCAGCGCCGGTGCCAGCGGATGCGCGGCGACGCCCCAGGCGCTGAACAGCAGCATGATCAGGACGACCGCGCGCATCAGGAGGCATCCAACCCGATCAGCACGTCGTCGACGCTGGCCACGCCATAGCGACGGCGTAACGGCTGCAAGCGCTCCTGGAGCGCGCGGTGTTCCTGCTCGGCGCGCCAGGCATAGGCCGCGCGCGCGCGCACCGCCGCAAAGTCAGGTTCACCGGCAGCCTCGCGGGCGTCCACTCGTACCAGGTGCCAGCCGTAGGCGGTTTCCAGCGGGCCGATCCACTGACCGGGGACGGCATCGGCGAGCGCCCGCGCAAATGAGGGGCCGTAGCGCCGCGCCAGGGCGTCCGGCGTCTGCTGCGCGGTGGCTGAGCCGTGCAGGAAGGGCTCGCCGAGCGTGGCGGCATCGTGATCGTCGGTGCCATCCAGCCCGGCCCGCAGAACCGGTAACACCGCCTGCGCTTGCGCGCGTGCCGCCTCGGCACCCCGCGCATCGCGGCTGAAGTACACCTGCCGGAACGACAGGCGAGTTGCCGGCGCATAGCGCGCGGCGTTGGCGGTGACATAGCGGCGCAGCTCGGCATCGTCGATCGGCAGATCGCCGGCGAGACGATGCTCCATCAGCTGGATCAGGCGGCGGCGCACGACCAGATCGCTGGCCGGCATGCCGAGCGTGCGTGCCTGTTCGAGACGTGCTTCATCGTCGCCTTCGTCATCAGGGAACGCGAAAGCAACGTTCTGCAGCAGGCGCGCGCGCGCCACCGCATCGCTGGCATCGAAACCCAGGCGCAGCGCCTCGGCGAGCAGGATCTCGTCGTCGAGATAGCGGCGCAGGCTGGCGCGCAGCTCCAGCGACGTCGGCGCACGGCCGGTCTCCGCGCGCCACTCGCGCTGCAGGCGCTGGAGATCGGCCGCATCGACGTGGACTGCACCCACCATCGCGCCGGGCCACAGCGCGACGACGCCGTGCAGCAGCGCGCCGAGCACGACGAAGTGCAGCGCCGGCATCCGCGCAAGCCGCTGCCATCGTGACGGCATCGCGCTCACCGACCGGGCTGATACCAGATCGGCGACGTCCAGGCACGTTCCTGGATCGTCTTCGGATACGCCGCATCGCAGCAGCCGGCAAACGCCTCCGGCACCGCATCCGGATTGCTGCAATCGATGCCGGCAGCGAGGCACTGGCGCGTGGACCAGCGGCAGCTCGGATTCTCCAGTACCCGTGCGTAGTAGAACGCGGGCTGCGCCGGATCAAACTCAGGGTCTTCCCAGACCGCGCACAGGCTCGCGAAGCCGTTGCCCGAGGTCGCGCAGGTGCTCAGGTCGACGCTGGCGCCGTTGTTGGGATCGCCGGCGACCTCGAAGACCTGCTCCTGCGGCTCGCCGTCGGCGATCCAGCCCTTGACGATCTGGATGCGCTGCAGGGGCTCGGCGACATCCGCACCCAATCCCGGATCGCGCAGCGCGGAAACGGCGAAGCGCGGCTTGGCACCCGTGGGTACCGCCGGCAGATCGGCACCCATCGGCACGCCGTGCGCATAGCCGTCGGCAGCGAAGCGGCGACTGCCGCAAAGGTCCGCGGGCAGATCGGCGCCGCCGAAGAAGCGCACCACCGGCCGCGTGCCGCTGGTGGCATAGGCCTCGCGGCGCTTCATCGCCGCGAACAGCGACTCGCGCGTGTTCTCCTCGGCCCACAGCACGGCCAAACCACCGGGGCTGTTCTCGATCAGGTCCGGCAGGCCCACCGGCACTTCGTCGCGCGCACCGCCACCGGCGCCGCCGTGACCCGGATAGTCCACCTCGGCAACATTGCCCGGCGTGCCCAGGTGCGTATCCGAGCTGCCGACGAAACCGAACTTGAATGGATTGACGCCGAGTTCCTGTTCCAGGCGCAGGCCCTCTTTCAACGCCGAGCGCACGAAGTCGCGCTCCAGCGGCGGGCCGCTCGCGGCGGGACTCACCTGGCTGCCGGTGAAATTGCGGTACGGCAGCTTCTCGAAACCGCAGAGTTCGTCCTGCATGCCGGCGCCGACCGTGTTCAGACACTCCGAGTCGCCCTTGTGCTGATAGATCTCGATCAGCGGCTCATTCTCCTGGCGCTTCTGCGCCAGTTCCGCCGTGTACGGCAGGCCCAGAGCGTCGCGGGTCTGGAACATCAAGCCGCCGGAGAGATTCGAGTTATGCGGAATCGTCAGATAGTTGCAGCCGTCGTCGGTGCGGCACTGCTCGGACAGCGCCTGCCACAATTGCTCAACCGCCGGGAATTCCTGGTACGCGGGCGGAATCTCCGGCACGACCTCGCTGGTGAAGATCACATTGCGGTGCAGGTTGTTGGACACCGGCGCCGCCGTGTACTCGTAACCGACAAAGGTCGTAAAGCGACAGTCGCGACTGCTGTCGTTGTAGGCCGCCGCCGCCTGCTGGATGTCGCGCCACGGCGTCTTGGCCGCATCCAGACAGCGCTCACCGGTCAGGCCGCAGAACGGCAGGCGCGGGATCGGCAGGCCACCCACCGACGGCAAGCCGGGCCCCAGCAGGTTGAACACCAGGAACGCCTGCGCCGGCGCCGCGCGGTAGAAACGGCATTCCAGCGAGTTGTAGCCGGGCAGATCGGGGTTGGTACAGATCTCGGTTTCGCCAAACAGCTCACCGTGATCGGTCACCGCGGCGAAATCCAGCGGCCGCGCCAGCTGCGTGAAACGCAGCGCCTCCCCGGATTCGGAATACGGCTGGATGCCCAGGCGCTCGCCGAGCGCGAAGCGGTAAGCCTCGTGCGGGCCGATGATCGTGCCCTGGGTATTGGCGTCCAGCGAATACTTGGTGTGCACGTGCAGATCGCCGAAGAACGGCTGGCGCTGCGTGTCGAAGTGCGCGCAGCGTGTCTCGCCCGGCGGGCCACCCGCGCCATCGTCCGGCGCGGTGCTGCTGCCACAGGCCGTCAGCCACAGCGCCGCCACCATCATTGCCCACGACCTGCCGAGATCCCGCCTCATCGCATACTCCCCTCGATCCGCTAAGCGTGCCCGCGCCGGTGCGTCGCCGGAACGGATATCGACAGCCCTACCGCGCCATCATTCGAGCCGCCGACAACCGCTCAGCCCTTGTTGGCATTCGCGGCGTCCAGGAAAGCCGGGCGCTCGCCGCCGCCGTGCAGCGTGATGTTGATGCCGGAAATGTACGCGGCCGCGGGCGAGGACAGCCACACGCAGGTGCCGCCGATGTCCGCCGGCTCGGCGAGACGGCCGAGCGGAATGGTCCTGGCCACCGCCGCGATACCGGCCTCGTCGCCGAAGTGCAGCGCCGACTGCTCGGTGCGCACCGGGCCGGGGCTGACGGCGACGAGCCGCACCTTGGGCGCCCACTCCACCGCCAGCGATTGCACGAGGCTCAGCACCGCGGCCTTGGCGGCGCCGTAGGCGGCCGTGCCCGGCGACGGGCGCAACGCGCTGACGCTGCCGACGAACAGGATCGTGCCGCCGCCGTCCTGTGCCTGCATCAGCGCGTTGGCCTTCTGCGACAGGTGGAACGGCGCCAGCAGGTTCAGCGCGAAGATCTTCTCGTGAAAGCGCGGCGAGGCCTTGTCGGCCATCGCGAACGGCGCGCCGCCGGCGTTGTTGACCAGCACGTCGAGCCCGCCGTGCTCGGCGGCGATGCGCGCGAACATCGCATCGACCGCGATGGCCTCGCGCACGTCGCAGGCGATGAATTCAGCCGCGTTGCCGTCGACCGCGATCGGCTCGGCCGGTGCCTCGCGCCCGCAGATCATTACCTTGGCGCCGGCGCGCAGGAAGGCCTCGGTGATGCCGCGCCCGACGCCCTTGGCGCCGCCAGTAATCAGAACCCGCTGAGACATGATTTCTCCTTTGTGGCCAGCATCCTAGGCGATGCTTCCGCAGGAACCGTAGTCCACTTGGATGAAGCACCGTGCGCCCACGCTGCGGGACCATTCGCGCCACGTCGCGGGCCGGGTTTTCGCCTGCGTTTTTCCATTGCCAGGGCCGATCCGCGCATGTCCAGCAAGCCGATCCCGGAACACCAATACGCGAAGCTGCCGAACGGCTATCGCATCCACTATCTCGACGAGGGCAAGGGCCCGGTCGTCGTGTTCCTGCACGGCTCGGGCAACGGCGCCAGCGGCCACTCCAACTTCAAGGGCAACTACCCGGAACTGGTGAAGGCCGGCTACCGCGTGATCGTGCCGGACATGATCGGCTTCGGCTATTCCGACAAGCCGGCCGATGTCGAATACCCGCTGTCGTTCTTCATCGAGTGCATGAAGCAACTGCTCGACGGGATCGGCGTGGAAAAGTACACCTTGGTCGGCAACTCGCTGGGCGGCGCGGTGTCGCTGGGCTTTGCGCTCGCGCACCCGGCCAACGTCGAACGCCTGGTGCTGATGGCGCCGGGCGGCCTCAACGACCTGCCGGACTACCTGGCGATGCCGGGCATGGCGATGATGTTCGGCCTGTTCAACTCCGGCGAGCCGGTGACCGAAGCGCGGATGAAGGCGTTCTTCCGCAAGGCCTTCGTCGTCGACCCGGCATGCGTCACCGACGAACTGGTGCGCGAGCGCTTCGAGATCATGAAGCTGCAGAACCCGCAGGTCATCAAGACCATGAAGGTTCCGAACATGACCGAGCGCCTCGGCGAGATCACCTGCCCCGCGCTGACCCTGTGGGGCCTCAACGAAAACATGATGCCGGACAGCGGCATCATGCGCCTGGCCAAGGGCTTGAAGAACGGCCGCATGGTGCTGGTGCCCAACTGCGGGCACTGGGTGATGATGGAACACCGCGATCTGTTCAACCGCAGCGTCATCGACTTCCTCAAGAACGGCTGAACCATGGCCCTGCCCGCACCACGCATCGCCGCGCTCGGCGACGAACTGTTCGCCGCGCTGCGCTCGCGCTCGACGCTCGACCCGCTGACCACCCGCGAACCCGCGATCGACATCGAGGACGCGTACCAGATCTCGCTTCGCTTCCTCGAGCGCCGCACCAGTACCGGCGAGAAGGTCGTCGGCAAGAAGATCGGCGTCACCAGCAAGCCGGTGCAGGACATGCTCGGCGTGCATCAGCCGGACTTCGGCTTTCTCACCGACCGCATGTGGGTGAAGAACGGCGAGATCGTCAGCATCAGCAAGTGTGGCCTGATCCAGCCGCGCGCCGAGGGCGAGATTGCCTTCGTGCTGAAGAAGGACCTCAAGGGTCCGGGCGTCACCGAAGACCAGGTGCTCGACGCGACCGACTACGTGCTGCCCTGCTTCGAGATCGTCGACTCGCGCATCCAGGACTGGAAGATCAAGATCCAGGACACCGTCGCCGACAACGCCTCCTGCGGCGTGTTCGTGGTCGGCGACGACCGCGTCAAGCCGCACGCGCTGGACCTCGCGGCGGTGAAGATGGACATCACCAAGAACGGCCAGCACGTCGCCTCGGGGCTCGGCTCCGCGGTGCAGGGCCACCCGGCGACCGCCGTCGCCTGGCTCGCCAACACACTGGGCCGCTACGGCATTCCCTTCCTGAAGGGCGAAATCATCCTGTCCGGTTCGCTGGCACCGCTGCTGCCGGCGACACCGGGCGACCGCTTCCACATGACGCTCGCCGGCATCGGCGAAGCCAGCATCGGATTCGAAGCATGAGCCAGAAGAAAATCAAGTGCGCCATCATCGGTCCCGGCAACATTGGCACCGACCTGATCTACAAGCTGAAGCGCAGCCCGGTGCTGGACCCGGTGTGGATGGTCGGCATCGACCCGACCTCGGAAGGGCTCAAGCGCGCCGCCGAGATGGGACTGAAGACCACCGATAAAGGTGTCGACGGCCTGCTGCCGCACGTGCTCGCCGACGGCGTGCAGATCGCCTTCGACGCCACCAGCGCCTACGTGCACAAGTCGAACTCCGACAAACTCAACGCGCTCGGCGTGCTGATGGTGGACCTGACCCCGGCCGCGATCGGCGGCCTCTGCGTGCCGCCGGTGAACCTGGAGAAGCACGCCCAGGCGCAGGCGATGAACGTCAACATGATCTCCTGCGCCGGCCAGGCGACGATCCCGATGGTCAACGCGGTGTCGCGCATCCAGTCGGTGAAGTACGCCGAGATCATCGCCACCGTGTCGTCGAAGTCGATCGGCCCCGGCACGCGCGCCAACCTCGACGAGTTCACCTACACCACGTCGAGCGCGGTCTGCGCCGTCGGCGGTTCGCGCACCGGCAAGGCGCTGGTGATCATCAACCCGGCCGATCCGCCGATGATCATGCGCAACACGATCTACTGCCTGACCGACGAGACGCCGGACCAGGACCGCATCCGCGAGTCGGTGCTGAAGATGGTCACCGAGGTGCAGAAGTACGTGCCGGGCTATCGCCTGGTGAACGGCCCGGTGTTCGACGGCAACAAGGTCGCCACGTTCATGGAAGTCGCCGGCCTCGGCGACTACCTGCCGACCTACGCCGGCAATCTCGACATCATGACCGCCGCCGCCGCGCGCACCGCCGAGATGTTTGCGACGGAGATCCTGGCCGGCCGCTATCAACTGAAGGCTGTGAAGGAGGCAGCGTGAGCCCCCGAGCGAGGGACCCGCGCGGCACGCGCGGGATCGCCGGCAGGGCTCGCGCTGGGGATGCCGACCAGGGCGTCCTTTCAGTGATGACGAATCTTTCGGAGGCATCCAAATAATGAGCGAGCTCAAGAACCTGAAGGGCCGCAAGGTCCTGGTGCACGACATGGCGCTGCGCGACGGCATGCACGCCAAGCGCGAGCAGATCTCCACCGCGCAGATGATCGACGTCGCCACCCAGCTCGACGACGCGGGCGTGCCGCTGATCCAGGTCTCGCACGGCGCCGGTCTGGGCGGCAACTCGCTGCAGCACGGCTTCGCCATGCACAGCAACGAGGAGTACTGGGACGCGGTCGTGCCGAAGATGAAGCAGGCGAAGATCTCCTGCCTGCTGATTCCCGGACTGGGCACGATGAAGGAACTGCAGAGCGCCTACGATCACGGCGTGCGCAGCGTGCACGTCGCCACGCACTGCACGGAAGCCGACACCAGCCCGCAGCACATCGCCTACGCGCGCAAGCTCGGCATGGACGCCACCGGCTTCCTGATGATGGCCCACCTCAACGACGCCAAGGGACTCGCCGAGCAGGGCAAACTGATGGAGTCCTACGGTGCGCAGACCATCTACGTCACCGACTCGGCCGGCTACATGCTGCCCAGCGACGTGATCGAACGCGTGCGCGCGCTGCGCGACGTGCTCAAGCCGGAAACCGAGATCGGTTTCCACGGTCATCACAACCTCGGCATGGGCATCGCCAACTCGATCGCCGCGATCGAGGAAGGCGCGAGCCGCATCGATGCCTCGGTCGGCGGCCTCGGCGCCGGCGCCGGCAACACGCCACTGGAAGTGTTCATCGCGGTCTGCGACCGCATGGGCATCGTCACCGGCTGCGACTTGTTCAAGCTGATGGACCTGACGCAGGAAACCATCTTCCCGCTGATGGATCACATCGTGCGCGTGGACCGCTCCTCGCTCACCCTGGGCTTCGCCGGCGTCTACTCGACGTTCCTGCTGCACGCCGACCGCGCGGGCAAGAAGTACGGCCTGCCGGCGCGCGACATCCTGGTCGAGCTGGGCCGCAAGAAGATGATCGGCGGCCAGGAAGACATGATCGAAGACACCGCGCTGACGATGGCCAAGGAGCGCGGCCTGCTCAAGGCGGACGCCGCCTGACAGCTGAGACAGCCCCATGAGTCCGAACGCCTGGGGCCCGATCAAGCAGCTGGCCTACATCGTCGAGGATCTCGACGCGAGCATCCAGCGCTGGATCGAACTGCACGGCATCGGTCCGTGGACGGTGTACCGCAACACGACGATGACCGGCACGCATCGCGGCCAGCCGACGAGCGTGAAGCTGCATGTCGGCCTGTCTTACCAGGACGGCTTGCAGATCGAACTGATCCAGGCGGTCAGCACCACGCCCTCGCCTTACCAGCACGACGACGGCCGGCCGCGCGCCGGCCTGCATCACATCGCCTGGCATTCGCAGAATCTCGACAGCGACGTCGCGCTCGCAAGCGCGCGCGGCCTGCGACCGGTGTTCGAGGCCAGCAACGGCGTCGTGCGCGTCGCCTACCTCGAGATGCCTGAAGAATCGGGGCCGCTGTACGAATTCATCGAGGCGGTGCCGCTGGTCTCGGAAGGCTTCGCCGCCGGCGAGCTCGCGTCGCGTCGCTGGGACGGCGTCACGCAGCCGCTGACCGTCGTCGACTTCGAGAATCCGCAGCCGTGAGCGCCTTGCGTCGCTTCATCGTGCGTGCTCCGTTCGCGTCACGCACCGATCTGCGCGGCCAGCGCATCATCGTCACCGGCACCGCGCCGGGTTCCATCGGTTTTGAAACGGCACGCGCGCTCGCCGCCTGGGGCGCGGACGTGGTCGTCACCACACGCCGCGACACCGAAACCGTCGCCGCGCAGCTGCGCGCTGCGATCGCGAGCGAACCGGGCCGCGGCACGATCACCGCGCAGCCGCTGGACCTCGCCGACGCCGCATCGGTCGAGCACTTCGTCGCCTGGTATCGCGACACGCAGGGCGAGCGCCTCGACGTGCTGGTCAACAATGCCGGCATCCATCTCGACCTGCTGTCGCAATGGAAGACGCCGAAACTCACCGCCGACGGCTTCGAGCTGCACTGGCGCACGAACTATCTCGGCACGATGCACCTGACCCTGCGCCTGCTGCCGCTGTTGCAGAGCACGGCCCGCGCGCACGGCGGCGCACGCATCGTCAACGTCGTGTCGATGCTGCACGACAAGGGCCGCAACACTGGCCTGTTCGGCATCAACGATCCGTACAACTCCTGGGTCGCCTACGGCAACTCGAAGCTGGCGCTGGTGCATGCGACATTCGAGTTGCAGCGTCGTTTCGACGCCGACGGTATACAGGCCTACTGCCTGCATCCGGGTGCGGTGTTCACCAACATCGCCGACAAGGGATTGGCAGGCAATCCGGCACTGGAACGCCTGCGCAAAGCCTTCGCCTTCGTGGAACGCTTCTTCCTGCTGACGCCCGAAGAGGGCGCGCAGACGACGCTGCTGTGCGCGACGGCGTCGTCAGCGAAGGGTGGCGCCTACTACCGCAATTGCGGCGTCGCGAAGGCCAGCAGCGAGAGCACCGACGCTGCGGTTTCCGCGCGGCTGCTCGATGAGACTCAGGCCTGGATCGAACGATCCGCCCAGCGTCAGGAACAACCCTCGACGTAGTACACACCCGGCGGCACCCCGATGCGCCAGGTCTGGACCACGCCCTGCGCGTTGGTCTCGAATACCAGCCGCGCATCGCCGCCCTCCGGCGGCGTGGCGATCAGCACCTTGCCGCCCTCCACATACTTGTGCGGCCCGACCGAGATGCGGCCTTCGTACAGCTGCTCCAACTGATCGACACTGCTGCCGACACGGCCGCCACCGGGCGCGACGTAGCGCTCGCTGTCGATGTCATACCGCGCCAGCTTCCCGTCCACCAGCATGAAGGCAATGGCGACGCCGGTCGGCGGTCGCGGATCGGGCAGCAGGTAGGCACAGAACTCAGGCTCGCTGCCGGACAGCGCCAGCGGTCGGCCCCAGGCCATGCGCACCGCTTCCTCGTTGTCGCCGAAGCGCGCCGGCCCGAAGCCATGGAAGCCGATCACACCCTCATCTTCGTTCCGAGCCGGCGGCGTCATCGGCGGCGTCGGCATCGGCTCGGGGTTCACCGCCGGCGTGCTGTCCTGCAGCGGCGGATCGACGGTCGGCGGTGGCGCACGCTCGCCGCAGGCCGCCATACCGAGCGACAGCATCGCCAGACTGGCGACCCCCGCGATCTGCTTCATCATCGAAACGCTCCATCCGTAAATTCCTGAGAGCTTCGGCCGCGCGCCATGAACCACGCCTGACCCGGTCTTGACTGCCGTCATGGCGTCTGAATCGCCGGCCGCCGCGTACAAGTCGACATGCCTATCCCCAATCGTTGTCATCTCACTGCTTTGCTCGCCACCGCGCTACTGCTGAGCGCCTGCAGCCGGCACATTGGAAAGCCAGACAGCCCGCCGCCGCCGCGCGTGACCGGCAGCTACGACGTAACCCGCGATATCCGCTTCACGCCGCCAGACTGGCCTCAGTCGCTGCTACTCGACGTCTACCGCCCGCAAGGCAAGGGGCCGTTTCCCAGCGTGCTGCTGATTCACGGCGGCGCGTGGAAACGCGGCGATCGCGAGCAGGTCGAACGTCTCGCCACACGCATCGCGGCGCGGGGCTTCCTCGTCGTCAATACGACCTATCGCCTGGTACCGACGTGGATCTATCCGGCGCAACTCGAGGACGTGCAGCAAGCGCTGCGCTGGATGCGCAGCCCCGCGGGCGCCGCGCAGGGTATCGACGCGCAGCGCATCGCCACCTACGGCTACTCGGCCGGCGGTCATCTGGCCGCCCTGGCCGGCCATATCGCGAACGACCCAAAATTGGGCGATCCGCAGACGCGGGTGCGCGCAATCGTCGCCGGCGGCACCCCGGCGGATCTGTCGCTGTACGAGGGCGGCCGGCTGGTGCCAGCCTTTCTCGGCGGCACGCGCGATGAGAAGCCGGAGACCTTCCGCGAAGCCTCGCCGGTCAGCCATGTCGATGCCGCCGATCCGCCGGTCTTCATCTATCAGGCGACGCTCGATTATCTGGTACCGGAGGAACAGGCCCTGCACTACAAGGCCGCACTGGACGCGGCCGGCGTCACCAACGAACTGTTCCTGATCCGCGGGCACGGCCACATCAGCGGCTTCTTCGCCGACGGCGCGGCGGTCGAGGCATCGCTGGATTTTCTCGACCGCTACCTGCGCTAGTGCGCTACGGCGCCGGCGCCGCAGCGCCGGCCGAAACGGGCTCGCACGCTTCCCATGGCGGCCGAGGGCCGCGCGCCCAGCCGATCCGCATCAACTCGAAAGCCCAGACCCCGCTTGCAGTCGTGACAGCCGCGATACGATAATGATTCTCACTTGCGGACAAGTCCGTCCGCAGCCTCCACTGAGAATCCCATGCGCCGCCTTCCGGCCCTGCTCATCGCTGCCGCGCTCGTCAGCCCCCTCGCCCTTGCGCAATCCGAAGCGCGCTTTTCGCTGCAGCTGCCCGCACAGCCACTCTCGCAGTCGCTGGCAGCGGCCGCACGTCAGGCCGGCATCGAACTCGACGTCGACATATCGACCCTGCCGGACCGCGATGCGCCCGCGCTCGACGGCGAGTACACCGCGGCACAGGCGCTCGCCGCCCTGCTGGCCGGCAGCGGGCTACAGGCCGTCGCGCTGCGCGACAACCGCTTCGCGATCCGCGAGTACGGCAGCGACGCGGTGGCGCAGCTCGACACCATCGTCGTCACCGCCAACGGCTCGCAGGTGGCACTGCCGCAGGCCTATGCCGGCGGCCAGGTCGCGACCGGCGGTCGCGTCGGCCTGTTCGGCAATCTCGACATGATGGACACGCCGTTCAGCAGCACCAACTACACGGCCGAGCTGATCAAGAACCAGCAGGCGCGCAGCGTCGCCGACGTCGTGCAAAACGATCCCGCGGTGCGCACCGCGCGCGGTTTCGGCAACTTCCAGGAGCTGTATTTCATCCGCGGCTTCCCGGTCTATTCCGACGACATGGCCTACAACGGCCTGTACGGCATCCTGCCGCGCCAATACCTCGCGGCTGAGTTCGTCGAGCGCGTGGAAGTGTTCCGCGGCGCCAACAGCTTTCTCAATGGCGCGGCGCCGACCGGCAGCGGCGTCGGCGGATTGATCAACGTCGTACCCAAGCGTGCGCCGGACGGCGGTCTCAACCGCCTCACGCTCGGTTTCGAGAACGACGGCCAGCTCTACTCGGCCGTGGACGTGGCGCGCCGCTATGGGACAGACGGCGCATTCGGCGTGCGCGGCAATGCCGTGCGCCGCGATGGCGACGGCGCCATCGAGGACGAGGACCGCGAACTGGGTGCCGCCTCGCTCGGCATCGACTACCGCAGCCCGCGCCTGCGCCTGTCCGCAGACATCGGCTGGCAGGATCACCGCATCAACGCGCCGCGCCCCAGCGTGACACCGGGCGATGGTATTCCGCAGCCGCCGGCTGCCGACAGCAACTTCGCACAGCGCTGGACCTTTACCGAGGAGCGCGACCTGTTCGGCACCTTCCGCGGCGAATACGACCTCGGCGAACGCACCCACGTCTGGGCGGCAACCGGCCTGCGCAACACGGAAGAGAACAACGTGCTCGCCAACCCGACCGCGAACCGCGACGGCAGCACCTCGTCCTATCGCTTCGACAATGCGCGCGAGGATCGCATCACCACCGCCGAGATCGGCCTGCGCACCAGCTTCGACACCGGCAGCGTCGGTCATCGCGTCAGCCTGTCGGCGACCACGTTGGAGAGCGATTCGAAGAACGCCTACGCGTTCTCCAGCTTCGCCGGTTTCGCCGGCAACCTGTATGCACCCTTCGACGCACCGCCGCCGAACGCGGACTTCTTCACCGGTGGCGATCTGAATCATCCGCTGACCACGGCCAAGACCGAAACCTCCAGCATCGCGCTCGCCGATACCTTGTCGCTGTTCGAGCGCCGCCTGCTGGTGACCGTCGGCGCGCGATACCAGACGATCGAGAACCGCAGCTACGACTACAACACCGGCGCCGAAGACCCGGCCGCGCGCTACGACGAAAGCGCGGTCACGCCGATCGCCGCGATCGTCTACAAGATCTCGCCGACCACGTCGCTGTACGCGAACTACATCGAAAGCCTGGTGCCCGGCGACATCGTGCCGCAGAACGTCAACGGCACCACGCCCGCCAACGCCGGCGAGGTCTTCGATCCGTTCAAGTCGAAGCAGGTCGAGGTCGGCGCCAAGTACGACGGCGGCACGCTCGGCGCCACGCTGTCGCTGTTCCGCATCAACCAGCCCAGCTCACGCTTCGACGGCGTTCGCGTCGACGAGGACGGCGAACAGATCAACCAGGGCATCGAAGTCACCTGGTTCGGTCAGCCGGTGGATGGCATCCGCGTGCTCGGCGGCGTCACGCTGCTGCAGGCCGAGCTGACCCAGACCGAAGGCGGCGCCAATGACGGCAACGAACCGATCGGCGTGCCCAACCGCCAGGCCAATCTCGGCGCCGAATGGGATCTGCCGTTCGTCGACCGGCTCAGCCTCGACGGTCGCCTCGTCTACACCGCGGAACAGGCTGCGGCGGAGAGCAACACCGCGCGTATCCCGTCCTGGTCGCGCATCGACCTCGGCACGCGCTACGTGCTGCCAACCGCCGCCACGGAACTGACGTTCCGCGCCCGCGTCGACAACCTGCTGGATCGCGACTACTGGGCCTCGGCAGGCGGCTTCCCCGGCGCGAACTATCTGGTGCTGGGCGCGCCGCGAACCTTCACGGTATCGGTGTCGATGGATTTCTGAGACCAAACCGCAGACGTCGCGTCCCGGACGCGCGGCGAGTCACGAGGCTTGCCGCGCGTTCATTTGTATGGATCAACCCGGTTACTGATTCGCCGCCACGGCCGCATGGGCGGCCGTTTCGCCGATGGCGACGCGGCAGGCGCTTTTCTGGGCGGCGTCGTCGACTGCCACGCAAACCGAAGAACGCTCAGGCGATCTTGATCGCGCGCTGCGCCTTGCGACGCTCGTCGCGCAGCCACGCGGCGTAGTCGTCGAGGTCGCCGTCGAACACCGCGCAGGTGCCGTTGGCGACGCGCCACAAGGTGTCGCAGACGTTCTGCACCAGATGCCGGTCGTGACTGACCAGCACGACGGCGCCGGGATAGTCGTTGATCGCCATCTCCAGGGCCTGGCGCATTTCCAGATCGAGATGGTTGGTCGGCTCGTCGAGCAGCAGCAGGTTCGGGCGCTGGTAGACCACCAGCGCCAGCGCCAGGCGCGCCTTCTCGCCACCGGAGAACGGCTCGATCGGTTCCATCTGCCGGTCGCCGTGGAAGGCGAAGCGTCCGAGGTAGTCGCGCAGGCCCTGCTCGCTGGCGCGCGGGTCGATGCGGCGCAGGTGCAGGAAGCCGCTGGCCTTGGGGTCGAGCTGTTCGAGCTGGTGCTGCGCGTAGTAGCCGACCTTGAGGTCCGGCGAGCGGATCACGTCGCCGCCGAGAAAATCCTGCGCGCCGGCCAGGCTTTTCATCAGCGTGGACTTGCCGACGCCGTTGGCGCCGAGCAGCGCGACGCGTTCGCCCGGCTGCAGCGACAGGCGCAGGCCTTTCAGCAAGGGCTTGCCGGTGTAGCCGACCTCGCCGTGCGTGATGTGGATCAGCGGGCTCGGCACCTTTTCCGGCTTGCGGAAGCTGAAGTCGAACTCGTTTTCCGCCAGCACCGGCGCCACCAGTTCCATACGCTCCAGCGCCTTGATGCGGCTCTGCGCCTGGCGCGCCTTGCTGGCGTGGGTCTTGAAGCGGTTGATGAACGACTGCAGGTGCGCAACCTTCTCCTGCTGCTTGGCGTGGATCTGCGCCTGCTGCGTCAGGCGCTCGGCGCGCTGGCGCTCGAACTGCGAATAGTTGCCGGCGTACAGCGTCGCGCGTGCCTGCTCCAGGTGCAGCGTGTGCGTGCATACGGCGTCGAGGAACTCCCGATCGTGCGAGATCAGCAGCAGCGTGCCGCGGAACACGGCCAGCTCTTCCTGCAGCCACAGCGCCGCGTCCATGTCGAGATGGTTGGTCGGCTCGTCGAGCAGCAGCAGATCGGAGCGATGCAGCAGCGCCCGCGCCAGGTTCAGACGCATGCGCCAACCGCCGGAAAAGCTGGCGACCGGGTTTTCCTGCTGACTGGGAATGAAGCCGAGGCCGTGCAGCAGCTGCGCGGCGCGCGCCTTGGCGGCGTAGCCGTCGATCGTCGTCAGGCGATCGTGGGCCTGCACCAGCGCTTCGACGTCGGCGTCGGTGGGGTGCATCTCGATGCGCTGTTCGAGTTCGCGCAGCCGTGCCTCGACGGCGCGCAGCTCGACGTCGCCGTCGAGTGCGTACTCGATCGCCGGCTGTTCCAGCGCCGGCGTTTCCTGCGCGACGTTGGCGACGACGACATTCCTCGACAGATCCACCTTGCCGCCATCCGGTGTCAGCTCGCCGCGGATCGCGGCGAACAGCGTGGACTTGCCGACGCCGTTCTTGCCGACGACGCCGACGCGCTGGCCGGCGTGGATCGTGACCGAGACGTTTTCGAGCAGCGTGCGCGTATGACGGCGCAGCGTCAGGTTTTGGAGGGCGAGCATGGGGCGCGGAGTGTACGCGCCCACCCCGCCCAAAGCATCGAAAAACGACTTAGTGCAGCGATTCCGCGGGCGGCTGCCACTGCTTCAGCAGCTTGAACACACGATCAGCGTGGCGGCCCTGCATCGCCGCGGCGGTCATCACACCGCCGAGCAGCGCGCCGCCGACACCGGCGGTGACGACGTCCTGACCGGTCATGTACAGGCCCTTGACCGGCGTCACCGGATGCAGCCACTTCTGCTCGAAACGCCGCAGATCGTGGTCCAGGCCATAAATCTCGCCGTTGGGATACATGTTGAACCACTCGGTGGACAGCGGCGTCGACAGCTCGCAGTAGTCGAGCTTGCCCTCGAGCTGCGGCATCTGGCGATACAGCGCCGCCAGCAGGCGGTCGGTGAATTGCTGCTTCAGCGCCTCGTACTCCTCGCCGCGCTGGTTCCAGGTCTCGCCCGCCCACTTGGCGAACCACTCGTAGCGCCCAAGCGTGATCACTTCCACCGTGCTCTTGCCTGGGTAGTTCTTATCCCAGTCCGGGTCCTTGGCCGACGGGAACGAGATGTAGACCATCGGCAGCGTCGTCAGCGGATCGTCGAGGAAGCGCTGCATGTTGCCTTCGTGATCGGCGTCCGGGTACACCCAGAGATTGGTGCGCGGGATGTTCAGCTCCTGCGCCGTGCCCTTGAAGCCGGCATACAGGCACAGGTGGCCGTGCGAGGGCTTCACTTCGCGCAGCTTGACCGGGTAGCCGTGACGCTCGCGCGCGGCCTGCGGCAGCAGCTTCTCGAAGGTGATGCGCGCGCCGGCGTTGCTGATGACGGACTTCGCCGTGATGCGGCTGCCGTCTTCCATCTCGACGCCGACCGCGCGGTGGTTCTCGACCCGAATCTGCTTGACCTTGGCGTAGGTGAAGACCTCGCCGCCGTTGCTGCGGATCACCGGAATGATCGTGTCGGCTATCTTCCATGAGCCGCCGACCGGGTAGCAGCCGCCGTCGAAGTAATGCTTGGTGACCGAGGCATGCATGATGAACGCCGCGTCGCGCGGCGGCAGGCCGTAGTCGCCCCACTGCCCGGTCAGCACCGCGATCAGTTCCTGGTTCTGGGTCAGCGCCTCCATCACCTCGCGCGTGGACATGAAGCATTCGCGCGGCACGCGGAACGGCCGCACCTTTTCGTACATGCGCGCCATCAGCGGCGGCATCGCCTGGCCAGCAAAGTAGGTCTTCATGCTGCGCGCAACGCGCATCACGGTGTCGATGTAGGCGTCAATCGCCGCCGCCTCGTCCGGGAAGTGCTTCTTCAGTTCCGCGGCGAAGTTGTCGCGCCCGGCGACGAAATCGTAGCGGCGACCGCCGACGATGATGCGGTCGTAGACGCGGTCCATCTCCGCCCATTTCAGCTGGCCGTCGGAGATCACGTCGAAGATGCGGCGCAGCGCCGCGTGCGGCTTGTGTACCTCGCCGACGTAGTGCACGCCGACGTCCCACTCGTAGCCTTCGCGCTCGTAGGAGTGCGTGAAGCCGCCGGCCGTGTAGTGCTGCTCCAGCACGCAGACCTTGCTGCCGAGCTTGGACAACAGCGCGGCGCTGCACAGCCCGCCGATGCCCGAGCCGATGACGATGACGTCGTAGTCGCTCGCCGCACGGCCGGGCCGGTAGCGCTTTCCGGTTCTTTTCATGATTCCCCCAAGGCTCCGCCTACCTTATCAGGCGACGTGAAACAGGTGCCGGAACAATCGCTCGTACCACGCAAACGGCAGCAGCCGGCGCAGCCACAAGCCCGCGTGCTCGATCGGCGCCAGTGCCAGATGCCGGAAGCGGCGGTCGTCGCGCTCGACGATGCGCAGCACCTGCGCGGCGAAGCGCGCGGGCGGCATGCCGTTTTGCTCGTCCTGCTCCATCCAGGACACCGAGGATTCACTGCGCACCGCATACGGCGACTGCACCGTCCAGCCTCGAACGCGGCGGCGCTGCGCGGTAAATCCGGTGGCGAAGTTGCCGGGCTCGATACAGGCAACGCGGACACCGAACGGCGCAACCTCGAAACGCAGCGCTTCGGCATAGCACTCCAGCGCCGCCTTGCTGGCGCTGTAGTAGGCCTGGAACGGCACCGGCAGTTGCGTGACCAGCGAGCCGACGTTGAGGATCAGGCCCTCGCCCTGCGCCCGCAGGCGCGGCAGCACGGCGCGCACCACACGGGTCGCACCGAAAAAGTTGGTCTCGAACTGCGCGCGCGCTTCGTCGTCTCTCGTATCCTCGATCGCCCCGGCGATGCCGAAACCGGCGCACTGAATCACGGCGTCGAGCCGCGGTTCAGCCGACAGCAGCTGCGCGATCGCCGCGTTCACCGACTCCTCGCGATCCACATCCATCGCCAGCGGCACGCAGCCGGCCAGATCGGCTGGCGGTCTGCGGCTGGCGGCGTAGACGCGATGGCCCGCCGCAACGAACGCCTCGGCGCAGGCACGCCCGAGGCCGGAGGACGCGCCGGTGATCAGCACGACGCGACTCATCGCAGGCTCCATCGCGGCACCGCGGGCCGCGCACCGGACATCGCGCTCACCACTGCGTCGGCTTGGGATTGCGCTCGTCGAAGTCGCGCTGATGCCAGTACGGATACGTCGGCACCCGCTGACTGGCGGCATCGAGCGTCTGTACCTGCGCCGTCGTCAGATTCCAGCCCAGCGCGCCCAGGTTCTGCAGCAGCTGCTGCTCGTTGCGCGCACCGATGACGATGTTGCTGACGCTGGGCCGCTGCAGCAGCCAGTTCAGCGCCACCTGCGCCACCGTCTTGCCGGTTTCGCCGGCCACCGCGTCGAGCGCATCGACCACCTTGAACAGGTACTCATCCTCGACGATCGGTCCGCCCACGTCACCGCCCTGCGCGATGCGACCGTCGCCAACCTGACCGCGCCGGATCTTGCCGGTCAGCCGTCCCCAGCCGAGCGGGCTCCACACCATCGTGCCCAGGCCCTGATCCAGGGCCAGCGGCATCAGTTCCCATTCGTAGTCGCGGCCGATCAGCGAGTAGTAGCCCTGGTAGCTCACGTAGCGGCCGAGGCCATAGCGCTCCGACGTCGCCAGCGCCTTCATCACCTGCCAGCCGGAAAAGTTGGAGCAGCCGATGTACCGAATCTTGCCCGCGCGCACGAGCGCGTCGAGCGCGCCCAGCACCTCTTCCATCGGCGTCAGCGCATCAAAGGCGTGCATGAAGTACAGGTCGAGATAATCCGTCCCCAGGCGCTTGAGGCTGGCCTCGCAGGCCTTGATCAGATGGTGACGTGATGAACCCTTGTCGTTCGGCCCCTTGCCGGTGGTGAACGTCGCCTTGGTGGCGATCAGCACGTCGTCGCGGCGCCCCTTGAGCGCCTGGCCGAGAATTTCCTCCGACGCTCCGGCAGAGTAGATATCGGCGGTATCGAAGAAATTCAGGCCGTGATCGAGGCAGACATCGACCAGCCGCGTCGCTTCGGCCACATCGGTCGTACCCCATTTGCTGAACATGCTGCCGCGGCCGCCGAACGTACCGGTGCCGAGGCTGAGAACGGGGACCTTGAGGCCGGAACGGCCGAGCTGACGATGTTCCATCGTGTTGAACTCCTGAGGGGATGCTTGCGGCGACGCATCACGTACCCGCGCCACCTGTGCACGCCATTCTAGGACGCGGCGCACCTCACCTGCGGACGAACCGGCGATGGTCAACCATCAGGCAGCGATCCTGCACGACCTGGATACCGGCACGCGCCAAACGCTCCGCGACCGCATCGTCGCGGATGCCGAGCTGGAGCCAGACCGCCGTCGGCCGCGCGGCCAGCAGATCATCAACATGCTGCGGCAGATCACTCGCACGTCGAAACACATCGACCAGATCGATGGGGCCGGGAATGTCCGTGAGCCGGCGGTAGACGCGACGCCCCAGGATCTCCTGCACGTCCGGGTAATACACCGGGACCGGCACGACCTCCAGCCCCGCTTCGACCAGATACTCGGGCACATAGAACGCCGGCTGCGACCGCTGCGCCTCGGTCTTGATGCCCAGCACCGCGATACGACGCACCTTCGCCAGCATCGCGGCGATGCCTTCGGGCGAGTCGATCAGGTTATCGGTCCAGTTCATATCGTCTTGTTCATGCTCATGAGTGCACGCGCTCGATGTCGACACGCCTTTTCCGCATTCAGGCGCGAGGCGGGTGATGGCGCGCAACATCGCGGTCTGCCACCCGCCACCTGGAGCTTGCCATGAAGACTCTGAACGCTACCGGTTTGAGCCTGGGCTTAACGACCTTGCTGCTGGCCTGCTCGGCGCAAGGCGCCACGCGCATCCCGATGCACATCGTCAACGAACAAGGCGTCACCAACGCCATCGGCACCGTCGCCGCGGAGCAGACTCGCTACGGCGTGGTCTTCACCCCGCAACTGCGCGACCTGCCGCCCGGTTTGCATGGCTTCCACCTGCACACCAACGCCGACTGCAGTTCGGCGATGAAGGACGGCCACATGTCCGCCGCCGAAGCGGCGGGCGGTCACTACGATCCGAAGAAGACCGGCAAGCACGGCACACCCTGGGGCGACGGCCATCTCGGCGACCTCCCGGCCCTGTTCGTGGATGCCGGGGGCAAGGCGGAACAGCCGGTGCTGGCACCACGCCTGAAACTGGCCGATCTCAAAGGGCGCGCGCTGATGGTGCATGCCGGCGGCGACAATCACGCCGACCATCCGCAGCAACTCGGCGGCGGCGGCGCGCGCATCGCCTGCGGCGTCGCATCTTGAACAAAGGCCCCGCTGAACTTGGCGACCGCCGATCCGGTATCCGCCTGAGCTGAAACGGTCGGCGCCGTCACTCCAGCTGTTCGGCCACCAGGCAATCGCGACCGGCGTGCTTGGCCCGATACAGGCAAACGTCGGCGGCGCGATAGGCATCCGGCAGATCCTGTTCCGGCCCCACAGCGATACCGCCGGCGCTACAGGTGACGACGCCGCCGCGGTTGTCGCGGTGATCGATCTGCAGGTCGCGGATCGCCAGCAGCAGTTCCTCGACCCGCTCGCGACCGCGCGCCAGGTCGCAGTCGTACAGCAGCAGCGCGAACTCGTCGCCGCCGAGGCGCACCGCCAGATCCAGGGGCCGACGCGCGAACTGCGCGAATACCAGGCCGGTTTCCGCCAGCACGCCGTCACCGTATTCGTGGCCGTAGACGTCGTTGACCCGCTTGAACCAGTCCATGTCGATCAACGCGAAGAACAGACGGCGGCGTTCACCCCGGTAAACCGCGCGCCGCGCGATCTCGTAGCGCTCCTCCAGCGCCCGCCGGTTGGCGAGGCCGGTCAGCGGATCGCGGTACACCATCATCTCCAGCAGGCGCCGCGTCGCCCACTGCCGCCGCGAGGCGATCTTCGAGCCGATCGCACTCAGCAAGGCGGTGCCGAGCAGCAGCGTCTCCAGCACCCACTCCTGAGGTCCGCGCTCCAGCACGCCGGACGGGTCAAAGACGTATCGCGCCAGAATGACAATGCCGTACGCCGCGATGAACCCGACGCTACGCAGGATACTCAGATGCGCGAGCGTCACGACACCGACCGGGATGGCGACGGTCAGATAGGGCTCGACATGGTGACCCAACGCCGCACCGCGATAGCGGATGAACTCGACCGCGCCGACTAGCAACAGAAATCCGACGATCAGCACCAGCTCGCTGAGCTGCGAGGTGACATGGCGCCATTGCGCCCAGGTGATGGCCAGGAATAGCGGCACCATCACGCCCCACTCGATCAACCACAACATCGACAGCATCGAGTCCGGCGAGTCGGCAATGAAGGATTGCCACAGCGGCGCAGTGCCGAAGGTCACCACCGGAATCAGCGACAGACCGATGCGGGTGGGCCGGCTCGCTTCGCGCTCATGGCCCTGGAACTCGCGCTCCAGCCTGGACGAGAAACGATAGGCACGGCTGCGCGCGGCCGATACCTGGCTCAAGGCCTGGATCTCGTCCGCGCTCAGTTCCTGCTTACGCAGATCGGCCGACACGCCCCAATCGGCCGAACCCACGGCCGCCGGAGCCGGCGCGTCACCGTCCGCGCTGGCGTATTCGCTGGATTTCACCCGCTCCCCTGATCGCCGCGCCCCGCCCTGAAGGTGTCGCCGGCACGGTCCGCACCAATGTGCAGACCTTTCCCCCTCTACGCAAGCCGACGCCCCCCGGACGCGGGGGTCCGCCTTCATCCCAATGGACTATGACGACCGCCGCACGAGTCGCCACCATGAGCGCCTACTTGCTCATGCTCGACAGCCATGAGCCATCTGCCGAAAGCAAGTCGGAGGACGCGTTGCAATGGGTGCCATCAATCTTAAAGTCTTACTCGAATCGCAGACGCTGGAACGTTGCCCGTTCCCGATTCCCACGGGCTGGTTCTTCATCGACTACTCGGACACGCTGAAGGCCGGCGAGCTGCGCAATGTGCAGGTCTTTGGCCAGGAGTGGGTGCTGTTCCGCACCGAATCCGGCAAGGTCGGCATGAGCGATCCGTACTGCCCGCATCTGGGCGCCCACATGGGCCACGGCGGCAAGGTCTGCGGCGAACATCTGCGCTGCCCGTTCCACCACTGGGAATACGACACCGAAGGCTGGTGCAAGAACATCCCCTACGCCAAGATCACGCCGCCGATCGTCAAGAAGCAGGCGATCCTGCGCACGCTGCCGATGGTCGAGAAGTACGGCCTGATGTGGGCCTGGTATCACCCGCAGTGCGAGCCGCCGAGCTTCGAGCTGCCGTACATCCCGGAGATGGAAGACCCGACCGGCTACACCGGCTCGCGTCGCGGCAGCTGGACTGCCGACACCTGCATCCAGGAAATCGCCGAGAACGGCGTCGATACCGCGCACCTGAAGTTCCTGCACGGTGCCCCGGGCATCCCGCCGGTGGACGCGACCTATGACGGCCCGATCATGCATCTGGACATCGGCAAGGGCTACATCGTCGGCACCGCCTACGGCCCCGGCCTCAACGTCATGCGCTTCAACCAGCACGGCATCACCGCGACGATGATCTCGTACTCGGTGCCGATCAGCGCCGAGAAGACGCAGATGAACATGTCGTTCCGTCACGTCGATTACGCCGAAGGCACGCCGGAGCTGCACGCCTCGCGCAAGGTCATCGATCACATGATCGGTGCCGCCGAGGGCGAGGAAAGCGCGGGCTTCGAGAGCGTCGACTTCGTCGTCTGGAACAACAAGAAGTACCGCCCCAACCCGCTGCTGTGCGACGGCGACGGCCCGGTGCTGCAGTTCCGCAAGTGGTTCAAGCAGTTCTACCCGGCCGCCGACGAGGCGACGCTGGCCAAGATCTGATTGGATCGGGTCACCGCGCGCCCGTGTCGCCCCGCGACACGGGCGCGCCTATTTTCAAGCGTCGAAAGGCGCGGAGCGAAGGACGATGGCGGTAGTCAAGGTAACGGACCGGGACGGCGCAACGCGCGAGATCGACGCGGCCGACGGCATCGCATTGATGGAAAGCCTGCGCGACGCCAACACCGGCATCGACGGCACCTGCGGCGGCGCGATGTCCTGCGGCACCTGCCACGTCTATGTCGATCCGGCCTGGGCGGAGCGCCTGCCGCCGAAGAGTGACGACGAGGCGGCGATGCTGGAAGCCATCGGTGAACTGGTGCCGTTGCGCCCCTGCTCGCGCCTGTCCTGCCAGGTACCGGTCAGCGCGGAACTCTCCGGTCTCGTGGTCGAGATCGCACCGCCCGTCTGATCGCGCGCCGCCGCGACCGCAGCGATGCGTCGCGGCATACTGGGCCTCAACCCCCAACGCGAATCCCGTCCGTGACCGATGCCCGCCCGCCGTCGCGTGATGGCGTCGGCCCCAGCAGCCTGCAGCTTCCGCCCGGCCACTGGCCCAGCCTGCTCGAATTCCTGATCCAGCACTTCGATGCGATTCCCGCGGCGCAATGGCGCTCGCGCTTCGCGCGCGGGCTGATCCTCGACGAAGACGGTCACGCGCTGGCAGCGGACGCCGCCTATCGCGCTGGCGCACGCATCCACTACTACCGCGAACTGCCAGCGGAAACGCCGATCGCAGGCGACGCCCGCGTGCTGCACCGGGACACGCACCTGCTGGTCGCCGACAAGCCGCACGGCCTGCCGGTGATGCCGGCCGGGCGCTACGTACAGGAAACCCTGCTGGTGCGCCTCAAGCGGCAGACCGGCCTCGACGATCTGGTGCCGCTGCATCGCATCGACCGCGACACCGCCGGTCTGGTGCTGTTCTCGATCCGCGCCGACAGCCGCGCCGCCTACCAGGCCCTGTTCCCGCAACGCGCGATCGAAAAGACCTACGAAGCCCTGGCGCCACCCCTGCCGCTGCAGACCTGGCCACTGCTGCGCCGCAGCCGCATCGTGCGCGATACGGCAACTTTCTTCCGCATGCGCGAGGTCGAGGGCGAGGCCAACAGCGAAACCCGGATCGAACGAATAGAAGCCCGCGGCGCTGTCGACCTGTATCGCCTGCAGCCGCTGACGGGGCGCAAGCATCAGTTGCGCGTCCACATGGCCGCGCTGGGCGCGCCGATCCTGCACGATCCCTACTATCCCGAGCTGCGGCCACGCCTGGACGACAGCGCATCACCGCCGCTGCAACTGCTGGCGCGCTCGCTGCAGTTCGTCGATCCGCTGAACGGCCAGCCACGCCGTTTCGACAGCGCGCTGCGCCTGCGGGAACAAGCCTGAGGCGCAAATCCGCTCAGTGACGCGACGGTCGGCGCGTGCGCAGCGACTGCACGGTGTCGTGGTGACGTCGCACCCACTCGTGCTGGCGTTCCAGCAAGCCGCGCACCTCTATCGGCAGCGACATGCGCAAGGCATCGGCCAGCAACTGCTCGGCCTCGGTCTCGTCGCGCTGGACATCGTCCAGGATCGCAGCCTCGTCGCGGCCCAGCGCCACGGCCCGCAGATGCATCCAGGTGCAATGCAAGGTGGTATCGAAACTGCCGCGCTCGCGCGGCGTACCGCCCAGCGCCACGACCGTGCGTTGCAGGTCGCGGGCGGCATCGCCGAAGAAGTGCGAATAGGTCATCAACGACTGCTTCAAAATCGGCGTGCCAGGCCTCTTCGGCGGCGGCGCGCAGGGCGTTCTCGCCGTTCTTCTCGGCCACGATCAGGCGGTTGAGCAGCGACAGGGTATCGGCGGCGACAGCGGGGGGCGTGTTCATGCGGGCGCTCCGGTTCGGGTGGAAAGCCACCACACCGGCGGGCCGCCCGCGACGCTGCCATCGCCACGGTGGCATCGGCGGGAGCGATCCCTGCGGCGTGGCGAGCGTTCAGCCTAGTCCTGTAAGCGGCGACATGCCAGCCCACACGCGCAACGATTCAGCGGCGGGTCGGCGGCAGGCTCGCCCGGGCCGCGATGGCAATCCCGCAACGGCTGCGCGATGCTAGGCCGCATACCGAAAACAAGAGGAGCATGCACCGTGGCCATCCCTACCCGTTGGGCGGTCGCCGCCCTGGTGATCGGTGCTGTCGCCGGTCTGTCGAACATCGCGGCTGTCGCCGCGGCTTCCGCCGACAAGCCGACCGCGCAGGTCGATGCCGCGCGCCTGCTCGCCGCCGATCGCGAACCCGGCAACTGGATGACGCACGGCCGCACCTACGATGAACAGCGCTATAGCCCGCTGACGAAGATCGACGCCGGCAACGTCGGCAAGCTCGGCCTCGCCTGGCACTACAAGCTCGACGTCGACCGCGGCGTCGAGGCCACGCCGATCGTCGTCGACGGTGTCATGTACACGACCGGCGCCTTCAGCATCGTCTACGCGCTCGACGCGCGCAGCGGCCAGCTGCTGTGGAAGTACGACCCCGAAGTGCCGCGCGAGCGCGCCGGCGATGGCTGCTGCGATGTGGTCAACCGCGGCGTGGCGGTGTGGAAGGGCAAGGTCTACGTCGGCAGCTTCGACGGCCGCCTGATCGCGCTCGATGCCGCCACCGGCAAGCAGGCCTGGGCGATCGACACGGTCATCGACCGCACGCGCAGCTACACGATCACCGGCGCGCCGCGCATCGTCAAGGGCCGCGTCATCATCGGCAACGGCGGCGCCGAGATGGGCGTGCGCGGTTACGTTTCCGCCTACGACGCCGACACCGGCAAGCTGGCGTGGCGCTTCTTCACCGTACCCGGCGATCCGAAGCAGCCGCCGGAGAACCAGGCCATGGAGATGGCGCGCAAGACCTGGCGCGGCGATGCCTACGCCAGGCAGGGCGGCGGCGGCACGGTCTGGGATTCCATGGCCTACGACGCGGAACTGGACCTGCTCTACATAGGCACCGGCAACGGCTCGATGTGGAACCGTCAGGTGCGCAGCCCCGGCGGCGGCGACAATCTCTTCCTGTCCTCGATCGTCGCGCTGAAGCCCGATACCGGCGACTACGTCTGGCATTACCAGACCACGCCCGGCGATACCTGGGACTACACCGCCACCCAGCACCTGATCCTGGCGGACCTGCCGATCAACGGCAAAACCCGCAAGGTGCTGATGCAGGCACCGAAGAACGCGTTCTTCTACGTGCTGGATCGCGAAACCGGCGAACTGCTGTCGGCCGAGAAATTCGCGCCCGCCAACTGGGCCAGCCACGTGGACCTGAAGACCGGGCGCCCGGTGGAGAATCCGGAGGCCGACTGGACGAAGGAAGCGCGCCTGGTCTTCCCCTCGCCGTTCGGCGCGCACAACTGGCAGCCGATGTCGTTCAACCCGAAGACGGGACTGGTCTACATCCCGATGCAGGAAACGATGATCATGCTGGCGCCGGACAACAACGCGAAGTACGTGCGCGGCGGCGTGTTCAACGTCGGCGCACAGCCCTTCGACATTCCGGAAGACGCCGACGGCCTGCAGCAGGTCGCCGACGCCCACAAGGGCCGGCTGCTGGCCTGGGACCCGGTCGCACAGAAGGCCCGCTGGTCGCAGGACTACGTCACGATCTGGAACGGCGGCACGCTGACCACCGCCGGCAATCTCGTGTTCCAGGGCACCGCCGACGGCCGCGCGGTGGCCTACGCCGCGGACAGCGGCAAGAAGCTCTGGGAGTCGCCGGCCAACACCGGCGTCATGGCTGGCCCGGTGACGTACACCGTGAACGGCGAGCAGTACGTGACCTTCATGGCCGGCTGGGGCGGCGCGTTCGCGCTCGCCGGCTCGTTCTCCGACCGCGCCAAGGTGCGGCCGGAAGCGCGCATCCTGACCTACAAGCTCGGCGGCAAATCGAAACTGCCGGCACCGAAACAGGACCCGATGCCGCTACCCAAGCCGCCGCCGGTCACCGCCGACGCGCAGACGCTGGCGCTGGGCCGCATGCTCTACAACGGCTATTGCAGCGTCTGCCACGGCTTCAACGCGGTGGGCGGCACCGTGCTGCCGGACCTGCGCTACCTGACGCCGGAAAAGCACCAGATCTTCGCCGGCATCCTCGCCGGCGCGTACGCGCGGCGCGGCATGCCGATCTTTTCCGACCTGCTGCCGCCGCCGTACGTCGAGGCGCTGCATCAGTACGTGATCAAGCGCGCGCATGATCTGGAAGCCGAACTGCAACCGGCGGACACGCCCACAGCAGCGCCCACCGCGAGCAAATCCACCGCGAGCAAACCCGCGCCGTACTGAACCGCCCCCACAGCGACACCGATACGAAAACAGGGGCCGCCCTCGCGGGCGACCCCTGTTTCACTTTCAGCGCTTTCAGCGTTCTCGCAACGGGCCACGCCCGTCGCCGGCTTCAGTGCCGGGGCTTCACCGCGCCGCTGCCGCCCTGCATGAGACGGTCGGTCCAGGCGATGCCAATGGCCGAGGCGATGAACGCCATGTGGATGATCGTCTGCCACATCACGCCAGCCTCGGTCGTGTTGGTGCACTTCACGCCGGCGGCGACGGTCGAGCACAGCGGCAGCGTGCCGATCGAGCCGGCCTCGATGAAGGTCTTGAGCAGATGGATCGAGGAGATGCCGATGATCGCCATCGCCAGCTTGACCTTGAGCACTGAGGCGTTGACGTGGCTCAGCCACTCCGGCTGATCCGGATGATGCTCCAGCCGCAGGCGTGAGACGAAGGTCTCGTAACCGCCGACGATCACCATCATCAGCAGGTTTGAAATCATCACCACGTCGATCAGGCCGAGCACGATCAGCATGATCTGGTACTCGTTCAGCTCGAACGCGCCTTGGATCAGGTGCGTGAGTTCCTTGACGAACAGCACCACGTAAACACCCTGGGCCACGATCAGGCCGAGATAGAGCGGCAACTGCAGCCAGCGCGAGGAGAAGATCAACGACGGCAACGGGCCCAGCGTCTTGGGCGCGGGCGGAGTCGGCGACGACATAGCACGGAGTCTCGGTGGGAAAGGGCGGCGGATTCTACTGCAGCCCGATGACCGCCCGGCGCACCTGCAGGCAGCTGGGTCGCGCCGCCTTGCCGCCCCTCAGCCGGCGGCCGAGCGGCGCCTGGACGGCGGCTCGCCGTACTGGCGCTTGAACGCCTGGCTAAACGCCGTTTCCGAGCCATAACCGACCTGCTCGGCCACCTGCGCGATCGACAGGCGTGTGTGCGCCAGCTTCCAGGCGGCCAGACGCATGCGGTGTTCGGTGAGATACGACAGCGGCGGCCGTCCGAGCACCTGCCCGAAGCGGTCGGCGAACGCCGAGCGCGACAGCCGCGCGATCTCGGCCAGCTCCAGCACCGTCCAGTCCCGCGCCGGGTCGCCATGCATCGCCGCCAGCACCGAAGACAGCGCGCGGTCGCGCAACGCCAGCAGCCAGTTGCCGGTGCCTTCCGGCAGGTTCTCGACGTGATCGCGCAGCATTTCCACCAGCAGGATGTCGGCAACGCGATTGATGATGACCTGCTGGCCCGGCAGCACGCGCCCGGCTTCCACGGCAATGAACTCCAGGCCGATGCGCAGCCACGCCGCCGGCGTGCCGGCCGCGCTGCGCAGATGCATCACCGGCGGCAGCGCCGCAATCAGCGGCCGCGCCAGATTGATGTCGAACCGAAAGTGCCCGCTCAGCAGGGCCGCCGACGCGCCCTGCCCGCCCGAGCGCAGCGGCCCGTCCTGCCCGCCGCTCAGCACCGGCGCCAGATCCAGCGCGGCAGCAACGGAAGTGGGTTCATCCTGCACGCGGTGTTCGAGCCCGTCCGGCAGCAGTACGATGTCGCCGGCCTGCAGGTGCAGCGGCTCAGCACCGGCCCGCAGCAGCCACGCCTGACCGCGCGCCACGATATGAAACGCCGTGAGGCCGGGGGTTTGCAGGCGCAACGCCCAGGGCGCGGCGAGCTGGGTTTCACGAAACACCGCGCCGCTGAGGCGGATGTCGTCCAGCATCAGGCTGAGCGTGTCCATGCGAGACGATCGGCGCGGCGGATGGAACTGGCGTTGAGGCTCGTGTCCGGCGTTTCACGCATCCCCGGCGGTGTTCTGCGCAGGTCCCGGCGTTTTGCCATGGTTTTGCGGTGCAGCAACGATTCCGACTGCACCCGATGGCGTTGACTATAGCACCGCCCCGGACGTAAACCGGGAGCGGCCACCGCGGCCTGCGCGGCGACGCATCGCTGGAGGACACGATGACGACGACAACCCTCAATACGGCGCAAGACAGCGCCTGGACCGACGCCAAACGCTACCTGTGGCTGCTAAGCCCGATGGTGCCGGTGCTGGCCCTGTCCGCGATGGTCCTGTTCCACCTCAGCGGCTGGACCTGGCTCGCCTGGGGCGGCCCGATCCTGGTCTACGGCCTGATCCCGCTGCTGGACTGGCTGATCGGCGAAGACAACAGCAACCCGCCGGAATCCGCCGTCGCAGGCCTGGAACGCGACACCTACTACCGCGTCATCGTCTACGCCTACATCCCGGCCCAGTTCCTGGCGACCGTCTACGGCGCCTGGCTGATCGCGCAGGGCGGTCTCTCCGGCTGGCAGATCGCTGGCCTGATCTTCACCGTCGGCACGATCAACGGCATCGCCATCAACACCGCGCATGAACTCGGCCACAAGAAGGAATCGCTGGACCGCTGGCTCGCCAAGCTGACGCTGGCGCCGGTGGCCTACGGTCACTTCTATGTGGAACATGCGCGCGGCCACCACAAGAACGTGGCCACGCCGCACGACCCGGCCAGCTCCAAGATGGGCGAAACCTTCTGGGCCTTCCTGCCGCGCACCGTGATCGGCAGCATCCGTTCGGCCTGGAACATCGAGAAGGAACGCCTGGCGCGCAACGGCAAGTCGGTGTGGAGCCTGGACAACGACAACCTGCAGGCCTGGGCAATGACGGTCGTGTTCTTCGGTGGCATCGTCGCCATGCTCGGCGTCGGCGTGCTGCCCTTCCTGCTGCTGCAGGCCGCGTTCGGCGCCTCGCTGCTGGAAGTCATCAACTACATCGAACATTACGGACTGCTACGCAAGAAGGGTGCGGACGGCCGCTACGAGCGCTGCCAGCCCAAGCACTCGTGGAACAGCAACCACATCGTCACCAACCTGTTCCTGTACCAGCTGCAGCGCCACTCGGATCACCACGCCAACCCGACGCGCCGCTTCCAGGCCCTGCGCCACTTTGACGAAAGCCCGCAGCTGCCGTCCGGCTACGCCTCCATGCTGATCCCGGCCTACATCCCCTGGCTGTGGTTCCGGCAGATGGACCCGCGGGTCGCCGCCCACCACCAGGGCGACCTGACCCAGGCCAACCTCTACCCGCCGAAGCGCGAGGCGCTGATGAAGCGCTGGCACCAGGCTCCGCTGGGCGACGGCAATCCATCGGTGTTCCCCGGCGGCCACACGCCGGTGCCGGCCGCCACCGCCCCGACCGCGCGCTACCAGTGCACGGACTGCGGTTTCATCTACGACGAAGCCCAGGGCTGCCCGCACGAAGGCTTCCCCGCCGGCACACCGTGGGCACGCATCCCGCAATCCTGGGCCTGCCCGGACTGCGCCGTGCGCGAAAAGCCGGATTTCGTGGCGCTGCAGGCCTGAGCCGTGAGCTTCAAGCGATGGCAGTGCGCCGGCTGCGGCACCGTCTACGACGAGTCCGAAGGCTGGCCGGCGGACGGCATCGCCGCCGGCACGCGCTGGGAAGACGTGCCGGCGGACTGGACCTGCCCGGACTGCGGCGCCTCCAAGGCGGATTTCGAGATGGTCGAAATCTGAGGGTCGCTCAGCTGAACTGTAGAACCGACGAGGCCCGCGCGAGCGGGCCTTTGGCTACACAGCTAAATATATCGCTACCAGCCAGGCGGGGCTTCATAGCCTCGGGATAGAGACCTGGCAGAAAGGGCATATCGGGCCTCGCATGGAACTCACATGTGACGGCCAGTACTGCTGAAGCACTGCTGCGACATTGGCTTTGTCACCGACTCTGCTCAAAAAAGGGAATGGTCTACGGCCGCAAGCAGAACAATGAATTGGCCACGCCAAAACCAAAGCGAATAGCCAGGCGATGCTAGCGAGGGCTAAGCCCGAGTAGACGTGTAGTCGCGTGAGCTCAAAGAACCAGCTTGAGAAAACAGCCGTTGTGATCCATGACGCAGCAGCAGCGGTATACGTGGCCCAGACATAACGCCTAGCGCTTACAGTGCCAAAACGCGAGCGAAACGAGTGGGACCTTGGATGACTGCGTGGGTTATCTGACATGCTTCCCTCCAAACGCTGTTCGCATTTTTCCCAGGACGCCGTGGCCCACTGCCAGAACTCCACCTACAAAAAACGCGATTGCACCGAAGGCGACCACAAGCAACTTCATTCGCCCCAATTTTTGAAAAGTAATTGCGTCTAAGAAGGTGCATGTGAACACGGAAGACTGAAGAAGCTCCGTTTGGCTCCAGCAGTAGCCGTATACGAAGCCGAACATGGTCAATGAAAGAAGTAGTAGGCAAAAGCCCACGCAAAGGATGTATTGACGCCACCGTGGCGGCTCGCTGTAAAGCCAAAGCGCTGCGATATAGATGCCGCCGCCTGAGAGGACCGCAAGAAGCTGGAGAGTTGCCATCATTCTTTGTCAGCTAAACCCCCGGCCAAGCCGCATACCTGCCAGCGCGAAGCGGTGGCGGGCACGTCACCTGCAGCGTGTTGTTAGGGCTCACGCCTCGAACCTTTGGGATTGAGGATTTTTAGGTATTTCTTGAATGACCAGCCGACAACATACTCATTGCTTGGGTAGTCGAAATATTCAATTTTTATCCATTTCCCAGCCCGTTCTACTAACCGCACTTTCAGGTTTGGTGGCAACACTGTGATAGTTTCGGTTGCCATGCTTGGACCTCCGCGAAGCCGAAGAGGCCGCAGCACAACATAGAAAGTTTCATTAGCTTCCTCTCGCTCAATTTTTTCAAGCTCCGCAAGGACCACTTCTTGCATTTGGTCGATGCGATTTATAATTCTCTCCTCGCTCTCGACTGAACTGGCTTGCGAGAGTAGAAATAGAACCAGCGATATGAGTAGAGATAAGTAAAACTCTTTGCTTAGCCTCCCTGAAGGAGATGCTTTGACGCGAGCTACAACATCATCAGCTAGCCCATCAAGCGAACCGAAGCAATCCGTATCTTCAATGCCACGGTATGTGCGAAGCACCTCATCGAAGGCGCTTCCTAAAGTCAGTGGACCGAGATGCCCGGTCGCAAGGGTTTCAGCGAGTTGATCAATAGCCCGGAACGAAGCTGATTTTCGTAAACTCTCAACAACTTTAAATAAATTGGAATTTTCAAAGGCTGCTACTGCCGCTTCAATTTGCGGGTTTACAAGCTTGTCGATGCGAGACTGCTCGAGCGCTTTGGCGATAGAGCCGAACATTGGCTTTTCCTGCCGATCAAAATCTCGGATCGACTTCATTGCAGGAGAAAGATTAAGATCTCCAAAGGTATCCAACAACGAATATCCCTCAATATGGCGTACCTGCACTGCCATAGAAGTCCGCTCTAAATCCAGAAGCATTTGCAAGGTCGCGGATTGAGCCGCCTTTGTGAGGTTAACCGACTGCTCAATATCGCGGATCGCGCGTAACGCAGGCGATTCATGCATGCGCCGGATTGATTCGATGAACTCGTCCGTTGATCTGGTTTCCATGCTTCATGCTATCAGGGACTTCAGTGGGCTCTAACGTTGGACTTTAGCGGCCGCCGAAGGCCGGAACTCCGGGCTGTTTTTGGCGTCGATCCAGGTCCCATCCAAAGCGCCTCAAAGCAAAAGGCCCGTTCGCGCGGGCCTTTGTCTTTGTAGCAGCCTCGCCTCACCCCATCGGCGGCGGCTTGCTGCCGGCGAACAGGGTCTTGGCCACCGCGTCCGTGTAGTCCAGCGCCAGCGTCGAGGTGGCGACGAAGCGGGTGCTGCTGATCTTCCAGCCGGCGGCGGTCTTCACGTACTCATCCTCGTAGTAGCCGGCGAGCTGGGTGATGGACTTCACCTGGGTGTTGATCAGGAAGTAGTGCAGGCTGAAGGTGGCGCGCGCCTTGTCGGCCCCGAGCACTTCGACCTGCGGGTTGGCGCCGTGGTGCATCTCGACCATGTGCTCATGGCAGGCGATCTGGGCGTACAGGGCGACGAGGGCGTCCGCATTGTCGAAGGTGCCGACCGCGCCGTAGTCGATGTGGACCTTGCCGTCGGCGAAGCAGGCGCGCATGCCCTTGGGGTCCTTTCGGTCGCAGGCGAACAGGTAGCGCGATTTGAGCTGGCGAATGGCCTCGGCGTCTTCCAGGGCTTGAATGCGGCGCTCGATGCTGGCGTCCATGGGATATCGGTCTCCTCGGGTCTCGGAATCAGTGCCGGCAGTTGAGCGCAGGCCCGGCTGTAGGCGAATCCCTCATTCGGGCGAGACGCCCTTGCACAGGCCCCGGCAAAAGGGCTAAAAGTGCCCCTACTACATATAGATGACGCCACCGAGTCGCGGCCGGGACTACTGTCCTGACCATCCACGCACAGACCGTGGACGACGACGGTGGCCGCTGCCCCGGACGGCCGGCTCTTGCCGGTGGGCGCGTCTGCCGCGTGATCGATAGCGATCCGCGCGGTGGGATTGGCGAGCGTGGATGGGGGTTATGGGATGAAACGGTTGCGGCTGCTGTGGCTGGCGCTGGTGGCGATTGCGGCCATCGGTTTCCTCGTGTTCCTGGTGCTCAAGACGCAGGCCGTGGACAACACGGTGCATCAGCAGCGCCTGCACAATCTGCGCGTGACCGACGCGCTCGATGTGGGCCTGAACCGCGCCGTCACCCAGGTGGGCGCCAACACGCTGGCCAATGTCGCCGACGTGCGCGCCGTCACCACCGCCCAGCTCGGCGACGCGCTGAATGCGCTGGAAGAGGGCCCGGCGGCCCTGCGCGGACTTGACCCGGCCATCGACGCCGCGCTGGACAAGTTCCTCAACACGATCGAATCCAAGTTCGAGCTGGCGTTCGATTTCGAGGCGCGCAACATCCTGGTGAACCAGCGCCTGATCGCCGGCATGGATGCGATCCCCGCGCTGGTGGATCAGGCCGGAACGCAGATCACCGCTGCCGAGCGCGAGCGCCTCGGCAGCCTGCTGGCCCAGCTGCGCAGCGAGGTCACCGCCTATGGCGTGGTGCCGGCTCCGACCAACGAAGCCAACATCATGGCCGTGCTCAAGGAGCTGACGGAGGCCGGTCGCGATCAGCCTTCCGCCTACCGCGAGGCCGTGTCGGCGCTGACGCTGCGCATCAACGATGTGGTCGCCGACAAGAAGGAACTGGTGGCCCGCCTGTCCGACTTCCTCGGCCGTCCGACCGCGCAGGAGCTGCAGGCCGTCGAACAGGCCTACACGAGCTGGCACAACAGCAAGGTTTCGGTCGCCAACCAGTACCGGCTGTGGCTGGTGGCCTACGCCGCGATCCTGCTGCTGGGCATGGTGCTGCTGGGCCTGCGCCTGGCGCGCAGCTTCCGCCAGCTCGATCACGCCTACGCCAAGCTCTCGCACGCCAACCAGACGCTGGAAGGCAAGGTGGAGCGCCGCACCCGCGATCTCAAGGCGGCCGTGGAAGAGGTCAAGGCCTCGCAGGCGCAGTTGGTGCAATCGGAAAAGATGGCCTCGCTCGGCCAGATGGTGGCGGGCGTGGCGCACGAGATCAACACGCCGCTGGGCTATGCGCGCAGCAACACCGAGATCGTCCGCACCTCGCTGCGCGAGATCAAGGAACTCTGCGCCGCGCAGATCAAGGCCCTGCGCCTGATGGGCGACGAGCATGCGGATGTGGAGGAAGTGGCCAACACGCTGGCCGAGGCCCAGATGCGCGCCGAGCAGCTCAATACCGAAGAGCTGGCCGAGGACCTCGACAACCTGCTCGGCGACGCCGATCACGGCCTGTCGCAGATCGCCGAACTGGTGCGCAGCCTCAAGGACTTCTCGCGCGTGGACCGTTCGCGCTCGGACGTGTTCAACATCAACGACGGCCTGGACGCCGCGCTCAAGATCGCCAACAGCCAGATCAAGCACCGCGTCGAGGTGGTCCGCTCCTACGGCCAGGTGCCGCCGATCGAGTGCTCGCCCTCGCAGCTCAACCAGGTGTTCCTGAACCTGTTCACGAATGCCGCCCAGGCGATCCAGGACCACGGCAAGCTGTTCATCCACACCTCGGCCAAGCCGGACAACGGCGGCGTGGTGGTGCGGGTCATGGATACCGGCTCCGGCATGCCCGAGGACGTGCGCAAGCGCATCTTCGAGCCGTTCTTCACGACCAAGGCGGTCGGCCAGGGCACCGGCCTGGGGCTTTCCATTGTCTACCGCATCATTCAGGATCACGGGGGCACGATCGATGTGCGCTCCACGCCCGGCAAGGGCACGGAGTTCATCATCAACCTGCCGCTGAAGCAGAAACGCTCGGACGGTGGGCAGAGCGAGACCTACGTCAAGGCCAGCCTGGCGGAAGCCTGAGCCGGCTGACGGTGCAGAGGGGATCACAAGGGGTTCGATATGAGTAACGAAGCAACGACCACTCCAACCGCCGTCAAGGCACGCGTCCTGTTCGTGGATGACGAGCCGCGCGTGCTGACGACCATGCGCGTGCTGTTCCGCGGCCAGTACGAACTGTTCTTCGCCGACAGCGGCCAGAAGGCGCTGGAGCTGCTGAAGACGCAAGCCGTGGACGTCATCGTCAGCGACCAGCGCATGCCGGGCATGACCGGCATCGAGCTGCTGCGCGCCGCGCGTGACCTCAACCCCAACGCGATGCGCATCCTTTTGACCGGTTACTCGGATCTGACGGCGATCATCGGCTCGATCAACGACGGCGAGATCTTCCGCTTCGTCAACAAGCCCTGGTCCAACAGCGATCTGACCACGACGCTGCAGCGCGCGGTCGGCGCGGCGCGCGTCAGCCAGGCGGTGGCGGACAAGCTTGAATCGCCCGCCGCGGCTGCGGCCACGGAAGGCGGAGCAGCGGACGGCAGCGCCGCGGCGCCCGCCGCCGGCCCGGCCGGCAAGCCCGCAGGCGTGCTGGTCGTCGATGACGATCCGGCCGTGCCGCCGCGCATCCAGGCGGTGCTGGGCGGCGACTACCACGTGCACGGTGCCCGTTCGATGGACGAGGCGGTCAACGTGCTGGAGCACGAGCGCATCGGCGTCATCGTGTCCGACACCCGCGTGCAGGATCACCCGGTCATCAACCTGATCGGCACGCTGAAGCAGCACCACCCGGAACTGGTCTCGGTGATTCTCACCGAGCGCGCCGACGCCGGCAGCGCGATCGAGCTGATCAACCAGGGCCAGATCTATCGCTTCATCACCAAGCCGATCCACGACAGCCAGTGCAAGATCGCGGTGACCTCGGCGGTGCGGCAGCATCAGCGCCTCGCCCAGCATCCCGAGCTGACGCAGCGCTATGAAGTCGAGCGCCTGCCGGAACCGCCGCCGACCTCGGCCAGCGCCGGTCTCGCCAGCCGCGTCAAGGCGCTGCGCGGTTGGGTCAAGCGCCTCGGCGGCATGTGATCTGCGCAACGGATCCGGGCGCCTGATCGGACGCCGGGATACCACGACACGCCGTTTTACGTTCGACGCGCCGCACTGCGGCGCGTCGTCGTTGGGGGCCTCGGTTTTCCTCGAGCGCCAAGCTCCGGTACTCTTGCAGCCATCGGCAGGGACGGCGCGTTCCGCCGACGCTCCCGTGTTCCCCCGCCCCCTCTCGCGTCAACGACGGCTCCGGCGCGGTGCGCACGGCTCATTCATCGCCGATCGACGCCCGAACGCATGCATCACACGCCGCTGATCTCCACCATCGTCATCGGCCTCGTGCTTGCCTTCCTGTTTGGCGCGATCGCCAACCGCCTGCGCTTCCCGCCGCTGGTCGGCTACCTGCTGGCCGGCGTGCTCGTGGGCCCCTACACGCCCGGCTTCGTCGCCGACCAGGCACTGGCGCTGGAGCTCGCGGAGATCGGCGTGATCCTGCTGATGTTCGGCGTCGGCATGCACTTCTCGCTGAAGGATCTGCTGTCGGTCAAGGCGATCGCGATCCCGGGCGCCGTGGTGCAGATCGCCGCGGCAACGCTGCTCGGCATCGGGCTGGCGTCCTGGATCGGCTGGTCGACCGGCGCCGGCGTCGTCTTCGGCCTCGCCCTGTCCGTCGCCAGTACCGTGGTGCTGCTGCGCGCGATGGAGGAGCGCCGCCTGCTCGATACGATGCGCGGCCGCATTGCGGTCGGCTGGCTGATCGTCGAAGACCTGGCGATGGTGCTGGCGCTGGTGCTGCTGCCGACGTTCGCCGGGCTGCTCGGCGCCGACGGCGACGGCGCGCAGGCCATGTCCGCCGGCGACGTGATCAAGACCGTGGGCATCACGCTCGGCAAGGTCGCGGTGTTCGTCGCACTGATGCTGGTCGTGGGCCGGCGCGTGATTCCCTGGCTGCTGCACGTCATCGCCCGCAACGGCTCGCGTGAGCTGTTCAGCCTGTCGGTGCTGGCGATCGGCCTCGGCGTGGCCTATGGCTCCGCCATGCTGTTCAGCGTCTCGTTCGCGCTCGGCGCCTTCTTCGCCGGCATGGTGCTCAACGAGTCCGAACTGAGCCATCGCGCTGCCGAGGAGTCGCTGCCGCTGCGCGATGCCTTCGCAGTGCTGTTCTTCGTCTCGGTGGGCATGCTGTTCGATCCGTCGATCCTGCTGCGCGAACCCTGGCATGTGCTGTGGACGGTGCTGATCATCGTCGTCGGCAAGTCGCTGGCCGCGCTGGCGATCGTGCTGGCCTTCGGCCATCCGCTGAAAACCGCGCTGACGATCTCGGCGAGCCTCGCGCAGATCGGCGAGTTCTCCTTCATCCTCGCGGCGCTGGGCATCAGCCTGGGCCTGCTGCCGCCGGAAGGTCGCGATCTCATCATCACCGGCGCGATCCTCTCGATCTTCGTCAATCCCATGTGTTTCATGGTCGCGGACCGCGCCGGCGACTGGATGAAGCGCCGTGCGCAGGCCGCCGCACCCTCGACCGCGCCGGCCGCGACACCCGCCGCGCCGGCCGAAGCCACCGTTGAGGCGTCGGCACCCAAGACGGTCGTCGAGGATCTGGCTCCGGTGACGATGAGCCAGCACGCGGTCGTCGTCGGCTATGGTCGCGTCGGTTCGATGATCGCGCAGGGTCTGGTGGGCGCCGGCGAAACCACGTTGGTCATCGAGGAGCGCCATCAGCTTGCCGAACTCGCGCGGGGCCAGGGGCTGGAGGTGCTGTCCGGCAACGGCGTCAGAAGTGCGCTGATCAAGGCCGCCAACCTGGAGCAGGCGCGCTGGCTGTTCATTGCGATTCCCAACGGCTTCGAAGCTGCGCAGATCGCCGAACAGGCACGCAAGCTCAACACCGAACTGAAGATCATCGCGCGCGCGCATTCGGATGCCGAGGTCGAACACCTGAAGAAGCATGGTGCCGACCACATCGTCATGGGCGAGCGCGAAATCGCGCTGGGCATGCTCGATCACGCCTCGGCTGCCGAGGTGCCGCACCCGCTGCCGATTCCGCAGCTGACCTGATCCGCGCACCGCGCGCGACCGGTGACACGCAGCCGCATGGCAGCCCCTGTCGGGTGGCGTCGGCAGTAGCGATGGCGATGCCGATGGCAGCAGGGGTGCCGACGGATACAGCAGCGCTGCGGCGACAGCGCCCGTCCCTCGTCGCCAGGCACGGCTCGCCAGGCGCTGATCGCTGATCGCAGCCCGCCGGTCAGCGCCGTCACGCGGACGCTACTGCAAACAGGTGAAGCCGCCTCACCGCCCCGCGCCTACTGTCTGATCCTCACAAGAACGACGAGGAGGCGGCACATGGCCGCTCAAGACGAGGTCATCTCGGGCCGCGCCTGGGAAGCATTCTGCGACGCGCTCAAGCAGGCCGGCCAGCAGATCCTCCGGCCGGAAGCGCCCGTCAGCGAACTGGACCGCGCCGAAGGCTGGCGCTACCTGACGCGCCTGCTGCGCATCGGCCTGGAGATGCACCTGGAGTGCGCCGACCCGGACTTCCCGGCGTTCTTCATGCCCTCGCACGAGACCGGCAAGATCGGCGCCGACAATCCGGACAACCTGTACCTGATGGCGCGCATCAACGGCCGCAACGAGTACGTGATCCGCGGCACGCGCGGCACCGTCTCGTATCTGTCGGTCGGCTCGCAGAAAGGCGGCTACGAAAGCGACGGCAAGATGGAGCAGACCGGCTTCGTCGACGGCAAGGATCTGGAACTCGACGCCGAAGGCCGCTTCGAGATCGTCGTTAGCGCCGAGAAGCCCGCGGATGCCAAGCACTGGCTGCGCATCGAGCCGAACTCGAACGCCGTGCTGGTGCGCCAGACCTTCCTCGACCGCAAGAGCGAGCGACCGGCGGCACTGACCATCGAACGCCGCGGCAGCGACGACCAGCCTGCGCCGATGACCGCCGAGCGCATCCAGCGCTCGCTGCAGAGCACCGCGCGCTTCGTCAACGGCACGGCAACGCTGTTCGCGAACTGGGCGCAGAGCTACCTGCCGCATCCCAACCAGCTGCCGATTGCCGACCAGAAGCTGTGCCAGAGCGTCGGCGGCGATCCCAACATCGTCTACTACCACTCGTACTGGGAGCTGAAGCCCGACGAGGCGCTGGTGATCCGCTTCCCGCGCATACCGGACTGCCGCTTCTGGAACCTGCAGATCAACAACTGGTGGATGGAGTCTCTGGACTACCGCTACCACCGCGCGCACTTCAACAAGCACTCCGCGCAGGTCGCCGCCGACGGCAGCGTCACGCTGGTGCTCGCGCACCGCGATCCCGGCGTCGCCAACTGGCTCGAAACCGCCGGCCACGATCGCGGCACGATGTGCCTGCGCTGGGTCGGCGCCGCCGAAAACGTCGACCCGGAGCTGCGGGTCGTCAAACTCCACGAACTCACGAGAACCGCTGCATGAGCGCCGCACCCGCGATCCGTTTCGACCCCGAAACCCTGCTCGCCGAGGCGCGCGCGAAGACCGGTCTGTCCGACTTCGGCGACCCGAGCTTCCGCGAGGGCCTGCAGGTGTTCTGCGACGCGCTGGAGAACGACGCCAAGCTCTCCGACTTCGGTCGCGGCCTGCTGCATCAGAAGGTCATGGAACTGCTGACCAACCGTCTCGGCATCGAGGACTGGTACCGGCGTCATCCGGAGATCGAGAGCGAATCACTCGCAGCGCCGATCGTCATCGTCGGCCTGCCGCGCACCGGCACCACGCTGCTGCAGCGCATCCTGTCGCAGGACCCGCGTTTCTACTCGATGCCGTGGTGGGAGTCGCGCTATCCCGTGCCCTTCCCCGGCGAATCGCTGCAGGCACCGACCCAGCGCATCGAGCAGGCACGCGCCGAGGTGAAGGTCATGGTGGAGGCGATGCCGAAGCTGCTCAGCATCCACCCGATGGACGCCGACCAGGCCGACGAGGAGGTGATGCTGATGGAGCACAGCTTCATCGCGGCGATGAACACCTACGCCTGCATCCCCAGCTATATGGACTGGCTGGCCACCGTCGACGAACGCCCGGCCTATGCGTACCTGAAGCGCATGCTGAAGTTCCTGCAGTGGCAGAAGCGCCAGCGCGGCATCACCGCCGAGCGCTGGGTGCTGAAGGCGCCGCACCACCTGCTGCGCATGAAGCTGTTGCTGGACGTCTTCCCCGGGGCGCGTGTGATCCAGACGCATCGCGACCCGGTCGACACGATCCCGTCGATCGCCAGCTTCCTCGACACGCTGTGGCGCATCTACAGCAACGACGTCGATCCGACCGCCGCCGGCCGTGAGTGGAGCGACCTGATGTCGCGCGCGTTCCGCCACACGATGCAGGTGCGCGACGCCAACCCGGCGCCGTTCTTCGACGTCAGCTTCATCGACACCGTGAAGAAGCCGATCGAGGTCGTGCGTGCCGTCTACGCCTGGGCCGGCATCGAATTCACGCCAGCGGTCGAGCAGGCCATGCAGCGCTGGCTCGACGCCAACGTGCGCAACGCCCGCGCCGCGCACGAGTACGACACCAGCCAGTTCGGGCTGACGCCCGACCAGCTCAAGAGCCTGTTCGCGGAATACCGCGCCCGTCACATCCCGGCCGCCGTCTGAGCGGCGCCGACTACCAAAACGAGGAGAACACAATGCTGCTGAAGGACAAGGTCGTCATCGTTTCCGGCATCGGCCCGGGCCTGGGCGTGAAGCTCGCGATCGAGGCCGCGCGCGAAGGCGCCAAGGCTGTCGCCATCGGCGCGCGTTCCGCCGACAAGCTCGACGACGCCGAGAAGCGCATTGCCGAGGTCAGCAAGAGCTGCAAGGTGCTCAAGCAGGTCACCGACATCACCAACGCGCAGCACTGCGCGGCGCTCGCGGCGGCGACGGTCAAGCAGTTCGGCCGCATCGACGCACTGGTCAACAGCGCGTTCTTCCACGGCGACATGGACTACGTCTCGTCCGCCAACCTCGACAGCTGGGCGGCCGTGCTCAACACCAACCTGGTCGGCACCCTGCGCCTGACGCAGGCCGTGCTACCGCAGATGAAGGCCCAGGGCGGCGGCGCGATCGTCATGATCAACACGATGGCCGCGCGTCAGGTGCCGCCGCTTGGTGAAGCCGGCTATGCCGCGTCCAAGGCCGCGCTCGCCAACTCGGCGAAGTACCTGGCCAAGGAAGTCGGCCCCGACGGCATCCGCGTCAACAGCATCCACATGGGCTGGATGTGGGGCGCGCCGGTGCAGGGCTACTTCGAGTGGCAGGCCAGCGAGCACAAGGTGCCGGTGGAATCGCTGACCAAGCAGATCTCCGACACGATTCCGCTGCGCCGCATCCCGACCGACGACGAGTGCGCGCGCGCCGCGCTGTTCCTGGTGTCCGACTACGCCAGCGCCGTCACCGGCGCGGCGCTGGATGCCAACGGCGGCGCCTACATGCCGTAAGCGGCTGCAAAATCCGACGGCCCTGCTTCGGCAGGGCCGTTTCGTTTGCGAAGGAGAAAACGAACATGGAAAAGGTCATCTACCTGCTGTGGCGCCCCGCCGCGCTCGACATTGAAAGCTGGAGCGCGCAACTGCGCCGCTCGCTGCCGGACGCGCTGCGCAACGCCGGCGCGCGGTCGGCACGGCTCAATCTCGACGACGCCGCGGTGGCGAGCGCGCAGAACCTGCGCCAGAAACTGCTGCCGGAGCAGCCGGGCGCGCTGCTCCAGGTCTGGCTCGACAGCGCCAACGCGCCGCTGCGCGCGCCGGTCGACGCCGTCGTTGCTGCGAACAGTGCGCGTCATGCGAGCTACCTGGTCACCGAATCGCAGCCGATGCACAACACGCAGCACCCGGCGCGGGCCGGCTCACGTACCGAGGGCTTCTCGCAGATCGCGCTGCTGCGCAAGCCCCAGCGACTCACGCACGAGCAGTGGTTCGCGCACTGGCAAACCGTGCAGACGCCGGTGGCGATCGAGACGCAGGACACCTTCGAGTACGTGCAGAACGTCGTCGTGCGCGCGCTGAGCGCGGATGCGCCGGCGATCGATGGCATCGTCGAAGAGTGTTTCCCGACGGATGCGATGACCGATCCGCAGGCGTTCTTCGACGCGCGCGGCGATCAGGAAAAATTCCAGCGAAACCTGCAGACGATGATGGACAGCGTCAACCGCTTCCTCGATCTGCCGATCGACTGCATCCCGACCAGCCAGTACCCGCTGTTCTAGCCGCGCAGACGCGGCCGGATACGCAGCGTCAGTTGGTCCAGCCGGCGCCCGGCGGCGGCAGGTTCGGCGTCTCACCCCAGATCGCACTGGCTCCAGCGTCGACGGTGCCGAGCAGGCGCTTGAGCAGCGACTTCAGCACCTGGCCGTCCTCGGCGCCGAGGCGCTCCAGCAGGCGCAGTTCCACCGCCTTGGCGGCGGAGATCAGCTGCAGCGCGGTCGTACGGCCGCGATCGGTGAGTTCGTATTCTGGCAGCGGCGATTCGGCGACGACCGCGCGTTGCGCGACCAAGCCACGCTCGGCCAGCGCCTGCAGGGTGCCGGCGCTCGGATGGTTGAGCACCGCCGCCATGCCGGCGTCGAGTTCCGCCGAGGTCGTCGCCGGACGCAAGGTCAGCGAGGCCAGCACGTAGAACTCGTCGTCGTTGAGGCCATCGGCCGCCGCGAGGTGCGGACGGATCTGGCCGAAGAACTGGAAGTGGCTGCGGCCCAGCAGGTAGCCGAGGAAATCCTCGTTGAAGCTGCCCGCCATGTAAGCGCTGCGCGGCTTCGACGAGATCGGCTCGCGCCGTGTCGCATGCGCGTACTTGCCGCCGTGGAACACCAGCGGCGCGGTCTCGCTGCGATCGAAGGCTAGTACCTCGCCGACCAGGATGTCGTGGTCGCCGCCGCCGTACTGGAAGGCGGTCTTGCACTCGAAGCGCGCGGTGCAGCCGCGCAGCAGCGGAATGCCGTCGGCGCCGGTGTCGGTCTCCAGGCCCGCGAACTTGTCCTCGCCGCGACGCGCGAAGCGTCCAGAGAGTTCTTCCTGCTCGGTGCTAAGGATGTGCACGGCCCAGTGTGTGGCCTTGCGGAAGGCTTCGAGGTTCATCGAGCTGTGCGCGATGCTCCACAGCACCAGCGGCGGATTCAACGACACCGAGTTGAAGCTGTTGACGGTCATCCCCAGTGGCGTGCCGTCCGGTGCGCGCGTGGTGATGATGGTGACGCCCGTGGCAAAGGAGCCAAGGGCCTTGCGGAACTCGCCGGGATCGAAGCCGGGACCGGTCTGTGCGTCTCCTGAGGAGGAATTCGGGGGGCGGGCGCTCACGGACTCAGAGGTTGTATTTGATGGTGAAGGTAGCGTAATCGCGATCGGCAACCGGGTTGGCAGGGATTGGGCTGTCCTTGACCGTCTTGCGCGGATTGCCGAGGAACCAGTTGTAGCCCAGCGCGAACTCTAGATTCTGCAGGTACTGCGCCGTAACCGAAAGCCCGATGCGGCGATCGCCCTCGCCAAACAGCGACCCGAAGGTGCCAGCCGTCGAGGCGTAGCCGTTGGCGGCATGCGCAAACGCGATCGGCGTGCCGATGTCCCAGCCCGGCACGATGTTGCGGCCTTTGGGCAGCATCAGCAGCTGATAGGCCCATGCATGCTTGTCGTAGAACAGCTCGCGGCCATCGCCCACCGGCTCCACGCCATTCTCGCGCTCCACAGGCTCCAGCACCTTGTCGACATACAGATAGGCCGCTTCGCCGACGATCGCGATCTCGTCGTAGAACCAGAACTTCGGGTTGGCGACGTACAGCGCCGACAGGTTGGACTGCCAGGTCTCGGCGCGCTTGAAGATCGGGCTGCGCACGCCGGACAGATCGGCGGCCACGGAGACATCGACGCCATCGCGATAGATGAATTCGCCGGCAACGTTCAGACCCAGCAGCGTCGTCGAATAGCTCGCCGCGATCATCTCGATGTCGTCGAAGTACTTGATGTTGTAGGTGGTCGGCACGACCTGATTGAGCAAGCCGGTATCCAGTGCCACGCCGGCCACCGAGCCGATGAACGCAAAGCCCAAGTTGAGCTGGACCGTGGGGTTGAAGCTGCCATAGCGCAGGTAGTAGGCGCCCACCGTTGTGCTCGGCGTCACCTGCGACTTCAGACCGACGCCCCAGCGGCCATCGTCATCCGGCCGAATATCGGCCAGACGCGGCACATTGATCGTCGGCGGCGCGTTCAGCAGCGGACCGCCAATGCCGCCGAAATTGCAGATGAAGCTGAAGTCGCCGGCCGGCGTGTCGAGCAAACCGGGACAGCCGTCGGCGAACGCCGGATTGATGGAGCCATAGGCAAACTCGGCACCCGGGCCGACCACATCGGCGACCGAGAAGTAGGTGCCGACCGGAAATACTTCGGTCGGCTTGTAGTCGAGCTGGTAATAGCCCAGCAGCGACAGGCCGTATCCCAGCGCCAGCTGCATCGAGACCTGATTGACCGGCAGCAGGATTTCCTTGACCTCGGCGCCCGGCACGAAGGCCTTGGTCGCGTCGTTGGGCGCCTGCGCGCTGACGATGCCCGGGAAGAACAGGCTTTCGCCGAAGGCAAACAGATGCTTGCCGAGTCGCACGTTCAGCGCGATGTCGTCAGTGAGATAAAAGTTGCCGTAGACGTAAGCTTCCAGCGTGCGCGTACGCTCGCCGCTGTAGTACTTGGCGCCCTGCACGAACTCGTTGAACTCGGCCGTATTGGTGTTGGGGCCGTAGCGTTCCTTGAGATCGGCCGGGATCGGCTGCATGCGGTCGGTCTTGCCCTGTGCGACCCAGTCGTAGAACCCGGCGCCGCTGGCGATGAGGCCGAAGTCGCCGCGCCGCAGCTGCAGTTCCCAGAACGCACTGAGGCGGTTGTTGATCGGGCTCCAGCGCTCGAAATTGCGGTTGCCGTCGTCGAGATTGATCGTGGTCGGCAGGCCCGTGTGGGTGAACCCGGCCACCTGCCACTCGTTGGGCGCCACCGCGGTCTGGAACGGATCGATCGGGCCGTTGATCAGGGCCTGCGAGGGATCACGCGTACGCACGGCCAGCGCGTAAGTGGTGGTCAGCTTGTAGCTGCCTTCGATGTCGAACGGCGCATCGAAGGAACCCGCCTGCGCGGGCGACAACATGACCATGGACAGGACACCGGCGCAGGCACTGGCCGCAAACCGAATACGTCCCTTTGAATAGGCGCTCCGCATGACGACTCCCCCTCGTTATCAACCGCTAATTACGACCCAAATTAGGGCCGCAGGGAGTCTATAGCCTCACCCGAAGGGATTAGCCACATCGTAAAAGTACCGCCGGCACACCCGAAGGTGCCAAGCGCCGGTGCGACCGCGTCGATCGCGGTCGCACCGGATACGTGCTCAGAAGTTGTACTTGACCGTCACCGCCGCGAAATCGCGATCCGCATACGGACGCTTCTCGAAATCCGGCTCGCCGAGGAACGCGTTGTAGCTGGCGCCGAGCTGCAGCTTCTGCAGCCAGGTGAAGTTGAAGCCGATGCTGGCGCGATAGTCGCCCTCGCCCATCAGCGAGCCCAGGCCGGACAGCACCGACGACTGGCCGTTGATGATGCCCGACAGGTAGATCGGAATCTGCAGATCCCAGCCGTTGCTGATGTTCTTCTTGTCGATCAGCGTCAGCAGCGCCCAGCCCGAGGCATCGCGCGTATAGGTCAGATCGGTGGTGCAGCTGGTCGGGCCGCAGGCGGGCGTAATGTCCTCGACATGCACGAAGCCGGCCTCACCCACCAGCGTCAGCGCATCCCAGAACAGCGCGGGACCGACCACGTACAGGGCGGAGAGCAGCGCCTGGCCGACGTTGGCGCGCGTCGGCGTCGGCACCGGACCGAGCAGACCGCCGTCGACATCGACCAGCACGTCGATCCCCTCGCGCCACAGCAGCTCGCCGCCGACATTGGCACCGAGGAAGGTGGTCGAGAAGCTCAGCGCCGACAGATCGACACCGTCGAAGTAGGTGACGTTGTAAGTCACCGGCACCTGCAGACCGAGCGCCTCGGTGGTGAGCGGCGGCAGACCGTTCTGGCCGGGCAGCAAGGTCGCAAACCCGTAGTTCTGGATCGGCGCCGGCGTGGTGTTGTGGTAGCGCAGGCGATACAGGCCAAGGTTGGTTTCCGGCGTGACCTGGTACTTCAGGCCCAGGCCCCACTGACCGTGGTCGCTGGGCTTCTTGTCGTTGCCGCGCACCACGTTGATGTACCGCGGCGTATTCGGCTGCGGAATGACGTCGAGCGGCAGGCCGACATCCGGCAGCAGCGGATCAAGCCGATCCAGCGCGTCCTGCAGCAGGCCGGTCACACCCTGCAGTGGCGCGCCGACGCCGACCAGATCGGCGATCAGCTGCAGCGCCTCCGGCGTCTGGCCGGACAGCAGGTTGATGTCCGCCAGCGTCGGGAAGTACAGCGGGTTCTTGATGCCCCAGATGAACTGCGCGCCCGGACCGACGACGTCGGTCACCGAGAAAAATTCACCGACCGGGTTCAGCTCCACCGGCTTGAATTCCAGCTTGTACTGACCCAGCAACGTCACCCGGTCGTTCAGCGCCAGCTGCATCGAGAGCTGGTTGACCGGCAGCAGGATGCTCTTGACGTCCGCGCCCGGCACTGTGGCTTTGGTCGCATCCGCCGGCGCCTGCGCCAGTGCGACGCCGGACATGAACAGGCTCTCGCCCCAGGCGGCGATGTGGCGGCCCAGACGCACGTTCAGCGCGGCAGACTCGCCCAGATACCAGGAACCGTAAACGTAGGCATCGAGCAGGCGCGCACGGCGGCCGCTGCGATAGCGTGCGATGTCGCTGAACGCATCGACCTGCGTGTCCGGCTCGAACTGCGGATCGCCGTCGGTGCGGTTCATCGTCAGCAGCGAGCGGTTGTCGTTGGTGTCGTAGTAGACGCCGTCGTAGAACGCGTCGCCGCGCACCAGCAGGCCGAAATCCTCGTACTGCAGCTGGATCTCGCCCAGCAGGCTGACGCGATTGTTGACCATTGAACCGCGCTTGAAATTGCGGTCGCCGTCATCGAAGTTGTTCGACTCGGGCAACTTGAGGAAATCGGGAATCGGGATTTCCGGGCTCGGCGGCGTGTTGATGATGCCGTCGCCGGGTTTTTCCATACGCCAGGCGGCCGAATAGGTGCCGAGCAGCTGATAGCTGCCATCGATGCCGAACAGATCGAAAGAACCGGCCTGGGCCGCGCCACCAACCATGCACCCCGCCGCGACGACCAATGCCTTTACGCCGCCGCGATTCCGCTGATATTGCCCCGACATCTCGCCTCCCTCTGTGTTCTGCTCGTTCTGCGACTACTGCGAGACTAAACAACGACCCTGCGCAACACGTCATCCGAATTGGTGAAGGCAAGCGCGACGCCCTGTCGTTTTTTCCGGCGAAGCAGGTAAGCTCTTTCTGACACGATGCGCCAACGCGGGCCGCCACCGCAGACGCGCGGTCTCGCGCCAGCGCCGATAGCGCCGCAGCGCGAGACAACGACAAGCAATCGGGGGAGAACCGATGAAGAAACTGAGCACGCTCGACGCCGCCTTCCTGCGCATGGAATCCAAGCGCACGCCGATGCACGTCGGCGCGATGATGACGTTCAAGCTGCCGGATGATGCGCCACCGGATTTCTGCCAGCGCCTCGCGCAGCAGATGCGCAGCAAGCCGTTCATGCCCGAGCCGTTCAGCAGTCGCCTGGCACGCGGACGCCTCGCGCGCGTCGCCCCGGCCTGGCAGGACACGACGGTGGACATGGAATATCACCTGCGCCATTCCGCGCTGCCCTTCCCCGGCGGCGAGAAGGAACTGGGTGTGCTGGTGGCGCGCATGCACTCGCATCCGCTGGATCTGACGCGGCCGCTGTGGGAGTGTCACGTCATCGAAGGTCTCGAAGGCAACCGCTTTGCGCTGTACTTCAAGGCGCATCACTGCGCGATCGACGGCATCGGCGCGATGCGCATGGTGCAGAACTGGCTGTCGAAGGACCCGAACGACCGCAGCGGCGTGGGCGGACCGTGGATGCTGGCGGCCAAGCCGCCACGCGCACCGAAACCGCCGCCGACGCTGCGTGAACGCGTCGCCAGTCCCGCACGCGCCGCTGCCGATCAGATGCGCGGCCTGCAGGAGCTGGTGAAGACGCTGACCTCGATGATGCAGGGCGACGACAGCTCGATGCGCCTGACGCTGTCGACGCCGCGCAGCCTGTTCAATCAGGCGGTATCGCAGCAACGTCGTCTCGGCACGCAGATCCTGAGCCTGCCTCGCCTGCGCAAGATTGCCGAAGCCGGCGGCGTCACCGTCAACGACGCGCTGCTGGCCGTGGTCGGCGGCGCGATCCGCCGCTACCTGCAGGAGCAGCACGCCTTGCCCGACAGGAGCCTGCTCGCCTCGGTGCCGATGGGTCTGGCGCGCCCGGACGGCAAGCCGGGCAATGCGGCGGTCGGCTTCATCGCACCGCTGGGTACCGATCTCGACGATCCCGCCGAACGCATGCGCTGGATTCATCGCGTCACGCGACGCGGCAAGCAGGATCTGTCGGCGATGCCCGCGGCCGCGCAATCGCAGTTCGCGCTGCTCGGCATCGCGCCGCTGCTGCTCGGCCAGATCAGCGGCGTCGGCCCCAAGCTGCCGCCGTTGTTCAACTGCGTGGTCTCCAACGTCGTGCTGACCAAGGACCCGCTGTATCTGATGGGTGCGGAGCTGGAGGCGATGTACCCGGTGTCGTTTCTGTTCGACGGCTACGCGCTCAACGTCACGCTGGTCGGCTATCGCGACGGCGTGGCCGTCGGCTTTCTCGGTTGCCGCGACGCGATTCCCAGCTTGCAGCGCCTGGCCGTCTACACCGGCGAAGCGCTGACGGAACTGGAAGCGGCCGTGCTCGGCTCGCCGGCCGGCGAGTCGAAACCTTCTGCACGCACAGCGACCGCAGCGACGTCTCCCAAGGCCAAGCCGCGCAAGACGGCGCGCGCCAGGAAAGCCGCAAGCAAGAAAACCTAACGAACTCGCCGCAGGCCGTCAGCGAACCAACCTCTTCGCAGACGCGTACGCGCGCAGGTCGGCGCGCCTATCGATGCGCGCGCGTCGAAAACCGCCGGCGGATCAGACCTGCCCTGCGGGAATGGAGACGCGCAGACCATCGAGCGCCTCGGTCATCGCGATCTGGCAGGACAGACGGCTCAGCGGCCCCGGCTCCACCGCGCCTTCGAGCATGCCGGTTTCCATCTCGTCCGGTGCCGGCAACTGCGTAAACCACGCTTCGTCGACATGGACGTGGCAGGTCGCACAGGAACACGAGCCCCCGCATTCGCCGACGATGCCGCGCACGAGATTGCCGGTTGCGGCTTCCATCACCGACTGGCCGACCGTGGCATCGACCGTCTGGCTGCTGCCATCGGGCTGGACGAAGACGATTTTCGGCATGGGCGCCTCCTCGCTCAGGCCGCCGGCGCGGCGGGGGTAGCAAGGGTAGCCGGCGTCGCCAGCGTCTTCAGCGCCACCGATTCGTCGGCCAGCTGCGCCGGATCGATGCGCGCGCCTTCAGCGACGAGCTTCTTCGCAAACATGAAATCCTGCGGGCGGCTGACCGTGTCGGCGGCGATCAGCTTGCCGTCCTTGAGATAGAACACCGCGAAATTGCGCTGCGTCGCCGGATCGCCGCGCACCACGAGCTGGTCGTGCGCATTGGACAGACCGACCATCTGCAGCTTGAGGTCGTACTGATCGGACCAGAACCACGGCACCGTGCGGTACGGCTCGTTCTTGCCGAACAGCGTGCGCGCCGCAATGCGGCCCTGCTCCATCGCGTTCTGCACCGACTCCAGGCGCACGCGGCCGCCGAGGAATTCGCTCGGATGGTTGGTGCAGTCGCCGGCGGCGACGATCTCCGGATCGGAGGTACGCGCAAACTCGTCGACCACGATGCCGTTGTCCACGACCAGACCGGCTTCCTGCGCAACCTCGGTATTGGCGATCAGGCCGATGCCGACGACGACGAAGTCGCACTCGATGCGCGTGCCGTCGGCCAGCTTGACCGCCGTCACCGGCGAACCCTCGAAGCCGGCCAGCTGCGCGCCGGTACGCAGGTCCACGCCTGCCTCGCGGTGCGCGCGCTCGAAGAACTCGGACACCTGCGGCACGGTGACGCGCGCCAGCACGCGCGGCAGACCTTCGAGCAGCGTGACCTTCAGGCCCAGCTTGACCATCACCGCCGCACCTTCGAGGCCGATGAAGCCGCCGCCGACAATGACCGCGCGCTTGCCGGCCTGGCAGTGCGCCTTGATCTTCTCGACGTCCGCGATCGTACGCAGCACATAGACGTTCGGCGCGTCCGCACCCGGCACCGGCAAGGTGCGCGCACGGCCGCCGGTGGCGAGCACCAGCTTGTCGTAGGCCTGTGTCGAACCGTCGGCCAGATGCAGCGTCTTGCTCGCTCGGTCGATACGCGTCACGCGCGCGTTGCCGCGGAATTCGATGTTGACCTTCTCCAGCTGCGCGGTCTGCATCACGTACAGACCGGACTCCTGCACCGTGCCGGCGAGATAGGCCTTGGACAGCGGCGGACGCTTGTATGGCGGCTGCGCTTCTTCGCCCAGGATCAGGATGCGGCCGGCAAAGCCGAGCTTGCGCAGTTCGGAGGCCGCCTCGCCGCCGGCCTGGCCGGCGCCGACGATGACCACGGTGGAATCAGCGGTAAGTTCGCTCATGGAATCGACAATCGTTGGGAAAGGGGGAGCAACGTCAACGGCACGACGTCAGCGGCGCAGTCTCAGCGGCTTGGCCGTGGGGCCGACATTGTAAAAGCATCCACCGCCTGCGCCAGCACCAGCGCAGCACGGGCCTCGTCGCAACTCATTGCGCATAGGCCTTCAGCGGCGGCTCCTCGCTGACCAGATGCAGCGACGGTGCGCCGTTGGCGATGCTCATCGGCACCACCGAGAGAATCTGCGTCAGCGCATTGGGCGCGATCGCCTGATCCGGCAGCAGCGGCAGCAGCAGGCAAAGACCCGAACCACCCGCACGCTCGACATGGGCCGGGCCCGGCTGGCTGATGGCGTCCAGCGTCAGCTCGAACGCCAGCCGGTCGGTGAGGCCGATCGTCAGGTGATCGACCAGCCGGCCCGGGCAGATGTCCTGCAACAGGATGTTCGCCACCTTCGGGTTGTCGAGGCCGAACTCCAGCGCGGCGGTCGGCACCGGCAAGGCTGGCTGCACCAGTTCGTCGAACACGGTGTAGAGATTCGTGTAGTCGATATCGCCCGGCGTCTCGTCACCCGTGTTAAGCACGCGGACGAAGTTGGATTCCGGCGAGAACTGGAACGTGCCGGCCGGCAGGCCGAGCAGCCCCGTCAGCAGACCGCTGACCGGATTGCCGCCGGTGGCGGCGATCACCGTGCCGTGGTTCGGGCCGGCGATCAGCACGAAATCCTGCACCGCCGCACGCGCCGACGGCCACCACTTCAGCGCCCAGCGCGGCATCGTCGCGCCCTGGCTGTGACCGACCATGGCCACCTTGCGGCCACTTTCCGCATGGATGCGGCGCAACGCGTGTACGACGTACTCGGCCGAAATCTGCTGATCGCCGAGACCGCGGTCCGGGTACGACACCGTGCAGACATCGAAGCCACGCGCCATCAGCAGCGGCTTGTAGCTCCAGTTGTATTGCTCCTGGCCGTAGGTGCCGGTGCCGTGCACCAGCAGCACGGGCGGTTTGTCGGCGTGCTCGAAAGGCGTGCAATCCAGCGCGGCATCCAGCAGCGCAGGATCGGTTTCCAGCTTGGGCTCGGACGCGAAGTCGCCACCGGCATTGCCGCCATCGGAGCCGCAGGCGGCAAGCAGCAAAAGCGCGCTAAAGCCCAGCGCGCGACAAAACATGGCGTTCATATGATCTCCCCCGCTCCCGCTGGCATTGCGGACCCCGGCAGCATTGCGCCGGTCGGCGGCTACGGCATCGGCCGTTCAGGGGAGATCCGACGGGCGGCGTCTCACTCGCCGCGGTAGCGCGCCCAGTTCTTCTCGGTCTCGTGCAGGCAGACCTCGTACATCAGGTCGCCGAAGCGCCGCTGCAGCACCTGCCAGAACAGCACCGCGAGATTCTCCACGGTCGGGTTGATGCCGCGGCACAGCGGCGAGTCGTGGTTCAGGTGGCGGTGATCGACGTCGTCGATCACCAGTTCGCGGATCGCGTCGCGCACCTCGGTGACGTTGATCAGGATGCCGGTCTTCGGGTCGACCGGTCCGCGCAAGGTCACCTCCAGCACGTAGTTGTGGCCGTGGCCGTGGTCGTAGGCGCACTTGCCGAACAGCGCGCGGTTCTCGGCGTCGCTGAGGTCTTCGGACCACAGCCGGTGCGCGGCGCAGAAGGTCTCACGACGCGTGAGATACACGATGGGAGCGGCTTTGTTCGAATCAGTCGTCATTGCAATGGATCTCGACGATCGTTCCCGAGACCGGCCCGGACTGCGCACGATTCAGCAGGAATTCGACGGTGGGGGCGATGTCCTCGGGCGCGGTCTTCGGCGTCAGGCCCAGGGCCTCGACCATCGCCGTGCGCATCGTGCCGGGCGCCACCGCGTTGACGCGGATGCCGTACGGCTTGCCCTCCAGCGCCAGCGCTTCGGTCAGGCCGACGACCGCGTGCTTCGACGTCGCGTAAGCGCCGAAGCCCGAAAAACGCTGCATGCCGCGCAGGCCGCCGAGCGAGGAAACGTTGACGATGTCGCCGGCCACGCCGCTCTCGCGCCACAGCCGCATCGCGGCGGTGCAGGCGTTGAAGGTGCCGGCGACGTTGATGCGCAGCACCTCGGCAAAGCGTTCCGGCGTCAGCTCGTTCCAGATCTCGCCACGACCGAGAATGGCCGCGCTGCAGACCAGGCCATCCGGGCGGAAGCCGCGGATCGCGCGCTCCACCGCATCGGCGTCACCGACGTCGAGCACATAGCAGTGCGCGCGATCACCGAGGAGGGTCGCCGTGGCCTGCAGCACATCGGCGCGACGGCCGGCAAGCGCGACGCGATGGCCTGCGTCCACAAAGCGCCGCGCAACGGCAGCGCCGAGGCCGCTGCCACCGCCGGTGATGAAGATGCTGCGTGCGGGCGTCGTCGTCATGCGGCCGATTGTCGCATGCCCGCCGGTCAGCGCTTCAGCGCGGCGGCGATCTCGTCCAGCGACTTCGGGTCGTCGATCGTCGCCGGCACGGTGTAGGAACGCCCATCGGCGATCGCGCGCATCGTCGCGCGCAACACCTTGCCCGAGCGCGTCTTCGGCAGGCGCTGCACGACGGTCGCCTCCTTGAAACAGGCCACGGCGCCGATCTGTGCACGCACGCGCTCGACCAGTTCCTTGACGATGTCCGCGTGTTCGCGCTTCACGCCGGCCTTGAGCACGACGAGGCCGACCGGAACCTGGCCCTTGAGCGCGTCGGCGACGCCGATCACCGCGCACTCGGCGACATCCGTATGACCGGCGAGCACTTCCTCCATCGCACCAGTCGACAGGCGATGGCCGGCGACGTTGATGATGTCGTCGATACGCGACATCACCCACCAGTAGCCGTCGGCATCGACATAGCCCGCATCGCCTGCGAGGTAGTAGCCGGGGTAGCGGCTCAGGTAGTTGTCGATGTAGCCCTGATCGTTGTTCCACATCGTCGGCAGCGTACCCGGTGGCAACGGCAGCTTGATCGCGACATTGCCGATGGTCTCCGCCGGCACCTCGGCGCCGTCCTCGTCGAGCACGCGCAGGTCGAAGCCCGGCACCGGCACGCTCGCCGAGCCCGGCTTCACCGGCATCGGCTCGATACCCTGGCAGTTGGCGATCGCCGCCCAGCCCAGCTCCGTCTGCCACCAGTTGTCGACCACCGCCACCTTGAGCAGGTCCTGCGCCCACTGGATGGTGTCCGGGTCGCTGCGCTCGCCGGCCAGGTACAGCGTCTTGAGGCTGGAGAGGTCGTAGCGCTTCAGCAGTTCGCCGCGCGGGTCTTCCTTCTTGATGGCTCGGAATGCGGTCGGCGCGGTGAAGAAGGACTTCACGCGATGTTCCGAGATCACGCGCCAGAAGGCACCGGCATCCGGCGTGCCGACCGGCTTGCCTTCGTAGAGGATCGTCGTGCAACCGGCGAGCAGCGGCCCATAGACGATGTACGAGTGACCGACGACCCAGCCGACGTCCGATGCCGCCCAGAACACATCGCCCGGTCCGACGTTGTACACCGCCTGCATCGAATACTGCAGCGCCACCGCATGACCGCCGTGATCGCGCACCACACCCTTGGGCTTGCCGGTGGTGCCGGAGGTGTAGAGCACATACAACGGGTCGGTGGCGGCAACACGCGCACAGGGCACGGACGATGCGCCCTTCAACGCCTCCTGCCAGTCGATGTCGCGGCCAGGCTTGAGCACGGCCGGCGCCTGCGGGCGCTGCAGCACGATGCAATGCGCCGGCTGGTGCGCCGACAGCTCGATCGCCTGATCCAGCAGCGGCTTGTACTCGATGACGCGGCCCGGCTCGATGCCGCAGGACGCGGAAACCACCAGCACCGGCCTGGCATCCTCAATGCGCTTGGCCAGTTCCGGTGCGGCGAAACCGCCGAACACGACCGAGTGGATCGCGCCGATGCGCGCGCAGGCCAGCATCGCGATCGCCGCCTCCGGCACCATCGGCATGTAGATGACCACGCGCTCGCCCTTGGTCACCCCGCGCGCCTGCAGCGCGCCGGCAAACAAGGCGACCGCATCGCGCAGCTCGCGATAGCTGTAGCGGCGCTGGCTCTGCGTCAGCGGGCTGTCGTAGATCAGGGCCGTCTGCTCGCCGCGTCCAGATTCGACGTGACGGTCCAGCGCGTTGTAGCAGGTGTTGAGTTCGCCGCCGGCGAACCAGCGGTACAGCGGCGCCTTCGATGCATCGAGCACCTGCGTCGCAGGCCGGTCCCAATGCAGCGCCTGCGCCTGCTCGGCCCAGAAGCCGGCGGGGTCGGCCAGCGAGCGGCGGTATTCGTCCTGGTAACGGCTCACATCGGTCTCCTCGTCGGGCAGCGGACACGCCCGCTTGTCGTTTCAGTGTCAGATCAGACCGACGGCGCGCGGCGCACGCGCCCACGCGCGTCGGCAGTTTCCGCATTGATCGGTGCGGACGGCGGCGTCACCGTCGCGGCCTGCAGCGCCGTGGACTCCACCAGATTCAGTCGCGCCCGCAGGTAGGCGAGCATGTCCAGGCGCGCCTGCCGCACTTCCGGATACAGCGCGCCGAACAGCGGAAACGCGTGCGGCAGCACCGGCCAGATCTCGCAGCGCACATCGACACCCGCGGCCTTGGCACGTCGCGCAAACAGCACGGTGTCGTCGAGCAGCACCTCGCTGTCGCTGGCCAGCATCAGCATCGGCGGGAAGCCGGCGCAATCGGCGTACAGCGGCGAAAGCTCCGGATCGGAGGCGTCGTGATCGCCGGCATACATCTCATCCACACGCTGCAGCGCAGCGATCGGCAGGATCGGATCGTGCTTCATCTTCCACGGGCGCGAACCCGGCGCGTGGATGCGGCCCAGTTCGGTGGCCGGCGATACCGGCAGCGCGCAGGCCGGCATCGGCCAGCCGTTCTTGCGGATGCGCTGCAGCACGCCCAGCGTCAGGTTGCCGCCGGCCGAATCGCCGCCGATGGCGATGCGCGAGGCGGGAAACCCCAGATCGAGCAGCATGCGATACGCACGCTCGCAATCGTCCAGCGCGGCGGGAAAGCGGTTGCGCGGCGCCAGGCGATAGTCCGGCACAAACACGTGCGCGCCCAGCTTGGCGGCGAACCAGCAGGCCATCTCCAGATGCGCCATCGGCGAGGCCGGCAGGATGAAAGCGCCGCCGTGCAACCACAGCAGCACGGGTTTGCCGGTATCGCGCAGATCGCCGACCACATGGCCCGGCAGCGTGCCGACCACGGTGTACTCCAGCGACTGGCCGTAGGTGTTCGGGCAGCGCATGCGCGACATCTGCAACTGGATGCGCGCGATCTTCTCGTCGGAGCCGCGCACCGCGCGCGCCAGCCAGGGCCGCAGGAACACCTTCAGCAGCCAGATGATGAAGCGGCTGCGACCGCTGATCGGCACTGGACGACGGACGACCAGGCCTTCGGCCGGCGCCAGCAGCAGCGGCGATGGCGACGGCGTATCGAAAGCAGGGGCAACAGGCGCAGCGGTATCGGTGGTCATCGTCAATCCGAAAGTGTAGGCAAGCGATATCTGGGCGCGTCACCCGTTCAGGCGAGTCGGCGGCGGCGCCACGCAGCGGATAGTCTGCCCCAGGACTCGACCCTGGATTCGGACCTGGACTCGCTCATGACCGCCACACGGCCGCACCTGCGTATCGAACATCCCCGAGACGCGGTCGAGGTCGTCACGCTCGACCGCGAGGACGCGCTCAACGTGCTGAGCCCGGAGGTGGTCGAGGCGCTGCTGGCCTACTTCGAGGCGCTGCCGCAGCGCGCCGACGTGCGCGTGATCGTGTTCCGCAGCGCCGGCCGCCACTTCTGCGCCGGTGCCGATCTGGGCTCGCAGGCCTTTGCCGACGCCGGAGACGGCCGCACGCACCGCCAGGACCACATCCAGCGCCGCTACGCGCGCCTGATCCAGATGATCCGCCAGTGCCCGCAACCGGTGATCACCCTGATCCAGGGCGCGGCCTGCGGCGCCGGCTTCTCGCTCGCATTGGCCGGCGACGTGCGCTACGCCGCGCCGGACGCACGCATGAACGCCGCCTATCTGCGCATCGGCCTCGGCGGCTGCGACATGGGCTCCGGCTACCTGCTGCCGCGCCTCGTCGGCTTGTCCGTCGCCTCCGAGCTGCTGCTCAGTGGCCGCTTCATCGACGCCGCGCGCGCCAAGGCCGTCGGCCTGGTCAGCGACGTCGTGCCGCACGAGCAACTGCTCGACACCGCGCTCGCGCTGGCCGACGACATGCTCACCGCCTCGCCGCTGGGCCTGCGCATGACCAAGGAAAGCCTCAACGCGCTGATCGACGCACCCAGCCTGGAAACCGGGCTGATGATCGAGAACCGCCAGCAGGTGATGCTGACGGAGACCGAGGATCACCAGGAAGCCGTCGCCGCCTTTCGCGAGAAGCGGGCGCCGATCTATCGCAACCGCTGAGATCGCTACGCGCCTGCGGCACCGGCATGCCGGCGGGACCGCGACAACCACCTACCGTTCGCGTGCTGCCCGGAGAACGCGAGCGGATCAGCCCCGATTGGCGCGCGGCTCTCCTAGCCGTCCGCAGCCGCGAAATGCGCCATCTGATCGGCATGCGCCTTGGCAAACGCGGGTCTCGAGGTGGCGCGCGTGAGGTAGTCGCGGCAGGCCGGTGCAGTCGCGAGGCCGTCGTGCCGATCGACCAGGCGCAACACGTCCGCCATCAGGATGTCGGCCACCGTGAATCGGCCCGCCAACCATTCGCGACCGCCCAGCACCGGTTCGAGGTGCTGGAGACGGGCCTTGAGCCACCGGTCGAAGAACTGGAAGCTCGCGTCGCCGGTATTGCCGGTGACGTGGAAGACCCACCAGGGCAGGCTCACCATCTCCACCGAATTGAGCGCGGCGAACAGCCAGTTGATGGCCTCGCTGCGGGCACCTGGATCAACCGGCAGCAGCCGCTCACTGCGATGGCCCAGGTGCATCAGGATGGCGCCGCTCTCGAAAAGGGAGACGTCGCCGTCCGTCAGCCACGGCACCTGGCCGAACGGTTGATGCGAGAAGTGCGCTGCCCCGCGATCGCGGAACGGCGTGCTGGCGACGCGATACGGCAGGCCGGCTTCCTCCAGTGCCCAGCGCACGCGCAGATCACGCACGAAGCCGCGCGGCATGTCGGGCACCCAGTCGTAAGTGGTGAGAACGAGCGGGTTCATGCGCCTTCTCTGGCGGCCTGATGGCCATGGTTGGCGCAGTCGGACTCGCTGTCGAGATGCGGCGTACCGGTACCGGTCTCGACGTACTGCACGAGGCTGGCGAGAAAGTGCGTCCAGCCGCCCTCGCAGAGATCGTGGCACTTGAGTTCCGGCGTCAGCCCCAGGTGCTCGAAGCGCAGCACCGTGTGGGCGGGCGTGTCGCCGTTGATGCGGAAGACGATCGTGGTGCCGGCCCATTCGTTGTCCGGGATGCTGTGGCCTTCGACGCGGATGCGGCTCTCCTTGCACTGCCAGCGCACCTGCCGCGCGGGGCGCAGCAGCTCGATGCGCATGAGCTTGTAGTTCTCGCCGAATGCAAAGCGCGCTTGTCCGCCCACCGCTTCGTCCGCCGTACAGGTCTGCGTCCACCAGCCGCGCAAGCCCTGCTGCGTGGCGAGCGCGGCGTAGACCGCCGCAGCCGATGCCTTGAAGTGAATCTCGCGACGGAAGTGCCGGTTGAAGCGCGCGACGAGGCCATCGAGCCCGGAATCCCAGCCGTTCTGGTGACTCTCGGCGGCGGCCTCGTCCGGCAGCAGGCGGTGCGTGAGCGTGAGCTCGGTGTGGGTCTTGCCGATGGGCTTCAGCTCCACGGTGACGATGCTGCGCCGGGGCTCGGCCGCATCCGCCGTCCAGCTGAACTCGACGAGGCGCGGACGCTCCAGGCGCAGGTACTCGCAGACCTGCGGATGGTGGCTGCTGACGCCGTGCATATCGATGCGCAACGAGCCGCCGACGCGAGCATCGGCCTGCGCCTCGGTACGGCCGCCGACGATCGGCACCATCCATTCGCCGAGGCTGGGACCGTCGGTCCAAGCCTCATAGACCTCATCGGGCGTGGCGGCGAGTTTTCTTTTGAGCTGGATTTGATGCGGCATGCTTCGCTCCTTTCTTGCGGGCAAGAAATTGTTCGAGCGCGTCGAGCCTGCATTCCCAGAACGCGCGGTAGAGATCGAGCCACTCGTGCGCGGCGCGCAGCGGCTCAGGATTGAGAACGATGTAATGCGTGCGCCAGTCCACGCGCCGCGTAACGAGGCCGGCCTGCTCCAGCGTCATGACGTGCTTGGACACAGCGTTGAGCGACATTTCATAGGCGGTCGCCAACTCGCCGATCGTGGCCTCGCCGCCCGCCAGGCGCGCCAGGATGTCGCGCCGCGTGGCATTGGCGAGGGCTGCAAACGTGCTGTCTTTTAATTCAACCATTTAGTTGAATGATAGGCCGCAAAAAAGCCGGGCGCAAGCCCGGCCTTCCCGAAACGCTCGAATCACATCCGGAACACCCCATACCGCGGATCGCCGATCGGCGTGTTCAGCGCCGCGGAGATCGAGATGCCGAGCGCGTTGCGGGTGTCGACCGGGTCGAGCATGCCGTCGTCCCAGATCTCGGAGGTCGTGTACCAGGCGCTCTGCTTGCGCTTGAACTCGCCGAGCACGGGATCGCGGATCGCGTCGATGTCGGCCTGGCTGAGCTTCTTGCCCTGCTTGGCAAGCTGGCGGATCTTGACGTCGGCCAGCGTGTTGGCGGCCTGTTCGGCGCCCATCACCGAGGTCTGCGACTGCGGCCAGCTGAACAGGAAGCGCGAGTCGAAGGCGCGGCCGCTCATGCCGTAGTTGCCGGCACCGAAGGAGCCGTGGCACATCACCGTGAACTTCGGCACTTCGCAGTTCGACACCGCCATGATCATCTTGGCGCCGTCCTTGGTGATGCCGCGGCGCTCGTACTCGCGACCGACCATGAAGCCGGTGATGTTCTGCAGAAACAGGATCGGCGTGCGCGCCTGGTTGCACAGCTCGATGAAGTGCGCACCCTTGAGCGAGCTGTCGTTGAACAGCACGCCGTTGTTGGCGAGGATGCCGATCTTGTAGCCCCACAGGTGGGCGTAGCCGCAAATCAGGGTCTTGCCGTAGTTCGGCTGGTACTCGTGGAAGCGCGAGCCGTCGACCAGGCGCGCGATCACTTCCTTCATGTCGAACTGCGCCTTGATGTCGCGCGGCAGGATGCCGTACAGCTCGCGACCGTCGTAATACGGCGCTTCCGGCTGCTGCCATTCGATGTGCGTCTTCTGCGGGCGCTTGAACTGCGCGACGATGTCGCGCGCGATGGCGATCGCTTCTTCTTCGGAACCGGCCGGGTAGTCGGCGGTGCCGGAGACGCTGGTATGCATGTCGCAGCCGCCGAGTTCGTCGACGCTGACGTCTTCGCCGGTCGCGGCCTTCACCAGCGGCGGGCCGGCGAGGAAGATCGCGCCGGTGCCGCGCACGATGACGTTGTAGTCGGACAGGCCCGGCACATAGGCACCACCGGCGGTGCAGTGCCCGAGCACGACGGACACCTGCTGCACACCCATCTTCGAGAGCATGCACTGGTTGCGGAAAATGCGACCCGCCATGTACTTGTCGGCGAACAGGTCGGCCTGCAACGGCAGGAAGCCGCCGGCGGAATCGCAGAGGTGCACGACCGGCAGGCGGTTCTCGATCGCGATGTCGAGCGCGCGCACGGTCTTCTTCACCGTCAGCGGATACCAGGCGCCACCCTTCACCGAGGCGTCGCCGGCGTTGATGACGACCTCGCGGCCGGAGACGATGCCGATGCCGGTGACGCAGCCCGCGCCCGGCACGTCGCCATCGTAGGCGTCGTTGGCCGCCAGCGACGACAGCTCCAGGAACGGCGTGCCCGGGTCGAGCAGCAGCTTCAGGCGCTCGCGCACCAGCAGCTTGTTCTGCTGGCGCAGACGATCGATGTCGCGTTGCGGGCGCGTGTGGCGCACCGCTTCCTGCTTCTCGCGGAATTCCTGCGCGAGGCGGCTGTTGTGCGCGGCGTTAGCCTGGAAGTCGGCGGAGGCCGTGTTCAACTTGGATTCAATGCGTTTCACTTGTTCGGCTCCAGGCTGACCAGCAGCGCATCGCGATCGAAGGTCTGGCCCTTCTCGTAGGTGATCGCGGCGATGACACCGTCGCGCGGCGCGGCGATCGTGGTCTCCATCTTCATGCTCTCCATGACCAGCAGGGTCTGGCCCTTGGTCACCGCGTCGCCGGCCTGCACCGACACGCTGACGATGCTGCCGGGCATTGGCGCGCGGATGTTGTCTTCCGCGCTGCCCCCGCTCGCCGCCGCGAGACGATCCAGCGGATGCTGGTAGCGCAGTTGGTAGGCCTCGCCGTCCAAGTGCACGAAGACGTCGTCGCCGCGCGTGGCGATGACGACTTCGACGTGGCGTTCGCCCAGGGTCAGCCAGGCGCGACCGTCGGCACCGGTCTTGAGATCGATATCGAGCACCTGGTCGTTGAGGTGCAGGCGGTAGGCCGTCGCCGAGCGCGACAGTTCGACGTTGTGGACGTCGTCACCGAGTTTGAATGCGTGGTGCATGGTCTTGTCCTTAGTTCCGCCACTCGCCCATCGCGGCATGCATGTCCGGCACCGCGTCGGCGACGTCGCGCATCGGACGCGTGCTCAGGGATGCGGCACCGAGCAACGCCTGCAGCGTTGCCGCCGGCAGTTCCGGTTCGGCCGCGATCTGCGGGTTGGCGTCGAGGAAGCCGGTGTGCACGTCGCCGGACACGAAGGCCGGGTGCGCGATCAGGCGGCGCAGGAACGCGGTATTGGTCTTGCAGCCGAGCAGCACGGTCTCGCGCAGCGCCTTGTCGGCCTTGGCGATGGCGTCGTTGCGGTCGCTGCCCTTGATGATCAGCTTGGCGATCATCGGGTCGAACGCGGAGGTGACCTCACCGCCCTGCAGCACGCCGCTGTCCCAGCGCACGCCCTCGCCCTGCGGCGGGTGCAGCACCAGGATCGGGCCGGTGGTCGGCGTATAGCCGCGCGCGGCGTCCTCGGCATAGATGCGGAATTCGATCGAGTGGCCGGAGGCCGTCACGTCCTGCTGCACATAGCCGAGCTTCTCGCCGGCGGCGACGCGCAGCTGCTGCAGCACGAGGTCGATGCCGGTGATCTCTTCGGTCACCGGATGCTCGACCTGCAGGCGCGTGTTCATTTCCAGGAAATAGAACTCACCGCCCTGGCCGAAGATGAACTCGACCGTGCCGGCGTTGCGATAGCTCAGCGAGCGCGCGATACCCGCCGCGGTCTCGCAGATCTTCTCGCGCAGCGCGGGATCGAGCGCCGGCGACGGCGTCTCCTCGACGATCTTCTGGAAACGGCGTTGCACCGAGCACTCGCGCTCGAACACGTGCACGACATTGCCCTGGCCGTCACCGAGCACCTGCACCTCGATGTGACGCGGGTTCTCGATGTAACGCTCGCAATACAGGCGACCGTCGCCGAAGTAGCGCTGGCCTTCCGAGCGACCGCGTTCGATCTCCTGCTCCAGCACGGACAGATCGCGCACGATGCGCATGCCCTTGCCGCCGCCGCCCGCCGAGGGCTTGATCAGCAGCGGCGCCCCCACTTTCCGCGAGCGCTCGACGAAGGTCTTGGGATCGTCGTCCTCGATCGCGCTGGGCGCGACCGGGAAACCGGCCTTCTCGACGAAGTTGCGCGCGCGCACCTTGTCGCCCATGAGATCAATCTGTTCCGGCGTCGGGCCGATGAAGCGGATGCCCGCAGCCTCCACGGCCTGGCAGAAACCCTTGTTCTCGGACAGGAAGCCGTAGCCCGGGTGGATCGCGCCGGCGCCGCTGGCCTTGGCGGCGGCAATGATCTGCGCGCCGTCCAGATACGAGGCGACCGGCGTGGCGCCGGTGATCTCGATGGCCTGGTCGGCCATCTTCACCGCGGCGGTGCCGCGGTCGGCGGCGTGGTACACGACGATGCCTTTCAGGCCGAGCTTCTGCACGGTGCGCAGCACGCGCACGGCAATCTCGCCGCGGTTGGCGACGAGCACGGACTGGAACGGCCACTTCGAGACATCAGGCGGAGCAGTGAGACTCATGCGGGTGCCTTCTTGCGGGTGGAATGCTTGTTGTTGGAATTCGTGTTGCCGGGGCCGGCGATGCCTTCGCACAGCACGGCGGTGATCTGGTCGGCGATCGCGTCGATGTCGAGCGCGCGACGGCTGCGCGCAGCGCCGCTCTGGACGGCGACGCTGGCGTTGGTGATGTAGGCCCAGGCGTGATGCTCGATGCCGCCGTAGACCATCGCGCGCAGCAGGGTCGGCGGCACGTCGTCGCGGAACTCGCCGGCCTCGATGCCGGCCTCGATCACGTGGAGCAGCAACTGCGTGTAGCGGCGGTTGAGATCGTGCAGCGCGGTGCCGCGGTAGTCGCGCTCGGACTGCACCTCGCGGAACATCAGCCGGCACAGCAGCGGGTAGTCGCGCACCGAGCGCAGATGGCGCCAGATCAGCAGGTGCAGGCGCGCGCGGTGGCCGGTCTGCTGCGCGAGGTCGCGCGCGTAGTCGCCGAACATCTCCTCGTACCAGTGCTCCAGCACCTTCAGCAGCAGCTCGCGCTTGGTGGCGAAGTACTTGTAGATCAGGCCCTCGACGACGCCGACGCGCGCGGCGATCTCGGTCATCGCAACCGCTTCATAGCCCTTGTCGCAGAACAGGTCGCGCGCCGCGACCAGGATCGCGTCGATGCGATCCTCGCGCGCCAGGCGCGGCGCGTGCGGGCGGACGGCACGGACGGTGGCGGCGCGGCGCGTCATCACGACTCGGCGTGGCGCGGGTCGATCCAGCCGTTGCCGAGCCAGTCGGCCGGCACGTCGATCGGCAGGTCCATCAGGATCTGCGCCAGCATCTTGCCCTGCGGGTCGTAGCGCAGGCTGGCCATGCCGCCGCCGCCCAGCGCCTGCGTCAGCAGGAAGTTGAAGCCATGCAGGCCCGGGATTTCATAGCGCGCGACCGTGCCCTGCGCGAAGTGCGCAAGGTAGCGCTGCACCACGTCCGCGGTCAGCCAGCGGCGCAGTACCGGCACGAATTCCGGACGGCGCGCGAGCACACCGATGTTGGCGCTGTCGCCCTTGTCGCCGCTGCGGCCGTAGGCCAGCGCGATCAGTGGCACGGTACGCGTCGCGCCGTCGTGTTCCGGCGCATCGAAAACGGACTGTGCGGGCGCCGGTGCGGCACCGGCGGCGGCCGGCGGCGGCAGCGCGAACGGCACGGCAGCGCCGCCGACCTCGACGCCGATCTCGATGCTGCTCTTCGGCACCAGGCAGGAGAACAGGCGCACCAGCGGTGTCGGCGACGGACGGCCGCCGGAGAAACCGGTGATGCCCTGTGCCATCGCCGTGGCCGGCGGAATGAATTCGCGGCCGAAGATTTCCAGCGCGTTCTTGTCGGCGTGATGCACCGACAGTTTCAGGATCACTTCGCGCGTCGTGCGCGCGCGGCTGTTGGCGCCCCAGTTGGATTCGCTGCCGAGCACCTCGACGTCGGTGCGCGTGTAGTCGGCCAGCCCACGCTCGGCGAACAGGCGGCGCGTGCGCTTCAGGATCGCGGCGGCGACGGCCTCGGCCTTCTTCACCGCGTCGCGACCGCCGATCATCATCGTGCCGGTCGTGCGGAAGCCGTCCTGGAACGTTGCCGAGACCTTGTAGCTGTGCGTCGGCGCCCAGCCGCGTGCACCCTTCACTTCCACGCGGTCGCGGCCGACCTGGCGCAGCGCGAGATGGCGGAAATCGCAGCTCACGTCCGGCAGCAGGTAGGCGGCGGGATCGCCGATTTCATAGACGATCTGCTCGGATACCGTCTCCGGCGTCACGCGACCGCCGGTGTTCGACGGCTTGGTGACGATGAAGCTGCCGTCCGGCTCGCAGATCGCGATCGGGAAGCCCATGCGGTCCCAGTCTTCGGAGACGAGGTGCCAGTCGGTCGAGATGCCGCCGGTGGCCTGCGCGCCGCATTCGACGACGTGGCCGGCGAGGCTGCCCGCGGCGAGCTTGTCGTAATCCGTCGCCTGCCAGCCGAACTCGTGGATCAGCGCGCCGAGCACGACGGCGGAATCCACGCAGCGGCCGGTGACGACGATGTCGGCGCCGGCGTCCAGCGCCGCGGCAACCGGGAAGGCACCGAGATAGGCGTTGATGCTCCACGGCTTGGCCGGAAAGCGCTCGCCCGTGAACATCTCGCGCACGTCCTGCGCCCGCAGTTCGTCGGCGCGCGGCAGGAGGTCGTCGCCGGTGACGATGCCGACGGTCAGCTCGATGCCCAGCGCCTTCAGCTTCTCCTCGATCGCCGCCTTGCAGGCCTGCGGGTTCACGCCGCCGGCATTGGTGACGACCTTGATGCCGTGCTGCTTGATCTTCGGCGCCAGCGCCGCGATCACGGACGGAAAGTCGGTCGCGTAACCCGCGTTCGGGTCCTTGGCGCGCGCACGCGCCAGCAGCGACATCGTGATCTCGGCCAGATAGTCGAGGACGAGGTAGTCGATCTCGCCGGACTCGACGAGCTGCTTCGGGCCTTCCGCGGAATCGCCCCAGAAGCCGGCGCCGCAACCGATGCGGACCCTTTCGCGCTTGGCAGTGGCCATGTTCTTACGTCCCCGTGAAGTTCGGTGGGCGCTTTTCCTGGAAGGCGGCCATGCCTTCCTTGGCGTCGTGGGTGCTCGACATCACCGGCACCATCGCCTGCGCGTATTCCAGCGCCTCGCGCAATCCCATGTCGCGGGTCGCGTTGAAGGCCTGCTTGCCGAGGCGAATCGCCGTCGGCGACTTGTCCACGATGCGCGACAGCAGCCAGTCGAGCTTGGTGTCGAGTTCGGCACGCGGCACCAGGTAGTTCAGCAGGCCCCACTCGTGCGCTTCCTTGGCGGTGAACTGTTCGCCGGTGATGCACATCTCCTGCAGCTTGCGCGGCGGCAGCACGCGCAGCATGTACGGCAGGATCATCATCGGCGTCATGCCGATCTTGGATTCGGTCGTACCGATGCGGATGTCGTCGGCGGCGATCACCATGTCGCAGGCGCAGAGCAGGCCAAAGCCGCCGGCCATCGCATGGCCGTTGACGCGCGCGATCACCGGCAGCGTGCACTCCTGCAGTCGCTTGAACAGATCCACGATGTAGTGCTTGGGCCGCGAGAAATCGACGGCGAAGGCAAAGCCCTTGGTGCCCTTGGCCAGGTCCGCGCCGGCGCAGAACGCCTTGTCGCCGGCGCCGGTGATGACGATCGCCTTGACCTCGCCGCCGTCCACGGCTTCCTTGATGCCGCGGTCGATCGTCCGCACGACCTCCTCGTTGAGCGCGTTGCGACGCTCCTCGCGGTTGATCGTGATCCACTGCACGGCGCCTTTGCGCTCGATCAGCACGGGGTCGGTCATGGCATGTCCTCGGCGGAATTTCGGATGCCGCGACCTTACGGCGTGATCTGGTGAGTCAGCCTCACCCATTTGCGGGAGCCGCCCATCTGGGGGGTGACCACCCATCTACGGGGTACCGGCACCCACGGGCGATCCGTACGGTTGCTCGCGCCGGCGCGCCTGCCCGGCCGCTCTCCATTTGATCCGGGACTTTTCTCCGCCATGACACGCCGCCCCGCCCCGCGCCTTGCCCTTCTCGTCGCCGCTGCCGCCACCGGCACCCTGCTGGCCGGCTGCGCCAGCACGCCCGCCGCTCCGCCCACTTTCGATCCGCAGGCCAGCGCCAAAGCGCAGGCCGCCACGTTCATCGGCGACAACGGCAAGACCAAGCATCTGTCCGGTGTGAAGAAGGTGGCCGTCACCGGCTGCAACGTGCTGTTCGCCGAAACCTCGTCGGCACACGCCGGCACCAGCGGCGGCATCTTCAGCGAGGTCGGCAATACCGTGCGCGCCGAAGCCAAGGTGTCGGTGCTGTACACCCTCAACGGCGTCTCCGACGCGCAGATGCAGGTCTTCGCCAACGAGATCTGCGCGGATGCCGAAAACCGCCTGAAGAGCGCCGGTTTCGACATCGTGCCGACCGCGGAGCTGCTGGCCAACGACTCGTTCAAGGCGTTGCTCGGCTCCGGCAAGGCCAGCCCCCTCGAGTTCAAGGCGCCCGGCAAGGGCAGCAAGACCACCTACAAGGTGTTCGCACCGACCGGTTACACCGTGTACGACCCGCGCTACATCGGCGTGGGCGGCGGCCTCGCACAGGCCTTCAAGGCCGCGGGCGGCAACTCCACCTGGCAGCACGAGGGCCGTGTCATGCAGCAACTCGGCGCCTCGGCGGTGAACATCAGCATCGTCGTCGACTTCGCCCAGCTGCAGAGCAGCGGCCAGGCCAGGGCGATGAGCCTGGCCAGCCAGGACACCGCGGAGGTGAAGCACGGCGTCAATCTCGGCATCTCCGGCCAGATCGAGTTCAAGCCTGCCGACCAGCTCAAGTGCTGGGAGCGCTTCGGCAAGCAGGAATGCATGCTCAACGCCAACACCTCGCCGATCTTCACCAGCAAGAACCCGGTGACGACCAGCGAGCGCTTCTACAAGGAAGTGGTCGACACGACCACCACCGGCGACAAGGTCACGGCGGGCTTCACCAAGGCGCTGTCGGTGCTGTCGGCGATGGGCGGCGTCGGCGGCGTTGCCAGCCACGACATCACGCGCTACAGCGTCGAGGTCGACGCGGCTCAGTTCGCCAAGGTCAGCCGCGATGGCGCCAACGGCTTCCTCGACATGGTGTTCCTGACCGCCAGGCAGTAGCGCCGGTCGTTGCGACAACCGACGCCCCCGCCCTGCGGGGGCGTTTTCGTTGGCCGTTCGGACAGCACGCCGCGACGATTCGCTGCGCTTAGAATCGAGTCATCGCGCCCACGGGCGCCTGCCGATCTCGACGCGCGAACATGGAACTGAGCAATCTCGAAGTCCTTCCCGGCCGCACCATCGTCCGCCACCTCGGCCTGGTGCAGGGCTCGACCGTGCGCAGCAAGCACGCCGGCAAGGATCTGCTGGCCGGCCTGCGCAACTTCGTCGGCGGCGAACTGAAGGCGTACACCGAACTGCTCAACGAATCGCGCCAGGAGGCGATTGATCGCATGGTGCAGCAGGCCCAGGCGGCCGGCGCCAATGCCGTGGTCAACGTGCGCTTCTCCACCTCGAACATCGCCGCGGGCGCCGCCGAGGTCATGGCCTACGGCACCGCCGTCGTCGTCGAGTAAGCCGACCGATGGAACTGCTGATCCAGATCGGCTTCTTCCTGGCGCTGCTGGTCGTCGGCCTGGTGGCAGGCACGCTCAACGAGCGCCGCCACTATCGGCGCCTGCGTGAGGACGAAGCCGCGCTGCGCGGCATCCTGGTCTTCAACGAGCGTCGACCGCCGGACGACCTGCCGCTGCGTACGGGCCAGCTCGTGGTCGGCTCGGTCGTGATCGGCGAGGATTACTTCAAGCGCATCGCCGCCTCGCTGAAGAGCCTGTTCGGCGGACGCCTCGTCGTCTACGAGTCGCTGATGGACCGCGGGCGCCGCGAGGCCATCGTGCGCATGAAGCGCGAAGCCGAGCATCTGGGCGCCACGATGGTGTTCAACGTGCGCTTCGAGACTTCATCGCTGGCCGAGGACGGCACCGGCCGTCAGGCGGCGTTCTCCGCCGAGTTCATCGCCTACGGCACCGCGCTGGTGCCGCCGGCCGCGGCATGAGCCGCTACGAGAATCCGCAGCTTCCCGACGACGTCAACGTCGGTCGCGAGAACCCGCTGACCGAGTTCCTGCGCCTGGCCGCCGGGCTCGCGCTGCTGGCGCTGGTGATCGGCGCTGCGCTCTACTTCGGCGGCAGCCAGCTCGCGCGGCTGATCCCGTTCGAAACCGAACGCGACTGGGTCGGCGAGCGGCTCGCGCCCGGCAGTGGCCTGCCCGCCGCACCCGGCAACGCCGAGATCCGCGACTACCTGCAAGCACTCACCGATCGGCTCGCCGCGCAGATGGACCTGCCGGCGGGCATGACGCTGCGCGCGCACTACGTCGATACCGAGATCGCCAATGCCTTCGCCAGTCTCGGCGGCCACATCGCCGTGACACGCGGCCTGTACCGGCGCCTGCCCAGCGAGAACGCGCTGTCCTTGGTGATCGCCCACGAGATCGCCCATGTGCGCGCCCGCGATCCGATCGCCGGCATCGGCGGCAGCGCGGCACTGCTGCTGGTGATGAGCCTGGTCACCGGCGATGCCAGCGCCTTGTCTGGCGCGTTCGCCGGCGTGGTGCAGCGTGGCTATTCGCGCCGCGCCGAGACCGCGGCCGATACACGCGCGATCGACGCCTTGCGCCGACACTACGGGCACGCCGGCGGCGGCACCGCGGTGTTCAAGACCTTCGCGCAGCTGCGCACCGCCCACGGCGGCGAGCCGCCGGCGCTGCTGTCGACGCATCCGCTCGACGCCGAGCGCATCGCGCGGCTGCAACAGGCCGCCGCCGGCTGGGACGCCGCCGCTCAGCCGCTGGTGCCGCTGCGACTCGTTGATGAGCGACCCTAGACGCCGCAGATTCGTCCTTTCAGGGGGGTCTGCGGTTGCCATCGCGTGCTAGCGTGCGGCCATCCCTGCTGAAGAGTCGAAAAGTCATGAGCCTCCAGGATCGTGTCGTTCTCATCACTGGCGCCGCCGGCAGCCTCGGCCGCGCCGTCACCGCCGCCTTTCAGGCGGCCGGTGCGCGTCTGGCACTGGTCGACGTCAGCGAAGCGGGCCTGAAAGCCGCCTATCCGGATGCCGACGCGCGCCGACTGCTGATCGCCGCGGACCTGACCGACCCTCTCTCCACGCAGCGCGCCGCCGATGGCGCCTTCGCCCACTTCGGCCGCATCGACGCGTTATGCAACATCGCCGGCGGCTTCACAATGGGCTCGAAGGTTCATGAAACCACGGCTGCCGAGTGGAAGAAGATGATGGACCTCAACGCCGGCACGATGCTGAATTGCGTGCAGGCCGTGGTGCCGAAGATGCTCGCAGCTGGCGGCGGGCGCATCGTCAACATCGGCGCCGGCGCCGGCCAGAAGGCCAACGGCCTGATGGGTGCCTACAGCGTCTCCAAGAGCGCGGTGATCCGCATCACCGAGGCGATGAGCGCGGAGCTGCGCGAGCAGAACATCAACGTCAATTGCGTGTTGCCCAGCATCATCGACACGCCGCCGAACCGCGCCGCGATGCCGGATGCCGATCCGAAAAAGTGGGTCGCGCCACAGGACCTCGCCAGCGTGATCCGCTTCCTGTGCAGCGACGAGGCGCGCGCGATCCACGGCGCCGCAATTCCGGTCGTCGGCTTGAGCTGAGCCATGAACTGGGGACGGCTGCTGCAGCGGCATCCTTCCGCGTTCCTGCTCACGGCGCAGTTGCTGAGCCTGTGCCTGTATCCGTTTCTCGATGGCCGCCCCACCAGCCGCATCGTGTTCGGCGCCTGCGCGGCCCTGCTGCTGCTGCTGACGGTCTGGGTGGTCAACCGCAGCCCCGCAATCAACCGCGTGGTCTGGGTACTCGCCGCAGGCGCCTTCGCCGCCTCGCTGGCCACGGCACTCGGCGGCGGCGCGGCGATGCTGATGCTGTCCTCCTCCTTGGAAGCCGCGCTGTACTTCTATGCGGCGGGTGCGCTGATCGCCTACATGATGCACGACCAGCGCGTCACCACCGACGAACTGTTCGCCGCCGGCGCCACGTTCACCGTGCTGTCCTGGGGATTTGCCTACGCCTTCGTCGCTTGCCAGGCCTGGAACCCGGCCAGCTTTACCGGCCTGATCGAACCGGAACGCACGCGCACTTGGCTGGAACTGCTTTCCCTCAGCTTCACGACCCTGTCTGCCGTCGGCAGTGGCGATGTGCTGCCGATCGGCGCCGGTGCGCGCGTACTGGTCATGCTCGAGCAGTTCGCAGGCGTGGGCTATCTGGCCATCGTCGTCGGCCGCCTGATCGGCCTGACGATCGTGCGCTACCGCTGACCTTTCATCCCGAAGAGTTTCCGCTCATGACGACGAAGTCCCGCGAGCAGCAGCTCGACGAGCTGCTCGACAAGCAAGCAATCACCGAACTGGTCATGGCCTACTGCAACGCCGCCGACCGGCACGACCACGCCAAGATGCGCGCGCTGTACCACGAGGACGCGATCGACGATCACGGTCACTTCGCCAAGGGCCCGGCGATGGCGTTCATCGACAAGCTGCCGGCGATCCAGGCGGGCATGGAAATCCTGCACCACAACGTCACCACGGTGAATCTCAAGCTCGACGGCGAGCGTGCCGAGGGCGAAATCTACATCCTGGCCTTCCACAAGGTGAAGGACGACGGCGCCGGTTACGACGTGCTGATCGGCGGCCGCTACTTCGACAAGTACGAGAAACGCGACGGTGTCTGGAAATTCAGCCACCGCGCCATCGTCGCCGACTGGGCCTATCCGGCGACACCGTCGAAAGTCGACCTTCAACATCCCTTCCTGGCCGGCGCGCACATCGGCAAACCGGGCGCGGTCGATCCCTCCTACGCGTTCTTCTCGTTGTTCAAGCGCGGCGAGCGCTAAGCTGCGGTCATGCCGACCGTACCCGCCCCTGCATTGGTGTTCGACGCCGACGCGCTCGCCGTAGTGGCGCAGGACCCGGCGGGTGGGCTCGCGTTCTCGCCGCTGTCCGACACGCCGTTCCTGCTGGTCGACGCCGGCAGCGCCTTAGCGGCGCGCGAGCAGGCCGTTATCGCGGCCTGGCTGCGCGCCTTGCCCGCACCGTCGATCGCGATCGGCGGCCACGGCGGCAGCGCACTTGCGCGCGCCTGCGACACGCAGGTCGATTCCCTGGACGCTGCACAGGCGTTGCTCGACGGTATCCGCCGTGCACCGCGCGCCGCCACAGTGCTCGTGCAGCTGCTGCGCGCTACCGAGACGATGCCGGTGGCGGACGCGCTGGTCGCCGAGTCCTTCGCCTACGCAACCCTGCAGGCCGGCGCCGAATACCTGGCCTGGCTCGCCGTGAACCGTGCGCCTGCGCCAGCCGTTGCCACCGACGACGGCCCCGCCGTGCGGATCGCGCGCAATGGCGAAGACACGCTGCGGCTCACGCTGAACCGCGCCTCCAACCGCAATGCGATGTCGGTAGAGATGCGCGACGCGCTGTGCGAGGCGCTGCAACTGGTGCTCGCCGATGCGTCGGTGGCGTGCGTGCGGCTCGACGCAAACGGAAAATGCTTCTCCACCGGAGGCGACCTCACAGAGTTCGGCAGCGCACCGGACAGCGCGACCGCGCACATCGTACGCAGCCTCGCGCTGCCGGGACGGCTGCTGCACCGCGTGCGCGAACGCGTCACGGTCCAGGTGCACGGCGCCTGCATCGGCAGCGGCATCGAGTTTCCGGCCTTCGCCGGACGCATCGAGGCGCGGGCGAATGCCTGGTTCCAGTTGCCGGAACTGAAGTACGGACTGATTCCCGGTGCCGGCGGTTGCGTATCCGTCGCGCGCCGCATCGGCCGTCAGCGCACGGCGTGGATGGTGCTGTCCGGCGCGCGCATCGACGCGCACACCGCGCGCGACTGGGGCCTGGTGGACGCGGTGGTGGACGCGCCGCTCGAACGCGCGTGAACTTCCTCGCGCACCTGTGGCTCGCCGACCGCACCGGCACCTCGCTGGCGGGCTCGGTGCTTGGCGATGTGGTGCGCGGCGCCGATCTGTCCGCCTACCCCGACGACATCGCGCACGGCGTACGCCTGCACCGCCGCGTCGATGCCGCGACCGATCGTCACGCCAGTCTGGTCGAACTGCGCCAGACCTTTGCCGAGGGAGAGCGGCGCTACGCCGGCATCGTGCTGGATTTGGCCTGCGATTACGCGCTCGCGCAGGACTGGAATCGGTATCGATCGACCGAGGCGCTATCCACGTTCTGCGCCCGGGCCGGTAGCGCACTGGAACAGGCATCGCCGTGGTTCGTGAAAGCCGGCGGCCGCGCCATCGATGCCGGCCATTTCGCGCAACTGCTGCACTCATACGGCACGTCGGCGGGCATCGAACGCGCCCTGCAACGAACCGCCGCGCGGCTGCGACAGCCGCAGCCGCTGCTGCAGGCCGGCGCGCAATGGCAGGCCCTGCTGCCGGAACTGCGCGCACGGCTGCCCGATGTGCTCGACGATCTGCGCACGGTGATGAACACGGCGCGCGATGCCGCGCCGGGCGCCACCGCCTAGGCGCTTACGGCGCGATCGCCGCCATCAGCTTCGGCAGCATCCACGCGAAGGCATCGCGGTAATACGGCCAGTCGTGGAAACCGGGGCCGTAGAAGAGCGTCTCGTGCTCGACGCCGGCATTCGTCAACGCCGCAGCGAACGACAGGTTCATCACGTACAGCAGCGGCTCGATCGCATACAGCTCGGGCGAGCCAAGCTGCTCGTGCGGGCCGCCCGGCAAGCCATTGCCGGACGACAGGTAAATCTTCATGCCGGCCAGACCGTCGATGTGCGTGCCCGGATCGTGCGCCTGCCACATCGGGAAGTTCGTCACCGGATCGCCCCAGACCGGCCCCGAGGGCATGCCCAGCAGCGCCGCCACCGTGGCGCTGCCGCGATCCAGCACCAGGAAATCGACCGCGCCGGAAATGCCGCCCGCCGCCTGGAACAGGCCGGGCCGCAGCGCCGAGTAGTACATCGAGCCGTGGCCGCCCATCGACGGGCCCGCCACCGCACGATGGCCGTCGCCGAGCACGCGCAGCTGGTTCTCGACGTACGGCATCATCACATCAAGGTGATAGGTCTCCCACTGGAACTCGCCGCTGTGCCAGTTGGTGTACCAGCCGGAATTGCCGCCGCCGCCGTCCGGCATGATCGCGATGACGTCGAGATCCTTCAGGAATTCCTGCGCGTTGCCGCGACGGGTCCAGGTCGTGTAGTCGCCGGGCGCGTCGTGCAGCAGATAGAGCAGCGGGTAGCGCTGGCCCGAAGTCGGGTAGTCCGCCGGCACCAGCACGCGCACGCGGTTGTCGGTGATCGCGACGCCTTCAGGCACCGGGACATCCAGCTCGAAACAGCGCGGCGCCGTGCAGGCCGGGTCGTCGGTCAGGAACCGCGCGCCCGCGGGCAGACCGCCCACATCGTCCCCGCCGGCCGACGGCGACTCGCCGCAGGCAGTCACGCACGCCGCGACGGCGGTTGCGGCGACGATCGACAACCATCTGGATGTACGCAAGCTCATGCAGGCTCCCCCGGTGCGGCCGGCATCATAACGAAAGCCGCCGTCAGCCCGGCGCTCTCACCAAATCGGACGAAGCCTCGCCTGCCCCGCCGGTCCTAAGATTCGTGGTAAGTCCGACTCACCACGCACATCGACCGAGTTCCCTATGAGCACCCCGACCGTGATGCAGGCCTTCACCGGCCTTTCCACCGACGAAATGGACATCCTCGCGCAGGCCGATCGCTTCGCGCAGAACGAGCTGTACCCGCTCGCGCAGAAGATGGACGACGAGGAGTGGTGGCCGAAGGACATCTTCCCGAAGATCGGCGAGACCGGCTATTTCGGCGTCACCGCACCGGAGTCGCTCGGCGGCTCGGGCATGGACGTGTTCACCTCCGGCCTGATCCTGCAGGCGTTCTCGCGCTGGAACCACGCGCTGGGCCTTGCCTGGGTCGCGCACGAGAACCTGTGCATGAACAACATCCTGGCCAACGGCAACGACGAGCAGAAGCAGAAGTACCTGCCGGACATGAACCGCGGCAAGCTGATCGGCGCGCTGGGCCTGACCGAGCCGGGCGCCGGCTCCGACGCGCTGGGCTCGATGCGCACCACCGCGCGCCGCGAAGGCGACTTCTACTATCTCAACGGCCGCAAGATCTACATCACCAACGGCCCCGTCGCCGACGTGCTGCTGGTCTACGCCAAGACCGACAAGGACAAGGGCGCGCAGGGCATCAGCGCGTTCATCATCGAGAAGGATTTCCCTGGCTTCAAGGTTGCGCAGAAGCTGATCAAGATGGGTTTCCGCGGCTCGCAGACCGCTGAGCTCGTGTTCGACGAGTGCAAGGTGCCGGCCGCCAACCTCGTCGGCGGCGAGAACCGCGGCGTGAAGGTCGTCATGTCGGGTCTCGACCTGGAGCGCGCGATGATCTCGCCGATCAACCTCGGCATCGCCGAGCGCGCGCTGGCGCTGTCGCTGGATTACGCGAGGCAGCGCAAGCAGTTCGGCCGCCCCATCGCCGACTTCCAGATGGTGCAGTCGATGCTCGCCGACATGTACACCTGGGTCGAGTCGATGCGCCTCTACACCTACCAGGTGCTGCGCGCGGCGAACACCGTCAGCGAGGGCGAAGGCGGCCGCGGCGACATCCACAAGCTCACCGCCGCCGGCGTCATGTACACCGCCGAAACGCTGAACAAGGTGCTGAACCACGCCGTGCAGATCCACGGCGGCAGCGGCTACATCTGGGAGGCCGAGATCAACCGCCTGTACCGCTCGATCAAGCTGCTGGAGATCGGCGCCGGCACGACCGAAGTGCGCAAGATGATCATCAGCAAGGAACTGCTTTCGGCGTAATCCCATGGCGCTGAATATCGACGTCGCCGCGCTCAACGCGCCCGAGCACCTGTGGACCACTGAAACGGTCTATCGGTCCGATCTGTTCAGGGGCAAGGTCGCGCTGGTGTCCGGCGCCGGCAGCGGCATCGGTCGCGCCTGCGCGCTGCTGTTCGCGCGTCTCGGCGCCAAGCTCGTCATCTGCGGTCGCACGCCGGAGAAGCTCGAAGTCGTCGCCGACTTCATCCGCGGCAAGGGCGGCGAGGTGCTGGTGGTGCCGACCAACGTGCGCGAGCCCGAGCAGGTGGACGCGCTGTTCCAGCAGGCGCACGCGCACTACGGCCGCATCGACTACACGGTCAACAACGCCGGTGGCCAGTTTCCGCAGAACGCGATCGACTACGCGCCCAAGGGCTGGAACGCGGTCATCAACAACAACCTCAACGGCACCTGGCTGATGATGCAGCGCGCCGCGCAGTACTGGCGCGACCAGGGCAGCAACGCCGGGACCATGGCGCGCTCGATCTGCAACATCGTCGTCGTCATCGAGCGCGGCATGCCGGGCGTGGCGCACACCGTCGCCGCACGCGCCGGCATCATCGGCGCGACGCGCACCGTCGCCGTCGAGTGGGCGCCGCTGGGCATCCGCATCAACTGCGTGGCACCGGGCCTGATCGCGACCGAAGGCCTGGAGGTCTACCCGCCGGAAGCGCAGAAGGAATTCCCGCTCGCCAATCCGCTGAAGCGCCCGGGCACGCCGATGGAGATCGCCGAATCCTGCGTCTACCTCTCGGCGTCCAGCGGCAGCTTCGTCACCGGTGAAGTCCTCACCGTCGACGGTGGCGGCAAGCTCTGGGGCGAGCTGTGGACCGCGGGCCGGCCAGCCTGGTTTAACGCCTCGTAAAAGCGGCGGCGGGCTGCGCAGCCGGAATCGGCTCCTGCGAGAATCGCCGGATGAACGCCTCCGACAACCCTGCGTCACCGCTCGACGGCCTCCTGATCGTCGACGCCGATACGCACTTCAGCGAACCCCACGACCTCTGGGTATCACGCGCGCCGGCGAGCTGGAAAAGCCGCGTGCCGCAGGTGATCACCGTCGATGGCACACGGCGGTGGATGATCGACGGCGAGAAGCTGATCGAAGAGGGCGGCGGGCACCACAGCGCGATTCGCAGCGACGGCAGCAAGGCCGAGGGATGGGGCTTCTGGACGCTGCCGTTCGAAGAGATCCATCCCGCGGCCTACGACATCCGCGCGCGGTTGCAGCACATGGACGCGCAGGGGGTGTGGGCACAGATCGTCTATCCCAACGTCATGGGCTTCGGCGGGCAGCGTGCTGCAGGATTCGATCGCGAACTGAAGCGCATCAGCGTCGAGATCTACAACGACGCCATGGTCGATCTGCAGCGCGACTCCGGCGGCCGTCTGTGTCCGATGGCGCTGCTGCCGTGGTGGGACATCCCGCTGGCCGTGGCCGAAGCCCGGCGGGCGGCCGCGATGGGTTTGCGCGGCATCAACATCAACCCCGACCCTCAGTCGGTCGCCGGACTGCCCGATCTGGGCACCCGGGACTGGGACCCGCTATGGGAGATCTGCGAAGCGCTCAGCCTGCCGGTGAACTTCCACATCGGCAGCTCTGGAGGCGCGCTCGACTGGTTTGGCCATGCGCCGTGGCCGTCCTCGGACTGGGACACGAAGCTGGTGATCGGCTCGGCGGCCCTCTACTGGAACAACAGCCGCATCATCATGAATCTGATGATGAGCGGCCTGCTCGACCGTTTCCCGAAGCTGCAGTTCGTGTCGATCGAAGGCGGCATTGGCTGGATTCCGTTCATGCTGCAAGCCATGGAATACCTGATCGGCGAAGGCTCCGGCGCAATGCGCCAGCGGATGTCGCTGACGCCGACCGAGTACTTCGCGCGCAACTTTCATGCGTGCTTCTGGTTCGAGAACCGGGGCCTCGCGGAGATCGTCAGCCGCGTCGGGGCGGACCGCATTCTGTTCGAGACGGATTTCCCGCATCCGGCCTGTCTGTATCCAGCCTTCACCCCCTCGTTGGTGGCGGAACTCGGCCGGCTGGACCTGCAGAGCCGACGGCGCATCATGGGCCTCAACGCCCAGCACCTGTACGCCATTGCCGGGCCCGAGACGAGCGCCGTCGAAACGGCCCCGTCCGAGCGCGCCTAGGCGGCTACCGCCGCACGCGCGATCAACGACGAAAACGGCGTCTGCGCCGACAGCGTGCCGTAGTTCAGACCGTGCTCGCCGCCCAGGCGGGAGGCGCACCAGGCCTGCGCGACATCCGCGTTTCCGGCGCGCAGCAGGATCGAGGCCTGCAGCGCGATCGCCAGACGCTCGGCGATCAGGCGTGAGCGCAGTTCCAGCGTCGTGCGGTCGTCGAAAGCCTGCAGCAGCCACTGGATCTCGCGATCCAGGTCCGCATGCTCGCCGCGTGCCGCCAGCAGCTCGGCGAACACCGCCTCGCGCGTTTCCGGTTCCTTGGAGATCGCACGCAGCACGTCCAGGCACTGGATGTTGCCGCTGCCTTCCCAGATCGAGTTCAGCGGTGCCTGCCGATACAGTCGCGGCAGGTTGGTCTCCTCGACGTAGCCCGCACCGCCCAGGCACTCCTGCGCCTCGTTGACCATCGGCGGGCAACGCTTGCAGATCCAGTACTTGCCGATCGCGGTGGCAATACGCGCCAGCGCCGCTTCGCCGGCATCGCGCGCCGAGGCATCGACGGCACGCGCCACGCGCATCGTCAGCGCCAGCGCCGCTTCCGATTCCAGGGCTAGGTCCGCCAGCACGTTCTGCATCAGCGGCTGTTCGACCAGGCGCTTGCCGAAAGCCTTGCGGTGCTGCGTGTGGTGAATCGCCTGCACCAGCGCCTGCCGCATCAGGCCGCTGGAGCCGATCATGCAGTCGAGCCGCGTCAGCGCGACCATCTCCAGGATCGTCGCCACGCCGCGACCCTCGTCGCCGACGCGCTCGGCCCAGGCGCCATGGAACTCGACCTCGCTGGAGGCGTTGCTCCAGTCGCCAAGCTTGTCCTTGAGGCGCTGGATGCGGATCGCATTGAGCGAACCATCCGGGCGCAGCTTCGGCATCAGGAAACAGCCGAGGCCGGCGTCCGTGTAGGCCAGCACCAACCAGGCATCGCACATCGGCGCCGAGAAGAACCACTTGTGGCCGACGATCTCGTAGCTGCCGTCGGCCTGAACGTAAGCGCGCGTGGTGTTGGCGCGCACGTCGGAACCGCCCTGCTTCTCGGTCATCCCCATACCGATCGTGCAAGCGGTCTTCTGCTCGAACGTCAGCACGCGCGGGTCGTACTCGTAGCCGGTGATCTTCGGCAGCCAGCGCGCAGCGAGCTGCGGCGTGTGGCGCAGCGCCGGCACAGACGAATGCGTCATCGTCAGCGGGCAGCCGCTGCCCGCCTCGGCCTGCGTGTGCAGGTAGGACAAGGCCGCTCGTGCGACATGCGCACCACCGCGCTCGGCGTTGCGCCATGCGAACGCATGCACGCCGTACTGCATCGCCAGCTGCATGACGCGGTGGTACGACGGATGAAACTCGATCTCGTCGAGCCGGTGGCCGTAGCGATCGAAGGCGCGCAGCTTGGGCTTGTTCTCGTTGGCGGTGTAGCCGAGCTGCATCAGCTCGCCGCCGGCCACGGCACCGAAGGCGCTGAGATGCGCCTGCGCCCAGTCGCCCCCCTCGCGTGACACGGCGGCGCGCAGCGCGGTGTCGCTGTCGTAGGCGTTGTAGCCCCCCAGCGGCGGGGCCTGGTTATCGACCGTGTGCGTGGAGAAGCGATCGGAATGGGTCTGCTGCATGAGCGTCTCGGCGAAGGGGTGGAAGCGCGCCTGGGGGGACGACAGTCTACGCGCAGCGCATCGCCGTTGATCCGTCAAGAGGCCTGGGGATTCTCCCTAGGGCGCCCCCTAGGGGCGCCCTAGGGAAAAAAAGGTTGCATATCTTGCCGCGCTTCAAGCTAGGATACGGCTGCGCGAGAAGGCGCTTAACCTCATAGGGAGATGTTCGATGGCCAAAGCCAGCAAGAAGAAGCCGGCGCCGAAGAAGGCAGCGGTGAAGAAGGTCGCCAAGAAGGCGGTGAAGAAGGTCGTGAAGAAGGTTGCCAAGAAGGTCGCGAAGAAGGCGGCCCCGAAGAAGGTGAAGGCCAAGCGCAAGCCGAATCCGGCGCTGATGAAGCCGATGACGCCGAGCGCCACGCTGGCGGAAGTGGTCGGTGCCAAGCCGCAGCCGCGCGGCCAGATCACCAAGAACCTCTGGGCCTACATCAAGAAGAATGGCCTGCAGGATGCCAAGAACAAGCGCCAGATCAACGCGGACGACAAGCTGAAGAAGGTCTTCGGCGGCAAGTCCACGGTCAACATGTTCGAAATGACCAAGCTGGTCAGCAAGCACATCAGCTGATCGACGTTGTTGTCATGAACGGCGCGGACCGCAGGGTCCGCGCCGTTTTCTTTTGCAGCGGCGCCCTCTCCGCGCGGGATCGCGCATCTGCGTCGGGACAGCGGTCGGGACATCGTCGGCCGAAAACGCAGCCCGGACGGTCTGCCGGCGGCGCCAACGAAAAAGGCCCGGCAGTGCCGGGCCTTGAGATCTGGTGGTCAGTACAGGGCTTGAACCTGTGACCCCCGCCGTGTGAAAGCGGTGCTCTACCACTGAGCTAACTGACCGAAGGGGCGCAATGATAGTGAGGGGTCCCAGAGGCGTCAAACCGGCATCTCGCCCTCGGGAACGCCCGCATTGAGGATTGGCGCGCGCGCCGCTAGGCTGCGCGTCCCCTGAATCGCTGGAGTCGCGCATGAGCGCCGTTCGCCCCCTGATGCTCGCCATCCAGAATCGCGATCTGGCCGCCGCCAAGGATGCGCTGGAACGCGACGCTAGCCAGGCCACTGAGGCCCTGCCCGGCGGCCTGTCGCCGCTGATGTTCGCGCTGTACAACAACGCCCGCGACATCGCCGAACTGCTGAAGGCCTTCCGCCCGCTCGACGTGTTCGAAGCCGCAGCCTGGAACGACGGGCGCCGCGTCGCCGAACTGGTCCTCGCCGACCCGGCGCTGCTGGCCTCGCACAGCGTCGATGGCTGGACGCCGCTGCACCTGGCCGCGTTCTTCGGCGCGCGCGAGTCGGCGTTCGTGCTGCTCGGCGTCGGCGCGAGCCTTGATGCCCTCTCGACCAACCCGATGGCGAACACGCCGATGCACGCGGCGATTGCCGGCGCCTCGGGCGAAAGCCTGGCGCCGCTGCTGATCGCGGTCGGTGCGGACGTGGGTTACGTTGGCGGCAGCGGCGTCACTGCGCTGCACCTGGCGGCGTCGCGCGGCTTCGAGAGCCTCTGCCGCCTGCTGCTCGCCCGCGGTGTCGACCGCCTGGCGAAGACCGAGGACGGCAAGACCGCGGCGGAAATTGCGCGCGACCGTGGCCACCTGGGCACGGCGGCGCTGCTGGAACTGAATCCGAACTAGGGCGTCTGCTTCGGCACGCGCGCCTGTTCGCGACGCGTGCGGAAGAACGCACGCAGCAGTTCGCCGCAGGACGCCTCCAGCACGCCGCCCCGCCATTCCACGCGGTGATTCAGGCGGGGATTGGCGATGACGTCGTACAGCGAATGCACGGCGCCGGCCTTCGGGTCCGCCGCACCGAACACCAGGCGCGTCACGCGCGCGTGCACGATCGCGCCGGCGCACATCACGCAGGGCTCCAGGGTCACGTACAGCGTCGTGTCCAGCGTGCGGTAGTTGCCGAGCTTCTGCGCCGCGGCGCGCAGCGCGATCATCTCCGCGTGCGCACTAGGATCGTGTCCGGAGATCGGGCGGTTCCAGCCCTCGCCGAGGATGCGGTCGTTCTGCACGACCACCGCGCCGACCGGCACCTCGCCCGCTTCCTGCGCGCGGCGCGCCAGCAGCAGCGCGTGGCGCATCCAGTGTTCGTCGCGCGCGCGTCGGGTGTCAGATAGATCTGCAGGAACGATCGGCTGTTGATTCACGCGCATCTCCAGACCGCACCCTCGCAACACTAGATCCCCGTGCTCCGCACGCCCCCACGCTACTGGGGCGTCATTCCCATTCGATGGTGGCGGGCGGCTTTCCGGAAATGTCGTAGACGACGCGCGACACACCCGGAATCTCGTTGACGATGCGGCGCGAGCAGACGTCGAGCAGCTCGTACGGCAGGTGCGCCCAGTGCGCGGTCATGAAGTCGATGGTCTGCACGGCACGCAGCGCGATCACCGGCTCGTAGCGGCGGCCGTCGCCGGTGACGCCGACGCTCTTGACCGGCAGGAACACGGCGAAGGCCTGCGAGGTCTTGTCGTACCAGCCGCTGCGGCGCAGCTCCTCGATGAAGATGTGGTCGGCCAGGCGCAGCGTGTCGGCGGCGGTCTTGGTGACTTCGCCGAGGATGCGCACGCCCAGGCCTGGGCCCGGGAACGGATGGCGGTAGACCATCTCGCGCGGCAGGCCGAGTTCGACGCCGATCGCGCGCACCTCGTCCTTGAACAGCTCGCGCAGCGGCTCGACCAGCTTCATCTTCATGCGCTCCGGCAAACCACCGACGTTGTGGTGGCTCTTGATGACGTGCGCTTTCTTGGTCTTGCCACCGGCCGACTCGATGACGTCCGGATAGATCGTGCCCTGCGCCAGGAAGTCGATGCCCTGCAGCTTGTTCGACTCTTCCTCGAACACCTCGACGAATAGGCGGCCGATGATCTTGCGCTTGGCTTCCGGGTCGCTGACGCCCTTGAGCTCGCGCAGGAAGCGCTCCTCGGCGTCGACGCGGATCACCTTCACGCCCAGGTGCTGCGCGAAGATCTTCATGACCTGGTCGCCTTCCTCGTGGCGCAGCAGGCCGTGGTCGACGAACACGCAGGTCAGCTGGTCACCGATCGCCTTGTGCAGCAGCGCCGCGACGACGGAAGAGTCGACGCCACCGGACAGGCCCAGCAACACCTTCGACGTGCCGACCTGCTGGCGCACGGTCTCAATCGCGTCCTCGATGATGCGGCCCGGCTTCCAGGCATCGCCGCAGCCGCAGATCTCGTGCAGGAAGCGCGAGTAGATGCGTGCGCCCTGCGTCGTGTGCGTGACTTCCGGGTGGAACTGCAGCGCGTAGTAGCCGCGCGCCTCGTCGGCCATGCCGGCGATCGGCACGTCCTTGGTCGAGGCGATCAGCTTGAAGCCCTGCGGCAGCGTCGAGACGTGGTCGCCATGCGACATCCACACGTCGAGCAGGCCGAAGCCTTCGCCGCTGACGCGGTCCTCGATGTCCTTGAGCAGCTGCGAATGGCCGTGCGCCCTGATCTCGGCGTAGCCGAATTCCTTGACGTGTCCTGGCGACACCTGGCCGCCGAGCTGTTCGGCCATCGTCTGCATGCCGTAGCAGATGCCGAGCACCGGCACCTTCAGGTCCCACACCGCCTGGGGTGCGCGCGGCGAGTTGGTTTCGTGCACCGACTCCGGGCCGCCGGAGAGGATCACGCCCTTGGGCGCGAACGCGACGATGTCGGCGTCGCTCATGTCCCAGGGGTGCAGTTCACAGTAGACGCCGAGCTCGCGCACGCGACGCGCGATCAGCTGCGTGTACTGGCTGCCGAAATCGAGAATCAGGATCTTGTCGGAATGGATGTTCATGGGGTTCAACGAAAAAGCCCCGGCGGACCGGGGCGTGTTCGGCTCGTCACTCGACGCGGTAGTTCGGCGCTTCCTTGGTGATCGTCACGTCGTGGACGTGGCTCTCCTTGATACCGGCCGAGGTGATCTTCACGAAACGGGTCTTGGTGCGCATCTCGTCGATGCTCTTGCAGCCGGTGTAACCCATGCTCGCGCGCAGGCCGCCGACCATCTGATGCACGATCGCCGCCATCGAACCCTTGTACGGCACGCGGCCTTCGATACCTTCCGGCACCAGCTTCTCGACCTCCGCAGTCGTGTCCTGGAAGTAGCGGTCCTTGGAGCCCTGCGCCATCGCACCCATCGAGCCCATGCCGCGATAGCTCTTGTACGAGCGGCCCTGGTACAGCTCGACCTCGCCCGGCGCCTCTTCGGTACCGGCCAGCATCGAGCCGACCATCACCGCGTAGGCACCCGCGGCCAGCGCCTTGGCGAAGTCGCCGGAATACCGTACGCCGCCGTCGGAGATCAGCGGGATGCCCTGGCTCTTCAGCGCCTCGGCCACGCTCATCACCGCACCGATCTGCGGCACGCCGACACCGGCGACGACGCGCGTGGTGCAGATCGAACCGGGACCGATACCGACCTTGACCGCGTCGGCACCGGCATCGACCAGCGCCAGCGCCGCGTCGCCGGTGGCGATGTTGCCGCCGATGACCTGCAGCTTGTCGCCGTAGGTCTTCTTGATCTGCGCGACGCGATCCAGCACGCCCTTGGAATGACCGTGCGCGGTATCGACCACGACGACATCCACGCCCGCCTCGACCAGCGCGGCGACGCGCTCGTCGGTATCGCCGCCGGTGCCGACCGCGGCGCCGACGCGCAGGCGGCCCTTTTCGTCCTTGCTGGCCATCGGGAAGTCGCTGGACTTCTGGATGTCCTTGACCGTGATCATGCCGCGCAGCGTGAAGCCGTCGCGCACCACCAGGATTTTCTCGATGCGGTTCTTGTGCAGCTTGTCGATCACTTCCTCGCGCGAGGCGCCCTCGCGCACCGTGACCAGGCGATCCTGCGGCGTCATGATCGTCGACACCGGTTCGCCATAGCGGGTTTCAAAGCGCAGGTCGCGGCTGGTGACAATGCCGACCAGCTTGTTGCCATCGACCACCGGCACGCCGGAAATCTTGTGCGAACGCGTCAGCTTCAGCACCTCGCCGACCGTCATCGTCGGCGACACGGTGATCGGGTCGACGATGACGCCCGATTCGTATTTCTTGACCGCGCGCACTTCCGCCGCCTGGCGTTCGGCACTCATGTTCTTGTGAATGATGCCCATGCCGCCTTCCTGGGCCAGCGCGATCGCCAGCTTGGCTTCGGTCACGGTGTCCATCGCCGCCGACAGCAGCGGGATGTTGAGCGTGATGCGTCGGGTCAGGGGCGTACGCAGATCGACTTGTCGTGGCAGCACCTCCGAATAAGCCGGGAGGAGCAGGACGTCGTCGAAGGTGAGAGCTTCGGACTGGATGCGCATGGGGTCTGCGGTCGTCTGGAAGCGCGCCATTATAGGCCAAGACCGGCGCCGGCGGCGGGTCCGGGACCCGGCTGATAAGCTGCGCGCCATGCCGCCCGCCCCCGCCAGCCCCCGTACCGTCCACAGCGTCACGGAACTGGCCGAAACGCTGCGCGATCTGGTTGAGGGCAGCCTGCCGCGGACCTGGGTCCAGGGCGAGATCTCCAACCTCGCGCGCCCGGCCTCCGGCCACTGGTACTTCACGCTCAAGGACGCCGGCGCCCAGCTACGCGCGGTCATGTTCCGCAACGCCAACCTGCACGTGCGGCCACCGCCCCGCGACGGCGATGCGGTGCTGGTCCGGGCCCAGGTCAGCGTCTATACCGCCCGCGGCGACCTGCAGCTGATCTGCGAACACCTGGAGCCGGCCGGCCAGGGCGCGCTGCTGCGCGCCTTCGAGGAACTCAAGCGCAAGCTGGCCGGCGAGGGCCTGTTCGACGAACACCTGAAACGCGAGCTGCCGGCATTGCCGCGCGCGATCGGTCTCGTCACCTCCGGCAGCGGTGCCGCGATCCAGGACGTGCTGACCACGCTGTCGCGCCGCTATCCGCTGGCACCGGTCTATCTGTATCCGGTGCCGGTACAGGGCGCTGAGGCGCCGCCGGCGATCGTGCGTGCGCTGCACCGCCTGCCGCTGGAGGCACCGCAGGTCGACGTGCTGCTGCTGGTGCGCGGCGGCGGCTCGCTGGAAGACCTGTGGGCATTCAACGACGAGCGCGTGGCGCGCGCGATCCGCGCCTGCGCGGTGCCGGTCATCAGCGGCGTGGGCCACGAGACCGACACGACCATCGCCGACTTCGCCGCTGACCTGCGCGCGCCGACGCCAACTGCCGCCGCCGAGCGCGTCGCCCCGGATCTGGGCGACTGGCGCGAACGGCTCGACGCCCAGCACGCGCGCACCGCGCAGACCGTGCTGCGCGCGCTGCGCGAGGCTGGCCTGCAGCAGCAGCGCCTGACCGCACGGCTGCAGGCCCAGCATCCCGGCCGGCGCCTGCTCGACCGCGCGCAACGTCTCGACGATCTCGGCCTGCGCGCGGCGCGGGCGCAGCAGGTGATCCTGCGCCGGCAACGCGAGCGCCTGTTGCACTTGCAGCTGCGCCTGAGTCGCGCCGCGCCGGACGGCACGCTGGCGCGCGGACGCGCGCGGCTCGCCGCCGCCGCCCTGCAATTGCACGCTGCCTGGTCGCGCCAGACCGCACCGCGCGACATGCGCCTGCAGCGCGCGCAAGCCAGACTCGTTGCACTCAACCCGCGCGCCGTGCTGGAACGCGGTTATGCCATCGCCCTGTCGGCCGACGGTCGCGCGCTGACCGATGCCACCGCCTTGCAGCGCGGCGATGCGCTGCGGGTGCTGCTGGCGCACGGCGGCGTCGACGTCACCGTCGAACGCACGCATCCCGATGCACCGCCGTCCGGCTGACGGCTTCCCGCCCCCGACTCCACGTAAAGAAGAACGCTCATGGCCTGGCTGCAATTGCGGGTGCACACCCGACACCCCGAATTCGCCGACGAGATCCTGCTGGCGCACGGCGCCAGCGCGGTGAGCTTCGTCGATGCCGTCGACAATCCGGTGCTGGAACCGGCACCCGGCGAGACGCCACTGTGGGAAAACACGGTGACACTGGGCCTGTTCACCGACGGCACCGATCTCGCGCCGGTGCTCGACGGCCTGCGCGAGCTGCTGCCGGACGGCGCCGAAGCGCAGTTCCAGACCGAGCTGATCGAGGACCAGGACTGGGTCCGCGTCTGGCTCAAGGACTGTCCGCCGCTGAAGTTCGGTGAGCGCTTCTGGGTGGTGCCGCGCGAGAAGGTGAACGAGGTCACGCAGCAGGACGCGGTGCTGCTGCGGCTCGATCCGGGCCTGGCCTTCGGCACCGGCACGCATCCAACCACGGCGCTGTGCCTGGACTGGCTCGCGCGGCAGGACCTGCGCGGCAAGACCGTGCTCGATTACGGCTGCGGCTCCGGCGTGCTGGCGATCGCCGCGCTGCTGCTCGGCGCCGAACGCGCGGTCTGCGTCGATATCGACCCGCAGGCATTGATCGCCACGCGCGACAACGCGCAGGAAAACGGTGTCGCCGACCGCGTGCAGACCTGCTTGCCGCAGGATTTCACGCCGTTCCCCGCGCAAGTGCTGCTGGCCAACATCCTCGCCAATCCGCTGATCGCGCTGGCGCCGCTGCTGTCCGGCAGCATCGCCACCGGCGGGCATCTGGTGCTGGCCGGCCTGCTTGATCGTCAGGCCGAGGACGTGCGCGCCGCCTACGCCGCGTATTTCGACTTCGATGCCGACGTCTCACGCGAGGGCTGGACCCGGTTGAGTGCGCGCGCACGCTGACGTGCGAGATGCCGATGCGGCGCGTCCGCCTGCGCAGCGAATTCTGCGGTTTCTCCATCGCCACCGGCGCTTACGTCACAGCCTGCAAGTGAGCTCGCAGGAGTGACGCGTGTCACACCACTGCACCGCTTGACAGCCACGGATGACAAGCGCTGAAAAGCGGAAATCCACCCAGCGAAAAATAATCCGCTTGGACGCTTTTTCACCGGCGTGGTCGGGAGTATGATTCCCGCCCCCGCGCCGCCATCGGCGCAATGCGGGGTCGCGCTGGGGAGTCGGCGCGGGCATCAGCAGCAGCACACACACGCGAGCCGGGAACGCCGTCACATGTCCGTTTACAGATCGTCCGATATCAAGCCGCTGGGTCACTCCGTCGGGGAGTCGCTCGATGACTTCTTCCGCACGCTCAACGGGCATTCGCCGAAGAATCTGTACGACTTGTTCCTCGATCAGGTCGAACCGCCGCTGCTCAAGGCAACGCTGCGCTACTGCCACGGCAACCAGTCGCGTGCCGCCGACATGCTCGGCCTGAATCGCGCCACGCTGCGCAAGAAGCTCAAGGCTCACAAGATCAAGCCGGACGTCAACTGACGACGTCCGTCGTTTCCGCCACCCGTCTTTCCGGTCAACACCATGACGACGCCCCAGACGACGCCGGTGCGTCGCGCCCTGCTGTCCGTTTCCGATAAATCCGGCATCGTCGAGTTCGCACGCGAACTCGCGGCACGCGGCGTGGAGCTGCTGTCCACCGGCGGCACCTACCAGCTGCTGGTGAAGTCGGGCCTGAAGGCCGTCGAGGTGTCGGCGCACACCGGCTTCCCGGAAATCATGGACGGCCGCGTCAAGACGCTGCACCCGAAGATTCACGGCGGCCTGCTGGGTCGCCGCGACATCGACGGCGACGTCATGCAGCAGCACGGCATCGCGCCGATCGACCTGCTGGTGGTGAACCTCTACCCGTTCCAGCAGACCATCGACAAGCCGGACTGCACGTACGAGGACGCCGTCGAGAACATCGACATCGGCGGCCCGGCGATGCTGCGCGCCGCCGCCAAGAACCACGCCTGGGTCGCGGTGCTGACCGACCCCGCCGACTACGCCGACGTGCTGGCGCAGATCGACGCCGGCGGCCTGACGCAACCGCTACGCACGCGTCTCGCGGTCAAGGTCTACGCGCACACCTCGCGCTACGACGCCGCAGTGGCCGGCTATCTCTCCAGCGTGCAGGCCGACGGTGCGCGCGAGCCGTTCCCGCCGGTGCTGGGCCTGCACTACGACAAGCAGCAGGACCTGCGCTACGGCGAGAACCCGCACCAGCGCGCCGCGTTCTACGCCGAGCGCAGCCCGGAAGCCGGCACGATCAGCGCCTCCAAGCAGCTGCAGGGCAAGGCGCTGTCGTACAACAACATCGCCGACGCCGACGCCGCGCTGGAGTGCGTGAAGTCGTTCGACGAACCGGCCTGCGTCATCGTCAAGCACGCCAATCCCTGCGGCGTCGCCGTGCGCGCGACGATCGGCGCGGCCTACGACGAAGCCTTCCGTACCGACCCGACCTCGGCCTTCGGCGGCATCATCGCCTTCAACCGCGAGCTCGACGGCGACACCGCCAAGCGCATCGTCGACCGCCAGTTCGTCGAGGTCATCATCGCGCCGCGCATCAGCGAGGCCGCCAAGCAGGCGGTCGCCGCCAAGCAGAACGTGCGCCTGCTCGAATGCGGCGATTTTCCGGCACAGCGCGCCAGCGCCTGGGACTTCAAGCGTGTCGCCGGCGGCCTGCTGGTGCAGGATGTCGACGCCGCCGTGATCGTGCCGGCCGAGCTGAAGGTCGTGACGAAGCGCGCGCCGACCGAGACCGAGCTGCGCGACCTCGTGTTCGCCTGGCAGGTCGCCAAGTTCGTGAAGTCCAACGCCATCGTCTACGTGAAAGACCGCATGACGGTCGGCGTCGGCGCCGGCCAGATGAGCCGTGTCTACTCGGCGAAGATCGCCGGCATCAAGGCTGCGGACGAGAAGCTCGAGGTCCCGGGCTCGGTGATGGCCTCCGACGCGTTCTTACCGTTCCGCGACGGCATCGACGCCGCGGCCAAGGCCGGCATCACCGCGGTGATCCAGCCCGGCGGCTCGATGCGCGACGCGGAAGTCATCGCCGCCGCCGACGAAGCCGGCATGGCGATGGTGTTCACCGGCGTGCGCCACTTCCGGCATTAAAGGGGCGAATCGCGTGGAGGACCCCCATGCGAAGCATGGGGTTCCCAGCGTAGCGAGGGACGCGCTCGCCGCGAACCGCCATCAACCTGCACCGCATCGCATTGCGCGGCGGCTGCTTGGTGCCTCACACGAAGGGCGGGGATCGAGCGTCATGGGCAACGCGCCCGGTAGCCTGAACCCGCTATGCGACCTCACCGCTTGCCGTCGCTCACCACGATGTCGCCGCTGAAGCTATTGAGCTTGATCGAACCCTTGCCGCTGCCGATCGAGCGGTCGTAGTTGCGCCGCTCCCCGCTCTCTACCGCGTCATAGCGGTTGCGCAGTTCGCCGCTGAAGGTCTTCATCACCACGCGTGCATCCGGCGCCTTCGGCAGCAGCAGCGCGATGTCGCCGGACAGCGTCTCCGCGGTCAGCTGCACAGCCTCGTCCAGCGAGACGTCGAGCTGCAGATCGCCCGAGACGCTCTCGGCGCTGAGCGCCTTGAACGGCCCACCCGCAACTTCCAAGTCGCCGGATACCGTCTCGGCCTTGAGGGTGCCGCGAACGCCGTCGGCGCGCAGATCGCCGCTGACGGACGCCAGCCGCGTATCGGTCGACGACGCACGCAGGTGCACGTCGCCGCTGACGCTGTTGGCCTCGACACGACTCGCGCCCACGTCCAGCGACACATCGCCGCTGACGCTGCTGGCCTTGACCGGCCCGCGCGTTCCGATCACCCGCACGTCCGCGCTGACCGCCTCCACCTCCAACGTAATCCCGGCAGGTACCTGCAAGCGGAGCTGCGTTTCCTCCATCCCACCGCGATTCTTGCGCGGATAACGCACCTCAATCTTCAGCGCGCTGGCGTTGCCGCCGATCTCGAGCTTCTCGGCATCGCGGCCCAGCGAGCCACTGATCTGGACCTCGTTTCGATCCCAGGCCCGGATCTCGATGCTGCCGGCGATGTTCTTGACGGTGAGACGCCCGTCGGCGTTGAGCGCATGCCGCTCGTTGATCGGCGTGCCGGCCGTGGCGGTACCCGACAGCCCCAGAAGGGCGCCGAGCAGAGCGATGCGGGTGATCGCGCGAAACTTGTACATGGTCCACTCCATCGAATTTCGTATCGCCGTTCGCAGCGAGCCGGCGTCAGACGCCGGTCTCGGCGCGCGGCGCCATCATCTGTTTGAGTTCCCGGCGCTGCGCCTGCACACGCACCAGCTGGCGCTGCAGGGCAGCCGACTCCGGGTCCAGCTCCAGCGCATGTCGCAACTGGCGTTCGGCCGAGGTCACGATCTTCAGATTGGCCTTGATCAAGGCCCGATTCTCCGAAGGCGCCGCGGCCAGCAGCTCACTGCTGGGTGCCGAAAAGCCCGTGTCGGCCCCGTCCGCTTCGAGCGATGCCGTGGTCGAGACGCTCGTCGCCGGCATGCCGCGCAGCAGACCCAGGGCCACCACCGCCGTCACGCTGGCCGCCATGGCATAGCCGGCCCAGCCGATCCAGGCGCGGCGGCGGCGCGGCCGCAACCGCGGCGCGATGTCCGGCCACAAATCGCGCGAGGGCAACTGGCTCAGGTCCAGGTCCTTCAGCCCCGGCACCGGCGCCTCATCCTGTGGGTCCGGTCGTGAAGTCATGACAGCATCTCCCGCATCAGGCGCCGCGCGCGGTGCAACTGCGCCTTCGACGTACCGACCGCGATGCCGGTCAGCGACGCGATCTCCTCGTGCTGATACCCCTCGATGTCGTGCAGCATCAGCACCGTGCGCGCGCCCTTGGGCAGCTTGACCAGTGCGCGCTCCAGATCCAGACGATCGCCGGCCCGCTCCTGCGGGTGATCGCCGGCCAGCGCACCGTCCTCGTTCGCTGCCGACGCGTCGGTTTCGTCCGTCAGCGTCTCGTCGAAACTGACCCAGCGTTTGAGCAGCCGTTTCTCGCCGAGCACCAGGTTCACGGTCAATCGATGCATCCAGGTCGAGAACTGGCTGTCGCCGCGGAAGCTGTCGAGCTTCTCCCAGGCGCGGACGAAGGCATCCTGCGTGCACTGCTCGGCCTTGGCGCGGTCGCCATCGCACAACCGCAGGCACAGCCCGAAGATCCGGCCGAGATTGGCGCGGTACAGCTGCTCGAAGGCGCGCGAGTCGCCGTCGGCAGCGCGACGCACCCACTCAGCCTCGTCGCCTGCTTTCGGCCCGACCGCTACGGACATCGGCCGCACGGCTGCCCCCCTGTCGCCATCCAACCCTGTCATCCACGTGATTGCGGTCATTTGCGCCTAAGACACGCCAGCCGGCGCCAGGGTTTGAACGCCGTTATCCCCATCACCTCACCCGTGGGTCGGCCCAATGCTGCCGTGAGCGGCGCAACGATGGGGGAGGCTTGCGCCTCACGGCCACCTCACGGCCGCATCGCAGCCCCCGCCACCCAGAAACCGTACACCGGCGCACGCCGCATCATAATGCGTCGCCTCCGCCACCAGCCCTGAACCGATGACCCGCACCCTCGATCTCGTCAGCTCCCTGCTCGCCAGCAGCGCCGCCGCCTGGCGCGGCTCGATGGCCGACCGCATCGCGCGCAAGCAACCGCGCAAGCCGCTGCAGCTCTACGAATTCGAAGCCAGCCCCTACTGCCGGCTGGTGCGCGAGGCGTTGACCGAACTCGATCTCGATGCGCTGATCCTGCCCTGCCCGGTCGGCGGCAAGCGCTACCGCGGCCAGGCGCAGCAGCTCGGCGGCAAGCAGCAGTTTCCGTTCCTGGTCGATCCCAATACCGGCGCACGGCTCTACGAGTCCGCCGACATCGTCGACTACCTTGCGCGCACCTACGACGGCGGCGCCCGTCGTCGTCGCGGCTGGCGCCGGCGCCTGGCGGTCGGCAGCGCCTACGCGGCCAGCGCACTGCGACTGTCGGCGCGCGGCGTGCGCGGCCTCAAGGCACAGCCGTCGAAAGCCCCGAAGAAGCCGCTGGAGCTGTACAGCTTCGAGGCCAGCCCGTATTCGCGGCCGGTGCGCGAACTGTTGTGCGAACTGGAACTGCCCTACCTGCTGCGCAATACCGGCAAGGGCCAGCTCAGCGACGTCGGCCCCGCATTCGTGCGCGACCGCTGGTTCAAGGCGCGCAAGGACACCACGCGCAACCGCGCGGCGCTGGCTGCGCGCGCGGACCACGTGCAGGTGCCCTATCTGGTCGATTCCAATACCGGCGTCGAGATGTTCGAGTCCACCGACATCCTCGACTACCTGCGCCGCACCTACGCGGTCTGAACACGATGCCGGAAACCGCGGTCACCACCTGGTATCTGCAGATGCACGACCCGGCGCAGCTGCGCCGCGCGCGCGTGCCGCAACCCGAGCCGTTGCTGCTGCGCGCCGAGGCGCCGCTGCCGATGCTCAACCGCTTTCTCTACACCGCGGTCGGCGGCCACTGGTACTGGCGCGACCGGCTGCCGTGGAGCTACGCCCGCTGGATGGCCTGGCTCGATCGGCCGGAGCTGGAAACCTGGGTGCTGTATGCGCGCGGTACGCCGGCCGGCTACATCGAACTGGAGCGTCAGGCCGGCGGCGACGTCGAGATCGCCTACTTCGGCCTGATGCGCGAATTCCTCGGCCAGGGCCTCGGCGGCCACCTGCTGACGCTGGGTATCGACCGCGCCTGGGCCATGGGCACGGCGAGCGAGCCGGTACGGCGCGTCTGGGTCCACACCTGCTCGCTCGATGGCCCGGCGGCGCTGGCCAACTACGAGGCGCGCGGCCTGGTGCGCTACGACGAGGAAACCAAGACCGCGACGCTACCGCCGCAAGCCGACGGCCCCTGGCCCGGCTGGGACGGCGCTTGAACCCGGACGGCGTCGCGCTGTTCCTGGCGGTGGCCGGAGCGCATGTGCTCGGCGTGATGTCGCCGGGACCGGATTTCGCGATGGTCACGCGCCAGTCGCTGGCACACGGCCGCGCCGCCGGCGTGTGGACCGCCGCGGGCATCGGCAGCGGCATCCTGTTTCACGTCGCCTACAGCCTGTTCGGGCTGCGCTGGCTCACCGAACGCTTTCCCTGGAGCCTGAACGCCATCGCGCTGACCGGCGCCGCGTTCCTGCTGTGGATGGGCGGCAACGCACTGCGCGCGCAGCCGCACCCGGCGATGGCGCCCGTCAGCGGCACTGCGCCCGCGCGCGGCCACCGGCACCACTACCTGATTGGTCTGGCAACCAATGTGCTGAACCCGAAAGCGACGCTGTTCTTCGTCGCGCTGTTCAGCACCCTCGTCGCCGGCCCGGTGAGCCTGCCGATGATGGTGCTGCTGGCGCTGTGGCTGCCGCTCTCCACGTTCGCCTGGTTCGCGTCCGTGGCGCTGCTGCTGTCGCAGGCCCGCCTGCGCGCGGCGCTGCAGCGTCACGCGCACCAGCTCGATCGTGCGATGGGGCTGATCCTGATCGCGCTGGCGTCGGCCGTGATCTGGCGCACGCTCGCCGTCTGAAAATCTGCAACGAAGCAACGCGCACGACGCCGTGCTCGGTGCACCAGCGTCAAGGCCGCGTCGCCAGGCCCACAAGCTGCCAGCCGCGCGCATCCGCCGTCGAGCGCAGGCGCAACGCGCAGCGCAAACGACCGTCGCCATCCAGATAGTCGGCACGCCAGGTGCCGTCGGCTTCTTCGGTCAGGCGCGGCGGCGGCAGCGCACTGATCACCGCCCCGGCCTCCTCCAGCGCGCGGCGCGTCAGCGCGCCGGCCGCGTACTGCTGGCGCAGCCGTTCGTAATCCGTCGCGCGCAACAGCGCCACCACATCGGCGGCGGCCAGACGCGCCGCCTCGGCGTCGCGACGCGGCGCTGGCGGTTCCGGCGGCGGGGCCGCGAACGCAGCCGCCGGCGGCGCATAGTCGTTGCGCTCCACCGCACGCGCCTTGGCCGTGGCCACCGCCTGCTTGCGTGCCGCCAGTTGCGTTTCCTCGCGATGGATCTCGGCCTGCGCCTGTTCCAGATCGGCGAGCGACATCGCCGACAGCGCCTGCGCATCGGCACCCTCGCTCACCGCAGCTTCCGATGGCGCAGCACGCTGCACCGCCACGGCGTCCGCCATCGCATCCGCTGCGGCTTCATCCCGCATCGCCGGCGCCACCCCAACCGCTGGCGCCACCGCTGGCGCCTGCTGCGCAAACGCCTCGACTTCATCCACGGGCGCCGGCGCGGCCGGCGACGCGGTGCGACGACGTTCGAGTTCCGCCCCCGCTCCAGCGCCTTGGTCGAACGGCGCGGTTTCGTCAGCGGCACGTTCGGCCATGACGCGTGCCGACGGCGCTTCGAACAAGGGCACGCTTGCCGCCGCCACGTCGGCCTGTTCCTGCGCCTGCCGATGATCGGCCACGCGCCAGGCCAGATCGACGCCGACCACCAGCGTCGCGGCGATGCCGACCGGCACCGCCCAACGCTGCTGCCAGGACGGTCGCGCCGGCCGCGGCGGCGTTGTAGCCGCTGCTGCGCGTGCGCGATCCAGCACCGCGCGATCGAGTTCCGGCGTCGTCGTCTCGCGGCTGGCGGCGCGGTACTGCGCCGACAGGCGGTGACGGCCGTCAAGGTAGTCGTCGAGTTCGCGGTCGGCCGCGCCGCGTCGCGGGTTGTCGCTAGGGTTCATCGAGCACCTCCCGTAGCTTGGCGAGCGCGTAACGCAACCGGCTCTTCACGGTTTCGCGGCCGACGCCCTGGATGCCGGCGATCTGCTCCAGCGTCAGCTCGCGCTCCTCGCGCAGCACGATGATCTCGCGCTGCTCCACCGGCAGGGCCTGCAGCGCACGCAGCACACGCTGCGCCTGCTCGCGACGGCTCACCGTCGCTTCCGGCTGCTGCGCTTCCGGGATCGGCAGGCTTTCCGGTACTTCCTCGGTCGGCCGCCACTGGCGGTAATGATCCACCAGCCGGTTGTGCGCGAGCTTGAACAGCCAGGCGCCGAACGGCGCATCCGCACGATAGCGCTCACGCGCCTGGATCACCCGCTGCCACACATCCTGGAACAACTCGGCTGCCGGCTCGCGCTCGCCGTGCAGGTGACGTAGGAAATAGCGGTACAGCGGGTCCTTGTGGCGGCGATACAGCTGCTCGAACGCAGCCGCATCGCCGCCAGCGTAAGCCAGCATCAGGGACTCATCGCTGTCCGCCTCCGCGCTCAGACGTTCATCCTCCGATCTCCTGCGACACCGCTGCGCGTGCCGGCACCGGCGTCAAACCCGACGCCAGCTGCACAAGGCCAAGAAACTCGCCGCGCCAGCCCTGGTCGTCGCTGCCGCGCGCCGCGCGCGCCAGTTGCGAGAGCTGGTCGTAACCGTAGTCGCCAGTGTAGCGCCCGCCGCGCAGCTTCTGCCCGAAGGCCGCGACCGCGGCGGCGAAGCGCAGCGACTCGCTGGCCTGATCCAGCGATGCGCGCATCTGGCTGCGCAGGATCGGCTGTTCGATCAGCCGGCTCGTCTCCTCGTTCGGACGCTTGTAGCGCAGCCGCAGATGTCCGATTTCGCCGCTGTGGTTCACGGGGCGTGCCGGCGCATACCGCAGCGCGTCGATGCGCTGGCCGCCGCTACCAACCAGTGCGATCTCGTACAGCGCGGTGACGTTGTGCCCGGCGCCGATCTCGCCGGCATCGACCTGATCGTTGCTGAAGTCCTCGCGCTGCAGCGCGCGGTTCTCGTAACCGATCAACCGGTACTCGGCGACGACCGCGGGATTGAACTCGACCTGGATCTTCACGTCCTTGGCGATCGTGTGCAGCGTCGCCGCACGCGCATGTACCAACGCGCGCCGCGCCTCCTCCAGGCTGTCGATGTAGTGATAGTTGCCGTTGCCGGCGTCGGCGAGCTGCTCCATCAGCCGATCGTTGTAGTTGCCACCGCCAAACCCGAGCGTGGACAGGGCCACGCCGCTCTGGCGCTCGCGCTCGACCCAATCCTTGAGCTGCTCGAAATCGGTGGTGCCGACGTTGAAGTCGCCGTCGGTCGCCAGCAGCACGCGATTGATGCCGTCCTTGATGAACGCCTGGCGCGCCATCGCGTAAGCCAGCTGGATGCCGGAAGCGCCGTTGGTGCTGCCGCCCGCCTGCAGGCGCTCCAGCGCCGCGGCGATCGTGCCGTGACGGTCCGCCGGCGTCGGTTCCAGCACCACGCCGGACGCGCCGGCGTAGACGACCAGGCTGATGCGGTCGCGCGCACCCATCTCGCGCGTCAGCAGCATCAATGCGGATTTGACCAGCGGCAGCTTGTCCGGGTCGTTCATCGAGCCGGAGACGTCCACCAGGAACACCAGATTGGACGGCGGCAGCGCGCCCTGCGGCTTCCAGCCCTGCAGGCCGATACGCAAGAGCTGCGTGTTCGCATTCCACGGCGTCGGCGCCAGTTCCACATGCGTGCTGAACGGCTGCGCCGCGTCCTTCGGCGGCGCGTAACCGTAGTCGAAATAGTTGATCAGCTCCTCGACGCGCACCGCATCCTCGCGCGGCAACGTGCCCTGCCGCAGAAAGCGGCGCACGTTGGCGTAGGCGCCGGTATCGACGTCGATGCTGAACGTGGAGACCGGGGTTTCCTGCACCCGCTGCACACCGTGATCGTCGATCCGCGCATAACGCTCGCGATCCTGCTCCATCGGCGCATAGCGCGCGCCGCCGAGCACGTCCGCCGACATCGGCGCCGCCAGATAGGCCTGCGTCGTCACCGGCGGCGGCGCGGCGCGCCGGGCCGCCAGCTCGCGCTGCGCCTGCAGAGCGGCGGCGGCTTTCGACCGTTCCTGCCTTGCGGCCGATGAGGTCACGACCGCCATGTCGGCCACCGCTTCCGTCTCTGCCGGCTGCGGCAGCGCCGGCGGATCGGTTTGCCGCGCGGTCTGCGCACAGGCCGCCACCAGCGCAAAGGCCGCGCCGGCCACCATCAACTGCTGCATTCGCATGTTCATCACTCCGCGGGTCAGGACAGGAAGGAAGAAAACCGCACCCATGCCACAACGAACGGCCCACCCGGCCGAGTGGGGTTAAACCCTGTGGCCCGGCTTACACTGCGACTCCCTCCCTTCACCCTTTCCGACCATGGACCTGATCCGCTTCGACAGCCACGGCATCTTGCTGACCGCGGCCTGGTACCGCCCGACGACGCCGGCACTCCACAACGCGCGCGGCGCGCCCTGCGTGGTGATGGCGCACGGCCTCGGCGGCACACGAGCGGCGGGCCTGACCCCGTTTGCCGAACGCTTCGCCGCCGCCGGCCTGCATGTGCTGTGCTTCGACTACCGCGGCTTCGGCGACAGCGACGGCGAACCGCGTCAGGTCGTTGACGTGAAGCTGCAGCTGGAAGACTGGGCGGCAGCGATCGCCCATGCCCGTACGCTGGATGGCGTCGATGCGCGGCGCATCGCAACCTGGGGCAGTTCGTTCTCCGGCGGGCATTCGGTCGCCGCAGCGGTTGCGGACGGCAAGGTCGCGGCGGTCAGCTCGCAGGGCGCGATGATGGATGGCCTCGCCTCGCTCACGAACCTGATCCGTCAGTCCGGCCTCAAGCACGCGCTGACGCTGACCGCCTATGGCATTGCCGACGCGGTCAGCGCCGCACTCAAGCGCCCGCGCGTGCGGCTCCCCGTCGTCGGCGCACCCGGCAGTGTCGCCGCGCTGACCACACCGGATTCGGTGCCGGGCTACGGCCGCATCACGCCGCCGGAGTGGAGAAACGAGATCAGCGCGAGCTGGGCGCTGACGCTGGCCCTGTACCGGCCCAATCTGATGGTGCCGCGTCTGCCCTGTCCGGCACTGTTCTGCATCGCCACCGAAGATGTCGTGGTGCCGCCATCGGCGATGGAGGACGGCGCGCGTCGCGGCGGCGCCAACGTAGAAATCCGCCGCTACCCGGTCGGCCACTTCGACATCTATGTGCCGCCGGCCTTCGACGACGTGATCGCCGATCAGGTCGCGTTCTTCACCCGCATGCTGAAGCCGGCCTGACGGTTGGCGGCGGCGATCAGCGGCGCTTTGCGGGCGCCGCAGCCGGTACCGGCTCCTTCGACAAGCCGCGCCACAGCATCTCGAACAGCGGGTTGGCCTGCTTGGTCAGCGATTCCTTCATGCCGCGGTGGATGTACATCTGCACCAGGCGGCCGAGCACGCCCATGATGAAGTCGAGCAGGTACTTCTCGTCGACCTGATCGTTGAGGATGCCGCGCGCACGGCCCTCGCCGAGCACGCGCAGGAACGCGCTGAACAGCACCGGGTTCTGGTAGTTGTCCATGCGCCGCCAGGTGTTGACGTACACCGAGCTCATGATCAGCTGCGCGACCTGCGGGTGCTTCTCGAAGAAATCGAGCACCACCCAGAACACCTTGCGCAGCTTTTCCTTGTAGTCCTCGATGCCCTGCAGGTGGTCGATCATCCGGTTGGCGAGCTTGCCTAGCCAAGTGTCGAGCGAGGAAAACAGCAGCGCTTCCTTGCTGCCGTAGTACTTGTAGATCGTCTGCAGCGAGACGTTGGCACCGCGCGCGACCTCGATCAGCCCGACGCGGTGGAATTCGCGCTCCGCAAAGATGTCGAGCACGGCCTGTTCGATGCGGGCCTTGGTGTCGGGATCGAGCTGGGTACGGTCGGCGACCACGGCTTCGGAACGGCGCATGTGAATCGGATTTCCCTGAATGATGCTGGCGTGATGCTGGAGTAATGCCTGTTACTTGAATCGCTTACCGCAACGTCCGAAACCCGGTATCAGACTTGCGTTGACCACGAGCGGTAATGCTGTTTAAGCTCCGCCGCCCGGCAAATCTAGAGGACAAGCCCTGGAGCTGTCACGTCAGACGCCGAGCAAACTTGCGAAGATGGTAATCGTACTTACCATTACCCGCAACCCCTTTCGTCACCCGAGAGACCCATGAGCGAAGCATTCATCTACGACGCCGTACGCACGCCGCGCGGCAAGGGCAAGAAGGACGGCAGCCTGCATCAGGTCACGCCGATCCACCTGGTCGGCAACCTGCTGACGGCACTGCAGCAGCGCAACAACCTCGACACGTCCTATGTCGACGACGTCGTGCTCGGCTGCGTGACGCCGGTCGGCGAACAGGGCGCGGACATCGCGCGCGTCGCCGTGCTGTACGCGAACTGGGCGGAAAGCGTCGCCGGCGTGACGCAGTCGCGCTTCTGCGCCTCGGGCCTGGAATCCGTGAACATCGCCGCGCAGAAGGTGATGTCCGGCATGGAAGACCTGGTCGTGGCCGGCGGCGTCGAGAGCATGTCGCGCTGGGCGATGGGTTCGGACGGCGGCGCCTGGGCGATGGACCCGCGCGTCAACCAGTACACCGGCTTCGCCCCGCAGGGCATCGGCGCCGACACGATCGCGACGCTGGAAGGCTTCTCGCGCGAGGACGTGGACCGTTTCGCCTACCACTCGCAGCAGAAGGCGACCCAGGCGCGCGCGGAAGGCCGCTTCAAGAAGTCGCTGGTGCCGGTCACCGATCTCAACGGCCTGACCGTGCTCGATCACGACGAGTACATCCGCAGCGACGCGACGATGGAAGCCCTCGGCGCGCTCAAGCCCTCGTTCGAGCAGATGGGCCAGATGGGCTTCGACGCCACCGCCCTGCGCAAGTACACGACGCTGGAAAAGATCAACCACGTGCACCATGCCGGCAATTCGTCCGGCATCGTCGACGGCGCCGGCCTGATGCTGATCGGCAGCAAAAAGATCGGCAAGAAGCTGGGCCTGAAGCCGCGCGCGCGCATCGTGCAGACCGCGGTCATCGGCTCGGAGCCGACGATCATGCTCACCGGCATCGGCCCGGCCTCGAAGAAGGCGCTGAAGCGCGCCGGCATGGACGCCAGGAACATCGACCTGTTCGAGATCAACGAGGCCTTCGCCGCCGTGGTGCTGCGTGCGCAGCGCGATCTGGACATCGATCCGGCCAAGGTCAACGTCAACGGCGGCTCGATCGCGATGGGCCATCCGCTCGGTGCCACCGGCTGCATCATCCTTGGCACGCTGCTCGACGAGCTGGAACGCCAGGACAAGCAGACGGGCCTGGCCTCGCTCTGCGTCGGCGCCGGCATGGGCATCGCCACGATCATCGAGCGCGTCTGACGCGCACCTGACCACGAACCTCAGGAACAGAACATGAGTGCAGTGCAATTCAACAAGGATGCCGACGGCATCGTCACGCTGACGCTGGACATGCCGGGCCGTTCGATGAACGTGCTCAACGAGGAACTGACCGGCCCGTTCGCCGACGCGATCACCAAGATCGAAGGCGACGCCTCGGTCAAGGGCGTCATCATCACCTCCGGCAAGAAGGAATTCCTCGCCGGCGCCGACATCGACGGCGTCTTCAAGATCACCGATCCGGCGCAGGCCTTCGAGCTGGCGGAAGCCTACAAGGCGTTCCTGCGTCGCCTGGAAAAGTGCGGCCGGCCGGTGGTCGCCGCGCTCAACGGCACCGCGCTGGGTGGTGGCCTGGAACTGGCGCTGGCCTGCCACTACCGCGTTGCGATCGACGATCCCAAGGCCAAGTTCGGCCTGCCGGAAGTCAAGCTCGGCCTGCTGCCGGGCGGTGGCGGCACGCAACGCCTGCCGCGCCTGATCGGCATCCAGCCCTCGCTGCCGCTGATGCTGGAAGGCAAGGAACTGAAGGCCGCACAGGCCAAGCAGCAAGGCATCCTCAATGAACTGGCGACCGACAAGGACGACATGTTCGCCAAGGCGCGCGCCTGGATCGCCGCCAACCCGAAGCCGGTGCAGCCCTGGGACGACAAGAAGTTCAAGTGGCCGGGCGGCGACTCCAAGAATCCGGCCAACGTGCAGATGTGGGCGATCGCGCCGTCGATGGCGTCCGCCAAGTCCTACGGCAACTACCCGGCCGTGACCAACATCATGTCCTGCGTGTTCGAAGGCGGCATCGTCGACTTCGACACCGGCTGCCGCGTCGAGTCGCGTTACTTCGCGGACCTGGTCGTCTCGCAGGTCAGCAAGAACATGATCGGCACGCTGTGGTTCCAGCTCAACGGCATCAACAAGGGCAACTCGCGTCCGGAAGGCTTCGAGCGCTCCACCGTGAAGAAGCTCGGCATCCTCGGCGCCGGCATGATGGGCGCGGGCATTGCCTACGTCTCGGCCAAGGTCGGCATCGAGTGCGTGCTGCTCGACACGACGCAGGAAGCCGCCGACAAGGGCAAGGCCTACTCGGCCGGTCTGCTCGACAAGGACATGAAGAAGGGCCGCCTGACGCAGGAAGGCAAGGACCAGTTCCTCGCGCGCATCAAGGCCACCACCAGCTACGACGATCTCAAGGGCGCGGACCTGATCATCGAAGCCGTGTTCGAGGATCGCGGCATCAAGGCCGACGTGACCAAGAAGGCCGAGGCGCAGCTCGCCAAGACCGCAGTGTTCGCGTCGAACACCTCGACGCTGCCCATCACCGGCCTGGCCGAAGCCAGCGAGCGCCCGAAGAACTTCATCGGCCTGCACTTCTTCTCGCCGGTCGACAAGATGCCGCTGGTCGAGATCATCAAGGGCAAGAAGACGTCCAAGGAGACGCTGGCCAAGGGCTTCGACTACGTGCAGCAGATCAGGAAGACGCCGATCGTCGTCAACGACGCGCGCGGCTTCTACACCTCGCGCTGCTTCGCCACCTACCCGATGGAAGGCCTGCAGCTGCTCGCCGAAGGCCAGCACCCGCGTTCGATCGAAGTCGCCGGCCTGCAAGCCGGCATGCCGGTCGGCCCGCTCGCGGTGCAGGACGAGGTCTCGTTGTCGCTGTCGATGCACATCATCGAACAGACCCGCAAGGATCTGGCCGCCGAAGGCAAGACCGTCGCCGAACATCCGGGCGTCGCGGTGATCGAGAAGATGTGCAAGCAGCTCGACCGTCCGGGCAAGAAGGCCGGCAAGGGCTTCTACGACTATCCGCAGGGCGGCCAGAAGACGCTGTGGAAGGGTCTGGCCGAGGCGTTCCCGCTCAAGGAACAACTGCCGCAGCAGGAAATGATCGACCGTCTGCTGTACGCGCAGGCCAACGAGGCGGCCAAGTGCTTTGAGGAAGGCGTGGTCGAAACCGTCGCCGACACCAACATCGGCTCGATCTTCGGCTGGGGCTTCGCGCCTTTCCAGGGCGGCGCACTGCAGTTCATCAACGCCGTCGGCCTCGAGAAGTTCGTCAAGCGCTCGAAGGAGCTGGAGAAGAAATACGGCGTCCGCTTCAAACCGGCCAAGCTGCTGGTGAAGATGGCCAAGGAAGGGAAGCGCTTCGATGCTTAATACCGCACTCGCGCAGGGCAGCTACGTCACCGACGAGCTGCGCATGTTCCAGGAGACCGCACGCCGCTTCATGCAGGCGGAGGTCGCACCGCACGTGTTGCGCTGGGACGAACAGGGTTGTGTCGATCGCGACCTGTGGACCAAGGCCGGTGCGCTGGGGCTGCTCTGCCCCAGCATTCCGTCCGAGTACGGCGGCGGCGACGGCGACGTCGCCTACGAGAAGGTGCTGATCGAGGAGCAGGCCAAGGTCGGCTGCTCGTCGTGGGGCCTGTCGCTGCACAACGGCATCGTCGCGCACTACATCCTGCACTACGGCACCGAGGCACAGAAGAAGGCCTGGCTGCCGAAGCTGGCCTCGGGCGAATGGGTCGGCGCGATCGCGATGACCGAGCCGGGCACCGGCTCCGACCTGCAGAGCGTGCGCACGACGGCAATTGCCGAAGGCGACGACTACATCGTCAACGGCCAGAAGGTCTTCATCACCAACGGCCAGCAGGCGAACATCGTCATCGTCGTGGCCAAGACCAATCCGAACGACAAGGCCAAGGGCATCTCGCTGGTGGTCGTCGAAACCGACAACACCGAGGGCTTCCGCCGCGGGCGCAATCTCGAGAAGGTCGGCATGCACGGCCAGGACACCTCGGAGCTGTTCTTCGAGAACGTGCGCATTCCCAAAACCAACCTGCTCGGCAAGGGCGAAGGCATGGGCTTCATGCAGCTGATGGAGCAGCTGCCGCAGGAGCGCCTGATCGTCGCTTGGGCAGCCGTGTCGGCCATCGAGCTGGCGCTGGACCTGACCACGGCCTACGTCAAGGACCGCAAGGCCTTCGGCAAGCGCGTGATCGATTTCCAGAACACCCGCTTCAAGCTGGCCGAGGCGCGCACCGAGGCCATGCTGGGCCGCATCCTCGTTGAGAAGTGCACCGAGCTGCTGCTGCAGAACAAGCTCGATGCGGTGACCGCCGCCATGGCCAAGTACTGGACCACCGATAAGCAGTTCGAAATCGCCGATCTGTGCTTGCAGCTGCACGGCGGCTACGGCTACATGAACGA
>DASWWX010000056.1:0-1931 GCA_036405815.1 Solimonas sp. | reverse complement strand
GCCCAGAGAAAGAACTGGAAGCGCTTGACGACCCGGATCGAGGTTTCGATCGTAAACAGCAATAGCTGCACGTCGATCTGATCCTGCGCGAGCGGATCTGTCATGTAGAAACCGGGATGGAAGCAGCCGTGTAGCCGTCGTTCGAATGAAGCCTGTCCGATGCCGCAACAGACGCGCCGGCCGTTGCAACACTTTGCAACAACCGCCGCGAATTCTTGCAGCCGAATGTTTCAGCGGGGTGACGACGGCGCCGGCGCGCGTGGCAGCGGCATCTGCACTTCCTGTTCGTGGCGCCAGCGCCGGGCCAACAGCGCGGCAAGAATTTCGCTCCAGCGGCTGAATACGAAGAAGTGCCCCTCACCCGCCAGCAGCCGCACGCTGGCCTGCGGAAACAGGAAGGCGAGCCGGCTGGCGCAGTCGGCCGGCACGATGGCATCGTCGCAGCCCTGCACGATCTCGACCGTGCCCGGATAGTCCTGCAGCGTGAGCTGCCAGTCGGAGGCGGCAATCGCCAGATCGCGGACGATGGCCGCTGCGCCCTGGCGGGCAGCGCTCGGCAGATCGTCGAAAAACATGTCGTGGATGTCCGCGCGCGCCAGCTCGGCGCGGTCGGCCTCGCCAACCAGCCGGCACATCGCCGACAGGTAGGTCCTGGGCCACAGCGCAGCAACGACGGCAAGCGGCTCGATCAGCAGCCTGGCGAGGCGGGGCGTGCGCACCGCGAGGCGGACCATCACCGCCTCGAAAGGATGCAGTTTCAATGCATCCGCCGACGCGCCATAGCCAGGCGCCACGCCGCTGACCAGCACCAGTCGCGACACCCGTTCGCCGAACTCCGCCACCAGCGCGCAGGCGAATGGCGCACCGCCGGACACGCCGCCGACCGCGAAATCGCCCAGCTTCAGATGATCGACCAGCGCGCCGACGTCCTGTCGCCATTGCGCCAGCCCCCAGCCGGGCGCGCCATCGGACAGGCCGTAGCCGGCACGGTCGGGCACGATGAGGCGCGCGTGCCGCTCGCTGGTGAGCGCATCGAAGGGCGGCACCTGCCGGCGCGAACCCGGAACGCCGTGGCACAGGATGACCGGATAGCCGAACGGATCACCGTACTCGGCCCAGGCCAGTCGCCGCCGGTCCGGCAGAAACATGCTGCGCTCGTCCACGCAGGCACCATGACATGAAGATTGACATGGGCAGTCTGCGCGCGGCGTATTTCAGCTTCGGGACAATGCAGCGCAAAAAAAGAACCCGCCTTGCGGCGGGCCCAGGACAACGAAACGAACGAAGCGGATCAGTTCTGGTCGAGGCTGCCCATCGCGCGCGGGTAGGTGACGACGCCCCAGGGGAGCTTCTTGTCGTCGATCTTGCCGGTGACTTCGAGCTTCTCTGCATCGATGATCACCACGGCGTCCGAACGGCCGCAGGCCACGAGGATCTGCTTCTCGTCCGGCGTGAAGGTGAAGTGCCAGCAGCGCTCAGCGTTCAGCGGAACATCCTTGATCTTGGCGAAGGTTTTCGCGTCGAAAACTTCGAGCGCCTTGGCGCGCGCGGTGGCGACGAACAGGCGCTCGCCCTTGGCGTCGAAAGCCACGCCATACGGCGTCTGGCCGGTGGCGACCGTCTTGACCGGGTTCAGCTTGTCGTCCAGCACCAGGAAGTTGTTGCCGAATTCCAGCGTCGCGATGAAGGTCTTGCCGTCCGGCGACAGCTTGATGCCGCGCGGGCGGGCGCCGTGCTTCTCGACATCGACCTTCTTCAGCAGCTTGCCAGTCTTGATGTCGTGCAGCGTCAGCGTGTTGTCGGCCTCGTTGGTCACCACCAGGCGCTTGCCATCGGCGGTGAACTCGATGCCTTCGGTTTCCGGGCCGCCGACGATGTTGCGGATCACCTTGCCCTTCTTCAGGTCGATCACCGCGACCTTGGCCGGTTCC
>DASWWX010000055.1:0-1710 GCA_036405815.1 Solimonas sp. | reverse complement strand
CTGCGTGCGGTCAGGCCGCCGGCCCCGCGCTATCCGCCGGAAGCGTTGCGTTCCGGCACGCAGGGCGACGTGCTGGTCGAGATCACCGTCGGCACCGACGGTTCGGTGACCAATGCGCGCGTCGTGCGCGCCACGCCGGCGCGCGTGTTCGATCGCGAAGCGCTGAACGCCGTGCGCCGCTGGCGCTTCGAACCGGTGGATGCGCCGGTGACGACGCGTCGCACGATCGGTTTCAGCCCGGGCACCTGATACGCATTGCCCAGCGGAACCAGGGAGAACGCCGGCCTCGCGCCGGCGTTCTGCTTTTCCGGGCCTGGAAAACGAAACGGCCACCTTGCGGTGGCCGTTCGTCTGTTCCCGCATCACGCCTTATCCGGCGATCGCGAGTTTCTCCTGGTGGTAACGCCGGACCGCCGCGAACCACAGCAAGGCCGCCACGCCGAACGCAGCACCCACGTAGATCAGCCATGTCTGCGCGCTGATGTACTCATTGCGGATGACCTTCAGCAGCAGCTGGTTCTGCGCCAGGAACGGCACGGCGAACTGCCAGAGTTGGCTCTTCAGCGGATTCGCCATCAGCGCGAACGTGGGGATCATCGGCAGCAGCATCAGCCACGTCATGTGGCTCTGCGCCTCCTTCATGCTCTTGGCCGACGCCGCCAAGTACGTGAGCAGCGAGGTGCCGATGAACAGCATCGGGACCAGGATCAGCAGCATCTTGCCGATCGCCAGGAAGGACACGTTCAATTGCCGCCCCAGCGTGCCCGCGAATTGCGCGCTGAACTTGAAAGCGAGCAGGGTGAGCAGCAGGGTGGCCAGGCCGATCACGCACGCGGCGGCGATCTTGCCGCTGACCACGGCACTGCGCGGTGCGGGGGTCGCCAGCAAGGGCTCCAGCGACTGGCGTTCGCGCTCGCCCGCCGTTGCATCGAGGATCAGGTAGGCGCCGCCGATGAAGGACGTCAGGATCAGCAGGTAGGGCAACAGCACCGACAGCAGCATGCCCTGCTTGGCCTCCGGCGTGGCCATGTCCTGCAAGCCGATGTTGACCGGTCGCGCGACCGACGCATCCACGCCGCGCGCGAGCAGGCGCAACGCACCGACCTGCTGGCTGTAGGCGTTCAGCGCCGCCTGCAGGCGTTGCGTCGGGATGTCCGCGTCGCGACGCGTGCTGTCGCGGATGATCTCGACCAGCGCGGGACGACCGTTGCGCCAGTCTTCGGCATAGTCGGGGCTGATGCGCAGCGCGGCATCGATCTCCTGCGAGCGGATCGCCGCATCCAGGTTCTCCGGCGCCGCTGCGGCGGTGATGCCGTTGGTGGCGAGGAACTTCACCAGGTTCGGCGCGTGCTCGGCGCCGACCATCGGGATCTCCAGCGTCTTGTCGACCTGGGTACGGATGCGGTTCTCGGTCAGGTAGCCCATGCCGAGCATCAGCGCCGGATACAGCAGCGGACCCAGGAAAAGGGCCAGCGCCAGCGTGCGGCGATCGCGGGAGAGGTCGCGCAATTCCTTGCGCATCACGGTGAAAACGATGCGGAACATGTTCATGCCACCAGGCCCTCCTCTGAACCGATCACTTTGACGAATGCATCCTCCAGGTTGTCCTCGCCCGCTTGTTCGCGCAGCTCGTCGGCGGTGCCGGCGGCGACCACCGTGCCCTTGGCGATGATGACGATGCGGTCGCAGAGCGCGGCCACCTCTTGCATG
>DASWWX010000054.1:0-96149 GCA_036405815.1 Solimonas sp. | reverse complement strand
CACGGACGTGCCGCGCGTCGCCCGCATCGCCACCGACGGCGTCGTGCTCGCCTTCGGCGACAGTCTGACCCACGGCACCGGCACTGATCGCGCACAGGCTTACCCGGCCAAGCTGGCCGCACTGATCGGCCGCGAGGTCGTCAACGCCGGCATCCCCGGCGAAACCTCGGGCGAAGGTCGCGAGCGACTGCCCGACGTGCTCGATGAAGTCCGTCCCGATCTGGTCATTCTCTGCCTGGGCGGCAACGACATGCTGCGCAAACTGGATCGCGCGCGCATGAAGGCCAATCTCGCGGCGATGATCGAGGAGATTCGCGGTCGTGGCATCGCGGTCGTGCTGATCGGCGTGCCCGAGCCCAAGCTGATGAGCCTCAGCGCGGAACCGTCCTACGGCGAGCTGGCCGAGCAGTTCCGTCTGCCGCTGGAGAACCGGGTGCTGGCCGATGTGCTCGGCGACCGCAAGCTGAAATCCGATCAGGTACACCCGAACGCCGCGGGCTACACGCGCATCGCACAGGCGCTGGCTGACCTGCTGCGAGCGGCCAGTGCCGTTTGAGGCCCGGTTCGTAACCCCATTGCCGGCACTACGACCGCGCCCACGGGGAAACGGCGCGACCCTCACGCCACGGGCTCAGACGGCAACCGCCTCCTCGCTGACGGGTGCGCCGAAGCCATGGCCCTGCTCCAGCAGGAACTCCAACCACTTCTCCAGCAGCAGGTTGCGGCGCCATTGCGCACTGAGAAAGGCATGCGCCGCCTCGCCGGCCTCCTCGGCCACCCAGGGCGGGCGTTCCATGCAGTGCAACGCCTCGGCCACCGCGGCGTCGTGGTACAGCCGCACCCACAGATCGGGCTGACGCCGCAAGCCGGATTCGTCGGTGAACTCGTAGGTCAGGTGCAGCGTCAGCGTGTAGCGGTCGCGATTCAGCACCTCGACATGCAGGGGCGCATCGCTGGCGCTACGCGACACCGCACGCGCCGCCATGCGGTCCATCTCCGGCAGCAGGCGGCGCAGCATCCGGTAATTGCGCTCGTACAGTTCCATCAGGTGCGCGATGCGACGCGGTTTGCCGCAGCAGGGACACAGGTGCGTAGTGGCTTGCATGGCGCGGACTATAAGATAGGCCCACCCTTCATCACTACTTGACGCCGCCATGCCCGTGCGTGAGATCCAGACCAAGCCCTACCTCGACCAGAAATCCGGGACCGCGGGCCTGCGCAAGAAAGTGGCGGTGTTCCAGCAGCCGCACTACCTGGAGAACTACCTGCAGTCGATCTTCGACAGTGTGCCGGCGCTCAAGGGGGGCACACTGGTGATCGGTGGCGACGGCCGCTTCCATAATCGCGACGCCATCGCCACCGCGATCGCGATGGCCGCTGCCAACGGCGTCGGCCGCGTCATCGTCGGCCAGGGCGGCCTGCTGTCGACGCCGGCGGCCTCCAACCTGATCCGCGTGCGCGAGGCCCAGGGTGGCTTCCTGTTCACCGCCAGCCACAACCCCGCCGGCCCGGACGGCGACTTCGGCATCAAGTTCAACATCGCCGGCGGCGGCCAGGCCGCCGAGGCGCTGACTGATCGCCTGTTCGAGGTCAGCAAGACCCTGAGCCGCTACCGCGTGTTCGAGGGCGGCGACATCGATCTCGACCGGCGCGGCGAACAGCGCCTGGGCGAGATGCCGGTGGAGGTCGTCGACTGCGTCGACGACTACGCGCGGCTGATGCAGACGCTGTTCGACTTCGACCGCATCCGCGACTGGCTGCGGCGCGATCACAGCCTGCGCTTCGACGCGATGCACGCCGTCACCGGCCCCTACGCGCAGCGCATCCTGGTCGAACAGCTCGGCGCACCACCCAGCACGCTGATGAACGCGGTGCCGCTGCAGGACTTCGGCGGCGGCCATCCGGACCCGAACCTGATCTACGCCAAGCCGCTGGTCGACCTGGCTTTCGGTGAGAACGCACCGGATCTGCTCGCCGCCAGCGATGGCGACGGCGACCGCAACATGATCCTGGGCCGCGGCATCTTCATCTCGCCGGGCGATTCGCTGGCGATGCTGGCCGCCCATCTCGGCGTATGCCCCGGCTACCGCGACGGCCTTAAGGGCATTGCGCGCTCCATGCCGACCTGCCGCGCCGCCGACCAGGTGGCGCGCGCGCTCCAGGTGCCGATGCACGAGACCCCGACCGGCTGGAAATTCTTCTGCAATCTGCTTGACGCCGGCCAGGCGACGATCTGCGGCGAGGAAAGCTTCGGCACCAGCTCCAGCCACACGCGCGAGAAGGACGGGCTGTGGGCGGTGCTGGCCTGGCTCAACGTGCTCGCAGCGACGCAGCAGTCGGTGCGCGAGCTGGCGCTGGCGCACTGGGCACGCTACGGCCGCCACTACTACGCACGTCACGACTACGAGGATCTGAGCAGCAGCGCTGCCGAAGCGGTCATGGCCGGCCTGCGCGCGGCGCTGCCGACCCTGCCCGGCCAACGCCTGGGCGACTGCACGATCGATCTGGCCGATGAGTTCGGCTACGAGGATCCGGTGGACGGCAGCCGCACGCAGGGCCAGGGCCTGCGGCTGGTCTGCGGCGACGACGCCCGCATCATCCTGCGGCTGTCCGGCACCGGCACCAAGGGCGCCACGCTGCGCCTGTACCTGGAACGCTACGAGCGCGACCCGGCGAAGCTGGACGGCAAGCCCGCCGATGCGCTGGCGACGCTGGCCGCGCACGCGGACCGCATCGCGCGCATCGGCGAACTGACTGGCCGGCGCGCGCCGAGCCTGGTGACCTGAAGCGGTCGCCACGGCAAGTCGGCGCCGGGTCGGCAGCAGGCCGGCCGCGCGTCATCGATAAAACCTCTCTCACGGCTGTTGATAAACCTGCCACCGCGACCGCCGGCAAGATCACTTGTCGCGCCCGTCGCCGACCGCTTGCGAGCGACGGATGGCATTGCGCAAGATGCGGAATCTCTCGAGGAATCTTCATGGCCGACGCTCGGCGACAACGGAACTGGCTGAATGATCGCAGCCTGCGTTTCAAGTCTTTCCTGATCCTGGGTGGCACCTTCGGCCTGTTCGCGTTCACGTCGACGATGTTCCTGCTCAACCAGGCCGAGGTGGAGCGCGCCCAGCTCATCAGTGAGCACACCAACACGGTTCTGATCGGCACCGACGATCTGCTGGTTCAAGCGCTCCAGCAGCAGACCGGCCTGCGCGGTTTCGCGTTGACCCACGACCGCGGCTTCCTGCTGCCTTACGAGGATGGGGTCCATGAGTTCGACACCCGTCTCGCCGAACTGCGAAAGCTGACCGCCGACAATCCGGAACAGCAGGCCCGCCTGTCCCACATCGAATCGCTGATGCTGCGCTGGCGGCGCGAGTCGGCGACGCCGATTCTGGAGATGGCGCGCGATCCGTCACGCATCGCTGAGATCGTCGCGTTCTTCCAGACTGGCCGCGGCAAGCAGCTGATGGACGAGCTGCGCCAGACCACGCGCGAGATGATCGCCGTCGAGAACAATCTGCTGGCAGAGCGCAAGGCACGGCTTCAGCAGCGGGTCGATAACCTTCGCTATCTCGCCATCACGCTGTTGATCGCCGGCTTCGTGCTGACGGCGCTGTTCCTGTTCGCCGTGCAGCGCACGCTCGCAGCGCCGATGGATCGCCTGACCCAGTTGATCGCACGGCTGACCGGCGGCGATCTGCAGCTGGATGTACCGCACACCGAACGGGGCGATGAAATCGGCGCGATCGCGCGCGCACTGGAACGCTTCCGCGACGCCTCAATGCTGGTGCAGCGCCGAGAGTGGATCAAGACCCATACCACCGCCGTCGGCGAGCTACTGTCGCGGCAGACGCGTTACGAGAGTTTCGGCAACGAGCTGCTGCAGTACCTGTGCACTCACGTCGGCGCGGGCCAGGGCGCCCTGTTCCGCGCGCGCCGCCGCGACAGCGGCCTGCTGCAGATCGGCGGCTACGGCTATCGCGAGCGGCGCGGCGAGAGCCGTCAGGTCTCGGAAGGCCTGGTGCTTCAGTGCGCCGAATCCGGCCAGCCGTTGACGCTGTCGCCGGTGCCGAAGGATTACGTGCGTATCGGCTCGGGCACCGGCGAGGCACCCGCCCATACCGTCTACCTGTGGCCGCTGCAGGGGATCGAAGGCGTCTCCGGCGTCATCGAACTGGCCACGTTCCGCTCGCTGACCGAGCCCGAGCGCGAACTGCTCGGTGAAGTCTCGCAACTCGCCGGCCTGGCGCTGGAAGCGCTCGGCAATGGTCTGCGCACGCGTGAGTTGCTGGAGGAGACGCGCGCACAGGCCGAGGAACTGCAGGCGTCGGAGGAAGCCCTGCGTGTGCAGCAGGAAGAACTGCGCACCGCCAACGAGGCCTTGGGCAACAAGAATCAGACGCTCGAAGAGCAAGGGCAACGCCTGCGCGCATCCGAAGAAGAGCTGCGCGTGCAGGCCGAGGAGCTGCGCAGCGCCAACGATGCGCTGGGCGAAAAAAGTCGCGTGCTCAACGAGTTCAACGAGCGCCTGCTCGAGTTCCAGAAGGCGCTGGAACGCAAGAACGACGACCTCGAACAAGCCAGCCGCTACAAGTCCGAGTTCCTCGCCAACATGTCGCACGAGCTGCGCACGCCGCTCAACAGCCTGCTGATCCTGGCCAAGGACCTGCTCGACAACGGCGCCGGCAATCTCAACGACGACCAGGTGGAATCGGCGCGCATCATCCATGACAGCGGCCACAGCCTGTTGCGACTGATCAACGACATCCTCGATCTGTCGAAGATCGAGGCCGGACGCATGGATGTGTCCTGGGAAGAGGTCGAGCTGGATGCGGTGCTGGGCGGCGTCGAGCGCAGCTTCCGTCACGTCGCCCGCGAGCGCGGACTGGGCCTGAACATCGACAAGGCCCCCGGCCTGCCGGCGCAGATTCATTCCGACGGCGCCAAGCTCGGCCAGATCCTGACCAATCTGGTCGGCAACGCGCTCAAGTTCACCCATGACGGCAGCGTTACCTTGTCATTGGCACGGCCGGCCGCTGAGCAGGTCCCGGCCGGACGAACGGCCGAGGACTTCGTCGCCATCACCGTCGCCGACACCGGCATCGGCATTCCGCCCGAAAAGCTTGGTCGCCTGTTCCAGGCCTTCGAGCAGGGCGATGGCACCACCAGCCGTCGCTATGGCGGCACCGGGCTCGGCCTGTCGATCTCGCGCGGCCTGGCGCACATGCTGGGTGGCGACATCCAGGTACAGAGCACGGCCGGCGCCGGCTCGCGCTTCACGGTGCTGCTGCCGGTACGCGGCGCCGAGCACGCGATCGTCGCCCCGAAAGCGACGCCGGCGCCAACGCCCACGCTACAGCTGACGTCACCCATCCCCAGCCCGACTGCGCCTGCCACGGCCGCCTCAACGGTGGCACGCGAAACGCCGCAGGCGCTGCCCGACGACCGCGCGCAGATCGAGCCGGGCGACACCACGATGCTGGTGATCGAGGACGACCTCGCCTTCGCTCGCATCCTCGCCGACATGGCGCGCCGCAAGCAGTACCGCGTACTGATGGCGACCGATGGCGAATCCGGCCTGCAGCTGGCGACCCGCTACAAGCCGCATGGCATCCTGCTCGACGTCGGCCTGCCCGGCATGGACGGCTGGGCGGTCATGGAACGCCTCAAGGCGACACCGGCGACGCGCCACATCCCGGTGCATTTCATCACCGCCACCGAGGACTCGCAGCGCGGCCTGGCGATGGGCGCGGTCGGTTTCATCACCAAACCGGCGACACGCGAGTCGATCGAATCCGCTTTCGGCCGCGTGCTGGCCTCGTCGGCCAGCAGTCGGCGCGTCCTGGTGCTGGATGACGACGGCGGCGCCCGCTCGGCGATCCGCAAGCTGCTGGCCGATGCACCGATCGAGATCATCGAGGCCGACAGCACGCGCGCCGGGCTTGAGCGCCTGGCCGCCGAACGCATCGACTGCGTGGTGCTGGACCTCGGCCTGCCCGACGCCTCGGGTTTCGAGTTTCTGGAACAGGCCGCGCGGCGCGGCCCGGTGCCGCCGGTCGTGGTCTATTCCGCGCGCGAGCTGACGCGCGAGGAAAACCTGAAGCTGCGCGAATACACCGACAGCATCGTCATCAAGGGCGTGCAGTCGCCCGGCCGCCTGCTCGACGAGATTTCCTTGTTCCTGCACGCGGTGCGCAAGCCGGCCACGCAGGCGACGGTGACGGCGGAGCGCCCGTCCGATTTGGCCGGTCGTCACGTCCTGATCGTCGACGACGACATGCGCAACGTGTTCGCGCTCTCCAAGGCGTTGCGCGGTCAGGGCCTCGACGTGGTCGTCGCTCAGGACGGCCGCAAGGCGCTGAGCCAGCTCGAAATGCATCCGCAGATCGACTGGGTGCTGATGGACATCATGATGCCGGACATGGACGGCTACGAAGCCACGCGCGAGATCCGCAAGCGGCCGGAATGGCGCGATCTGCCGGTGATCGCGGTCACCGCCAAGGCGATGAAGGGCGATCGCGAGAAGTGCCTGGAGGCCGGCGCCACTGACTACCTCACCAAGCCGATCGACATGGACCGGCTGCTGTCGATGATGCGCGCCTGGACGCGCCCGCGCGGATGACCGACCTTCGTCTGCAGGACCTGGAGATCGACCTGCTGATCCGTGCGCTGCAGGCACGGCACGGCTACGACTTCTCGCAGTACGCGCCGGCCTCGTTCAAGCGCCGGGTGCAGAACCTGTTGACGCACTACCACCTCGACAACGTCAGCCGGCTCATCGAGCTGGTACTGCACGACGAGGAACAGATCACCGAGATCATCGGCCGCCTGTCGGTTCCGGTCTCCGAGTTCTTCCGCGATCCGGCCACGTTCGCCACGCTCGCCCGGGAGGTGTTTCCGACGCTGGCGAGCTACCCGCACATCAACATCTGGCAGGCCGGCTGCGCGCATGGCGAAGAGGTCTACTCGCTGGCGATCCTGCTCAGCGAGGCCGGCCTGTACGACCGTACGCGCATCTACGCCACCGACATGAGCGCGCAGGCCCTGGACCAGGCACGCGAGGGCATCTTCACGTCGCGCGATCTCAAGACCTACGCGCAGAACTACCTCGATGCCGGCGGCCGACACACGCTGTCGGATTACTTTCATGCCCGGTACGGTCACATCAAGCTCGACGATGCGCTCAAGCGCAACGTGATGTTCGCGCAGCACAACCTTGCTTCGGACGCCGTGTTCTGCGAAGCGCACCTGATCCTGTGCCGCAACGTGCTGATCTACTTCCAGCCGCCGTTGCAGCAACGCGTCACCGGCCTGTTCCGCGACAGCCTGGTGCGCGGCGGCCATCTCTGCCTGGGTTCCAAGGAAACGCTGGGCCCCTACGAATCCTCGCGCGCGTTCGCACTCGTCGATCGTCGCGCCTCGCTGTACCGGTTGCAGTCGCATGGCGGCTAAGCCAGCCCGCCTGGTCGTGATCGGCGCCTCGGCCGGCGGTGTCGCCGCGTTGCGTACGCTGCTGTCGTCGCTGAAATCCGGCTTCGCCGCCGCGATCGCAATCGTGCTGCACACCCGCGACAGCGACGTCTCCTCGCTGGCGCAGCTCCTGGGCCGTGGCTGTCCGTTGCCGGTGCAGGAAGCGGTCGCCGGCGCGCGGCTCGAAAGCGGAACCGCGTATCTCGCGCCCGGCAACTATCACCTGCTGATCGAGCGCGATGGTCGCCTCGCGCTATCGGTGGATGAGCGCGTCTGCTACGTGCGCCCGTCCGCTGATGTGCTGTTCGAATCTGCCGTCGACGCCTATGGCGCCGCGACCATCGGCGTGGTGCTGACCGGCACCAATGCCGACGGCGCGCTGGGTCTGGCGGCGATCCGTGCGGCGGGCGGCCTTGGACTGGTGCAAGACCCGCAGGACGCAGAAGAGCCGGCGATGCCCGAGGCCGCGATCCGCATCGCCGGTGCCGACGCCGTATTGCCCTTGCCCGCGCTCGCCGAGCGCCTCAACCGCGAATGCCTGACATGAATCCCGACGCTCCCCTCCCGCGCGGCAAGATCCTGGTGGTCGACGACACGCCCGCCAATCTGGTGGCGATGCGACGTCTGCTGGCGAAGATGGACTGCGAGGTCATCGAGGCCGGCTCCGGCAACGAGGCGCTGTCGGCCTGTCTCGATCACGAGTTCGCGCTGATCCTGCTCGATGTGCAGATGCCGGAGATGGACGGCTTCGAGGTCGCCTCGCTGCTGTCCGAGAACGCCGGCACGCGCGACACGCCGATCATCTTCGTCACCGCCGCCTACAAGGACGACATGAACCGCATGCAGGGCTACGAGGTCGGCGCGGTCGACTACATCGCCAAGCCAGTCAACGAGTTCATCCTGCTGTCCAAGGTCAAGGTGTTCCTGGAGCTGTATCGCGGCCGCTGCGCGCTCAAGGCCGCCGAGGCGCGAGCGCGCCATCAGGCCACGCACGACGCGCTGACCGGCCTGCCGAACCGCATGCTGTTCAGCGACCGCCTCAAGAACGGCATCGAGCGCGCCAAGCGCGAACAGGGTCTGCTGGCGCTGATCTACGTCGACATCGACCGCTTCAAGCCGGTCAACGATCGCTACGGCCATGCTGCTGGCGACGAGTTGCTGCGACAGATCGCGCGCCGCATGCAGGGCCTGTTCCGCGCCGTGGACACCGTCGCCCGCCTGGGCGGCGACGAGTTCGCGGTGATTCTGGAAAGCGTAACCGGCGTCGAGCAGGCGCAGTCGCTGTGCGAGCACATCCGTGAGCAGATGACGCAACCGTTTTCGTTGACGCTGCCCGGACAGGCCGAACCGATCGTCGTCGACGTCGGCGCCAGCCTCGGCATGGCGCTATACCCGCGCGACGCGACGCAGAGCGATCAGCTGATCCGCATCGCCGACGCGCAGATGTACCGCCACAAGCAGAACGCGCGCACCTGAGTGCCGAACCTCGCTACCGGCACGGCATCGCATACCAGTCGCTGCCGGCTCTGGATGCACTGACGTTGCACGCCACCGGCTTGCTGCGGCGCGCAAGGGTCTGCCGAGCGCGGACTCAAAGACCCAGATTCATGCCCGGCGGCAGCTGCAGACCGGCGGTCAGGCCGCCGAGGCGCGACTTGGTTTCGGCATCGACCTTCTGCGTCGCGTCGTTGATTGCGGCAGCGATCAGATCCTCGACGAATTCCTTGTCTTCCTTCAGCGCATCGGCCGCGATCTCGACCTTGCGGCACTGATGCTTGCCGGTCAGCGTGACCTTGACCATACCGGCGCCGGACTCGCCGACGATTTCCATGCGCGCGATCTCTTCCTGCGCGCGCTGCATCTTTTCCTGCATCTGCTGGGCCTGACGCATGATCTGGCCAAGGGGACCGCCTTTCATGATGACCTCCGGGACTGCGACGCCTTCCGCATCAAGCGCGAGGCGTCATCGGTGAGTGAATGGCCGGGGCATCCGTTACCGAGCGCCGCCGGCCAGCGATGTCGACTTCAGGAATTCAGCGGCGGCCGGATCGAATCCTTGCGCACCACCGCGCCGAACTGATCGCGGAACGCGCGCACCACCGGGTCGTCGGCGATCGCCTGCTCGGCGGACTGCTGGCGTTCGACGTCCGCCAGTTGCTGCAGCGTCGCCGGCGACTCCACCGTCTCCACGGCAATCTCGATCTGCAGGCGGATCGGCTCGCCGAGCTGCGCCGAGAGCGCCGCTTCGATCGCGGCGCGGCGCGGCTCGCTGAGCAGATGCCGCGCCTTGGCATCGAGCGCCAACTGCACCACGTCAGCCTCGCGACCGACCCAGGCGCAGTGACGCGCCAGCGGCCGATCCAGGCCGGACAGCGGCATCGCCTCCACGCGCTGCGACCAGTCGGCATCCGCCGGCAACGAACCCGCCGCCTCTGCCGGCTGCATCGCCTGCGCGGGGCTGGGCGCGGCAATCGAGGCCGCGGCCGATGACGACGACGCAGCGGCACGCTGGCCCCCGCCCGACTCCGGTCGAGCCGCCCGCGCGCCGCCGCCACCCGTCGCGCCGGACGCCGCCGGCGCCTCGTCGGGCTGGAACGCCAGCATGCGCAGCAGGCTCATCTCGAAACCGGTGCGCGGGTCCGGCGCCCACGGCAGATCGCGACGGCCGTTGACGGCGATCTGGTAGCAGAGCTGCACGTCCTCGACCGGGAAACGCTCCTTGAGCGCTATAAGCGCCGGCTCGTCTTCCTCGGTCTGCGCGTTAGGCAGCAGTTGCAGCAGCGCCAGGCGTTGCAGATGGCCGGCCAGCTCGCTGAGCAGCGCCGCGTAATCCGGCCCCTGCGACTCCAGGCGCTGGATGCAGGCCAGCAGGCCGTCGGCATCGCGCGTGCACAGCGCTTCCAGAATCTGGAACAGCGTCTGCCGGCCGCTGGTGCCGAGCATGTCCTCGACCGGGCCGCGCTGCAGCGCGGCACCGCCGGCAAAGGCGATCGCCTGATCCACCAGCGACAGACCGTCGCGCATCGAGCCATCCGCGGCGCGAGCGATCTCGGTCAGCGCCGGCAGTTCATACGCCACGCTTTCGTCGTCCAGCACCTTGGCGAGCTGATCGCGGATCGTCGCCACGCTCAGGCGCTTGAGATTGAACTGCAGGCAGCGGCTCAGCACGGTCGGCAGCAGCTTCTGCGGATCGGTGGTCGCCAGCACGAACTTCACGTGCGGTGGCGGCTCCTCCAGCGTCTTCAGCAGGGCGTTGAACGCCGCCTTCGACAGCATGTGGACTTCGTCGATCAGATAGACCTTGTAGCGGCCCTTGGCTGGCGCATAAAGCGCGTTCTCGATGACCTGACGCACGTCGTCGACGCCGGTGTTGCTCGCCGCATCGATCTCCAGCAGATCGACGAAACGACCTTGATCGACTTCCTGACAGGCCGAGCACTGGCCGCAGGGGTTGGCGCCGACACCGGTCTCGCAGTTCAGGCACTTGGCGACGATGCGCGCCAGCGTGGTCTTGCCGACACCGCGCGTGCCGGTCAACAGGATTGCCGGATGCAGCTTGTCGCCGTCCAGCGCATGCGACAGCGCCTTGACGACGTGCCCCTGCCCCATGACGTCCTCGAAGCGACGCGGACGGTATTTGCGGGCCAGCGCGAGATAGCTCATGGGCGTGGACGGTCGGGAGAAAAACGGAAGCCGGATTGTCGCGGATTGGCCCGCGTCCGGCTACCGGCGCCGGCCCGGAAACACCCTCAGCGAGCGTGCCGCGCGAGCCGGAATTCCAGGTGCCGGCGCACATCCGGCCATTCGCCGGCGAGAAGGCTGTACATCACCGTGTCGCGCACACTGCCGTCGCGGCGCGCCATGTGGTGACGAAGCACGCCGTCCTTCTTCGCACCCAGCGCCTCGATCGCGCGTTGCGAGCGGAAGTTGAAGTTGTCGGTGCGCAGCCCAACCACCGCGCAGCCCAGCGACTCGAAGGCATGCGTCAGCAGCAATAGCTTGCACACCGTGTTGACGTGCGTGCGCTGGGAGCCAGCCGCGTACCAGGTGTGGCCGATCTCGACGCGATCGATCGCCGCGACGATGTCGTGATAGCGCGTGGTACCGACGATGCGGTCCGCCGCCAGATCGCGCACCGCCCACGGCAGCATGTGGCCTTCACCCTGGCCGGCCAGCGCGCGTTCGATATAGCCACGGGTTTCGTGCGGCTGCGGCACGCCGGTGTACCAGAGGCGCCACAGTTGGCCGTCGGCCGCGGCCGCCGTCAACCCAGACTCGTGCGCCAGCGTCAGCGGTTCCAGGCGGATCCCGCGGCCTTCGAGCACCAGCGGTTGGAGATCCAGCATGCGTGCGCCCCGACCTTCGAACACCGGATGAGGGTGGCGGCCCGTACCAGCTTGCTCCGGCACCCGGCTACACCGCTACCGTTGCTCCCTTCCGGGCCTGGCGGGGTTCACGGCTTGCCGTCGCGGAGGTCCGGCACGGGCCACCATAGACGATCGCCGACAGCAGGGTCGGCGAAAGGACGCGCAGTGTGCCTGATTCGCCGCAGCGACTCCAGCAACACCGAGCAACGCGCTCAAGGTTCAGACCGGCACGGCGGCCACCGGTTCAACGCAGGTCAACGCCGCAACAACGCCTGGTCAGCGACGGGTCAACGTCGACGCAGCGCCTGCTGCTCGACCAGCGTCAGGGCCACGTTGTTGCGCAGGTAACGCGGCACGAGCCGGTCCAGCGACTGGCCGTCGCCACGCTGCAATCGCGGCAAGCCGATCGCGAGCGCGTCCTCGGCGCGTGGCAGCGCCTCGCCATTCAGCGCACGCGGCACGATGCCGGTCGCTGCACGCAGCTCGGCCTCGTAACGCCCCCAACCCGTGCCGACGCCGTGCCATTCGTCTTCACTCAATCGCGGCATCGCCGCCGGCGCGCCGACCCGCTCGTCGAACAGCGCGACCGGCAGACCTTCGGCGTCGGCCGCATAGCCACCGACGTAGACCTCGTTCATGCGCGCATCGATCGCCGCCAGCACGCGCGGCGCCCCGGCGCGCAACGCCGGCAACGCCATGGCCTCCAGCGAGGAAATGCCCACCGCTGGCCGGTCCGCAGCCAGCGCCAGGCCCTTCATAAAGCCCAAGCCGATGCGCACACCGGCGAAGCTGCCGGGGCCGATACCACAGACGTAACCGTCGAGCTGTGCGAACGCAAGGCCCGCCTCGGCCATCAGCGCCTGCACCATCGGTACCATTTTCTCGGTATGGCTGCGGCCGGCGACCTCGAACCGCGCGAGCACGCGGCCGTCGACCGCGAGTGCGGCGGAACAGGCTTCGGTGGCGGTATCCAGCGCGAGAACGTTCATGGATCGGGCGGCAACGTGCGCGCGAATTCTTGCACGACCGGCAGCTCGCGCAGCAGCGGCATCGCCGGCAGGCTCGCCAGCACCTTGCGACCGTAACCTTTCGAGGTCAGTCGCGGATCGCAGAGCATCAGCAGGCCGCGATCGGCGGGATCGCGGATCAGGCGGCCGACGCCCTGACGCAGCATCACGATCGCCTCCGGCAGCTGCAGCTCGAAGAACGGCGTGCCGCCGCGCCGACGGATCGCGTCCAGCTTGGCCTCGTAGACCGGATCGCCGGGCGCGGCGAACGGCAGCTTGTCGATGACCACGACCCGCAACGCCTGACCCTTGACGTCCACGCCCTCCCAGAAACTGCTGGTGCCGACCAGCACGGCGTTGCCGTCGGCGGCGAAAGCATCGAGCAGTGCCGAGCGGCTGTCGTCGCCCTGCACCAGCAAGCGGTAGGGCAAGCGCCCGCGCAGGCGCTCGGCCACCGCGCGCAGCGCGCGATGGCTGGTGCACAGCACAAACGCCCCCCCCTGCGCGGCTTCGATCACCGGGATCGCCGCATCGGCCACCGCCACCGGATAACCGGGCTGGTTCGGCTCCGGCAGGCCGCGCGGCAGATACAGCCGCGCCTGCGTCGCGTAGTCGAAGGGGCTGTCCAGACGCAGCGTCTGCGCATCCTGCAGACCCAGCTGCTGCACGTAGTGGGAGAAGTCGTCGCCGGCGGCGAGCGTGGCCGAGGTGAAGACCCAGGCGCCTGGGTAGGTTTCGCGCATGCGGCGAAAGCCGTCGGCAACCTCGATCGGCGTGGCGTTGAGGCTGCCGCCGCGCGGCAAAGCCTCGGACCAGCGCACCTCATCGTCGGCGACCGCGCCATCGAACAGATGCGCCCAGCGCTCACGCAATTCCAGCGCGCGTGCCAGCAGCGCACCGAGCTCGGCATTGCGCTCCTCCAGCGGTCGCAGGCCGTCGAAGGTTTCGTCCAGCGACTGACCGACGCGTTCCAGTTCGATCTGCGCATCCGGGTTGGCGACGAACTGTGCCAGCGGCGCCCGCGGTGCACTGCGCAGGAACACCGCCTCCAGGCGCGCGACGTCGCCGGCCAGGCGCTGTGCGGTCTCGCCCAGCGCCGGCAGATCGCCGCAGTTCTGCGCTTCCAGCTGCGTATCGCGCGCCAGCTCCTGCAGCTGCCGCGTCGACACGCGCGTGCCGAAGAACTGCGACGCCAGCTCCGGCAGCTGGTGCGCCTCGTCGACGATCACCGCGTCGCTGCCGGACAGGATCTGGCCAAAGCCGTTGTCCTTGAGCAGAAAGTCGGCGAACAGCAGGTGATGGTTGACCACGACCAGATCGGCGGCCTGCGCATTGCGCCGTGCCTGCGCCACGTAGCAGCGCTCGAAGTCCGCGCAACGGCTGCCCAGGCAATTGTCGGCGGTGGACGTGATCTGGCGCGTCAACGCCTGTTCCTCGCGAAACTCACCCAGCTCGGACAGCTCGCCGGACGTCGTGCGCCGCGCCCAGTCCTCGACCGCGCGCAGCGGCGCATCGAGTCCGCGCAGCTGCGGCTGACCGCGGGCGCGCTTCATCCGGTACAGGCACAGGTAGTTGGCGCGTCCCTTGAGCAACGCCACGCGCGCCGGCACGCCCAGCGTTTCGCGCACGCGCGGCAGGTCGCGGTGGAACAACTGATCCTGGAGCGTTCGGGTGCCGGTGGAGATCACGGTGCGACGCCCGGACATCAGCGCCGGCACCAGGTAGGCGTAGGTCTTGCCGGTGCCGGTACCGGCCTCGACGATCAGGCCGCCGGCGCGATCCAGGTGATCGGCGACGGCCGCCGCCATCGCCTGCTGCGCGGCGCGCGGTGCGAAATCCGGAACGCGATGCGCGAACGGGCCACGCGCGCCGAGCAGATCGGCGATGTCGGCGCGGGCGCCGCTCAAGTCCGCGTCGTTCAATGGCAACCGATCAGTTCGAAGCGCCCGCCGACCGCAGCCACTGCGCCAGTTCGTCGGCGCGGGTCTGCGCCTCCAGCGCACCCAGCGCCTCACCGCGGGCTTCACGCGCGGCGGCAATGGTGCGCCAGTTCTCCAGCTCGACCCAGACGTTGCCGCGCGCCAGCACGTTCGACTTCTGCGCCACGCTCTCGGCCTGCGCGTAGTTCTTCTGCGCCAGATACGTCTGACCCAGCGCCGACCAGGTGAAGTAGTTGCGCGGCTCGATACGCAGCGCCCGTTCCAGCGAGGCCGCCGCCTGATCCGGTCGTCCGGCTTCACGCTGTGTGCGCGCCTGCCGGATCAGCGAGGCCACGGCCGCGCCGCTGACCGCCTCGGCGTTACGCGGATACTCGGGCACCGGTCGCATCGCCGGGCCGTCTTCGGACGGAATCGGCGTGCCGGACGCGGGGCGGTCGTCGGGAATCGGGGCGCCCGGCGTCGGACGGCCGGACGGGGTCTGCGGCTGACCGCTGACCGGCGGTTCCGGATACGGCCAGACTTCCTTGGTACCGCGCGAGGTCGTGCAGGCGCTGGCCAGCAGCAGGGGCAACAGCCACAGCAGGCGCCGCGTCGAGGGGGAAATCCGATGCGCAATCATGGCGGCATTGTAGCCGCCCCGGCCCTTCAGCCGCCGAACAGCTCGCGCAACCACTTCAGCGGATTCTCCAGCGCCTCCGGCAACGTGCGACCAGCATCGGCGCAGGGCGCCCAATCCGCCGGCGCATAGCCGGCCAGATACGGCACCACGATCGCATTGAGACAGCCCGCATCGGCGCGCAGGCCGGTCAGCGGATCGATCATCGCTTCCTCGACGTCTGGCGGCGGAATCGGATCGAGCCCACGCACGCGCAGGTCACGCATCACGCGCGCCCAGATCGGCAGTGCGCCGTTGGAGCCGGACAGCCCCGTCGGCTGATTGTCGTCGCGGCCGACCCAGATCACGGCGACGCGATCCGCCGCAAAGCCGGCGAACCAGCTGTCGCGGTAATCGTCGGTGGTGCCGGTCTTGCCGGCGACGATCGTGCCGGGCGGAATGCTGGCGTAGGCGGCGCGGCCGGTGCCGAGCGCGATCACCTGGCGCAAGGCCCAATTCAGCAGATAGACCGGACCTTCCGGCAGGGTCTGCTTCACCTGGATCGGGAAGCGTTGCAGCGGCTGGCCGTCCAGCGTCTGCACCTCGCGGATCGCCGACAGCGGCGCCTGGAAACCGCCGGCCGCCAGGGTCGCGTACATCTGCGCCACTTCCAGCGGCGAAGCATCGACGGCACCCAGGAAGATCGACGGCAACGCCTTGGACGCGCCGTTGTAGCCGGCAGCGCGCAGCGTCTGCATCACCGTCTCGGTGCCCACCGCCATGCCCAGGTGCACGGTCGGCAGGTTGTAGGACTGCGCCAGCGCCATGTAGAGCGGCTGCGGCCCGTGCAACTGGCGATCGTAGTTCTGCGGCTGCCACACCGGTCCATGCGGCATCTTCAGCGAGATCGGATCGTCGGGAATGAAGCTGTGCAGGCCGAACTGCGCCGGCCGCTGCAACGCGGCCAGATAGACGAAGGGCTTGGACAGCGAACCGATCGAGCGGCGCGAATCCAGCGCGCGGTTGAATCCGGGGAAGCGCACGTCGCGTCCCGCGACCAGGCCCAGCACCTCGCCGCCGTCAGCGCTGGTGATGACGCCCGCCGCCTCCAGCGTGCGCTCCTTCATCTTGCGCTGCTTTTCCAGCGCCGGCAGGTCTTCGGTGATGCGCCGTTCCAGGGCTTCCTGCGCGCGCGGGTCCAGCGTCGTGAAGATGCGCAGACCTTCGTGGGTCAGATCCTCGTCCTTGTACTGGCCGCGCAACTGCCGACGCACCAGTTCCACGAACGCGGGATAGCGCTCGACACCGCCACCGCGGGCGCTGGCCACGCCCAGCGGCTGCTGGATCGCCTCGGCGTGCTCGGCCTCGTCGATCAGCTGCTCGTCGCGCAGCACGTCCAGCACCAGATTGCGGCGCTTGAGCGCGCGTTCCGGGTTGCGGCGCGGGTTGTAGAACGACGGCCCCTTGACCAGGCCGACCATCAGCGCGATCTCGTGCGTGCGCAGCTCGCTCAGCGGCTTGTTGAAGTAGAACTGCGCGCCCAGGCCGAAGCCGTGCACGGCACGATTGCCGTCCTGGCCGAGATGCACCTCGTTCAGATACGCCTCGAGGATTTCGTCCTTCTCGTAGTGCGCCTCCAGCAGCAGGGCCATGAAGGCCTCATTGATCTTGCGCTGCCAGGTCTGCTTGCTGTTGAGGAAGAAATTCTTGATCAGCTGCTGGGTCAGCGTGCTGCCGCCCTGCACCACGTGCCCGGCGCGCAGATTGGCGATCATCGCGCGCGTGATGCCCTTGATGCTGATGCCGAAGTGCGAACGGAAGCTGCGATCCTCCACCGCGATCAAGCCTTCCGGCAGCAGCGTCGGCACGTCGGCGAGCTTGACCAGCACGCGGTCCTCGCCCTGCTTGGGATAGATGCTGCCGATCAGCATCGGGTCGAGGCGCACGATGTCGCGCGCGCCGCCACCGTCGGCAGACTCCACGGCCGTCAGCTGGTTGTCGGCAAAACGCAGGCTCAGACGCTGCGACGGCTGGGCGCCATCCCAGAAGTGAAAGGCGCGCACGTACAGGTCGACGCGCGCGCTGCCGGCGGCATAGGTGCCGACGTTTCCGGCCTCACCGTCGTTGCGGTAGCCGAGACGCTGCAATTCGTGGGCGATGTCCGATGGGCCCAGGTTCAGACCCGGATACAGCTCCAAAGGCGCGGCATAGACCTGCGCTGGCAGGGCCCAGCGCGCACCGGCGAAGCGTTCGCGGATGTCGCGATCCAGCTTCAGCAGATAACCGGCGAACACCACCAGCGCCAGGCTCAGACCCAGCGTCAGCACCGACAAGGCGGCGACCGTGAGGCGATGACGTTTCTTGGAAGCCACGCGGGTGGCAAAACTCGTTGGGCTCAGGGGCGCGCAGTGTAGACGATCCGGGCCACCGCTCGACCGACCGGCATGCCCGCATGAAAAGGCCGCGGCCCGGCAGGGCGCGCGGCTTGGGGCGGCAGATTAGCCGTCGAATCAGAACGCCGGCTGAACGCCGGTTCCGTCAATAAGCAGCGGGTGCGCACGCGGCGAAGACCGCCCCGCCTCACTTGGACGACAACAATGGGCGTGACAATAAAAAGGCCGGCTTGCGCCGGCCTTCGAGCTAGCACATGGCCGCGTCGCGTCAGCCGCCCTTGACCTCGCGCTCCATCGACTCGATCGACAGGTGGCGCACGTCCTTGCCCTTGACGAAGTAGATCACGTACTCGGCGATGTTCTTGGCGTGGTCGCCGATGCGCTCCAGAGAACGCACGCTCCAGATGATGTCCATGACGCGGCGGATCGTGCGCGGGTCTTCCATCATGAAGGTGATGCACTGACGCATCAGCGCCTCGTACTCGCGGTCGATCGATTCGTCCTCGCGCGCCACCGCCAGCGCCGCCTCGGCATCCATGCGTGCGAACGCGTCGAGCGCGTCGTGCACCATCTGCGTGGCGCTGCGCGACAGGTGTTGTACCTGGATCAGGCCGTCGGACAGCCGTTCCAGCTTGGCCAGGTCCGCGGCCATGCGCGCGATCTTCTCGGCCTCGTCGCCGATGCGTTCCAGGTCGGTGATCGTCTTGATCACCGCGTAGACCAGGCGCAGATCGCTGGCCGTGGGCTGGCGGCGCGCGAGGATGTGCGAGCACTCCTCGTCGATCAGCACTTCGAGCTGGTTGACCTTGTAGTCGTTCTTGATGACCTGGTCGCCGAGCTGGGCATCGCCGTCGATCAAGGCGCGCGTGGCATCGACGATCTGCTGCTCCACCAGACCGCCCATCGCGAGCACGCGCTGACGGACGTCTTCCAGTTCGGCGTTGAACTGGCTGGAGATGTGGGACTTGTAACCTGGGGTGCTCATGGTCGCTTTTCCGTATCGAGCGTTGATTAGCCGTATCTGCCCGTGATGTAGTCTTCGGTCTGCTTCTTCGCCGGCTTGGTGAACAGCCGGTCGGTATTGCCGTACTCGACGATGTCGCCCAGGTACATGAATGCCGTGTAATCCGACACGCGCGCCGCCTGCTGCATGTTGTGGGTGACGATGACGATGGTGTACTGGTTCTTCAGCTCGTTGATCAGCTCCTCGACCTTCAGCGTCGAGATCGGATCGAGCGCCGAGCAGGGCTCGTCCAGCAGGATCACCTCGGGCTGGATCGCGATCGCGCGCGCGATCACCAGGCGCTGCTGCTGACCGCCGGACAGACCCAGCGCGGAATCCTCGAGCCGATCCTTGACCTCGTCCCACAGCGCGGCGCCCTTCAGCGCCCACTCGACGGTCTCGTCGAGCACGCGCTTCTTGTTGATGCCGGCCAGGCGCAGGCCATAGGCCACGTTCTCGTAGATCGACTTCGGGAACGGGTTCGGCTTCTGGAACACCATGCCGACGCGACGACGCAGCATCGCCACGTCCACGTCCTTGTCGAAGATGTTCTTGCCGTGCAGGCGAATCTCGCCCTCGATGCGGCAGCCGTCGATCAGGTCGTTCATGCGGTTGAAGCACCGCAGCAGCGTCGACTTGCCACAGCCGGAAGGTCCGATGAATGCGGTGACCTTCTTCTGCGGAATGCGCAGCGTGTTGCTCTTCAGCGCCTGCTTGGTGCCGTAGTACAGGTTCAGGTTGTCGACCTCGAGGGCGATGGTCTCGTCCTCGAGTCGCGCACCCTGCTGATCGCGCGACAGCGCATCGACATCGAGTCGCTGCGTCAACGGCACTTTGTCTTGCACACCGGTCATGGTCTTGGGTTCCATCAGATAGGTCTTCCGCGCCTGTGTCGGTTCAATGGTCCAGCGCCTTGTAACGCTCGCGCAAGCGGTTGCGGATGCGGATCGCGGCCAGATTCAGGGTGATGATGACGAGCACCAGCAAGAACGCCGTGGCGTACACCAGCGGCCGCGCCGCCTCGACGTTCGGCGACTGGAAGCCGACGTCGTAGATGTGGAAGCCCAGGTGCATGAACTTGCGCTCGAAATGGATGAACGGCACGTTGCCGTCCAGCGGCAGCGTCGGCGCGAGCTTGACCACACCCACCAGCATCAGCGGTGCCACCTCGCCGGCGGCGCGCGCGATGGCCAGGATCAGGCCGGTCATCATCGCCGGCGAGGCCATCGGCAGCACGACGCGCCACAGCGTCTCGGCCTTGGTCGCGCCCAGCGACAGGCTCGCCTCGCGCAGCGCGCGCGGAATGCGTGCCAGGCCTTCCTCGGTGGCGACGATCACGACCGGCAGCGTCAGCAGCGCCAGCGTCAGCGACGCCCACAGGATGCCCGGCGTGCCGAACACCGGTGCCGGCGAGGCCTCGGGGTAGAACAGGCGATCGATGTTGCCGCCCAGGAAGTACACGAAGAACCCAAGGCCGAACATGCCGAACACGATCGACGGCACACCGGCTAGGTTGTTCACCGAGATGCGGATCGCTTGCGTCAGCGGCCCCTGCTTGGCGTACTCGCGCAGATACAGCGCTGCGAGAATGCCGAACGGCGTCACGATCGCCGACATGATCATGACCATCAGCACGGTGCCGAAGATCGCCGGGAAGATGCCGCCTTCGGTGTTGGCCTCGCGCGGCTCGTCGGAGACGAACTCCCAGATCTTGCCGACGAAGAACAGCAGCTTGCCGAACACGTTCATGTCGTTCGGGCGATGGCCCGAGACGATCTTCGACAGCGGAAGGTCGAGCGTATGGCCATCGACGGCGCGCATGGTCACCACATCGCGCTGCAGTTCCCGATTCAGTGCGTCGAGCGATTCGCGCATCGATTCGTACCTGGCGTCCTCGGCCTGACGGCGCTGCTCCAGGCGCGCGAACTCGGTGGCATGGGTCTCCGGCGTCTTGCCGTCGAGCTGCAGGCGCCGCGTTTCCAGGCGGATGCGTTCCAGCGCGAAGTTGACCTTGCCGATACCGCCTTTCTCGATGTCGCGGATACGGCCACGCAGATCGTTGGCGCGGCGCTGCGACGCCTTGAACGCAACCCAGGCCTGATCGCCAGTGATGACCTGGCCGTCCTGCTTCACCGATTCAAGGAAGCCGTGGAAGTTGCCCCACTCCATGCGCTCCAGCACCACGGCATCGCGCGGGTACTGGCGCTCGACCAGCCAGTCGGACAGCACGTAGCGGAAGTCAGCGCCGAGCAGGTCGCGATTGCCGACCTTGATCAGCAGACGCTCGTATAGATCGCGATCCTCCGCGACCGGCAGGCCCGCGTTCTTCAGGCGCGCGGTCGTGACCTCCTCGCCGCTGCGGATCTCGGCCAGCACCGGCACCGGCTCGCTGCCCGGCTGCTGGTAGCTCGCCTGCAGCAGATCGGCCGGCCAGAAGTGCGGCAGCCCGCGCGCCGCGGTCAGCACCAGCAGCGCGCAGGTGATGATGAAGGCCACTGAAATCGCGGCCGCGGTCAGCCACACATAGGGCTGGCCCGACTTCACGTACGCGGCGACGCTGGTCGTGTCCTTGGCGACCAGCTGCGCTTCGACGCTTTCCTTGGTGTTGTCCATGTCGGTTCGGGCGCGTCAGATGTTGCTGTAGCGGGCGCGCAGGCGTTGCCGCACGACCTCGGCCAGCGTGTTGACGAAGAAGGTGAAGATGAACAGCACCAGGCCGGCCAGGAACAGCAGGCGGAAGTGCGTGCTGCCGACTTCGGATTCCGGCATTTCCACCGCGATGTTGGCGGCCAGCGTGCGCATGCCCTGGAACATGCTGAAGTCGGTGACCGGCGTGTTGCCGGTGGCCATCAGCACGATCATCGTCTCGCCGACCGCACGGCCCATGCCGATCATGATCGCCGAGAAGATGCCGGGGCTGGCCGTCGGCAGCACCACCCGCACCAGCGTCTGCCAGTAGGTGGCGCCCAGCGCCAGCGAGCCCAAGGTCAGCTGCTTGGGCACGGTGAAGATCGCGTCCTCGGCGATCGAGAAGATCACCGGGATCACGGCGATGCCCATCGCGATACCGACCACCAGCGAGTTGCGCTGGTCGTAGCCGATGCCCAGCTCGTGATCCATCCAGGCCTGCATGTTGCCGCCGAACGCGAGCGCCTCGACCGGCTTGGCGACGAAGAAGCAGGCCCAGACCACGACCGCGATCACCGGAATCAGCAGCGCCGCTTCCCAGCCGGCCGGCACGCGGTACCGCAGCGCCTTGGGCATGTGCATCCACAGGTAGCCGAAGATCGGAATCGACAGCGGCAGGAAGATCAGCGTCAGGAACACACCCGGCAGGTTGGTCTCGACGAACGGCGCGAGCCACAGGCCGGCGAGAAAGCCCAGGATCACCGACGGCAGCGCCGCCAGGATCTCCACCGACGGCTTCACGACCTGGCGCATCTCCGGCGACATGAAGTACGCCGTGAAGATCGCACCCAGCACCGCCAGCGGAATCGCGAAGATCATCGCGTAGAACGCGCCCTTGAGCGTGCCGACCGACAGCGGCGTCATGCTGAACTTCGCCTCGAAATCGCCGGTGGCCGCGGACGACTGCCACAGCCACTTGGGCTCGTCGTAGCTCTCGTACCAGACCTTGCCCCACAGCGCGCTCAGCGAGACTTCCGGATGCTCGTTGTGCACGTCGTAGCCGTGCATGGTGCCGTCGCGGCCCACCGCCATCAGATACTTGGCGCGCGGGTTGAAGGCGAGGAACTGCACCGGTGCCGCCAGCATCTTCTCCTCGTGGATCAGACGGCCGGAGGTGGCGTAGAAGACGGAAACGTTGCCCTGCGCATCGCCGACCGCGAAGGTGCGACGACGCAGCTCCACACCGATCGCGGTCACATCCGTGTTCTTGGGCAGCGCGAACTCGCGCACCCGCGCCAGATACGGCTGCCCCTCGCCATCGCGCGCCGGGAACCACTGCGAGACGACGCCGTTGGCCTGCGCGACGACAATCGAGATGCCGCCGGACAGGTAACGCGCCTGCTGGATCGCGGCGCCGGCGTCGTAAACCTGCACCAGCCGCGGCTCTCGCGCGCCATCGAGACGGTAAAACGCGATGCGGCCACGTTCGCGGTCGATGGCGTACAGCCAGGTCAGCAGCGGCTCCACCAGCAGGATGTCCGCCTTCACCGCCGGGGTGAACTGCGACTCACCGGCGACATCGAACGAGGTGTCGCCCAGCAACGACTCGGTTTTCTCGTAGGCCTTCAGATGCACCCGGCCGTCGCCGTCGGCGCCGGCCATCAGCAGCGTGCCGCGCTCCTCGCGCAGCGCGAAGGCCTGCGCCGGGCCGTCCATGAACGGCAGCGCCGCCTCGCCGTAGGGATACTCGACGTAGGGCGTGATCAGGCGCTTGTCGTCCGGATAGGTCACGCGGTACTTGTGCGTGAACACCAGCACCGAGCCGTCCGCGAGCTGCGCCGCCAGTTCGCCGCGTTCGCCGGACAGCTGCGCGACGTTGGCCAGCGGCGCTTCGATACCCGGCAGGCGCAGCTCGTGACGCAGGCTGCCGTCGTGCAAATCGAAGAACACGACGTCGCCGTCGCGCGTCACGCGCAAACCGACCTCGCCCTGCTCCTCGGCCGAAACGTGCAAGGTCTCCGCCGCCGAACCCGGCATCGCGAACGTCTGCCGGCCCTCGAACGCCGCACCGCTGAACAGCGGCATCACTTCGCTGAGCAGATAGACGAAGATCAGCATCAGCGCGGCGATCACGCCGAGGCCGCCGGTCCAGACCACCCAGCGCGCCATCGAATCCTTGAGGTAACGCGCGCGGGTTCCCGGCGCACGCCCACCGACGATGGAGTGATTCAGGGCACTGGGCGTGGCAGGCGCAGCGGTCGTTTCGCTCATGGTCCGGGCCGGAACGCGTTGAATGTCATTGAAGGCAGTGTAGCCGCTGTTTTTCGAAACCCGCCGACAGGATCGCGGCAACGATCACGTCGGCGGGCTTTGAAAAAGAGCCCGGTGCGGACCAGGACCAGTCCGCACCGGGATCGGGAGTGACGCAAGAGACGTCGAGGCGACTTAGAAGCTGAACTGCGTGCGCAGCGCGATCTGCTTGGTCTCGTCGAAGGTGTTGGTCGTCACCGGCGGCGTGCCGGCGCTGGTCGAGAAGATGCCCTCACCCATCACGTAGGCCAGCATGAACCGCAGGTTCGGATTGACGTACCAGTTGGCGCCGACCGTCATCGTCGTGGCTTCGCGATCCTTGGCGCCGTCGTTGACGGTCGTCAGGGTCGAATCCTTGCGCTCGATGAAATCGTAGCGCGCGACCAGCTCCACCGCGCCGCCCGGATTCTTCGGCTTGACGCTGCGAAAGACGCCGGCGCTCTTGTTGTAGGGCTTGGATTCGCCGGTCAGGTTGAAAGCGGCCTGCACGTAGTAGGTCACCACTTCCTGGTCGTCGCCCGTGGCCTGCGCGTAGTCGGCCATCGCGTACTCGGCCTGCGTGTAGAACGGACCGAACACCGCGGCGGCTTCCAGGCCGATCACCGTGGCTTCCTGGCCGGCGGCGGCCGAGGCGATGCTCATCGACGGACCGCGACGGCCGGCGTAGCTGGCGCTGGCGCCGACGCCGCTGGACGCCTTGTTCTGGTTCTCGACGCTGTACGAGGCACCGAGGTGGATCGTGTTGGTGTCGGAGACGATCGGCGCGTAGGTCAGACGCGTGGCCACGCCAAGGCCCTCGTTGCGCGCGGCGCTGGCGGCGCCGGAGCGCAGCGAGAAGCCGGACACGCCGAAGGTGTACTGGTCGCCGCTCATCAGGTAACCCACGCCCTGCTGGAACTGGCGGCCGTTGTAGATGCCGGTGGCCGACGAGAACGGACGCTCCGAGATCGTCAGCTCATTCGAGCTGGTCAGTTCTTCCATCGAGCGATACGGCTTGAACTGGCCGATCGTCAGCTTGCCCGGGCCGACCTTGGTGGCGACGAACATGTCGCGCCAGCCGCTGCCTTCCGTGCCGGACTGACCGGCGAAGTCGTTCTCGAACTTGTATTCCCAGCCGTAGGCCTTGCCCGACAGCGTCAGACGCGCACGGCGGAACTCGGTGCCGCTGACGGCGCTGAACTCGTCCTCGTCGAAGACGTAGGCGTCGAAGTGGATGCGACCGCCGACCTTGGCCTCGAAGCGGCCGTCTTCGGTCTTGATGGTGATGCCGCCCTTGGTTTCGGCGACATCGGCGTGCGCGACACCGGCGGTACCGACGAACACGGCGAGCGTGCCGTACTTGATCAGGTTGTTCATGTGCAAATCTCCCAGTGATTTCGTATTCGTTGCGTGGTGCGGCCGGGCGCCGCCGTCATGGCGACGCCCGGCTGCGACATGAGGCTTATTCGATGCCGAGTTCCTTGCGGTACTTCTCGACCAGCTTGGCCGGCAGCGGCACGTAACCGTCCTTGACGACCGTGTCCTGGCCCTGCTTGGAGAGCACCAGCTTGAAGAACTCGCGTTCCATCGGCGACAGCGGCTTGTTCGGCGCCTTGTTGGCGTAGACGTAGAGCACCCGCGACAGCGCGTACTTGCCGCTCACCGCGTTCTCTTCGTTCGGCTCGTAGGCGTCGTCGCCGTCCTTCTTGGCCAGCGGCAGCGCGCGCACGCCCGAGGTCTTGTAGCCCAGACCCGAGTAACCGATCGCGTTCAAGCCGGTGGAGACCGACTGCACCACCGACGCCGAACCCGGCTGCTCGTTGACGTTGGTCTTGTAGTCGCCCTTGCACAGCGCGACTTCCTTGAAGTAGCCGTAGGTGCCCGAGACCGAGTTACGGCCGTAGAGCTGGATCGGCTTGGCGGTCCAGTCGCCGCTCAGGCCGATGTCGCCCCAGCGCGTCGCGTCCTTGCCGGCGCCGCACTTGCGCGTGGCCGAGAAGATCGCGTCGAGCTGCGGGATCGACAGGCTCTTGATCGGGTTGTCCTTGTTGACGAACACGGCGAGCGCGTCGATGGCAACGCCGACCGCGGTCGGCTTGTAGCCGTACTTCTGTTCGAAGGCCTGGATTTCCTGGTCCTTCATCGGGCGCGACATCGGGCCGAAGTTGGCCGTGCCTTCCGTCAGCGCCGGCGGCGCCGTGGACGAGCCCGCGCCCTGGATCTGGATGTTGACGTTCGGGTAGAAGCGCTTGAAGTCTTCGGCCCACAGCGTCATCAAGTTGTTCAGCGTGTCGGAACCCACGCTCGAGAAATTTCCGGAGACGCCCGAGGACGTCGTGTAGGTGGGGAGATTCGGGTCCACCTTGGCGGCTGCGGCACCGGCGGTCAGACCCGCGGCAACGCCGAGCGCGGCAACAATCGCTGTCAGCTTCATCATCGATCCTCTGTAGGTTCAGGAGTTGTTCAGCGCCGCGAAGTCTGTGCAGCAACGGTGAAAATCCTATGAACCTCAGATGACGGTTTTGTGACAACCCTCCGGAAAAGCCGCTCAAACGCCTGAACCTCGGCGCAAAGCCACCTCAAAGCCACCTGCAGCCCCTCACCACCCTCTCGCCAGGCCCCGGCGGACGGTCAGCCGGCGCTTCAGTCGGCCGGCGACATGCCGAGCTTGGCCCGCTCCCGTTGCAGACGCTCGGATGTCAGCGGTACGTAACCGTCCCGCCGCGTGAGGTCCTGGCCCTCCCGGCTCAGCACCAGCTTCAGGAACTCCGCCTCCATGCGCGGCAGCGGGCGGTTGGGCGGCTTGTTCACGTAGACATACAGCAGGCGCGCCAGCGGATAGCGGCCGTCCAGCGCCGATTCCACCGACGGCATCACCGGCGCCTGACCCGGCCGGGCCAACTTCACCAGCTTGACGCCGGCGGTGCGGTAGCCGAGCCCCGAGTAGCCGATGCCGGTCAGTGTGGTCGCAACCGACTGCACCACCGACGCCGACCCCGGCTGCTCGTTGACCCGGTTACGGAAGTCGCCATGGCACAGCGCCTGTTCCTTGAAATAGCCGTAGGTGCCGGACGCCGAGTTGCGACCGAACATCTGCACCGACCGCGCCGCCCACTCGCCGCCCAGGCCCAGATCGCCCCAGTGCCTGACCGGCCGCGCCGAACCGCAGCGCAGATTCGGCGAAAACAGCGCATCCACCTGATCCATCGTCAGGCGCTCGATCGGGTTGTCCTGGTGCACGAACAGCGCCAGCGCATCGATGCCCACCGCCACCGGCGTCGGCGGATAGCCGTACTTCTGCTCGAAGGCCTGGATCTCCTGCGCCTTCATCGGCCGCGACATCGGCCCGAAACTGGCTGTAGCCTCGATCAGCGCCGGCGGCGCGGTATTGGAGCCTGCGCCCTGGATCTGGATGTTGACGCTTGGATAGTGGCGGCGGAACGCCTCGGCCCACAGCGTCATCAGATTGTTGAGCGAATCCGAGCCGATGCTGCTGAGAGTGCCGGCGATGCCGTCGACCGGCCGATACACCGGCAGGTCATCCTGAGCCGCTGGCACCGCCAGCGACGCGATCGGCCATAGCAGGCTTACCGCCAGCAGCGCGCGCACCAACGTCCGAAAAAGAGGGGAACTCATGCGCGCCATTCTAGCGACGGCATGCCGCTCTGACGGGTGCATGCCAGCGACCGCCCGCTTCCGCCGGCAGTCCGGCCGATCAGGGCTCGAAGCCGTGCAGGCGTTCGGCAATGGCCTGCCGCGCCTGCCGGAAGGCCTCGCGCGCGGCGTCCGGCGTAGCCAGCACGTCCACGGCCGCGGGGTCGGGCGTCGGCCAGTGCAGCCGTCGCACACCCGCCGGCAACAGCGGACACACCTCATCGGCACACAAGGTCACCACTGCGTCGAACGTCGCCACATCGAGCGTGTCCACCGCCTTCGAGTAGTGCGCCGAAATATCGATACCGATCTCCCGCATCACCTCCACGGCCAGGGGATTGAGACGGCCCGGCTGCGAGCCCGCGCTGACCACCTCGACCGCATCACCGAAGCGGGCGCGGGCCAGTCCCTCGGCCATCTGGCTGCGTGCCGAATTGGCGACGCAGAGAAACAGGATTCGCTTGCTCATCGTGCTCCTCACCTCTCGTGTAGCGGCGGCACCGCACCGGCAGCCGCCATCCGCTGCTGCGCCTCGCGGCGCTCGGAATAGCGGTCGGTCAAGGCGGCGGCATGCGGGCGCAACAGAACCGTCATCCGCACCAGTTCCTCCATGACATCCACCAACCGCTCGTAATACGGCGAAGCGCGCATGCGGCCATCGGCCCCGAACTCCTGCCAGGCCTTGGCAACGCTGGACTGATTGGGGATGGTGACCATGCGCATCCAGCGACCGAGCAAGCGCAAGGTGTTCACCGCATTGAAGGACTGCGAGCCCCCGGACACCTGCATCACCGCGAGGGTGCGGCCCTGCGTCGGTCGGATCGAGCCCAGGGACAGCGGCAGGTGGTCGATCTGCGCCTTCATCACCCCACTGATCTGGCCGTGCCGCTCGGGGCTGCACCAGACCTGACCCTCGGACCACAGCGAGTGCTCGCGCAGCTCATGCACCGCGGGATGGTCGTCGCCCTTCACCTGATCGGGCAGCGGCAGATCGGCAGGATCGAAGATCCGCGTCTCGGCGCCAAAGAACTGCAACAGCCGGGCGGCTTCCTCGACCATCAGCCGCGAGTACGACTGCGCACGCAGCGAGCCATACAACAGCAGGATGCGAGGTGGATGGTTGGCGTGATCGATGCCCAGATCGGCGGCCGGCCGCAGTCGCGCCGCGGCGAGGTCCAGCGCAGGCAGCGTCTCCGGATCCGGCAGACGGCGCAGCCGCTGGCCGCTCACGACGTCACCCCGCGCTCGTACCAGCCCTTCGAGCGATTGACCAGGTACACGACCGTGAGCATCACCGGAACCTCGACCAACACCCCGACCACCGTCGCCAGCGCCGCGCCGGACTGCAAGCCGAACAGGCTGATCGCCGCTGCCACCGCCAGCTCAAAGAAATTGCTGGCGCCGATCAGCGCAGACGGGCCCGCCACGCAGTGCGCCTCGCCGGAGACTCGATTCAGCAGGTAAGCCAGGCCGGCATTGAAGTACACCTGGATCAGGATCGGCACCGCCAGCAAGGCGATGACCAGCGGCTGCTCCAGAATCTGCCGCCCCTGGAACGCAAACAGCAGCACCAGCGTCGCCAGCAGCGCCGCCATCGACAGCGGCTGCAGCCGTTTCAGGACCGCGGACAGGCGGGTATCGCCGCCCGCGGCCAGCAGCAGGCGACGCAACGCCTGGGCCGCAACGACCGGCACCATGATGTACAGCCCCACCGACAACAACAGCGTGGCCCACGGCACGACGATGGCGGACAGCCCCAGCAGCAGCGCCACGATGGGCGCGAACGCGACCAGCATGATGGCGTCGTTCAGCGCAACCTGGCTCAGCGTGAAGTGCGGTTCGCCGCGTGTCAGCTGGCTCCACACGAAAACCATCGCCGTGCAGGGCGCCGCGGCGAGCAGGATCAGGCCAGCGATGTAGGACTCGATCTGATCGCCGGGCAAATACGGCCGGAACCATCCGCCGATGAAGACCGCCGCCAGCACCGCCATCGAGAACGGCTTGACCGCCCAGTTCACGAACACCGTGACGCCGATGCCGCGCCAGTGACGCCCGACGTCGCGCAGCGACGAGAAATCGATGCGCAGCAGCATCGGGATGATCATCAGCCAGATCAGACCGGCCACCGGCAGATTGACGCTCGCCACCTCCAGCGCCCCGATCCCCGCGAACACGGCGGGAAAGGCATGGCCGAGCGCGACACCGACCACGATGCACAACCCCACCCACAGACTCAGGTACCGCTCGAAGATCGACATGACGAGCCTCAGCAGCCGGACCGGGTCGCCGCGCAGCCCTGCCCCTCGCAGCAGTTCTCGGTCAGGTAGCCGATCAATTCGTTCATGACCTCGAAGTTGGGCTGGTAATAGATGAACCGCCCTTCCTGCCGCGACACCAGCAGCCCCGCCTGCGACAACGTCTTCAGGTGAAACGACAGCGTCGCCGGCGCCAGCTTCAGCCGCGTCTGGATATCGCCGACGCAAAGTCCGCGATGGCCGTGCTGCACCAGGAACCGGAATACCGTCAGACGGCTGGCCTGCGCCAGCGCACCCAGCCGATCCACCGCCATCTTTACTTTCATATTTCCAGTTTCATGGAAATATTGAGGCACGTCAACGGGGAATGAAAGATCGCCAAACCCTCAGTTGGGAGACAAGGTACCCGGCGCGATCTGGGCCTGCGGCAACCGCTGCAGACGATGCGGCGGGAACACGCAGATGAAGGTGCTGCCCACACCGACCTCGCTCTCGACATCCAGACGGCCGTCGAAAGCCTCCATCGCATGCTTGACGATCGACAGGCCCAGGCCGGTGCCGCCGCCGGCGCGCGAGCGGTCCACATCCACGCGGTAGAAGCGCTCGGTCAGACGCGGCAAGTCCTTGGCGGCGATGCCGATACCCGTGTCGGCCACCGACAGGTGCGCGCCGTCGATCGCATCGGCCCAGGTCACGCGAATCGAGCCGCCCGCCGGCGTATAGCGCACGGCGTTGGTGACGAGGTTGTTGAAGATGCTGTGCAGCTCGGTCTCACCGCCGCGCAGCCCCGCCTGCGAAAGCAGGCGCAGCTCGAAGCGATGCTGGCCGCCGGACAGCGCCTTGGCCTCATCGACGACACGCTGGATCAGCGCCGGCACGTCGAGCAGATCGTCACGCATCTGCGCGCTGTCGGCCTCCAGGCGCGCGAGCTTGAGCATGTCGTTGACCAGCGCCTCCATGCGCAGCGCCTGGTTACGCATCTCGGTCAGCGGCGTGCGCCAGGGCACCAGCGGCCCCTTGCCCTGCGCGTCCATGTCCATCAGATCGAGATAGCCGCGCAGCACCGTCAGCGGCGTGCGCAACTCATGCGAAGCATTGGAGACGAAATCGCGGCGCGCCGCCTCCAGGCGCTGACGCTCCGAGACGTCGCGCACGATCAGCAGCTTCTGCTCCTTGCCATACGGAATCACGCGCAGCGACAGCACCTTGCCGCGATTGATCGGCGACGGCACCTCGACCTCGTGCTGGAACACGCCGCGCGTGAAGTACTCGGTGAAGTCCGGGTGACGGATCAGGTTCGGCACGCGGATACCGATGTCCTGCGGCGTGCGTAGACCCAGCACGCCCTTGGCGGCATTGTTGAACCAGACGATCTCGCCGCGTTGACCCAGTACCACCGCGCCGTCCGGCAGCGCCGCGGTCGAGGCCTGGAACTCCGACAGCATCGCCGCCAGCTTCTTTTTCTTCTTGCGGTTCTTGCGCTGCAGATCGATCAGCGCATCGAAAACCTCGCCCCACAGACCGCCCGGCTCGGGCAATTCGTAATGCTTGGGCCGCGTCAGCCAGGCGCGCAGTTGAATCAGGTGCCGCAGATGGAACAGCGCCATCGCCGCCAGTGCGATGCAGGCCCCGATCAGCGGTTCGTCGAACAGCGCACCGGCAAAAGCCCCGAAAGCCACGAACACCGAGAGGCGGAACAAGGCCTGTGTCCACAGGCCGCGCAGATCGACCGCCGGCGCGGCGGGCTCGACCGGGCGCGGCGGCGCCGTGGCGGAAGACGCCGACGGCTCATTCATGGCCTCAGACCTTGTCCGAGAACCGATAACCCGAACCGCGCACGGTCTGGATCATGTTGTCGTAACCGAACGGCTCCAGCGCCTTGCGCAGACGGCGGATATGCACGTCCACCGTGCGCTCCTCGACGTACACATTCTGACCCCAGACGCGATCCAGCACCTGCTCGCGGGTATAGACGCGCTCGGGGTGGCTGACGAAGAAGTGCAGCAGGCGGTACTCGGTGGGGCCGAGCCTGACCGGCTCGCCCTTCGCGGTCACGCGCTGGCCGGCCACGTCCACCTCCAGCCCGTTGATCGCCAGACGCTCTTCCTCGCCGCCCGGCGTCGCGCGACGCAGCACCGCCTGGATGCGCGCGATCAGTTCGGGGTACGAAAACGGCTTGGAGAGGTAATCGTCGCAGCCGATGTTGAGGCCACGCACCTTGTCCTCTTCCTCGGCGCGCGCCGTCACCATGATGACCGGGATGTCGCGGGTGGTCTGCTGCGCCTTCAGCTCGCGGGTCAGTTCCACGCCGGAGATGCCCGGCATCATCCAGTCCATCAGGATCAGGTCCGGACGCTCGTCGGCGATCCGCAGGCGTGCTTCCTGCGCGTTGGCCGCCTCGGCCACACGGAAATCGGCGCGGCCCAGTGCGAAGCGCAGCAGTTCGCGGATCGGCGCCTCGTCTTCGACTACCAGGATCAGTTTTCCCTGCATCGTCATGAATCCATTAGAAACCCGCGCGAGCTTATGAACAAGTGATGACGAAACCATGACAGCCGGTTCTTCGCGTACCCGACCCGCCCTCAAAACCTCCGGAAGCGGCCCCGACCCCGTTTTTGACCGATCGCCCCCCGCTGCTTAGCATGCGCCACCCTCGCGGGCACGCCCTGCCGGTCCGGCTTGCATCGGCGGCCGTCGCCCTCATTCAGGAACGACTTCTTCTCCTTATATAGAACGCCCCACCGCGCATGAGCACCCAACACCATCGCCTCGTCATCCTCGGCTCCGGTCCGGCCGGCTACACCGCCGCCGTCTACGCCGCCCGCGCCAACCTCAAGCCGGTGATGATCACGGGCCTGGAAGTGGGCGGCCAGCTGATGACCACGACCGAGGTCGACAACTGGCCGGGCGACGTCCACGGCCTGATGGGCCCGGACCTGATGGCGCGCATGCAGCAGCACGCCGAGCGCTTCGAGACGCAGTTCATCTACGACCACATCCACGAGGTCGATCTCAAGACGCGTCCGTTCAAGCTGCGTGGCGACCAGGGCGAGTACACCTGCGATGCGCTGATCATCAGCACCGGCGCCAGCGCCAAGTACCTGGGCATCGACTCCGAGCAGGCCTTCCGCGGCAAGGGCGTCTCCGCCTGCGCGACCTGCGACGGCTTCTTCTACAAGAACCAGGAGGTCGCCGTAATTGGCGGCGGCAACACCGCCGTCGAGGAAGCGCTGTACCTGTCCAACATCGCCAGCAAGGTCACGATCGTGCACCGCCGCGACAAGTTCAAGGGCGAGAAGATCCTGCACGACAAGCTGTTCAAGCGTCAGGCCGAAGGCAAGGTCGAGATCGTCTGGGATTCCACGCTCGATGAAGTGCTGGGCGACGACAGCGGCGTCACCGGCATGCGCGTCAAGAACGTGAAGACCGGCGCGGCGCGCGACGTCACGCTCAAGGGCGTATTCATCGCCATCGGCCACTCGCCGAACACCGGCATCTTCGACGGTCAGCTCGATATGCAGGACGGCTACATCAAGGTGAAGTCCGGCACCAGCGGTGACGCCACCGCCACCAGCGTGCCCGGCGTGTTCGCCGCCGGCGACGTGATGGACCACGTCTATCGCCAGGCCATCACCAGCGCCGGCACCGGCTGCCAGGCCGCGCTCGACGCCGAGCGCTACCTCGATAAATTGGCCGGCCAGTAAGCAACCGCATGAAGAAAGTCGACCTCCTCGCCGATCTGCGCGCCGTCGTCGCCCACGCCCTCGCCGAGGACGTGGGCAGCGGCGACGTCACCGCGCGCCTCGTGCCGGAGCACGACGCCCGCGCCTACGTGATCTCGCGCGAGGACGCGATCGTCTGCGGCCGTCCCTGGGTCGATGAAGTGTTCCGCCAGCTCGATCCCAGCATCCGCATCGAGTGGCAGGTCGCCGAAGGCGCGCGCGTCAAACCCGACCAGCGCCTGTACACGCTGCAAGGCCCCGCCCGCGCGCTGCTCACCGGCGAGCGCCCAGCCCTGAACTTCCTGCAGACGCTGTCCGGCACCGCGACCGCGGTGGCGAAGTACGTCGAGGCCGTCAAAGGCACCGGCTGCGCGATCGTGGATACGCGCAAGACCCTGCCCGGCCTGCGCAACGCGCAGAAGTACGCGGTTACGCAGGGCGGCGGCGTCAATCACCGCATCGGGCTGTACGACGGCATCCTGATCAAGGAAAACCACATCGCCGCCGCTGGTGGCATCCGCCACGCCATCGCCAACGCCCGCGCACTGAACGCTGGCGTACCGCTGATGACCGAAGCGGAAACCCTCGACGAGGCCCGCGCCGCGCTGGAAGCCGACGTCGACCTGCTGCTGGTCGACGACTTCGCGATTCCGGAACTGCGCGAAGCCGTCGCGCTGACGCGCGCGCATCGCCAGAACGGTGGCAAGACGCTGATCGAATATTCCGGCGGCGCCAACCTCGACAACATCCGCCCACTCGCCGAGACGGGTGTGGACCGCATCTCCATCGGCAGCATCACCAAGCACGTCCGCGCACTCGACCTGTCGATGCGCTTCGAGTGACCCGCGACGCGATACCGCGTCGCATCGCCGCTATCACCGCGCCACCACCAGGCCCGCCACCAAGCAGCCGAGGGCGAAGCTCCAGCATTGCGTGCGCGATCCTGAACCGCCGCAGCGTCTACATGGCTGCAGAGGATGCGGCGAGAACGTAGTGGCGTTTGACGCCTACCGCCTGAACTAAGTCGCGCCGCGAAGCGGCGGCGGCGGCTTGTGCGACTTGCTACGACGCATCCGGTGCCTCCTGCAGCGCGGCGTGCTCGGCCAGCTCCGCATTGATGAAGCCCGTGATCATTGCCCGATACACCTGCTCGGTGACGGCCGTGTTGGCGCCCAACGCTCCGGCCAACGCTACAACCTTGCTGATGACTTGCTCCACACGCTGCGGCGCGCGAACCTCATCCGAGGATTTCTTGAATCTGACGGCTTGTTTGACGTAACCACCACGCTCAGCCAAGCAAGCGACGATCTGACGATCAATGCGGTCGATGTTGGATCGAACTTCGTCCAGTGAACTGCAGGTTGAGATGTCAGGATGATTCATATGCGCTTTAACGCTTGATTAAGCCGCGCCGCGAAGCGGCGTCGGCTTGAATGAACTGTTATGCGTAACCATGATGCTGTGAGAGCGTAACCGCTTTGGAATTGATCTCGGCAGATGAAGCATGCACCGAACTCCAAAAGGGAATGGTCGATTGACCGCCGAACTTAAGATCGAAGTGGTCAAATGTTGCGCCCCTCATCGACTCCGGATACTTCAGCGCCTCGTACCAGTCGTCAATTTGGATTGAGTTGGATGCAAGGAACCGACCCATAGGGGAGTCTCCACCCGCTTGGGGCAGCGCGCTGGAGATGGCTTTCCCGAGATCGGTTCCGGGAAAGCGTGATTCGAAATTCTTCAGCAAGTCTGTGAGCCTATGATGCTGCGACCTTACGCCAACAGCTGCTAAGAATCCCTTAAGGATGAGCTCTATTCCGTGGTAGTAGCTGAAAAGAACGCCCGTACCAACGGCATGGTCTGACCAACGCACGGCCTGATCGAACTCAAACTGAGAAATTGGCTTGGCTGCCGACACCATGAACTTGTTGCCGCTATTGACTATCTCGACACAGCTCTCGTGCGCGAGACGTAGAAACTGGGCGGCAAGCGTCCAATACCGCTTCGGAAGTGTGTTTTTACGCATAACGCGTAGGTTCAGCCGCGCAAACGCCGCAAGGCGTTTGCGTCGGATGGAACCATTGGTTGGGTATCAGCGCCCGGCCCGACTTAGGAACATGATGTCTAGTAAGACCGACCACACGTTTGGCTTCTGTCCTGAGATACTCGAGCATATATAGTCAATGGCAATAGAGAGAAAGATAACAACGCCGCTTGCCGTAAGAGTAAACACAAGCCATTTTGGATCATCTGCCAAGAGACCAATACTGCCTCGTATCATTTTGAAACCGGGGCTGATGGTCCCGATGATTATCAAAAAGCCCACCGAGAACAGAAACATGGCAGGAGCGAAAATGCTGCCCGGAAGTTTTGCCTGCGTGTCTTTCATGCCGCCCAACGCTGTTTATACGACTGCTCCCGACCCTACCCAAGTCGCCTATCAAAGTCGACTGTCCTTTCGGTCAAGTACTTACGGCAATTCCGCTGGATTAGGCTGACTAAATTTCTCCGGATTCGATTCGATCCTGCGGCCATGAAAAAGGCCGGGTTTCCCCGGCCTTTTCTGTTCCAGACGCTCAGCGGCTCATCCCGCACTCACGCCGCCTTTGCCGCCTGCGCCGGCGACGAGGTACGGATCAGGTGATCGAAGGCGCTGAGGGCGGCCTTGGAGCCTTCACCCATCGCGATGACGATCTGCTTGTACGGCACGGTGGTGACGTCGCCGGCCGCGAACACGCCCGGCAGCGAGGTGCGGCCGTGGGCGTCGACTTCGATCTCGCCGCGCGGCGACAGCGCCAGCGTGCCCTTGAGCCATTCGCTGTTCGGCAGCAGGCCGATCTGCACGAAGATGCCCTCCAGCTCGATCGGGTGCAGATCGCCGGTGCCGCGGTCCTTGTAGACCAGGCCGTTGACCTTCTGGCCGTCGCCGGTGACTTCCGTGGTCTGCGCGGAGACGATGATCTTGACGTTCGGCAGGCTGCGCAGCTTGCGTTGCAGCACTTCGTCGGCGCGCAGCTGGCCATCGAACTCGATGAGCGTGACATGGCTGACGATGCCGGCGAGGTCGATCGCCGCCTCCACGCCGGAGTTGCCGCCACCGATCACGGCGACGCGCTTGCCCTTGAACAGCGGGCCGTCGCAATGCGGGCAGTAGGCCACGCCCTTGTTGCGGTATTCGTTCTCGCCCGGCACGTTCATCTGGCGCCAGCGCGCGCCGGTGGAGAGGATCACGGTCTTGGCCTTGAGCGCCGCGCCGTTGGCGAGCTGCACTTCAACCAGGCCATCCGCGCCCGCTGGCACCAGCTTTTCGGCGCGCTGCAGGTTCATGATGTCCACGTCGTAGTGCTTGACGTGTTCTTCCAGCGCGGCGGCCATGCGTGGGCCTTCGGTCTCCTTCACGGAGATGAAGTTCTCGATGCCCATGGTGTCCAGCACCTGGCCGCCGAAGCGCTCGGCTGCCACACCGGTGCGGATGCCTTTGCGCGCGGCATAGATCGCCGCCGCCGCGCCAGCCGGGCCGCCGCCAACCACCAGCACGTCATACGGCGCCTTGGCCTTGAGCTTCTCGGCATCGCGTGCGCTGGCGCCGGTGTCGATCTTGGCCAGGATTTCTTCCACACCCATGCGGCCGGAGGAGAAAACCTCGCCGTTGAGGAAGATCTTGGGCACCGACATGACCTGCCGGCTCTCGACCTCATCCTGGAACAGCGCGCCGTCGATCGCCACGTGCTGGATACGCGGGTTGAGCACCGCCATCAGGTTCAGCGCCTGCACCACATCCGGGCAGTTCTGGCAGGACAGCGAGAAGTAGGTTTCGAACCGGTACACACCGTCTGGTTCTGGGCCATCCAGGTTCTTCACCTGCTCGATGACATCCTGCGCGAGCTTGGACGGATGGCCGCCCACCTGCAGCAGCGCCAGCACCAGCGACGTGAACTCGTGGCCCAGCGGAATGCCGGCAAAGCGCAGGTGGATATCCTGGCCCGGGGTGCCGAGCGTGAACGACGGTGCGCGCTGCGCGGGGTCGCGCTGCTCCTGCACCGTGATCTGCGACGACAACGAGGCGAGATCCTGCAGCAGGCCGCGCATTTCCTGCGAGGCTTCGGAATCGTCGAGGTTGGCGTGGATCTCGATCGGACGCGTGACCCGTTCGAGATAGGCCTTCAACTGTTCCTTGAGATCGGCATCCAACATGACGCGGCTCCTTGAAGAATTCGGGGGTGAAAAACGGGCAAAACAATCCCGTCATGCCCGCCGAGGCGGGCATCCAGGAAACCCGCCGGGTCATAGGGGGAACCCGGCGGGGTCTGGACTCCCTGCCCGCTTGCGCGGGCTGCGCCGGTGAGGGCGCGGGAATGACGGGTGAAAGCGCTTAGATCTTGCCGACGAGGTCGAGCGAGGGCTTCAGCGTCTTCTCGCCTTCCTTCCACTTGGCCGGGCAGACCTGGCCGGGGTTGGCGGCGGTGTACTGCGCGGCCTTGAGCTTGCGCAGGGTCTCCGACACGTCACGCGCGATCTCGTTGGAGTGAATCTCCGCGGTCTTGATCACGCCGTCCGGGTTGATGACGAAGGTGCCGCGCAGCGCGAGGCCTTCTTCGTCGATGTGCACGCCGAAGGCGCGCGTCAGGACGTGGGTCGGGTCACCGACCAGCGGGAACTTGGCCTGGCCGACGGCCGGCGAGGTTTCGTGCCACACCTTGTGCGAGAAGTGCGTGTCGGTCGTGACGATGTAGACCTCGGCGTTGGCCTTCTGGAACTCGGCGTAGTTCTTGGCCGCGTCCTCGACTTCCGTCGGGCAGTTGAAGGTGAAGGCGGCCGGCATGAAGATGAGCACCGACCACTTGCCCTTCAGGCTCTCGTTGGAGACTTCCACGAACTTGCCGTTGTGGAACGCCTGCGTCTTGAACGGCGGGACGGTGGTATTGATCAGCGACATTGCAAAGTCCTTTACGTTGGGTGGGTGATGGATGGGAACAGGCCGCTATCCTAGTGCAGCGCATTCCATATATGAAATTGATTGTTGGTATGAGGTCGATTGACTGACTTGATCGTCCTGGCCGCTCGAAATCACCAGTCCGCCTGTATTCGGGACGGCCTGCAGCGCTTTCAAGTGCTCGCTTCACGCGCCAAATGGCACCGATCCGTCGTGATCGGCCGCTATCGAGACGCCGCAATCAGCGAACGGACATCAGCCGCTCGTGCAGGATCGCAAAAGCGGCAGGGTCGCCGCTGGTGCTCCACTCGACCCGCCCGCCGCGCTCGGCATCGCGCGCCAGCCCTTCCCGCTCCAGCACGCGCCGCACCTGCCGCGCCACGGCGGCCCCGGTATCCAGCAATTTCACGTCCGGCCCGACCACCTCGCGGATCAGCGGCGCCAGGAAGGGGTAGTGCGTGCAGCCCAGCACCAGTACATCCGCGCCCTGGGTCAGCAGCGGTGCGGTATAGGTCTCGACCAGGCGCCGCGTCTGCGGGCCGTTCAACTCACCGGCCTCGACCTGCTCCACCAGGCCCGGACAGGGTTGGGTAATGACGCGCACGCCATCGGCATGCGTTGCCACCAGCCGGTGGAACTTGTCGCCGGCCAGCGCCGCGCCGGTCGCCAGCACACCCACCACGCCGCTGCGCGTGGCCGCCGCCGCCGGCTTCACCGCCGGTTCCATGCCCACGAAGGGCACCGGATAGCTCGCGCGCAGTTGCTCCACCGCCGCGATCGTGGCGGTATTGCAGGCCACCACGATCAGCTTGGCGCCGCGCGCCAGCAGCGCGTCGGTGATCGTCACCGCGCGCTCGATGATCGCTTCGCGCGGCTTGCCGCCATAGGGGCAATGGCCACTGTCGGCGTAATAGATCAGGTCCTCGGCGGGCAGCGCGGCGTGGATCTCGCGCAGCACCGAGATGCCGCCGACGCCGGAATCGAACACGCCGATCGGCGCGGCGCTCACGCCGGTACCTGCTGTCGCAAGGCTTGCGCCCGGGCGCTGTGAGAACCGCGGCTCATGCAGGCACGCCCTCGTGGCGGCGCGTCGGCACCGTGGATTCAAAGAACTTCTGCACCACGGCATTAAACTCGTCCGGATGCTCGGACGGCAAGCCATGATGCGCGCCTTCGACGACGTGCAGGCGTCCGCGCGGCAGCGCGTGCGCAAACTTCACCGTCTCGGCGTGACCGAAGTAGTCATGCTCGGACGCCACCACCAGCACGGGCATCTCCAGCTCGCCCAGGCGCGGAATCACCGACCAGCGGCCGAGTGCGGCCAGCGCGCCGAGGTACGCGGCGCGCGTGTTGCGGGCGCCGCGCGCGATGCTCTTGGCGCGCTCGGCTTCCTGCTCCGGTTCGGGAAACATGCGCCAGGCGCCGATGCGCGCCAGGCGCGCCGGGCCGAGCAGGCCCATCACCGTCCAGCGGTAGGCGAACTCCAGATAGTGACGCGGACTCTGCGGCTGAAAGCTGGGCACGCTGTTGGCGATGACCATGCGCTCCACCGCCGCCGGCCAGTCCAGCGCCAGTTGCTGGGAAACAGCGCCGCCCATCGAGTGACCGATCAGGCGGAAGCACTTGAGGTCCAGATGCTCCAGCAGGCCGCGCACGTCCTGCGCGAAGCGCGGAATGCTCGGCAGGCCGCGCCCGCGCGGCGTATCGCCAAAGCCGCGCAGATCGGGTGCGATGACGCGATAGCGCTGGGCGAAGTACGGAATCTGGTGTTCCCAGTCGCGCGTGGAACCGCCGAGCCCGTGCAGCAAAACAAGAGGCGGGCCGGAGCCCGCCTCTTCGTAGTGCATCGTCAGATCGCGGATGCGCGCGATGGGCATGTCAGTGCTTGCGGCCGCCGCTGGCCGGCGTGCAGAAGCAATGCGCGTAGATGCCGCGTGGGTCGTTGAAGCTGCGCAGTGCCTGCTCCAGATCGGCTTGCTCGCGCCATTGTCGCAGCCAGGCGGAGGCGCCGGGGATGTAGCCGATATCCAGCGTCGCGCCAAAGCTGCCGGAGAAGCGCGACAGGAAGCGCGAGGCGAAATCGCGGCTCGGCTCGCGCTCGTCGAGCGTGTAGGCGTTCGTTTCCAGACCCGCCAGCGTCGCCGCCGCATCCACGGCCTGCTGTAGGCTGCCGGTTTCGTCGATCAGGCCCAGGCCCTTGGCATCGGCACCGCTCCACACGCGGCCGCGCGCCAGCTCGTTGACCTTCTCCACCGGCAGCTTGCGGCCGGCGGCCACGCCTTCGATGAAGTCGCGATAACCCTTCTCGATCTGCGACTGGATGATGGCGCCGACTTCCGGCGACAGCGGCCGATCGAGACGGAACGCACCGGCCAGCGGCGTGGTACCGACGCCGTCGGTGCGGATGCCGAGCTTGCCGAGTCCGCGATCCAGCGTCGGAATCAGGCCAAAGATGCCGATCGAGCCGGTGATCGTGCTCTCGTGCGCCCAGATCTGGTCAGCGTCCATCGACACCCAGTAGCCGCCGCTGGCGGCCAGCGTGGACATCGACGCCACCACCGGCTTGCCGTCGGCCTTGAGGTTCTGCACCGCGCGGCGAATCTGTTCGGAGGCCCAGACGCTGCCGCCGGGCGAATCCACGCGCAGCACCACCGCGCGCACGTCTTCGTCGCGACGCGCCTCGTCGAGCAGATCGGTGATCGTGTCGCCGCCGGCCTGACCGGCGGAACCCGGGCCGTCGACGATCTCGCCCTGCACCACCACCAGCGCCACCTTCGGCTGCCCCGGCACGGCGGGCTTGGCCAGGCGCTCGGCGCGGATCGCGCGCAGATAGTCGAGATGATGAATCTGGCGGAAGCTGCCGTGATCCTCGTCGAAGCCCACGGCCTCGGCCATGCGCGCGCGGAACTGCGTCAGCGTCTCCACGTGCGTGAGCCAGCCACGCTCCTGGGCGTAAGCGGCAGCATCGCCACCATGCTTGGCCAGGCCGGCCCGCAGATCGCGCACGTAGTCGTCGGCCATCGTCTCCGGCTGACCGCGACCGGCGGCAACGCCCTTGCCGTAATCGCGCCACAGATCGCCGAGCCAGTCGAGATTGGCGGTGCGCGCTTCCTCGGACATGTCCGTGCGGGTGAACGGCTCGACCGCGGACTTGTACTCGCCGACGCGGAACACGTGCACGTCCACGCCGAGCTTGTCGAGTGCGTCCTTGAAGTAGTTGTTGTAGAGGCTGTAGCCCTCGATCGCGACCATGCCCAGCGGGTCCATCACGATCTCGTCGGCCTGTGCGGCAGTGTAGTAATGCACCTGGTCGTACCAGGGGCCGTAAGCCACCACCTTCTTGCCGGACGCGCGGAAGGCCTTGATCTCGGCGGCCAGTTCTTCGAGCTGCGGCAAACCCGCACTCCACAGCGCATCGAACTTGAGTACGACGAAGTTGATGCGCGCGTCGTCCTTGGCCGCCCGCAGCGCCTCGGTCAGATCGCGCAGCTTGGACTGCGAGGGCAGCTCGCCGCTGAAATTCTCGATCAGCCGCTGCGTCGGGTCGAGATCCACCTGCTCGACCAACTCGCCGGTCGGCGCCAGGATCAGCGCGACGTTGTCGTCGACCGTCACGCTGCGACCGCCGCGGAAGGTCAGCCACAGCAGCGTCAGCGACGCGATCAGGCTCAGCACCACCAGCGTGCGGAACACGATGATGACCGCACCCCAGATGAATCCGAAGAAACGGCCGATGAAGGATTTATTGTTGTTGCTCATAGAGTCAGGATTGTCCGCGGCACCCGGCCGCTCACAGACGACGCATCACCACCGAACCCGCCGAATACCCGGCGCCGAAAGCGCAGAGCACCGCGACATCGCCCGCTTTCAGATCGGCGTGATGCTTGTGGAACGCGATCACGGAACCGGCCGAGCTGGTGTTGGCATATTCATCGAGAATCACCGGCGCCTCGACCGTATCCGGATCGCAGCCTAAGACCTTGCGCGCGATCAACTGGTTCATGCTCAGATTGGCCTGGTGCAGGAAGAAGCGGCGCACGTCCGGCGCCTGCAGGCCGAGATCGGCGAGATGGCCCTGGATCAGGTCCGAGACCATCGGCACCACTTCCTTGAACACCTTGCGGCCTTCCTGCGAGAACAGCACGTCGTCCCAGGTGCGGCGCGGCAACTCGCAATCGTTAAGGAAGCCGAAGTTGTTACGGATGTTGTTGGAGAACTGCGTCTTCAGGCGCGTGCCGAGAATCTCGAAGCGCAAATCGGAGATCGCCGCATCCACCGGCTCGATCAGCATCGCCGTGGCGGCGTCGCCGAAGATGAAGTGGCAGTCGCGGTTGCGCCAGTTCAGATGGCCGCTGCAGATTTCCGGCGAGATCACCAGCGCGGCACGCGCATTGCCCAGCCGCACCGCGTCGGCCGCGGCCTGCACGCCGAACGCCGCCGACGCGCAGGCCACGTTCATGTCGTATGCCCCGCCCTCGGCTCCGAGCGCAGCCTGGATCTCGACCGCCAGCGCCGGATACGCACGCTGCATGTTGGACGCCGCGACGATCACCAGATCGACGTCGGCACCGATGCGCCCGGCTCGCTTCAGCGCCTGCTGCGCGGCGGCCACGCCCATCTCCGCCATCAGCGACAGACGGTCGTCGCCACGCACCTCGATGCGCGGTCGCATCACGTTCACATCGAGCACGCCAGCCTTGTCGACGACGTAGCGCGCCTTGATGCCGGAAGCCTTGACGATGAACTCGGAACTCGACGGCGCCAGCGCCGTCACCGTGCCGTCGGCGATCGCCTGCGCATGTTCGGCATTGAAACGCTCGACATAGGCGTTGAAGCACGTGACCAGTTCGTCGTTGGACACAGACTCCGCCGGCGTGAACAGGCCGGTGCCGGTGATGGCGACGCGTTTCATCGGGGAGGAGGTCAAATTCGGAAACGACTGTGAGGACGAGCCGGCATTCTACGCCTCAGGGCCTGTTAGCACTAAAGGGCACGCTGCGGCGGAGGACGCTCTGGCGCAGGCCAAGGAACGAGGAGCGCGCTGTACCGGACGTACAGGAGCGACGAGTGACGCCGGGATGCGCCAGAGCGGCCCCACCCCGAAGGGTTGCTGCCGGCTTTGCGGCCATGCGGCGTTGCTCCTCAGTCATTTGGAACCACCAAATTCCTTCGTCGCGCCTTGCCTGGCCGCAAATCCGGCGGCAACGCAGCGCGCCCTTTAGTACTAACAGGCCCTAGTCCTGCGGCCAGCCGGCGCCCAGCATCGCCATGCGGACCACCTCGCGGGCGTCGTGCTCATGGCGCACCGACAGGTGTGAACCCTGGTACCAGTTCACCGGCACGTTCCAGTGGCGCGCCAGCAGCAGCGGGTGCGCCGGCGAAACCAGGCGATCACCGGTGGCGGCGAAGATGTGGCGGCGTTCCTGCGGCAACGCCGACGGCAGCGTCAGCGGCGACACCGGCCGCAGGATGTTGCGGTAGCGCGCCTCGTCCAGGCCGCGCTGCGCGAAGTAATGCAGATGCGCCGGCGGCAGCACGCGCCACAGCACCTGTGCGAAATCGATGACCGGAATACCGGCCACGGCAAAATCCAGGTCGCCCTCGTAGCCGGTCAGCAGCGCGGTGTTGTAGCCACCCAGCGAATAGCCGAGCGCACCGATGCGCGGATTCTCCTCGTTGGCGCGCAGCCAGGCGATGCAGCGGCGCAGGTCCCACAGCGTCTGCGACTCGGCGAACACCAGATCGAGCAGATCGCCGTCCAGGAACAGATCGCCGGAGCGCATGCCGACGCTGCGCGGGCCGTGCAGCGGCAGCACCGGCTGGATGATGTTCACACCCAGACGCCGATGCAGCCAGGCCGGCGAGAACAGGCCGAAGTCCATCCACGCCGCGCCCATGCGATAACCGTGCACGCACAGCAACCACGGCCGCGGCTTACCCGGATGACGCAGGATGCGGACGTGGCATTCCTGGTTGCGGCGCAGCCCCTTCCAGCGCGTCGCGCCGGGCAAGGCGGTGTCGGGCGTGAAATCGCTGTCGAAACGCAGCACCTCGTAATCGAAGCCGTAGAGCCGTGACTTCTCGACGTAGGTTTCCTCCGGCGCCGGCGGCGCGGGATGGAACGCGACCGGATCGTCGAACGCACCGCGCGCGCGCAGCGCGTCTTCCAGCTTCAGTGCCTCGTCGCACATGCGCGCGGCCAGGTCGCCGCTGGGCACACGCGCCGCGCTGACGAAATAGCCGAGCACGAACTCGTCGAAACCGACCTTCACGTCCATGCGCGTCGAGAACTCGGGCGGCGATGCACCCAGGTACAGCGGCTCGCGCATCAAGCCCACGCGTCCGGCCACCATGAAACTGCCGACCGAACCGAGCATCGTGAAGAACGCGGTGCCCATGTCGGCGACGATCCACACCGGAATCGTCAGCAGCGCACCGAGCACGCCGGCCATCGCCATCAGGCCATAGATGCGCAGATCGCCCGGCATCAGCAGCAGCGCGACACCGGTGGCCAGCAGCATCGAGCCCGGCAGCAGCGCCCACAGCAGCCAGCTTCCGCCGGTATGTGCGAGCAGCCAGTACAGCCCGGCCACGATCGGCACCCAGCTCAACATTTCCCACTGCTTGGGTTTCGGATACTCCATGCGGACTCTCGGCGTACTCTCGAACGTGAACTCGGGATTCGGAACTCAGGATGGGCGCAGCGCGACGCTCAGCTCAGGATTTTCAGCAGCAGCTGCGCACCCACGGTGAGCGCCACCAGCAGGCCCACCTGCGCCGGCCAGCGCCAGGCGAAGCGGCGACGCTGCGACCAGAACGTGAGGTACGCGATCAGCGTCAGCACCGCGAATACCGCGGTGGTGCCGGACACCTTCGGCCATTCCGCGCGCATGCGCGGCGCCGCGTCCAGATGGTAGCCGTACATCAGCGTGACCACGCCCAGCGTGACGAAGAACGTCGCGCACAGCAGCAGCACGACGACGTTGAAGATCTGCAACGCTTTCATCTCATCTGCCTTTTCGTTTCTTGCCCTTGCCGCTGTGACTGGCGCCGTTCTTGGCGCCACCCTTGCCGCGCACCTGTGCCGCCCGCATGGCGAACGGAAACAGTTGCCGTGCCAGCCGCGGCTGCGTCAACGCTGTGCGCGTCAGCAGCGCGACGAATCCGCGGATGATGCGGCTGCGATTGGCAATCAGACCGCCCACCATCGGCACGGTTCGCTGATTGATCATCGTCACCCGGTCTTCCGGCTCGTCGCCGAAGCGAAAGGCCACGGTGAGCTTCACATCGAGCGGCTCGTTGCGGCCGCGGCGCTTGCGCTTGCCACCTGCGCCGGCGTCGTCCTCGCCATCGGCCATCTTTCGGGCTTTCAGTATCATGCTCGCATGCTCCTGTCCTCGATTCGCCGATGACCGATCGCGTCCACGAACGACTCGTCGTTTTCGCCCACGGCAAGGAGAGCGGCCCCTGGGGCACGAAGATCACGCGGCTCGCTGAAACGGCGCGGCGACACGGCTTCGAGGTCGTCAGCCCGGATTATAGTCACACGCACGATCCGGCAGCCCGCGTCGCACAGTTGCTGGCGCTGCGTCCGCAGGCGCGCCGGCTCGTGCTCGCCGGCTCCAGCATGGGCGGCTACGTCTCGGCGATGGCCTGCGCCGCGCTGAAGCCGCAGGCCCTGTTCCTGATGGCACCGGCGCTGTACTTCCCCGGCTGGGACAGCGAACCCGAGGGCATCCCCGCGCTGTGCAGCGTGGTGCACGGCTGGCGCGACGACATCGTGCCGCCGGAACGCGCGATCCGCTTCGCGCAACGACATCGCGCCGAACTGCGGCTGATCGACGACGAACACGGGCTCAACACGCGCATCGACGACGTCGCAGCCGCATTCGAGCGCCTGCTCCTGCGCGTGCTGGCGCTCGATCCCGCATGAGCGCCGGGCGCACGGGAACGGCGCCCGGCGAGAAACCGGAAGCGGCACCCCACTCAGCGCCCGACGCAACGCCGGATGCGAAAGCCGCCTGGGAGGGCGCCTACCGCGCCGCGATCTACCGGGTCCTGCTCCACGATGGCGCACTGGATTTGCGCATCGGCCTCGCCGATCCGGCCGCCGACGATCGCCTGTGGTCTGTACTGCACGCGCGACACTGGGCGCTGGTCACCGCCTGCAATCCACGATCGCGGCCGCTGGACGATGACGAGAACCGGCAGCGCCAAATGGAACTGCAGCAGGCCCTCGCGACGCACCGGCAACCCTGGCACGACGCCGTACACGTCGATCCCGCTGGCCAGTGGCCGGACGAGCCGTCCTGCCTGCTGATCGACCCGCCGCTCGAACTGCCGGAGACGCTGGGCCGCCAGTTTGATCAGCACGCGATCGTGCGGGGCGCGCAAGGCGCCGCGCCGCAACTGATCTGGCTAACGACTTCCGACAAAACCGGCGACTGAAATCCGCGCAGGAACCCGCGCGAGAATCCGAGGAGACGACACGACCCCGCGCAACGCGCTCAGAGACGCCGGTCGCTATGGCCCAGCGAACGGCCCGGCGCCACGCGGTCACGGATCGCCTGCTTGAGCAGCGGCAGATCGGGGAAGCCGCCATCGGTTTCGCGATCGGCCAGGCGCTCGCCGTCCAGGCTCACGCGGAACACGCCGCCCTTGCCCGGCTTGATCGCCACTTCCTGCAACTCATCCTGGAACGTGGTCAGCAGCTCCTGCGCCAGCCAGCCGGCCCGCAACAGCCAGCGGCAGCCGGTGCAGTACTCGATCTCGACCCGGTGACTCATGCCGCGTCGCAGCGCCGGCACAAGCCCTGCACCTCGACGATCTGGCGTCGGGCGCGGAACGAACGGGCCCGCGCGTGCCGCTCGATCGCGGTCGCGACCGACGGCATGGCCACTTCCTCGGCATCGCCGCAGCCGGTGCACACCAGATACAGACTCTGGTGCCGATCCTCCGGGTGATCGCAGACCATGAATGCACTGGCGGTTTCCAGCTTGTGGACCAGACCGCTGTCGACCAGGAAATCCAGTGCGCGGTAGATCGTCAGCGGCGCCAGCTTGTGACCCAGCCGCCGCTCGAGCTTGTCGAGCAGGGCATAGGCCGACAACGGCTGCTGCTGCCGCAGCAGCAAGGCGTAGGTTTCCTGGCGGATCGCGGTAAAGCGCAGCGCACGGGCACGGCACAGCGCTTCGGCGCGCGCCATCAAGGGTGCGGCGTCGTGCTGCGGCGGTGCGCCGGACCGACGCGCGGCGGCTCGCGCGGGAGTACGTGAGGCAGTCCGTGACACGGTCGAAGCACGAGATTTCGGGGGCATGGGGGGCTTCTGCTGGATTCGATGGCGTCGTATCGGCGGAGCCTTGAAGCGCCTGCACCGCAACCGACGGCGCGCCAGCTTAGCGCCGAAATCCTGCGGCGACTGCGGGCCCGCGCAAGATTCCGTCAAGGCGAATCCAAACGACAAGGGGGCATCGTCGCCCGCAGATGTAATCCTGTAACATCCGGCGCGGCACGCCTGAAAAGCTGCCGCAACCGAACCGGATTCCGTCGACCTCGCGCACTTAATCGTTGCCGACATGCGCTCCGCCCTCTCACGCAAGCTGCTGCTCGCCGCCGCCCTGATCCTGGGCCAGTGGCTGCTGGTCGCGCATGCGTTCGAGCATCCGGTTTCGGCCAACGATCTGACCTGCCAGTTGTGCCATGTCGGTCACCGCACCGACGCGGCACCGCCGCCCGCCATCGTGCAGGTGGTGCATGCGCAAGCCACCTACGAAGCACCCACCCTCGCTGCGACGCCGGCTCCGCGCGTCGCACCGCTGACCCGTTACCCGATCCGAGGCCCGCCGCTGCGCCTGCGCTGACACGCTCGCGTTATCGGACCGCACCGCTTCGACGGTGCGTCGCACTTGTTTTCGAGGATCGGGTTTCATGACCGCAACATTCCTGCGCCGCATGCCGGCGCATCGTTTCAACGCCATTTCCCTGCCCCGCGATTGCGCTGACGGGCATCGCTTGCTGCTACAACCGCTGCTGCGCCCCACGACGCTGGCGCTGGCCACCCTGGCCTTTCCCGCCATCGCATTCGCGGAGGACGCGCCGGCGACGCAGCTCGACACCATCGTGGTGCAGGCCAATCCCTTCAATCGCACCACCGACGAACTGATTCAGCCGGTGGACGTGATCGCTGGCGAAGAGCTGGAACGCCGCCGTCGCGGCACGATCGGCGACGCACTCGACCAGCGCCCCGGCATCGCCAGCGCCAGCTTCGGCCCCGGCGTCGGCCGGCCGGTGATCCGCGGCCAGGGCGGTCCGCGCGTGCAGATCATGGATAACGGCATCGGCTCCATGGATGCTTCGTCAATCAGCGCCGATCACGCGGTATCCGTCGATCCACTGCTCGCCGACCAGATCGAAGTCATCAAGGGACCGGCCACACTGATCTATGGCGGCGGCGCCTCCGCCGGCGTGGTCAATGTCGTCGACGATCGCCTGCCAGATACGGTGACGCCGGGCCTGCGCGTGCGCGGCGACGCCTCCTACGGCAGCAACGCCGATGAAACCAACGTCGCGCTGCGCAGCCGTTACGGTGTCGGCGATCTGCAGTTCGGCGCGCATTACACGCGACGCAATGCCGGCACGTTCAAGATCCCCGGCAATGCCGAGCGCGGCCACGACGACGAGGCACACGGGGACGAGGAGGAGCACGACGATGAGCGCCGTGGCGTACTCGAGAACAGCGATCTGCGCACACAGAGCTACGGCGCTTCGATGGCCTGGGCCGGCGCACGCGGCATGCTCGGCGCCGCGGTGAGCCGCTTCGAGACCAACTACGGCATTCCTGGCCACGCGCATGAACATGGGCACGAGGAAGCGGAAGAAGGCGAAGCCGAGGAAGCGCATGGCCACGACGGCGTGCGTGTCGATCTCGAGCAGACCCGCGTCGATCTGCGCGGGCTGTTGAACCGGCCATTCGCCGGCTTCGATCGGCTGGAGGCACGCGTCGGCATCAACGACTACCGCCATCGCGAGCTGGAACCCGACGGTGCAGTCGGCACCACCTTCGACGTGCAGGAACGCGAGAGCCGCATCGAGCTGGAGCATCTGCCGGTTGCCGGCTGGACCGGCGTGGTGGGCGTGCATTTGAGCGATCGCGATTTCGAGGCCATCGGCGAGGAGGCCTTCGTGCCGCCGGTGCGCACACGCGGCCTCGGCCTGTTCTGGGTGGAGGGGCGCGACATCGGCGAGCATCACATCGAGCTGGGCGCGCGTCTCGACCAGGTCGATCACACGCCGGGACCGGGCACGCTGCCGAATCGCGACTTCCAGCCGCTGAGCCTGTCGGCGGGCGCGCATCTGCACCTGGCCGAACACCTGCACCTGCGCGTCAACGCCCAGAGCGCCCAGCGCGCCCCGGCGCCCGAGGAGCTGTACGCCTTCGGTCCGCATCTGGCGACGCTGGCGTTCGAACGCGGCAATCCGTCGCTGGACGTCGAGACCGCCAACAATCTCGACGTCACGCTGTCGCAGGACGCCGGTCGCTGGACCTGGGAAGCCAGCGTCTTCTACAACCGCATCAACGACTACGTGTTCCTGCGCGAAGTCGACGCCGGCCTCAACGCCGACGGCGCCGGCAGCGCGCAGTCCGATGGCATCGCCGATCGCGTCGATGAGTCCGGTGCGTTCGATCCGGACGGCGAGCTGCTGCTGCTCGACGCCGCGCAGCGCGACGCGGTGTTCTACGGCGCCGAGCTGTCGGCGCGCTACCGGCTGATCGCGGAAGGGCCGCTGAAGCTCAACCTGCGCGGTTTCGCCGACATGGTGCGCGGCCAGCTCAAGTCCGATGCCGACGAGAACCTGCCGCGCATCACGCCCAGCCGCTTCGGCCTGGCACTCGAAGGACGCCGCGACGCACTCGCCGGTTCGCTGAACTACACACACGTGCTGGCGCAGGATCGTTTCGCGCCGCTGGAAACCCGCACGCCGGGCTACGACCTGGTGTCGGCAGACCTGCGCTATCGCATTCTGGCCGGCGCCAACGGCACGACGACGCTGTACGTGATGGGCCGCAACCTGCTGGACGAGGAGCAACGTCTGGCGACCTCGTTCCTAAAAGAAATTGCGCCGCAGCCAGGCCGTTCGATCTTCGTCGGCGTGCGCTTTGACTTCACGCCACCGTCGGACGGCTGAGGCGAGGCGCAGGCCAAGCCTGCACGCCCAACGCTGATGAGCATCAAGGCCGGTGCGGCATTCCCGCAGCGGCCTTTTCGTTTTCTCAGCCGCCGGCCTCGCGCTGTGGCCAGGGCTTGTAGGCCTGGAATTCCGGCGGCATGCGCCGCGGCTTGCCGCTCTTCATGTCGACGCACACCCACTGCGTCTGGCCGCGCAGCACGGTCTTGCGATCGCCAGCACGCACGATCTGGTAGCGGCGCCACATGCTCAGGCGGAAGTCGTTCTCGTGCACCCAGGTCGCCAGCCACAGTTCGTCGCCGGCGAAGGTCGGCGCGAGGTAATCGAGTTCATGGCGGCGCGCGACGCAGCCGGCGCCCAGCCTCTCGTAATCGTCGAAATCCAGGCCCAGGCTGACCGAATGACTCCAGGCCACCTTTTCCAGCCACGACAGGTACATGACGTTGTTGGTGTGGCCGAAGCGGTCCAGATGCTCGGGCCCGACGACAACGCGCTCCAGATGCGGAGCGTCGACGTCCCAGTCGATATCGGTAGGCGGGTTCATTACTCAGAAAGTCTAACGAATAGCGATAAACCATTTGGCGCTCGCAAAACCCACCCCACTGGATAGCTATACAGAGGCATCCATCCCTCAGGACCCCAATAGCTTTTCCATATCAATTGCCCTATCGCAGCGCACTCCGTAAAATCCAATCCGTACCGATCTGGTCTTGATTGATGCTGCGCCTTTCCAAACTCGCCGATTACGCGACCGTGCTGATGACGGCCGTCGCCACCGCGCCGGAGCGGGTCCACACCGGTGTGGAACTCGCCGAGCGCACCCACATCCCCGTCCCGACCGTCGCCAAGCTATTGAAAACGCTGGCGCGCGGCGGGCTACTGGAGTCGCTGCGCGGCGCCCACGGCGGTTACCGCCTGGCCCGCAGCCCGGAGCGGATCTCGGTGGCCGACGTGATCGGCGCGCTGGAAGGCCCGATCTCGGTCACCGACTGCGCGACCCATGGCGGCGGTTGCACGATCGAGCGCGACTGCGCCGCGCGCGCCAACTTCCGCCTGATCAACACCGCGATCCGCCAGGCGCTGGAAGCCGTGACCCTGGCGCAGATGGCCGCGACCAACATGCGCCGCACCGAACACCCCCTGAACTTCCATCCGACGGTGGCCCGCTGATGTCCGCCTCCCCGACCGACATCCAGGACCTGGTCAAGAACCGCACCTACAGCGCGGGCTTCGTCACCGACGTCGACTCCGAAACGCTGCCGCCGGGTCTCAGCGAAGACGTGGTCCGCCACATCTCCGCGCAGAAGCAGGAGCCGGAGTGGCTGCTGGAATTCCGCCTGAAGGCCTATCGCCGCTGGCTGAAGATGACCGAGCCGACCTGGGCGCACGTGCACTACCCGAAGATCGACTACCAGGCGATCTCCTATTACTCGGCGCCGAAGTCGATGAAGGACGGCCCGAAGTCGCTGGACGAGGTCGACCCGAAGCTGCTGGAGACCTACACCAAGCTCGGCATTCCGCTACGCGAGCAGGAGATGCTCGCCGGCGTGCAGCCGCAGGTCGCGGTCGACGTCGTGTTCGACTCGGTCTCGGTCGGCACCACGTTCCGCAAGAAGCTCGCCGAGGCCGGCGTGATCTTCTCGTCGATCTCCGAGGCGGTGCGCGAGCACCCGGAACTGGTCAAGAAGTATCTCGGCACGGTCGTGCCCTTCGGCGACAACTACTACGCGGCGCTGAACTCGGCCGTGTTCACCGACGGCAGCTTCGTGTTCGTGCCCAAGGGCGTGCGCTGCCCGATGGAACTGTCGACCTACTTCCGCATCAACGAGCGCAACACCGGCCAGTTCGAGCGCACGCTGATCGTCGTCGAGGACGGCGGTCACGTCTCGTACCTGGAAGGCTGCACCGCGCCGCAGCGCGACGAGAACCAGTTGCACGCCGCGGTCGTCGAACTGGTCGCGCTGGAAAAGGCCGAGATCAAGTACTCGACCGTGCAGAACTGGTATCCGGGCGACGAGAACGGCGTCGGCGGCATCTACAACTTCGTCACCAAGCGCGGCGACTGTCGCGGCCGCGGCTCGAAGATCTCGTGGACGCAGGTCGAGACCGGATCGGCGATCACCTGGAAGTACCCGAGCTGCATCCTGCGCGGCGACGACTCGATCGGCGAGTTCTACTCGGTGGCGCTGACGCACCACAAGCAGCAGGCCGACACCGGCACCAAGATGATCCACGTCGGCAAGAACACGCGCTCGACGATCGTCTCCAAGGGCATTGCCGCCGGCGAAGGCCAGCAGTCCTACCGCGGCCTGGTGCGCGTGCTGCCGAGCGCGGAAGGCGCGCGCAACCACACGCAGTGCGACAGCTTGCTGATCGGCGACAAGTGCGGCGCGCACACCTTCCCGTACACCGAGGTGCGCAACCCGAGCGCGATCCTCGAACACGAGGCGACCACATCGAAGATCGGCGAGGACCAGCTGTTCTACGCGCGCTCGCGCGGCATCGGCGAGGAAGACGCGGTGTCGATGATCGTCAACGGCTTCTGCAAGGACGTGTTCAAGGAACTGCCGATGGAGTTCGCCGTCGAGGCGCAGAAGCTGCTCTCCGTTTCACTTGAAGGCAGCGTCGGCTGATCGACACTGTCCATAGCCAGGGCCAACGCCCGAGCCAGACCACCATGCTTGATATCCAGAACCTGCACGCTCGTATTGATGGAAAGGACATCCTCAAGGGGATCGACCTGCGCATCAACGCCGGCGAAGTCCACGCCATCATGGGCCCCAACGGCTCCGGCAAGTCGACCCTGTCGAAACTGCTCGCCGGCCACGAGGACTACACCGTCACGCAAGGCAGCGTGCGCTTCGGCGACGAGGACCTGCTGGAACTCGACCCGGAACAGCGTGCCGCCAAGGGCATCTTTCTCGGCTTCCAGTACCCGGTCGAGATTCCGGGCGTCTCCAACATGGTGTTCCTCAAGGCCGCGCTGAACGCGCAGCGCAAGGCGCGCGGCGAGAAGGAACTGGAGGCCGCCGACTTCATCGCCTGGGTGCGCCACCGCGTCAAGCAGATGAAGATGGACAGCGCGATGCTGTCGCGCGGCGTCAACGAGGGCTTCTCCGGCGGCGAGAAGAAGCGCAACGAAATTCTCCAGATGCTGGTGCTGGAACCCAAGCTGATGGTGCTCGACGAAACCGATTCGGGCCTGGACATCGACGCGCTGAAGATCGTTTCCGACGGCATCAACCTGATGCGCTCGAAAGAACGCGCGGTGCTGCTGGTCACGCACTACCAGCGCCTGCTCGACTATGTGCAGCCGGACTTCGTGCACGTGCTCGCCGGCGGCCGCATCGTCAAGTCCGGCGGTCCGGATCTGGCACGCGAACTCGAAGAGAAGGGCTACGGCTGGTTGCAGAATTCGGTGGGACAGGCCGCCTGATCATGGCGACGCTCGAACATTTCCGCAGCGCTTTCGATGCGCTGCCCGAGGCCGCGCGCACGCCCGCGCGCCGCGCCGCGCTCTACGCCTTCCTCGAACAGGGCCTGCCGCCGAACACGCTGGAAGACTGGCAGTACACCGACCTTGCCCCGCTGAGTGCGCTGACCAGCGAAGCGCTGCGTCCGGATGCCGACGCGACGCAGATGGGCATCGAGAGCTTCGCCGATAGCCTCGATGCGCTGAACCGCGCCTTTGCCGCCGGCGGGCTCGACCGCAGTATTGCCGCGAACACGAAACTCGAAGAACCGCTGCGCCCCGAGAACCGCGCGCACCAGCGCCATCGCCTGAAGCTCGAACGCGGCGCCGAGGCGACGCTGATTCTCAACACCTCCGGCGACATGCCGTTCCAGACGATCTTCGCCGACATCGAACTCGAGGCCGGCAGCCGTCTGCATCTGATCCGCATCAGCGACGCCGGTGCCGATGCGCACCGCCTGACGCGCGTGAAGCTGCGCGTGGCGCGCGACGCCTGTGCCGACGTCGTCACCGTCGATCTCGGCGGCAAGCTGTCGCGCCACGACCTGCACGTCGACCTCGCCGAGCCGGGTGCCAGCGTGTACCTGCACGGCCTGTACGCGCCGGTCGGCAAGGGCCACGTCGACAACCACACCTGGATCGAGCACCGCGCGCCGCACTGCATCAGCCGCGAATCCTTCCGCGGCATCGCCCGCGACCAGGCGCATGCGGTGTTCAACGGCATGATCCGCGTGCACAAGGACGCGCAGAAGACCGACTCCGAGCAGCGCGTCGCCAACCTGATCCTGTCGCCGGGCGCCGAGATCAACGCCAAGCCGGAACTGGAGATCTACGCCGACGACGTCAAGTGCGCGCACGGCGCGACCTTCGGCCAGCTCGACGACCAAGCGATGTTCTACCTGCGCTCGCGCGGCGTGCCGGAAGCGCTCGCCCGCACGCTGCTGACCTGCACATTCGCGCACGAGGTGCTGCGCCACATCCGTCCTGACGGCGTGCGCGAGCGCGTCACCAAGCGCCTGCTGCGCCAGTTGCCGGGCGGCGAGCAGATGGAAGCATTGCAATGAGCCAGGCATCGCTCGACGTCGCGGCGATCCGCGCACAGTTCCCGATCCTGCAGCAGACGACGCGCGGCGGGAAACGCCTCGCTTACCTGGACAACGCGGCAACGACGCAGAAGCCGGAAGCGGTGCTGCAGGCGATCGACCGCTACTACCGCACGTCGAACGCCAACGTGCACCGCGCCGTGCACGAACTCGCCGAGCGCGCGACGACGCAGTACGAAGCCGCGCGCGACCGCATCGCCGCCTTCGTCAACGCCGCCCGCGAGGAAGTGGTGTTCACGCGCGGCACGACCGAGGCGATCAACCTCGTCGCACGCAGCTACCTGCAGCCGCGCATCCAGCCGGGCGACGAAGTCCTGCTGACCGGCATGGAGCACCACTCGGACATCGTGCCCTGGCAGCTGGCCGGCGCCACGACCGTCGCCGCGCCGGTGCTGGACGACGGCAGTCTGGATTTCGACGCCTGGAAAAAGCTGCTGTCGCCGCGCACGAAACTGGTCGCCGTCGCGCAGATCTCCAACACGCTCGGCACGATCAACCCGGTCGCCGACCTCGTGCGCGAGGCGCATGCGCGCGGCATTCCCGTGCTGGTCGACGGCGCCCAGGGCATCGCGCACCTGCCGGTCGACATGCAGGCGCTCGACGTCGACTTCTACGCGTTCTCGTCGCACAAGCTCTACGGTCCCACCGGCTTCGGCGCACTGGTGGCCAAGCGCGCACACCTGGAAGCAATGGACCCGTGGCAGGGCGGCGGCGACATGATCCGCACGGTCGCGTTTTCCGGCAGCACCTGGAACGAGGTGCCGTACAAGTTCGAGGCGGGCACGCCGGACATGGCCGGCGCGATCGGCTGCGCCGCGGCGATCGACTGGCTCGATGCACTCGGCTTAGACAAGGTCATCGCACACGAACACGACCTGCTCGAATACGGCACGCAGCGGCTGGCGGAAGTGCCGGGCCTGCGCCCGATCGGCACCGCGGCGCACAAGGCCGGCATCCTGTCCTTCGTCATGGACGACGCGCATCCGCAGGACATCGGCTCGATCCTCGACATGGAGGGCGTCGCGATCCGCACCGGCCATCACTGCACGATGCCGCTGATGGAACGCTTCGGCGTGCCGGCCACCGCCCGTGCCTCGCTCGCGGTGTACAACGACCGCGACGACATCGACCAGCTCGTCGCCGCGCTGCTGAAGGTCCGCAAGCTGTTCGGCTGACGCGATGTTGAGCGCCGCCTGGGGGGTGAAGCTGTTCGCGGCACCGCTGCTGATCGGCCTGGCGAGCCTCGCCGGACGACGCTGGGGGCCGAACGTCGCCGGCCTGATGGGCGGTCTGCCGCTGGTGGGCGCGCCCGTGATCCTCGCGGTGTGGCTGAGCCACGGCACCGACTACGCCGAACCCGCGGCGCTCGCCGCACCGGCCGGGCTCTGGGGCAACATCGTCTACATGCTCGTCGTCGGCTGGGTCAGCGCGCGGCTGCGCTGGTACACGGCGATTCCCTTCGGCTGGCTCTGCTATCTCGGCACCGCGCTGCTGATCGACCTGAGCGGCCATGCGCAGTCGGCATGGCTCGGCCTCGCCGCCCTGCCCGGTCTGTGGATCGCGGCGCGTTATATGCTGCCCAAACCCGCGACGCTACCGCCGCGCGTGCACCTGCCGCCGGTGGAGCTGCTCGCCCGCATGGCCGCAGCGGCCGTGCTGGTCGTGAGCCTGACCACGGCCACCGAGCTGATCGGGCCACAGTTCACCGGCCTGCTGTCCGGCGCACCGGTCGCCGCGGTCGTGATTCCCGCCTTCACCTTCGTCACCGCCGGCCGCGACGCGCTGCTGCTGACCTTGCGCGGCTTCCTGACGGGATTGATCGGCTTCGGCGTGTTCTTCCTAATTCTCGGCCACACGATGCAGGCGCTGGGCTACTACGCGCTGCTGCCATCGCTGCTCGGCGGCGTCGCCACCGGCCTGCTGGCGACGCAGCTCGCGCATCAAGCCGCCGCGCCGCGCGACGGACGTCAGCGCCCTTCTTGAATCGGCTGCGCCAGAATCCACAGCCCGAAGGTGGTGAACGCCACCATCAGGAACAGCATCGGAATCTGGCTGAGGATTGCCGAGCGTCGCGTCGGAAACAACCGCAGCGCTTCGACGTGCGCAACCCAGACACTGACGATGTGACCGAAGACGATCAGCGCGACCTGCGTGTGCCAGACCCATTTCAGGTCCGGCAGGATCGGCGCGCGGAACAGGCCGGCGGTGGCGAACAGGTTCCAGCCGCGCCCGAACGGATCGGACAGCAGGCTCACGATCTTCACGCCCTGGGTCAGCAGCAGCGTGTAGTAGTGTGTGACGTGGTAGACCAGCGCAATCGGCAGCAGCGAGAACGCAAAGCCCAGCGCCAGTTCGCGAAAACCCACCTGCCGCCATGCGAACAGGCGCGTCAGCAGGATGAAGAACAGGTAGATCGCCAGATACAGGAACGGCGACAGTAGCAGGCACAGTGTCTCGTAGGCCAGATACCAGGGCCGCAGTTCGATGAAGGCATGGATCGGCGGCTTGCCCATCCACTGCGTCAGGTAACCGGTGGGGTCGAACCAGAACAGCTTGAACCACGGCACCGTCGCGCGCAGACCGTCGAAGGCCGTCGACGACAGCATGAACAGGATGAAGATCAGCAGGCTCCAGGACTCGGCGCGCGACTCCAGCAGTCCCGTGAACGGGGCGCGCAGGCGCAGACGGCCCGCGCCGGTCTCCGCATCCCGTTCGTAGTGCAGCGGCGCCATCAAGGCCAGCAGCCGCAGGAACACCGCGAAGAATTCGCCGTAACGGAACCAGGCCGCCGCGCCGAACACGTAGACCGCGACCAGATTCACCGCGCTGTAACCGATCAGCCACTGCGCCAGCGACAGCGGTCGCGTGTGCGCGAACAGCTCCACCCAGATGAACAGCAGGTACAGCACCAGCGCCGGCCAGTAGGCGAGCCCGCGCGGATACCGCAGCCGCCCTTTCGTGAAGCCGCGCCAGACCCTGCCGATCAAATCCGCGAGCACCCGCCACGGATTGAGCAGCACGTAGAGATTGCCGATCAGCGCGGTGAGATAAGCGAAACCCAGTACGAACACGACCCAGAAGAAAGTCATGTTGAAGTTGCGGTAGGGATCGCGCGTACCGAAGTAGCCGGTCAGCACGCACAGCAACAGCGCGATCAGCGCCAGGCCGCGCAGCAGCGTGGGCAGATGCAGGCGCCGCACGCCACGCATCAGCCGGCTGTCGGTCAGATCAAGGCTGCGCACCGGCTTTGCGCCGGCCGGCGCGGTGGCGAACCAGCCGACGACCAGAAACGAGAGCAGCAGTGCTGCGGCGCCGCCCCAAGCGTACATCCAGAACGGCACCGGCAGCGTGTAGATGCGGCCGAAGGAGTGCGCCGCGGCCGGAGACGCGAGCGTCAGCGCCAGCAGGCCGGCGGCGAACGCCGGCCAGCCCGACTCAGCGCGGCAGGACTTCGAGGACACCGATCTGCGCATGACCGCGATGCAGCTCGATCTCGAAACGACCGGCATGCTCGGCCACGAAGCGCAGCGTGCCAGGTTCACCGGCGCGCAGATCCAGCGTCAGGTCGTAACCGTGCAGGTGCAATTCGTCGTCGCGTTCGCTGACCACGGTCAATTCCACCGTCTCGCCCGCCTGCACCCGCAACACCGACACGGCGGGCGCCGCACCCGCTGGCGGCGCCACGTCGATCCGGAGCCGCTGCGGCTCCGGCACGGGGGCTGATGACGGCATCGGCGTCGTCGGTGCGACTTCTACAGCCACAGCCGGCGCGGATGAATCCGCGACAGCGACGGTCGTCGTCGCGGGCGCCTGCGGTGCCACGGTCTGTGGGGGCAACGGTCGCAGCAACGACCAGAGCCCGGCCAGCAGGACCCCCGCGATGAAAACAAAGACGCTGACCCTCACCGGAGCCATCCGTCTCAGCGATTAACGGTTTGCTCCCACATCCGCAGATACGCTTCGGCGGAGTTGTAGAGCGCATCCAGCGCCTCGCGACCGCCTTCAAGACGAATCTCCTCGACGTAGTCGGCGACCATGCCGTAGTGCGCGGTGCCGACCTCGTCGACGTGCCAGGTCTTGCCGCTCTCCGGCACCGTCTGCAGGTTGAAGGTCAGCGGCGCGAAGCCCGCGAACTGCGGACCCCAGTCCTCGCCCTGGAACAGCGTGAACGGATACTGCACCGGCTTGTCGGTGGCACCGCGCGGCGGCGAGCGATCAGCGATGCCGTTGGCGTCCATGCCGTACCCCACCGCCATCGGCTCGCCGGGACGTGCCGCATCCCACACCGGCTTGAGCTTCTGCATGAATTCGACGTGGCCCCTGCCGTTAGGCTTGAACGGATAGATCAGGCCGCCGATCGCCAGGATGTCCTTGGCCTGCTCGATGGAAATGCCACCGTGACCGCCATGTGCCGAGATCAGCGGATACGGCGGATTCTGCGCCTTGGCCATCTCGATCATGTCGCTCTTGATCGACAGCTCGGCGTGGTCGATGTCGATGACGAACTTCTTCTCCATCAACTTCTGCACCGCATAGCGGCCCAGTTCGGTCATGCCGCGCGCGTTGCACTGGCGACGACCAGCCGGATACAGCGGCGCGGTGCCGTTCAGCGCACCGAGCACGATCTGCGTCAGCGGATCGTTACCGGTGCCGGGAATGGCCGTCGTCATCACGGCGCCCGCGTTGTAGAAGTAGGTCTCACCTTCACCGCCGTCCGGGCAGTCGTAGGTCTCCCAGAAGTGCCCCGTGCCCCAGAAGCCGACCAGGTTCAGCACGTCGCCGTTGAAGATGCCGGTGCCGCCAAGCGCGCTGTCGACGTCGTGGTACGGGAACAGCTCGCGCACGCCCAGCTCCCAAACCTCGTCGATCTGGCGATCGATGTCCTCACGGGTGCATCCGACCTGCTCGCCGAGACCGAGCAGCGTGCGGCTGGTGCAGTTGAAGATGTTGGAGAACTCCAGGCCCGGCACGACGGCGAGCTTGCCCTCGTTGATGACGCGGCGCGCCTCAGCCGGATCGCCAACGATGCGGAACCAGCCCTTGCCCGGCCCGCCTTCCTGCGCATCGACGTAGTCCTGCAGCGTCTTCAGGTACTTCACCTGGTTGATACCCAGGCTCATGTCGTTGCAGTCGTAGGTCGCCGCCACCGGATTGATGGTGGTCGCGTAGATGCGCGCGACCTCGCACAGCGCCGCGATGTTGGTGCCTTCCGAAACCATGATGCGCAGGCCCGACTTCCACGCGCGCTCGACCCACTTGTAGTACATCGCCTGGTGCAGCTGCGAGTTGTAGGCCGGCCAATCGATGAAGTGCGGCCAGCCTTCAGTGTCGTGCAGCGTCAGCGGCGTCAGATCGAGGATCAGCGCCTCGGGATCGCGCGAGCCCTGCGGACCGTGATACGCCGCGCAATCCTCCAGCGCGTGCGGCACGCCGAAGCGGTGGTACATCTGGCCGTACAGCACGCCGCCGGCGGCAGGCCCGACACCCAGCGAACCGTCCGACATCTCGTGGCCCATCGCCATGTGCGTGTGCACCTCGGCGAAGCCGACCACCGGCTGATCCACGCCGCGGCCCTTGTAGGTCGAGCCGACGCTGTCGGTCGAGATTTCCGGATAGGGCGTGCAACCGTCCGCCGGCACAAAGGCGAACTCGGTGGAGGACGAGCCCGCGCCCAGCGCCGGCGGGGTGGCCCCATCGGTTTTCAGCACGATCGTGTAACGGCCGGGGGCGGTCGTGTCGATGGTCCAGTTGGACGCATCAGACGCCGACGTCGCCGCGATCGTCGCGTCGCTGCCGACCGCCATCAAGCGGCGATCCTTGGCATAGAACAGGTAATCGCCCAGCGCGGTCGGCTTCATGTAGAAGCGCTCGGCGGCTTCGGCCGTCGCGGCCGTCGCCCGATAGTCGACACCGTTGCGCGCGATGAACTGGCCACTGTCGAGCGCCTTGACCGCAAAGCAGCGGTTGGCGAGGTCAAACCGCGTCTGCGGCGCGGCACCCGGCGTGGTGGGCGGATCGATCAGCGACCCGGTGGAACTGGAACTGCCGCAGGCGGACAGCAATACGGATACCGCCATCGCCGCCAGCAGCGTGCTCGACTTGCGCATGAACTCCACCCCTTCGCACAGACGTAAAGCGCCATGGTAGGGCTACGCCCGCCATACGGCGACAGTAGATATCGCCTATCGAACGCGCTGGACGACCGAGCCTTGATCCCGTGGCGTCAGCGCCTGAATCTGCAGGTCCACGCTCTCGCGGCCCTGATAGCGGTTCACCGCCAGACGGTAGGCGCAGTGCACGGCGCCACGGGCCACCAGGCGTTCGGCCCCATGGAAATCGATGGCCGACAACACCGCACCGGCCTGCCGCAACCGGTATTTGATGTGCGCGCCGTCGGCGCCAACCGGACGCGCCTCGACGACCTCGAACGCCCCTTCGAATAGCGGTTCAGGGAATCCCTGACCCCAGGGGCCGGCCTGCTCCAGGCAGTGCGCGGTCGCCAGATCGAGTTCGTCTGCCGCCAGCTCGCCATCGGTATCCAGGCAATGCTCCAGCGCCGCCTCGTCCAGCAAGGCACGACACTCGGCGTCGAAGCGCGCACGGAATTCATCCAGTGCCTCGGCGCGCAGCGTGAGACCCGCCGCCATCGCATGACCGCCGAAGCGCTCGATCAAACCCGGCGCACGCGCATCCACCGCCACCAGCGCGTCACGCAGATGCAGGCCGGGAATGGAGCGGCCGGAGCCCTTCAGCAGCCCGCCTTCCTGCGCGCGCGCAAACGCAATCACCGGTCGGTGCAGCCGCTCCTTCATGCGACCGGCGACGATACCGACCACACCCTCGTGCCAGTCGTCCTGGTACAGACACACGCCGACGGAAGGATCGTCCTCGACCATGACCAGCGCGTCCTCGCGCATCTGCGCCTCGATCTCGCGGCGGCTGCGGTTGAACTGGTCCAGCGTGCGCGCCAGCGACAGTGCGGTGTCGTAGTCCGGCGCCAGCAGACAATCGATACCGGTGCGGATGTCGTCGAGACGGCCGGCCGCGTTGATGCGAGGGCCCAGCGTGAAGCCGAGATCGGTCGCGCTCAGCCGCGAAGCATCGCGACCCGCGACCTGCAGCAACGCCTGGATGCCCGGCCGTGCGCGACCGGCGCGCAGGCGGCGCAGGCCCTGCTCGACCAGGATGCGGTTGTTCCGGTCCAGGCGCACGACGTCAGCCACCGTGCCGACCGCCACTAGGTCGAGCAACTCCGACAGATTCGGTTCTTCCCGCGCGGCGAAAGCGCCGCGTTCGCGCAGCACAGCGCGCAGCGCCAGCAGCACGTAGAACATCACCCCGACGCCGGCCAGATGCCGGGACGGAAACGTACAGCCCGGCTGGTTCGGATTGACGATGACATCGGCCGCCGGCAGCTCGGAGCCGGCCAGATGATGGTCGGTGATGACCACGCGCAAGCCGAGTTCGCGCGCGCGCGCGACGCCTTTGATGCTGGCGATGCCGCTGTCGACCGTGACCAGCACGCGCGCACCGGTCGCTGCCGCCAACTCGGCGAGCGCCGGCGACAGGCCGTAGCCCATGCGGAAGCGGTCCGGCACCACGTATTGCACCGAAGTCGCGCCGAGCGCGCGCAGGCCGAGCACGGCGAGCGCCGTGCCGGTGGCGCCGTCGGCGTCATAGTCGCCGGCGATCACCAGCGGCTCGCCGGCCGCGATCGCATCGGCGAGCAGACGCCCGGCCGCATCGGCCTGCGTCAACGAGGACGGCGGCAGCAGGTCCTTGAGTTCGAGCGTCAGGGCGTCGGCACCGACGCCGCGGGCGGCGAGCACGCGGCGCAGCACAGGCGACAACGAAGACGGCAGCGCGTCGGGATCGCCCGCAGGACGACGACGCAGCCGCGGCGCGCGCATGGGCGGCGCGCTTACTTCAGGTGGGCGAGCAGCGCCTTCTCGACGGCGGCGCGTTCGGCCGGCACCTGGATCAGCCCCTTGAGACCATCCTTCATGATGATGTCCGGATCCTTGAGGCCGTTGCCGGTCAGCGTGCAGACCACGGTCGAGCCCTGCGCGATCTTGCCGGTCTTGATGTCGCGCAGCGCGCCGCACAACGACGCGGCGGACGCCGGCTCGCAGAACACGCCTTCGCTACCGGCGAGCAGCTTTTGCGTGGCCAGGATCTCGTCGTCCGTGCACTCGTCGAACCAGCCGTTCGATTCCTTCTGCACGATCCACGCGCGGTCCCACGACTGCGGATCGCCGATGCGGATTGCGGTGGCGACCGTTTCCGGGTTCTTGACGGGACCTCCGCGCATGAACGGCGCGGAGCCGGCCGCCTGATAGCCCACCATTTTTGGTCGCCCATCGTGTGAGGTCAGTCGCGAGCGATCCGGCGCAACGCACTGACCATTGCAGAAGGCACAAGAGACCGTGCCCTGGCCGGTCGCTTCGCAATAGCCAATCCAATGTGCCGTGATGTTGCCGGCATTGCCAACCGGCAGGCAGTGGTAGTCCGGCGCGCGGCCCAGTGCCTCGACGATCTCGAAAGCCGCGGTCTTCTGGCCCTGCAAGCGGTAGGGGTTGATCGAGTTGACGATGGCGACCGGTGTGGTCTGGCCGATTTCCTTGACCAGACGCATGCCGTCGTCGAAGTTGCCCTGGATCTGCACAACCACCGCGCCGTGCACGACCGCCTGTGCCAGCTTGCCGAGCGCGATCTTGCCGTCCGGAATCAGCACGAAGGCGGTGATGCCGGCGCGCACCGCGTAGGCGGCAGCAGCAGCGGATGTGTTGCCGGTCGAGGCGCAGATGATCGCCTTGGCGCCCTCATGCACGGCCTGCGTGACAGCGACTGTCATGCCGCGGTCCTTGAACGAACCGGTCGGGTTCAGACCCTCGAACTTCACGTACAGCTCGCCCTCGAAGCCGAACTGCTTCGGGATGTGCTCCAGCTTGATCAGCGGCGTGCGGCCCTCGCCCAGCGAAATCGCGCGCGTATTCGGCGTCAGCGGCAGGCGGTTGCGGTACTGGTCGATCAGGCCGGTGTAGCGGGTCATGGTGCGGACTCGATGCGCGGCCCGGAGGTCGCGCGGTTAGCGTGGGGGCTTACTGGAATTTCTCGACGCGCAGGCGCGCGGCGCCGGCACGCACGAACGGCAGCTTCTGCATCTCCGCCACCGCCGCGTCGAAATGGTGTTCAGGAATCACCGACGTGATCAGCGCGACGTGCGCATCCTCGTCGCCGCGCGGTTCGCGCTGCAGGATTGCCTCGACGCTGATGTCGTGTGCGGCGAGGATCGCGGTCAGCTGCGACAGCACGCCCGGCTCGTCAGCGACCTGGATACGCAGGTAGAACGCGCTCTCGACGTCGCGGATCGGCAGCACCGGCAGCGCGCGCACGGCTGCGGGCTGGAAACCCAGCGCCGGCACCGCGTGACGGGCATCGCCGCCCAGCGCGCGCGCGATGTCGACGAGGTCGGCGACGACCGCCGAGGCCGTCGGATCGCCGCCAGCGCCGCGTCCATAGAAGCCGACCTGGCCAACCGCGTTGCCATGCACCAGCACCGAATTCAGCACGCCGTCGACCTTGGCGATCAGCTGGTCTTCCGGAATCAGCGTCGGGTGCACGCGCAGTTCGACGCCCGCGTCGCTGCGCTTGGCGATGCCGAGCAGCTTGATGCGGTAGCCGAACACTTGCGCGATCTTGATGTCTTCCGGCGTCACCTTGGTGATGCCTTCGACCGAGACCTTGTCGAACGACAGCGGCAGGCCGAACGCGATCGACGCCAGGATCGTCAGCTTGTGCGCGGCGTCGACGCCCTCGATGTCGAAGGTCGGGTCGGCTTCCGCGTAGCCCAGCTTCTGCGCCGCGGCGAGCGCGTCGGCGAACGCCTGGCCGTTGGCGGCCATCTGCGTGAGGATGTAGTTGCAGGTGCCGTTGATGATGCCGGCGAGCCCCTCGATGCGGTTGCCGGCCAGACCCTCGCGGATCGCCTTGATCACCGGGATGCCGCCGGCCACCGCCGCCTCGAAGGCAACCACCGTGTTCTGGGCACGGGCGGCCTCGAAGAGCGCATTGCCGTCCTCGGCGAGCAACGCCTTGTTGGCGGTCACCACCGGAATACCGCGCGCCAGTGCTGCGAGGATCGCCTCGCGCGCCACCGTCTGACCGCCGATCAGCTCGACCAGCACGTCGATGTCGGCCTCGCGCGCGAGCGTCACCGCATCGGCGGACATCGCGACACCGACGAGCGAACAGTCACGCTGGGCGTTCGGCGTGCGGGTGGCCACGTGCGTGACTTTCAGCGGGCGACCGACGCGGCGCGAGATTTCCTCGGCATTGTTCTGCAACAGGCGCAGCACGCCCTGCCCGACCGTGCCGAGCCCGACGACGCCGATTTTCACTGGTGCGGTCATGGTGCTTGAATGAAGAGAAAAGGGACGGCCAGGAACGGACGCGGTTTCAGACCTTGGCGTCCTTGAGCATCTTCTTGATGCCGCGGATCGCCTGACGCGAGCGGTGTTCGTTCTCGATCAGCGCAAACCGCACGTGGTCGTCGCCGTACTCGCCGAAACCGATGCCCGGCGATACCGCAACCTTGGCCTCGTTCATCATGCGCTTGGCGAATTCCAGGCTGCCGAGTTGCGCGAACGGCTCCGGAATCTTGGCCCAGACGAACATGCTGGCCTTCGGGATATCGACCATCCAGCCGGCGGAGTGGAGACCTTCGCAGAGCACGTCGCGACGCTCCTGATACATGTCGGAGATCTCGCGCACGCAATCCTGCGGGCCTTCGAGCGCCGCGATGGAGGCGACCTGCAGCGGCGTGAACGTGCCGTAGTCCAGGTAGCTCTTCATGCGCGACAGCGCGGTGCACAGTTCCTTGTTGCCGCACATGAAGCCCGTGCGCCAGCCCGGCATGTTGTAGCTCTTGGACAGCGTGAAGAACTCCACGCCCACGTCCTTGGCGCCCGGCACCTGCAGGAACGACGGTGCCTTCCAGCCGTCGAACACGATGTCGGCATAGGCGATGTCATGGATGACCCAGAAGTCATATTCCTTGGCCATCTCGACGACGCGCTGGAAGAAGTCGAGTTCGACGCACTGCGCGGTTGGATTGCCCGGGAAATTCAGAATCAGGAACTTCGGGCGCGGCCAGCATTCCTTGACCGCCTTCTCCAGCTCGGCGAAGAAGTCCGTGCCCGGCGTCAGGCGCACGTGGCGCACGTCGGCGCCAGCGATCACCGCGCCGTAGGGGTGAATCGGATAGGCCGGGTTCGGCACCATCACCACGTCGCCCTTGTCGAGCGTCGCCAGCATCAGGTGCGCGAGGCCTTCCTTGGAGCCGATCGTGGCAACCGCCTCGGTCTCAGGATCGAGATCGACGTCGAAGCGCGTCTTGTACCAGCGCGTAATGGCGCGACGCAGGCGCGGGATGCCCTTGGACACCGAGTAGCGGAACACCGCCGGGTCTTCGCGCTGCACCACCTCGACCAGCTTGTCGACGATGTGACGGGGCGTGGCCTGGTCCGGGTTGCCCATCGAAAAGTCGATGACATCCTCGCCGCGAGCTCGGGCACCCTTCTTCAGTTCGCCGATGACGTTGAAGACATAAGGGGGCAAGCGCTGGATGCGCGGAAAGACGGCTTTCACGGGAGGCACCGTTCGGGAGACCGAAACCAGACAGCGTGGGAAAAAGGGCCGGTATTAGAACAAGATGGATGCGGCGTCGCAACAAAGCGCGACCCCGCCACCGGCCCCGCGCTGGTGGCGTCAGCCTGGCGCAGGCACGGCGCGCGGCGGCAGCTTGCTGGCCGGGTTGATCGGCTTGCCGCGCTCGCGAATCTCGAAATGCAGCACCGGCTTGTTCTCGGGCCCTCGCCCCATCTTGCCGATCGGCTGCCCGGCGGTGACCACGTCGCCTTCCTTGACGTGACGGCTGCGGTTGTAACCGTAGGCGGAGAGGTAGGTATCGTCGTGCTTGATGATGATCAGCTCGCCGTAGCCCTTGAGCGCATTGCCGCTGTAGACCACGCGGCCCGGCGCGGCCGCCAGCACCGGCTGGCCATCGCGGCCGCCGAAATCCAGGCCCTTGTTGCCCTGCTGGCCGAACCCGCGCAGCACCGTGCCGTCGGTAGGCCAGGACCACTGATAGCTCGATTTCAGCGCCGGATCCGCAGGCGGTGGCGGCACCGGGCGTCCGGTGGCAGCCACGGTCGGGGTCGGTGGCGGCACGCTGGCCGGTGGCGGGCTGTCGCCCTCGATCGGGCGCGGCGCAGCGATCTGGATGTCGCTCATGCCTTCGGATTCGATGTCGCCGGTCTGGTGGCGCGTCTTCGGCGGCGCGGTCAGGCGCAGCACCTGCCCCGGCACGATCAGATAGCTGTTGCCGACGCCGTTCCAGGCCGCCAGTTCGCGAAAATCCAGGTTGTTGCGAAAGGCGATCGAATACATGGTGTCGCCGCGCACAACGACATACTCGTCGCCCGCTGCCACGCGTGGTGCCGGCGGCGCGGGGGAAGTCGAGGAACCACGCGACTCCACCGGGCGCAAGCCGCCGCTTTTGCCGTCCTCCCAGGACGACCAGCCGGCGCAGCCCCCCAGCACTAGCGCCGCGCAGCACACCGCGATGACGACGGACGAACGCGCAGCGACGCCAAAGTGCCTCACGACTGCAGCTTCCATATCGCCAATCCTGCCACGATCAGGACCAGCAGCGCCCAGCCGATCGCATCGACGTAACGCAGCAGATGTTTCTCGAACGACGGTCCCAGCAACCGCACCAGCCCCGCGACCAGAAAGAAACGCCCGCCACGTCCGACGATCGAACCGATCAGAAACGGCAACAGTGCCATGTGCGCGGCACCGGCGCAGATGGTGAAGATCTTGTAGGGCACCGGCGTGAAGCCGGCGATGAAGATCGCCCAGAAGCCATATTCCGCGAACCAGGCGACCGCCGTGTCGTAGGCCTCGCGGTAACCCGCCGACGCCAGCAGCGGCAACACCGCATCGAGCAGAAAGTAGCCGATCGTGTAGCCGAACAGACCGCCGAGCACCGAGGTCACCGTCGTCAGTGTCGCCAGGCGGATCCACTGCTGCGGGCGCGCCAGCGCCATCGGCGCCAACATCACGTCCGGCGGAATCGGGAAGAAGGAGGACTCGGCAAAGCTGATGCCCCCCAGATACCAATCGGCATGCGGGTGGCGCGACACCCGGAGCATCCACTGATACAGCTTCGAGAACACGCCCATCACACCTTACCCCCGAGCAGCGGGACGAAGCTGACCGTGCCCAACGACTGCTCACGGAAGCCATGGCCTCGACGCTCGACCAGACGCAGCATCTGATGCCCGCTCGGACCCACCGGAATGATGAGACGCCCGCTCGGCCCCAGTTGTTCCAGCAGCGCCGGCGGCACCTGCTCGGCGCCGGCGGTGACGAGAATGCCGTCGTAGGGCGCGTAAGGCAGCCATCCGTTCATGCCATCGGCGTAGCCGAAGTGCACGTTGCGATAGTTCAGCGCCGCCAGACGCGTGCGCGCCAGCTCCGACAGCGGCCGGATGCGCTCGACCGAGAATACGGTGCCGACCAGTTCGGCCAGCACCGCAGTCTGATAGCCGCTGCCGGTACCCACCTCGAGCACCCGCGTCATGCGCCGGCCCTGCAGCAGCGCCTGGGTCATCAGCGCCACGATCAGCGGCTGCGAGATGGTCTGCGCGTGGCCGATCGGCAAGGCATTGTTCTCGTACGCGCGGTTCTTCAGCGCCTCGTCGAGAAACTCGTGGCGCGGCACCTTGGCCACCGCATCGAGCACCTTGGCATCGCTGACGCCCTGGCGGCGCAGCTCGTCGAGCAGACGGTTCAAGGCCGTTGCGGTGGACAAGGCCGCCGCCGGCGTCAGCGCACGACGCTGCGGCGTCATAGGCCCTTCGCCCAGGCCTGCGTGCGTTCCAGCGACTGGTAACGCGTCAGATCGACCAGCAGCGGCGTGATCGCCACGCGATGGCGGCTGATGGCGTGAAAGTCCGTGCCCTCGCCAGCGTCGGCTTCGAGGCCGGCGGCGGAGATCCAGTAGATCGTGCGGCCGCGCGGATCCTGCGCGCGCGTCACCGCGGCGGCGCGATGACGGTTGCCCAGGCGCGTGACCTCGAAACCCTGGATCTCGTCCCAAGGCACGTCGGGCACGTTGACGTTGAGGATCGTGCCGCCCGGCAAGGGATCGGCCTGCACCTGCTCGATCAGGCGCAACACCACCCGCGCGGCGGTGTCGTAATGCCGCGGCTCGTGGGAGACGTTGGATACCGCGATCGCGGAGTAACCCAGGTGCCGGCCTTCCATCGCCGCGGCGACGGTGCCGGAGTACAACGTATCGTCGCCCAGATTCGCGCCAGCATTGATGCCGGAAACCACCATGTCCGGCTGCATCTCCAACAGCCCGGACAGGGCCAGGTGCACACAGTCGGTGGGCGTGCCATCGACGCAGATCGTGCCGTCGGCATGCGTATGTGTGCGCAGCGGATTGAGCAGCGTCAGCGAATTGCTGGCACCGCTATGGTTGCGCAGCGGTGCGACGACCTGCACCTCGTGCGCGGTGCGCAAGTGGTCACGCAGACACAGCAGTCCCGGCGCGGTACAGCCGTCGTCGTTCGAAAGCAGGATTTTCATGCGTCGCAGAAAGCGGATGGCGCTAGTCTACCGGCTTTGGCCGCTATGATGCCGGTCGATTCTCTCTCGATTACCGAAGGACATTCCTTAACGGACCGCGACGATGCCGGATCGCGACGACAGCGACGAAGACGACCTGTTCCGCGCCGCGATGCGCGGGGTGCGTCCACTCAAGAGCAGCGCGCGCGTTCAGCTTGCGCGCGACACGCCGGCACCGGTGCCCAGACAACGCATCGCCGACGACCTGCAGGTCATGAAGGAGCTGCTGGCCGAACCGGATCCCGAATGGGTCGAGGCCGGCGAAACGCTGCACTACCGCGCGCCCGGTGTTCAGGATGGCGTGTTGCGCAAACTGCGTCGCGGCCAATACCGCATCCAGGCCGAACTCGATCTGCACGGCCTCAATCGCGATCAGGCGCGCGCGGCAGTGACGCATTTCATCGCCGACTGCCTGGACCGCGAACGGCGCTGCGTACGCATCGTGCATGGCAAGGGCAACGGCTCGCCGAACAGCGGCCCGGTGCTGAAAAGCTATCTCGATGGATGGTTGCGCAAGCACCGCCGCGTCATGGCGTTCTGTTCGGCGCCGCCCCACGACGGCGGCACCGGCGCGGTCTACGCTCTGCTCGGCGGCTAGGGCCGCGAGCCGACGTTACGGCAGCGAGCCGCGACCGTTGCGCTCGCGGCCGCCGGTCAATTCCAGCGCGAGCTGATCCAGCAGCTGATGGAAACGCTGGGCATCGACCAGGCGCGCGATCTGCAGGCCACCCTGCAGTGCCGCACCAATCTCGACCGCCTTGTCGAGCGCATCGCCGTTGAAGCGCAGTACGCCCTGCTGACGCCCCTGCTCCAGCGTCTCGACCAGCCACTCGTAGATCTCACGCACCAGCAGGCGCGCTTCCAGGCGCATCGGATCGGCCAGCGTGCCGAACTCGGCGGCGAGCACGCCACCCGGACACAGCCGGCATTCCTCGCCGGTCAGATGATCGACATAGGTACCGAAGTAGGCTTGCAGCCGTGACCAGCCGTTCTCCTGCGCCAGCCCTGCGGTCCACTCGCGGAAGCGCTCGCGGAAACGCTGCACCAGCGCGATCCCGAGATCTTCCTTGCCGGGGAAGTGATAGTGGATCGCGGCATTCCGGATGCCGAGCTGCACCGCGATGTGCTGGTAGCTGAACCCGTTGTAGCCGCGGCGCTGCAGCAGTTCCTCGGCACAGTTGAGGATTTCCTCGCGGGTGTCGCGGCGTGCGCGTTGCGGCGCACGTGCGGCGGGCTTGGCATCGGCGGGCTGCAACATGGCCGCGAGTGTATGCGTGCAGGTGCCCCAGGACAATGCAATGCGCACGACGACGGGGCGCGGCCGAAAGCCGCGCCCCGCGCAGCGCTGTCCGCTTACAGCGGCGCAGGCTTGTCGCGCGTTTCCAGCTTGACCACGTCGACCGTCACGGTCGCGCGGTCCGGCGTGTTGAGAAAGCCATTCACGCGGGCGATGTAATGCCCCGGCAGTGGCTTGCGCAGGCGCGCCGACTCGAAGCTCCCGGCCGCATTGCCCGAGGTCGCCACCACCTCCCCGTCCGGACCGATCACGACGAGATCGAGATCGTTGGCGGGCACCAGCCACTTGGCCGACACCGTCATGCTCTCGTAGGTCGCGCCTTCCGGCAGCTCGAACTCGAAGTCGGTGCTCGCGCCGAGCAGCGACAGCCCCAGAACCGGATCGCTGACGGCGACACTGACGATGCCGCTGAGCTCGGTCAGCGTCTCCTGCACGCGCTCGACGCGACGCGCCGGCGCTTCGGCAATGACCCGGTCCAGCGCCGCCTTGACGTTGACGAAACCGTGACCCGCCTCCCACAGCGCGTACGGCGTGCCGTCTTCCTTGACCATCGGCGTCGCGGTCTCGTACAGCGCCGCCTGCAGCTCATCCCAGCCCAGTTCCGGATCGGCCTGCAGCAGCAGCGCGACGATGCCGGCGATATGCGGCGAGGCCATCGACGTACCGGAGATGCGGTAGTACGACAGGCTCCACTGCGGATGCTGAGGGTTCACGTACGGCGCGCCGACGCCGGCATAGAGCACCGCGCCCTTGGGGTTGTAGGCCGCCGCCACCAGATCGCCCGGCGCGGTGATGTTCGGATGGTCGAACACGTCGCCAGCCAGGCCGCGCGACGAGAACGTGGACAGCTGGCCGCGACGATCCGGCGTGAACAGCTGGTCCGGCGCCAGGCCGAGCAGCGCGTTGATCGGATCGAAGACATTGGCGTTGGCGATGCCGGAGGCCACCGAGATCGTGCACGGCGAAGCACCGTAGGGATTGTGGTTGCTGACTGTGCCGTCGTCGGACGGCGACCCCGCGTTGCCGGCGGCGAAGACCGAGTAGATGCCAAGGTCATGCGCGGCCTTGGTCGCCAGGTTGATCGGGTGGAACGGCTCGAAGCCGCCCGCGCCCGACGGGCCGTAGCTGTTGTTGGTCACGCGCAGGTTATAGCGCTCGACGAGATCCGGATTCACCAGATAATCGAAGGCCTCCAATGCATAGGAGACAAAGATCGCCTCGCCGGTGCCGATGCCGATCAGGCCCGCGCCCGGCGCCATGCCCGACAGCTCGCCGCCCGACATCGCGCCGGTGCCGGCGACCGTGCCGGCAACGTGCGTGCCGTGTCCGGAGGTCGTGTCGGAATCCAGACCGGTCACGTCGAGCAACAGATAGTTCTCGAGCTGCGGCAGGCTGACCACGCCCAGCGAGTTGCCGATGATCTTCTTGTTCTCGACGACGTTGCCGAAATCGCCCTGCAGCTCGTAGATGCCCGAGTCGATCACCGCCACGGTGACGCCGCGGCCATCGAGGCCGTAGGTCTGGCGCGCGATGCGCGCGCCGATGTACTCGTTGGAATCGGCCAGGTGGTACTGCAGGCGCTCGTCCGGATAGATCGACACCAGTCCCAGCGGCGCCAGTGCGCGCTCCAGCGTTTCGACGATCTGCGGCGTGACCAGCGGCAGGTTCACGTACAGCATCGGCAGGTTCCGATACGCGAACAGCGAGCGATCCAGCACCAGATTCAGCAGCGGCAGCTTCTGCAGCGCCTGCGCCGCGCGCTTGCGCTCGACGTCGAAGCGGAACGACAGGATCAGTCGGCCGGGCTGGCCGTAGCCGATACGTTCGCTGACCCGCACGGGGGTGCCCAGCTTGGCGCCGGCCTTGGCTTCGGCCTCGGCGGCGGCGTAGGCGGCATCGCAGGAATCGGCGTTCTTGGCGATCGGGGTGGAGGGCGTCGGCGGTGCCGAGGTCCCGGGGGCACTGCTGCCGCCACAGGCGGCCAACAGCAGAACGGCCGCGGACGCGGCACTGACGCTCTTCAACGACGACATGGTGTTTCCCCTGAACAGTCTTGATATGGCGGCCGGCTTCGAGCTCATGGAGCAACGCCCATGCCAGTTCCGCGGGCGCATGCTATCGGGAAAAAGGCGAGCCCGGAGTCGGGTTTTCCCCCACACCAGCCGCCCCGCGGCGTCTGGATACCGCTGCGACGATGCGAACTAGCGGACTGCCGGCCCCAGCAACACGACAGCGTGCGCCGCCAGACCCTCACGCCGGCCAAGCGCGCCCATGGTCTCGTTGGTCGTCGCCTTGACGTTGACGCGCGCGTCCTCGATGCCCAATTCGGAGGCCAGCGCCGCGCGCATCGCCGGCACGTGCGCGGCCACCCGCGGCGCCTCGGCGATCAAGGTCAGATCGGCGTTGACCACGCCGAAACCCGCCGCACGCACGCGCCGCATGACTTCCGCCAACAACTCGCGGCTGTCGATGCCCTGGTACTGCGGGTCGTTGTCCGGGAACAGCTTGCCGATATCGCCGCCGCCGGTCGCGCCGAGCAGCGCATCGCACAGGGCATGAATCAGCACGTCGCCGTCGGAGTGCGCGACGATGCGATAGGCGCAGGGAATGTGCACGCCGCCGAGGCTGACGCCCTCGCCCGCTTCCAGGCGATGCGTGTCGAAACCGTGACCGATGCGAAAGTCCATCTGTGAATCTCCTTGAGTCGCCGCGATTATCGCAGGCGGCGCAAAAACGAAAGGCCTCCGTCAGGAGGCCCTTCGGCACATCGAACTTCCGGCCTTCAAGATGGCGCTCAGCGACGAGCGCGCCCTTGCGACGCCAGGATCCCCATGCTGCTCGGGCTTTAGTTCTTGGACTTGTCGACCAGCTTGTTCTTGCCGATCCACGGCATCATCGCGCGCAGCTTGGCACCGGTCTGCTCGATCGGGTGCGCGGCGTTGAGGCGACGCATCGCGGTCATTTCCGGATAGCCCAGCTTGCCTTCGGAGACGAAGGCCTTGGCGTACTTGCCGGTCTGGATGTTGTCCAGGCACTCCTTCATCGCCTTGCGCGATTCGGCGTTGATGACCTTCGGACCCGTCACGTACTCGCCGTACTCGGCGTTGTTCGAGATCGAGTAGTTCATCGTGGCGATGCCGCCTTCATACATCAGGTCGACGATCAGCTTCAGCTCGTGCAGGCACTCGAAGTAGGCCATTTCCGGCTCGTAGCCGGCGTCGACCAGCGTCTCGAAACCGGCCTTGACCAGCTCGACGGCGCCGCCGCAGAGCACGGCCTGCTCACCGAACAGGTCGGTCTCGCATTCGTCCTTGAACGTGGTCTCGATGATGCCCGAGCGGCCGCCGCCGATCGCCGAGGCGTAGGACAGCGCAAGCTGCTTGGCGCTACCGCTGCTGTCCTGGTAGACCGCGATCAGGTCGGGAATGCCGCCGCCCTTGGTGTACTCGTTGCGCACCGTGTGGCCCGGGGCTTTCGGCGCGATCATGATCACGTCGAGGTCGGCGCGCGGCACGACCTGGTTGAAATGGATCGCGAAGCCGTGCGCGAAGGCCAGCGTCGCGCCCTTCTTGATGTTCGGCTCGATCTCGTTCTTGTACAGCTCGGACTGGAACTCGTCCGGCGTCAGGATCATGACGAGGTCAGCCCAGGCGCAGGCGTCGGCCACGTTCTTGACCTTGAGGCCGCCGGCCTCGACCTTCTTCGCGGTCGCGGAACCCGGACGCAGGGCCACGACGACATCGACGCCGCTGTCCTTGAGGTTCAGCGCATGGGCGTGGCCCTGCGAGCCGTAGCCGACGATCGCGACCTTCTTGGACTGGATGATGGAAAGGTCTGCGTCCTTGTCGTAGTAGACGTTGATGCTCACAGCGGCACTCCAGGGTCTGTGCGGGATTCGGGCACCGCGATCAGCGGCGTTCTCAGGCGTTGCAACAGCTAGGGTTACAGCGTCGCGCCGGCGGTGCCGACGCGACATCGGGGATTCTTCAGACCACGGCGGCGACGACGCTCTGGCCGCGGGCCATCGCCGCGACGCCGGAACGCACCAGCTCCAGCACCTCGGTCAACGTCGAGATTTCTTGAACAAAGGCGTCGATCTCGGCGCCAGTGCCGGCAAGTTGCAGTAAACGGGTGTTTTCCGATTCGTCGAGCATCACGGCGCGATGACGGCGGGCGCAATCGACCAGCGCACGCGCATCGTTGCCGGCGACCTGGACCTTGAGCATCAGCAGCTCGCATTCGAGGTGGTCGGTGGCCGACAGATCGACGATTTCCACCACGTCGACCAGCTTGGTCGCCTGCTTGACGATCTGGTCGATGACCGCGTCGGAACCGGAGGTCACCAGGGTCAGACGCGAGACCAGCGGGTCATGGGTCGGCGCCACCGACAACGAGTCGATGTTGTAGCCGCGCGCCGCAAACATGCCTGCAACGCGAGCCAAAGCCCCGGCCTCGTTTTGCAGCAAAATCGTGATGATGTGGCGCATAGGGCGCGCACCTTAGCTTTGCTGCACTGCGAAATCAAGCTAAGATCGCCGCCCCTTTTTCGGCCTGCCGAAGCTTCCGTCGAGAGCCCATGAACGCCGTCCTGAATCCGCGCCCCCATCCCCTGTCCGGCCAGACCCTGACCGGTGCAGAGATGGTCGTACAGATTCTCGCCGATGAGGGCGTAGACGTCGTGTTCGGCTATTCGGGCGGCGCGATCCTGCCGACCTACGACGCGATCTTCCGCTACAACCGCGACCACGCCGCCAAGGGCGCGCCGGACCCGATGCCGCTGATCGTGCCGGCCAACGAACAGGCCGCCGGCTTCATGGCCGCCGGTTACGCGCGCGCCTCCGGCAAGGTCGGCGCCTGCATGGTCACCTCCGGCCCCGGCGCCACCAATACGGTCACGCCGGTGCGCGACTGCATGGCCGACTCGATCCCGATGGTCGTGATCTGCGGCCAGGTGCCGACCGCCGCCGTCGGCACCGACGCGTTCCAGGAGGCGCCGATCAGCTCGATCATGGGCGCCGCCGCCAAGCACGTGTTCCTGGTCACCGACCCGAAGAAGCTGGAAGCCACCGTGCGCACTGCGTTCGAGATCGCGCGCACCGGCCGCCCCGGCCCGGTCGTCGTCGATATCCCGAAGGACGTGCAGAACTGGTCCGGTCCGTTCAAGGGCGAAGGCGTGCTGCCGATCCCCGGCTACCGCGCCCGCCTCAAGGCGGTGTACGACAACCAAGTCTCGGACGACGCCAGCGCGCGCTTCTACGACATGCTGCGCCAGGCCAAGCGCCCGCTGATCTATGCCGGTGGCGGCGTCGTCAACGGCGAAGCCGCCCAGACGCTGCGCGAATTCGCCTCGGCCTTCGGCATCCCGGTCACGACCACGCTGATGGGCATCGGCGCCGCCGACACCACCGACGCGCTGTGCCTGCAGATGCTCGGCATGCACGGCACCGCGTTCGCCAACTACGCCACCGACGACTGCGACTTCCTGATCGCGGTTGGCGCGCGCTTTGACGACCGCGTCGCCGGCGTGCCGGCCAAGTTCGCGCGCGGCGCGAAGTGGATCGCGCACCTGGACATCGACCCCAGCGAGATCAACAAGGTCAAGCGGGTGCACTGGCACCACGTCGGCGAGCTGAACCGTACGATCAAGGCGCTGCAGAGCCACGCGCAGAAGCAGGGCTTCAAGCCGGACTACCGCGAGTGGCATGCACACATCGCACAGCTGAAGCAGACGCACGCGATGAACTACGAGCGCGGCGGCACGCACATCCAGCCGCACGCGGTCATCGAAGAGATCAACAAGCTGACGAAGGGCGAGGCCGTGGTCGCCACCGGCGTCGGCCAGCACCAGATGTGGGCCGCGCAGTACTTCGACTTCAAGCAGCCGCGTCTGTGGCTGACCTCGGGTTCGATGGGCACGATGGGCTTCGGCCTGCCGGCGGCGATCGGCGCGCAGTTCGCGCAGCCCAACAAGATCGTCATCGACATCGACGGCGACGCCAGCATCCGCATGAACCTGGGCGAGCTGGAGACCGTCACCACCTACAATCTGCCGGTCAAGGTCGTGGTGCTGAACAACTTCGGCGATGGCATGGTCAAGCAGTGGCAGCGCCTGTTCTTCGACAGCCGCTACGCCGGCTCGGACAAGAGCCTACATCAGAAGGACTTCATCAAGGCCGCCGAAGCCGACGGCTACAAGTTCGCGCGCCGTGTCGACAAGAAGGAAGACCTCGCGCGCGTCATCAAGGAGTTCGTCGAGTTCAAGGGCCCGGCGTTCCTGGAAGTCCTCATCGACCCGATGGCCTCGGTCTACCCGATGGTCGGCCCCGGCATGTCCTACGAGCAGATGATCACCGGCGACTGGATCGCCGGGCGCGGCTCCGACAAGCCGGCGGGCGGCGACGACGTCAAGAACACGCAGATGTTCTGACGCAGGCGGTGGCGCCCAGCCGCCGCCGACCAGGCCGCGCGCTCAGTGCCGGCGTGTCACCACGATCGGCTCGCCGCGCGTGATGACCATCGTGTGCTCGTATTGCGCCGACAGATTTCCCTTGGCCGCCAGCAACGTCCAGCCGTCGCGGGCCGTGCGCACGCGCGTGCTGTGCGTGGACAGGAACGGCTCGATGGTGATGACCATGCCCTCGGTCAGCCGGCGCCGGTCCTTGGCCTCGTAATGACCGGCGATGCTGCCCGGATACTCGTGCAGCGCGCGGCCGACGCCGTGGCTGCCGAGATTGCGGATGACGCGGAACTGATGCGCATCGGCCACCTGCTCGATCGCCGCGCCGATGCGGTTGATCGGCGCGCCCGCACGCGCCTCGGTCATCGCCGCTGCCAGCGCCTGGCGCGTCGCCAGGCACAGGCAATCCTTCAACGCCGACGACGGCGGCACCACACGCGTACCGCCGGTATCGGCGAAATAGCCGTCCAGTTCGGCCGATACGTCCACGTTGACGACATCGCCGGCCTCGATGCGGCGCGTACCCGGAATGCCGTGCGCCGCCTCCTCGTTGACGCTGATGCAGGTCGCGCCCGGAAACTTGTAGGTGATCTCCGGCGCGGAACGCGCGCCGCGCTGTTCCAGCAGCCGCCGGCCGATGTTGTCCAGCTCCAGCGTGGTCATGCCCGGTTCGAGCAGGTCCAGCATGTCGGCCAGCACGGCAGCCACGAGCTGCCCGACCTGTCGCAGGCCCCGCAGATCGGCTTCGCCCTGGATCGTCATGCCGCGGCTCCTTCCGGAATTCGGACCAGTGTAAGCCGCCCGCCTCCGGGGCCGGGAATGCGGCGGCACCGGTAATCCCGCTACTCCACCCCCGCGGCTAGAATGCCGCGCCCCCTTTTCCATCTCGAAATTCCGATGAGCACCGAGCATATCCAGACCGAGCTGCAGGACGGCGTCTTCACCCTGCGCCTGAACCGCCCGGACAAGAAGAATGCGCTGACCCAGGCCATGTACACGGCGATGGCCGAATCGCTGGATCAGGCCGATCAGGACCCGGCCGTGCGCGTGATCCTGATCACCGGCACGTCCGACTGCTTCAGCAGCGGCAACGATCTGCAGGATTTCCTCAATTCGCCGCCCAGCACCACCGGCGACGCACCCGTACTGCGCTTCATGCTGACGCTGGCGCGCGTGCAGAAGCCAGTGGTGGCCGCGATCAACGGCCCGGCGGTCGGCGTCGGCACCACGATCCTGTTCCACGTCGATCTGGCCTACGCCGGCGAGAACGCACGCTTCCACATGCCCTTCGTCAACATCGGCATCTGCCCGGAGTACGCCTCGACGCTGCTGCTGCCGCGCATGATCGGCCACGTGCAGGCCGCCGAGCTGGTGATGCTGGCCGAGCCTTTCAATGCCGCCAAGGCGCTGGATTGCCGCCTGATCAATGCCGTGTTGCCGGATGCCGAGGTGCTGGCCACCGCCCGCGCCAAGGCCCTGAAGCTGGCGCAGCAGCCGCCGCAGGCGCTGCGCACGACCAAGATGCTGCTCAAGCGCTGGGACAAGGACAAGGTCAACGAAGTGATCCTGCACGAGGCCGAGCACTTCGGCGCGATGCTGCGTGGCGCCGAGGCGCGCGAGGCGATCGGCGCCTTCATCCAGAAGCGCAAGCCGGATTTCTCGAAGTTCGCCTGAACACCGCCCCCTGGTGACCGGCGCACGATGCGCCGGTCACCAGGGCCTGCCCCAGGACACGGCATAATGCGCGCCATGCACACCGACGCTCCCCTCGGCAAGCGCGAACGCAACAAGGAAGCCAACCGTGCGGCGATCCTGGAAGCGGCGCGTCGCTGCTTTTTGGAGATGGGCTACGAGAGCGTCACGATCCGTGACGTGATCCGTCTGTCGGGCCTGGCGGCTGGCACGTTCTACAACTACTTCCCGGACAAGGAGTCGGTGTTCCGGGCGCTGGTGGAATCGCGGCTCGGTTCGCTGCAGAAGCGCATCCACGCCGCGCGCGAGAACGCACGCACCGTCGAGGCGTTCTTCTACGAGTCCTACCTGACGTCGCTGAAGGAAGTGCGCGCCGATCCGGACTTCTTCGCGTTGATGTTCCGCAACGAGCCGGTGCTGCGCTCGCTGTACAACGACAACATCTTCGGCCTGCTGATGTACTCGCTGCGCAACGACCTGCGCGAGGCGATCGCCCGCGGCGTGTTCCCGGAGGTGGATGTCGACGCGCTGACCGCGATCTCCTTCGGCGCCGGTTACGAGCTGTGCCGCCTCGTCGTGGAGGAACCGCGCCGCAAGCCCGAGGAAACCGCGCGCTTCGTCACGCGCCTGTTCATCGACGGCGTCGATGCCATGGGCGCGCAGACCAAGCTGATCCGCATCGGCCCACGCAAGCTCAACGGCGCCGCGCGCTGAACCCCGCACCACTCGGGCCTGATAACGCCCTCGCGGTCGTTAGCGATAACAGTCCTTAGGCGCCGAACCAGTCCTTCAGCAAGCGGTTGATCTCCTCGGGCCGGTCGAGCTGCAGCCAGTGGCTGGCCTTGATCCGTTCGTAGCGCCACGGACCCTCGACGTAGCCCTGCGAGGCCGTCATCTGCTTCTCGGTCAGCGCGATATCGCGCGTTGCGTACACGCCCATGACCGGGATCGACACCGCGGGGAACGTCGAGCCCAGCATCGACCGCAGGTTGGCGCGATACCAGCCCATCGCCGCACTGAGCCGGCCCGGTCGCGACAGGTCCGCAATCCAGTGCTCGACCTCGGGGTGCGCAGCAAAGCGCCGGAACGCCGCCCAGTCGCCGGCCCGCAGCAGGAACTCGGCAACACCACGCAGCTGGAACATCAGCGCGTACCAACCCTTGAGAATCTGCTGAACGCTGGTCGCATACGCGTTCGGATGACCGACCGTCAGCGCCGCCATGCGCGCGAAGCGCTGCGGGTATCGCCCGGCCAGCAGCCAGGCGGTGATGGCTCCAAGATCGTGACCAACCAGACGCACCGGCTCACGGATGTCGAGCGCATCCAGGATGCCGATCATGTCGGCAACCTGCTGCTCCAGCGCGAAATCGGCCACCCGCGCCGGAATATCGGTCTGGCCATGCCCGCGCACGTCCGGCGCGATGACGCGATAGCCGGCCGCCACCAGCGCCGGAATCTGGTGGCGCCAGACCGCATGCGTATCGGGAAAGCCGTGGATCAGCAGCACCGGCGCCCCCCGACCCTCGTCGACGACGTGGAAGCGCAGGCCGTTGACCTGCAGGCTGCGGCTGGAAAACGCCATCGGTACGTCTCCGGATCAGGGGATGCGAAGCCAAGCATCGCCGATCACTGCGCGGCGCGGATTGGCCGCAGCGTCGCGCCGGGGCGCGATGTGTGCGCTCATCGCGACGGCATCATGCACCGCATTGATGGGCGGCTATCATCCCGCCTCATTTCCCGGATACGACCACGGCGCGCACAATGCCGCCTCGTTCACCGGCCGCCGTTCCAACGACCACGACATGGGCGCGATCTATCTCATCCGTCACGGCCAAGCGTCCTTCGGCGCCGCCGATTACGACAAGCTCTCCGAACTCGGCCACGAACAGGGCCGCGTGCTCGGCGCCAGCCTGCGCACGCGCGTGCTAAAACACGATCTGGTGATCTGCGGCGGCATGCGCCGCCATCGCGAAACGGCGGACAACTGCCTGCGCGCAATGGATCGCGAGGCATTGTGGGAAGACGACGCCGGCTGGGCCGAGTACGACCATGAAGCCGTGGTCAATGCCTACCGGCCGAGTTGGGCCGACAAGCAGGCGATGAAGGCCGATCTGTCCACGCTCGAAAATCCGCGTCGCGCCTTTCAGGAAATCTTCGAGCGTGCGATCGCGCGCTGGGTCGGCGGCGAACACGAAGCCGACTATCCGGAAAGCTGGACCGCGTTCCGCGCCCGCGTCGAGGACGCGCTGACGCGGCTGCGTCAACGTCTCGGCAAGTCGCAGACCGCGCTGGTGTTCACCTCGGGCGGACCGATCACCGCGGTCGTGCAGCACCTGATGCAACTGCCGGACGACCGCGCCTTCCGTCTGAACTGGACGCTGGCCAACTGCGGCATCACCAAACTCATCTACAGCGACCGCGGCGTCTACGTCAGCTCGGTCAACGAGCACGCCTGTTTCGAAGGCGCGCAAGCCCGACTCATCACCTACCGTTAGGATTCATCCATGCGCAAGACCATCCTCATCACCGGCGCGAGTTCCGGCCTCGGCCGCGGCATGGCCCGCGAGTTCGCCAAGAACGGCCACAACCTCGCGCTGTGCGCGCGCCGCACCGATCGCCTCTCCGAACTCAAGGCCGAACTGGAAGCCGCGCATCCCGGCATCCAGATCTCGGTGCGCGCGCTGGACGTGACCAACTACGACCAGGTGTTCGAAGTGTTCCGCGCGTTCCGCGACGACTTCGGCACGCTCGACCGCGTCCTCGTCAACGCCGGCATGGGCAAGGGCCAGCCGGTCGGCACCGGCTACTTCTGGGCCAACCGTCAGACCGCCGAGACCAACTTCGTCGCAGCGCTGGCGCAGTGCGAAGCGGCCATGGAGATTTTCCGCGCGCAGAACGCCGGTCACCTGGTGATGATCTCGTCGATGAGCGCGATGCGCGGCATGCCGCGCAACCTCACCACCTACGCCGCGACCAAGGCCGGCGTCGCCGCGCTGACCGAAGGCATCCGCGCCGACATGATGAACAAGCCGATCAAGGTCACGACGATCTATCCGGGCTACATCCGTTCGGAGATCAACGAGAAGGTGAAGAAGACGCCGTTCATGATCGACACCGAAACCGGCTGCCGTCTGCTGGTCAAAGCCATCGACAAGGAACCGGCCAGCGCCTGCGTGCCGTCCTGGCCGTGGGCCCCGCTCGGTTTCCTGATGCGCGTGCTGCCGCTGTCGATGGTCTCGAAGATGGGCTGAGCGCCCACCCCCAGAATCCGCACGAAGGAACCCTTCAATGAAAGCCCTGCTCTGCAAACAGTTCGGTCCGCCTGAAACGCTCGCGCTGGAAACCCTGCCCGATCTGGTGCCGGGCGAGAACCAGGTCGTCATCGACGTGCACGCCGCGTCGGTCAATTTCCCCGACACGCTGATCGTGCAGGGCCTGTATCAGTTCAAGCCGGAACTGCCGTTCTCGCCGGGCGGCGAATGCGCGGGCGTCGTCAACAGTGTCGGCGCCAAGGTCAAGACCGTGAAGGCCGGCGACAAGGTCATCGCCTTCACCGGCTGGGGCGCGTTCGCCGAGCAGGTCGCCGCCGATCCGCTGCAGGTGATGCCGATGCCCGAGGGCATGGACTTCGATACCGCCTCGGCGTTCGTGATGACCTACGCGACCTCCTACCACGCGCTGAAGGATCGCGCGGCGCTGAAGTCCGGCGAGACGCTGCTGGTGCTGGGCGCGTCCGGCGGCGTGGGCCTGGCCGCGATCGAGATCGGCAAGGCGCTGGGCGCCAAAGTGATTGCCGCCGCTTCCAGCGCCGAGAAGCTGGAGGTCTGCAAGCAGCATGGTGCCGACGAGGTCATCAACTACAGCAGTGAAGACCTCAAGGACCGCATCAAGGCGCTGAGCAGCGGCAAGGGCGCCAACGTGATCTACGACCCGGTCGGCGGCCCCTACTCCGAACCGGCACTGCGCAGCATCGCCTGGCGCGGCCGCTTCCTGGTCATCGGCTTCGCCAACGGCGAGATCCCGAAAGTCCCGCTCAACCTCGCGCTGCTCAAGGGCGCCTCCATCGTCGGCGTGTTCTGGGGCGATTACGCCAAGCGCGAGCCGATGAACAACATCATGGATCTGCGCGCGCTGTTCGGCTGGCTCAAGGAGGGCAAGCTCAAGCCGCGCATCGCCGGCACCTACGCGCTCGACGACGGCGCAACTGCGATCCGCGCGCTGATGGATCGCAAGGTTTCCGGCAAACTCGTGGTCAGACCGCGCGGCTGAACGGCCCTGCGGCGCAGCATCCCGCCCCGCACAGGGGCGGGACCACCAGCGATCGAGCACGATCGCGGTTCATAACGATAAGCGGTGGAGGAGCGTGTCATGGCAAAGCATGTCCTGCGTGCAGGCGGGCTGGTGCTCGCCGGGTTGCTGCAAGCCTGCGGCAGCAGCACACCGATCGGCACTCCGCCCGCGCCACCCGATGACGGGCCCGCCACTTCTCACGCATCGCTGTACACAGGGCCGGCGCCCCGACCGGGCCCGGACATCCTGTACGCACCGCCGCCGCCCGCACCACAGCTGGAGAACACCGGTGTTTGGCAGGCGCCGCCGATCCTGATCTCCGGCGCCTCGGCGTATCGTCGCGGCGAATTCCTGTACCAGGATTTTCTGTACGACGACCACGGCGCCAACGGCGTGCTGCCCGACCTGACCGATCCACGCAGCACCGTGGATATCAGCGACAACCTCTTCTCGCGCACGGCCGGCACCTATACCTACCCGCAGGACCCGATCTACGCCCACAACGCCGCGGACCTCGTCGAATTCCGCGTGCGTGCGCTCGCCGATGCCACTGCGTTCCGCTTCACGCTCAACACGCTGCAGGACGCCGAACGCGTGGCACTGACGCTGGGCCTCGGCGATCGCGGCAGTGTCGGCGCGATGCCGCACGGCGCCAACATGCAAGGCCGGGCACGCTGGGCGCTGACGGTGCACGGCAATACCGCGGAACTGCGCGATCTGAACGACGACCGCGTGCTCGAACCGGCGCCCCGCGTCAGCGTGGACCTGCTGCGCCGGCAGATCGAGGTGCAGGTCGCGCACGCCGCCTGGCATCCGCAGCGCGAGCGCATGCGCCTGACGCTCGGCGCCGGCCTCTGGGATCGCGCCGCGCAGCGCTACCTCGTGCCCGGCACGACCGCGAGCACCGATGCGCCGGGCGGTGCCGGCCTGCTGCCGAATCCCGCGGCCTTCTTCAATCTCGGATTTCGCTACAACGAGACGCTGCCCGACGTGGCGCTGCTGCTCGGCGTACCGGAGGTGCTGATCCCGTCGTGGTGGCGCGATCAGGCGCAGGCGCGCGCGCTGGCTGACGGCGATTTCGATGCCTTCGCCGCCGAGGTCGACTTCGGCAAGCTCGCTGACGGCATCGACGACGACATGCCCGGCCAGCCCGGCGGCGTGCCGCAATCCGGGCCGATGAACCGCATCCTCGCCAGCCGCTTCGCGGCCGGCCAGGGCATCGACTATGCCGCCACCTGCGGCGATGCCAGCGGTTGCATCGGCATCCTCGTCGGCCAGCTGCAGCCCTATGCGCTTTATGTGCCCGCCAAGGCCGCACCCAGCGACGGCTACGGCTTCACCTTGCTGCTGCACGCGCTCGCCGCCAACTACAACCAGTATCTGGGCAGCCGTCACCAGCAAGGTCTCGGCGACCGGGGGCGCGGCCATCTGGTCGCCACCCCCGCGGGCCGCGGACCGAATGGCTGGTACGTGGAGACTGCGGAAGCGGATGTCTTCGAAGTGTGGGCGGACGTGGCCCGCCACTATCCGCTGCATCCGGACTACACGGTCATCAGTGGCTACTCGATGGGCGGATACGGCAGCTTCCGACTGGCCACCCGCTATCCCGACCTGTTCGCCAAGGTCCACACCGTCGTCGGCCCGCCGGCGGTCGGCATCTGGGCACCGCCCTTGCAGCCGAGCCCCGGCGCCGGCAGCAACACTTACGAAACCCTGCCCTCGCTCTACAACGTGCCGATCCTGATGTGGGTCATGGCAACCGACGAACTCGTGCCTTACTCCGGCACGCTCTATCAGGCCCTCGAGTTGGACCGGCTCGGCTACCGCTACCGCTTCGATACCTTTGCGCCGGGTGAGCACCTGACGTTCGCCGGCAACGACGAATACGGTCCCGCCATCGATTTCCTGGGTGACGCGCGCGTCGATCGCGATCCGCCGCGCATCCGTCTCGCCGTCGATCCGCAGAAGGACTATCCGGCGGTCGGCGTCGTCGCCGATCACGCCTACTGGATTTCCGGCATCCGGCTGCAGGATCCGCAGGGCGCGCGCGGCCTCGTCGATGCGCGTTCCGCCGGCTTCGGCATCGACGATGCGCTCGTGGCAGACACGCGCTACGGCGTGGGCGTATTGCGCGGCGGCACGCTGCCTGCCATCGCCTACACGAGCCAGTCGCGCGACTGGAGCACGGCAGCGGCCGCGCCGACGTGCAACCATCTGCAACTGAACCTGCAGAACATCGCGGAGCTGACCATCCATCCCGCACGCGCGCGTCTCGACTGCGGTGCCACGGTCGAAGCGCTCACCGATACCCCCGTGCAGGTGCACCTGGCGGGCTGCGATCGCACGCTGACCTATCCGTAGCCGCCGGCCTTCAGGCTGGCACAGCTATTGCGGACCCGTGATCCCACGGGTCCCGCTCCCGGGCACCCGACATCGTCATCGGGGGCTTCATGTCGACGGTCTTGTCATCGCGTCGTGCCGCGGTCAGCGGCCTGCTGTTGCTCATCGGCTGTGCGTCCCCGCACGCGCATGCGCATGCACCCAAGGCCGATACCGCCGCGCCGGCCGCGCTGCTGAAACTGGACAGCAGCACCTTCTGGGACGGCGGCAGCATCGCCACCACGCGCGTGCCCAGTGCGCCGATGTGCGGCACGCTCGGCCCCTGTCCGAGCTGGCCGCTGGAACTGGCCAACGGCGGTCGACGCCTGCGGGTGGGCCTCGATACGCCCTCGCGCAGCGACAGCTTCGTCGTCGAGCTGATCGACCCCAGCGGCGCACTGGTCGCCTCGGCCGAGAACAGCAACCAGTTCAACACCGAAGCCTTCGTGATCGACCCGCCCCCCGGCACCTGGACAGTGCGCGTGCGCCCCAGCAACGTCAGCAACGCCTCGTTCCGGCTGCGCGCCAAGCTCGAATCCTCGCTGCCCGAGGATCTGCCGAAGAGCGCCGAACGCACGCCCCTGCTGCCGAACCTGCGCACGGTGCCACCATACGAATTCGGCTTCGTCGCACCCGCCAATCCACTCAACGGCGTCTACCCACCGGACACCGTCAATCCGCCGCTGACGCTGCTCGGCATCAGCCCCTTGTCCTGCACCGCCGACGAAATGGCACCGGCGATCCTCGGCGGCGGTGCGGCGCGGCATTGCCTGCGCTTCACCTCCGGCCCGATGAACCTCGGCCCCGGCATCTACGACATGCGCTTCCGCCTGCTCGACGACCTCGTCGCCGGCACCGCGCACCTGCAGCCGACCGAACTGCTGTCGCGCATCGTCGTGGGTCCGATGGACCAGGTGATCTATTACAGCGACGGCAGCACCGAAACGCGGCAGGCCGGCACCTACAGCTTCCATCCGGTGCATGCGCATTTCCACGACGACTACGTGCTGAGCTTCCAGCTCTACAAGGTGATGGATGCGGTGGGCACGCTGGAACGCGTCGGCGACGGCACCAAGTCCGGCTTCTGCCCGGCCGATCAGCTGTTCGCCGACTGGAGCCGCTTCGATCAGGGCAGCGCCAAGCCGGGCGGCGACGAGCCGCTGGGCAACTGCACCTCGCCGATCGACGGCGTGCTCGGCCTCTCGGTCGGCTGGGGCGACGTCTATCGCTGGCAGCGGCCGGGCATGTACGTGGAGTTCGACGGCCAGATCAACGGCCGCTACGTGGTGCGCTCGCTGGTCGATGAATTCGATCACGTGATCGAATCCAATGAGGACGACAATGTCTCCTACGCCTACATCGAGGTCGAAGGCGACGAGGTGCGCATCATCGAACGCGGCTGGGGCAGCGATCCCTGGGATGCGAAGAAAGTCGTGTTCAGTGGCCCCGGCCCGGCGCAGCGCGCATTCGACGGCGAGACCCGCGCCGAGGACGAAGCCAAGGGTGATGGCCCCGACGAGGGCAACGGCAGCAGCAGCGGCGCGACCTCGCCGCTATGGCTCGCCCTGCTGTCGCTGGCCGCGCTGACGCGGCGCCACCATCGCGGCGCGCGCCGCGACCGGAACGGCGTGCCTACGGACAGCGCTGCGTCGGGCCGCTGACCATGAACGGGCTCGACACGCCGCTGTGCGCGGCCGCCTGCATCAGCAGCATCTGCGCCGCACCTTCGTAGCGCAGCCGGTACACACCCGGCGGCGTGTTGCGCGGAATCGTCCAGATCGCCGCTGCGGTCGACGGACCGACCAGCGGCGGATCGATCGGCAGCAGCGACGGAATCTGCGGCCGCCATTCATAGATCAGTTCGGGATCGCGATCCTCGGCGACGATCTCCCACGCGCCGTCGGCGCGCTGGCGTTCGGCGTAGATGTAGCTCGCCTGGATGCGCAGATCGTTGCGCGGATGACCCGCCTGGAACTCGGCGGTCACCGTCTCGCCCGGCGCGGCAGTGGCCGGCACGTCGCTGACCAGTTCCCCAAAGCCGGTCAGACCCGGCAGGTCGGACGGCACGTATGGCGGACGGCGCAACACCGGCGTCACGCGCGGATACGTCGGCCCCGCATCCACCGGTTGGCCATCGCGCAGCGCCAGCGCCAGCCTGCGCGTCTCCTGTTGCACGGCCGCCAGCGCCCACGGCCCGAAGGTGTTGGAGGCGCCCTCGTACTGCTGGCTCGCATACTCCTCGCGCGTGGTCAGGTAGTGCGTGAAGTCGTTGGTCAAGCCGGCGATGACCACGGTATCGACGCCCACCGGCGCCAGAATGTCGAGCACGGTCTGGCGCAGGCGCCGCGCCGACATCGTCGTCACCTCCCAGGGCAGACCGACGATCGCCAGATTGCCGATGCGGAACAGCTGGAACGGCAGCACCGGCGTCTCGAAATTCACGGTCAGACCCAGCGGCCCGAGCACGGTATCCAGCACACCGCCCGCCGCCTCGCCGAGCTGCACCGGCAACAATACCGGCTTCTCGGCATGACAGTCCAGATCGAGCAGCGGCAGTGTGTCGAGATTGCACAGCAGCAGGGTCGATACCAGCTGCGTCGGCAAGCGGAAGTTCGCCAGCGCGGTGAAGTCGCGGACGATGCCCTGCAACACCTCCGGGCTGGCGGCACAGGTCACGCCCTCGGTGCTGATCGGGCCGGGGCCATCCTCGGCGCCGGCCGGGAACGACACGCCGAGCGCGGCGGCGCAGGTGCGCTTGGTCGCCGCATCCAGCTCGGGCGGATGGCGCAAGCTCGCGAGCACCACCGGATCGGTGACCTCGACATCGTTCATCTGCACATGGAAGAAACGGTAGTCGATACCGCCCGACAACGGCTGACCCTGCGTATACAGCTTCAACGCGGCGGCGAGCTGCTTGGTGCCGGCGATGGCGTTGGACTCGAAATCGTCGACGCCGCCGCCGCGCGCCGGATCCGGATGCGGGAATTCCTCGATGAACAGGTTCGGCGAGGCATCGCCTTCGTCGGTCTGCGCGAAGGCGGCGACGAACGTGTCTTCGCCCGGCTGCATCGTGTAACGCGTCTTCATCAGGCGCTCGAAGCCCAACGATGCGAAGCCCTTGTTGTCGCTGCTGACCCGCGTCTGGGTCGGACCGATCGTGGTCGGGTGCACGCCGAACCAGTTGACGATACCGACGGCGCTGCCGCTGTCGCGCACCAGATTGAGCTGCACCACGCGCTTGTTGACCAGCACCGGCTCGCCGCGCGCGTCGAGGAATTCCCGTCGCTCGTCCTCGCGGTTCATCGCGAACGCCGGCTTGGAGCGATTCAGGTTGGCATCGAGCAACTCGCCGATCGCCAGGCGGATCGGGGCAGTCTGCGGATGCGCCTGCAGGTTGGCGTGCGCCAGGCGAATCGCCTCGACCATACCCGCCACCGTGACCTCGTACACCAGCGGGTCATAGCCCAGGTGCAGCGCGTTGCCGGCTTCGTGATGCGAGTAGCCGGCCGGGCCGGAATGCGTATGGGTTGCCGACAGCATCACGTTGTCGCCACTGTAGTGCGGCGACAGTTCCGGATCGGCGGCGATGGCATCGAGCACACCAAGCCGCAGGCTGCCGTACATCAGGCCGATGTCGGCGGACAGGAACATCACACGCCGGCCGTTGCAGGGCGACTCGAGCGCATAGGCGCGCGCATACAGGCGCTGATGCAGACCGCTGAACACCTGCGTCGGCGATTCCCAGCCCGAGCCGCCGGTATTGGCGACGACCGACGTGACGTCGTAGAGGCCGGCGCCGAAGCGGAATGCCTCGTTGCCCTGGCAGTCGCCCGCCGGCTGCGGACCGGCTGCGACATCGATCTCCAGCCGGCCCGGCGCATCGAGCCCGCGGCCGATCTCAAGGTACGGGCTCTGCAACACGCACTGCGCGGCAGCGGGCAACTGGCCGACCGTGACGGGACGGCTGTCGCCGCAGGCCGCAAGGAACAGCGCAAAGAAGCTGACGAGGCAAAGGCGCGATGCGTTCATGAATCCGATATGGGGGGCAAACGGCATAAGCCGGCCACGGGCCGGCGGGATCGAGGCGGGCTGAGCAACGGGTCGTGACCGACCCGGCCGCCTCAGCTGCAATTGCGCGGCGCGCCGGCCTCAGACGCCAGTTCCAGCGTCGCCTGTCCGTTGCCGCCGATCAGCAGGTCGGCGGCGATCAGCCGCCCTGCACCGTCCCGGATCTGGACCGCAAGCACCATCAGCGGACGGCCCTGCGTATAGGGCACACCGTACTGCGTGGCGATATTGCGGATCTGGGTCGGATTCAGCCGATTCGGCAACACGATCGTGCTACCCGGCTCCAGAGCGCCGGGCAACGTGACGATCGAGCCGGAGACGCTCTGCGTCACGCCGGACGCCACCTGCGAACCGGCCGACGCCACCGTACTCAGTGCCGCTGCCACGACGGCGAACATGATCTTTTTCATCGGCGAATCCTCACGTTGCACGCGACCCCCGGAAAAAAGGCTGTATTCCCGCGCCCATCGAGGCCGGCGGCGCGCGTCCACTTAGTGTGCCCCGCAGCGGCGGCGCAGCGCAAAGCGTCCGGACGGCGACGCGGTGCCGTCAACGATCGCTCAGACCAGCACCGCGCGCAGGATGCAGAAGCTCATGCCGAACAGGCAGCCGATGCCGATGCCATAGGCCAGCGTGCGCCAGGGCTGCAGCGCCAGCAGATAGGTCACCGAATGCACGTAGCGCGAGGCAGTGAAGGTCACGAACAGCGACGGCGCCGCCTGCGGCGATGCGTCGACCAGCACATAGATCAGGCCGAGCGCGAAGAACACCGGGATGTTCTCCAGATCGTTGCGCCAGGCGCGCTGCGCGCGCTGGACCTCGGGCAGATCCTCCGTCACCGGACGGCGGCCGACCACGGCCGCGTCCTCCGGGTTCGGGAACTGGCGCTTGCCGATGCGGTGGTAGCCCTGCACCAGCGACAGCGCGAACATCTTGAGAAACAGCAGCACCGCGCAAACCGCGAACCAGTCGAGCACCGTATCCATCGCTCCCTCCCCTGCGTCGCTTGCTGCATCCTGCTCGGCGCTCCGAGGCGCCGGCCCTCATCGTCATCCAGCTTTGCGATCAGGAACCGGTGCCGGCGGCGCTGACACGCCAGATGATGTTGCCGACGTCGTCGGCCACCAGCAGCGCACCGCCGCGATCCAGCGCCACGCCCACCGGACGACCGAGCGCTTTGCCGTCGTCGCTGAGGAAGCCCGTCAGCACATCCAGCGGCGCACCGGCCGGACGACCATCGGCGAACGGCACGAAGATGACCTTGTAGCCGCTGTGCGGCTTGCGGTTCCAGGAACCATGCTGGCCGATGAACATGCCGTGCGCGAATGCCGCCGGCAGCGAGGTGCCCTGCGAGTGCGCCAGGCCCAGCGAGGCGGTATGCGCGCCCAGCGCGTAATCCGGCTTGAGCGCCGTGGCCACCCGCTCGGGCTGCTCTGGCTGCACGCGCGTATCGACGATCTGGCCGAAGTAGCTCCACGGCCAGCCATAGAAGCCGCCATCGCGCACGCTGGTCATGTAGTCCGGCACCAGATCGCTGCCGAGTTCGTCGCGCTCGTTGACCGCGGTCCACAGCACGCCGGTCTTCGGCTCGAAGGCCATGCCGACCGGGTTGCGCAGGCCGGAGGCGAAGATGCGGGCGGCGCCGGTGGCGGCGTCGATCTCCCAGATCGCCGCGCGGCCTTCCTCGATCGCCATGCCGGCTTCGGCGATGTTGCTGTTGGAACCGACCCCCACGTAAAGGCGCCTGCCGTCGGGACTGGCGATCAGGCTCTTGGTCCAGTGCCGGTTCACCGGCCCGGCCGGCAGGCCAGAGAGTTGCGCACCGCGGCCTTCCAGGCGCGTCTGGCCCTCGCGATAGTCGAAGCGCAGCACCGCGTCGGTGTTGGCGACGAAGAAGGACTCGCCCACCAGCGCCATGCCGAACGGCGAGTAGAGGTTCTCCAGGAATACATGGCGCTCGTCGGCGACGCCATCGCCGTTGGTGTCGCGCAGTAGCGTGATGCGGTCTGCGCTCTTGACGCCGGCACCGGCACGGCTCATCACCCAGTTCTCGATGCGGCCGATCAGGCCCTGCGGCGGGTTATCGGGGCGATTGCTCTCGGCGACCAGCACATCGCCATTGGGCAGCACCTGCAACCAGCGCGGATGATCGAGATCGGCGGCGAACGCCTGCACCGACAGGCCGTCCGCGGCCTGCGGCTTGCCGCCCTCCGGCCAGCCACGGGCCGGCGCGATGTTGACCACCGGTAGCGGCGACGTGGTCGGCGGCGGCAGCTTCGGATTGGGGCCGAAGCCGTCGGAGACCGGCAGCTCGGCGCGACCGCCGCAAGCTGTCAGGGCCAGTAACAGCAGTGGCGCGAGGAACGGCTTCTTCGTGTGCATGACGGCATCCTGATCGAATCGCCGCATGTTACGCGAAGCCCCCGTCCCGCTCCCCGCGCGCTGCCTTCCTACCCCCACACTTGGCCCGCCCCCGAGCGGGCCGAAGGTTCTGTGTCGCGCTGGCGCGCGCTTATTGCCTCAGCGCTTCCCAGACGCCGGTCCAGTCGAGCTGACGCGCCTTATCCATCGCCGCGTTCCACTCAGGCGTGTTCTCGCGACCGTTCTGCGCCGCCAGCGACAGCGCGTAACCAGCGCGGTTGCGTTTCCAGTTGGCCTGGTCGTTGGCGCCGAAGTCGATCATGCGACCGTCCTGCTGATAGCTCATGCTGCTCCAGATGCTGCTGAACGAGTTGCTGGAGCCGGAGGCGCTGCTGCTACTGGTGATGTCGTGCGGATGACGCTGGCCCATGATGTGGCCGGTCTCGTGGCTGAACAGGTATTCCCACCAGTTGAGAAAATCCTTGCCCTCGTCGGCGAGGATCCCGACCGGACTTTCTGGATCGAACGTCAGGCGGAAGAGGTCATGCACCCAGCTCATGCTGATGCGGTGGCCCGGGATGTCGTCGTAGGTGCCGATGCCGATCACACCCGCACCCGGCACCGCCAGCAGATCGCTCTGCACCACGATCGACAGGTATTCCTCGCAACCCGGATGATCGACGTGATAGCGGTCGAAGTTCAGCGACAGGTATCCGCGCAGCACCTCGAAAGCCGGGAACTCACCGCGCGTCAGCGCGTCGAGCACCGGATCATCCTGCGGGAGCTGCAGAATCTTCAGATCGAAGTGTGCGAGACCACCGGTCAGATTATTGAACGAGGCCGCGATGTTCTCGGCGACCAGCGCCTCTTCGACCGGCCGCAGCAGCGGTGTCGCCTGAGCGATGCTGGTCTGGCGCACACCCATGATGCCGGTCACGGCATGACAGGGTGCGGTCGAGATCGGATAAATGCTGCCTTGGAGCATCCGGTACTCGGTGGCCTCGCGCACGAAAGTCGCGATCAGCGCCGCGTTGTCGGGCATCGTCGGCTCGGTGAACGCCTCGCCGCTGCCGTAGGGATCGGTCACGGCGGAGGGATCGAGGATCAGCAGCGGGTTGCGATCGCCAAACAGCCGGATCGGCTCGACCGAACCGGTCGGTGCGCGCATCTTCCAGCCGTGCTCGCCGACACCGAAGGCCGCCAGATGCACGATCGCCATCGACGGCGCATCGGGATTGAGCTTGACGCCGTAACGTGGCAGCGCGGCGGCGAGGAAATCCTCCATCGCGATGGCGTCGTAGCGCGTATCGCTGAGCTTGGCCGCAGCCAGCGCCTTTTCGAACTCGGCCACCAGCGCCGCCGGCGCCGGCCTGACCGTGTATAGCGCAGTCGGCAACACCGGTAGCACGAAGTCGTCACCGAACAGCGGCAGCAGCGTCATCACGCCATCGCTTTGCAGTTCCTCGAGGTCCGGCGGCAGGATCTGATTCAGATCGCTGTTGGCGTGATTGACCGTGTAAGGCACCAACTCGGCCTGCAGGGCCGCGGCCTGCGCATCGCTGAGGCCGAAGGTCACGATGGTGGTCGGCACATCGACCGACAGGCGGCCGTCGATCCACTCGGCGCGCACCTTGGCTCCGCCCTCGGCCGGGCCGCTGCCACCGCCGCCCGGTGCGGGTGCATCGGTCGGGCTGCTGCCACCACAAGCCCCGAGCAGCAACGAACATACGACTGCGATCGACGCCGACAGGCGCCGCACTTCGGCATCACGTTCCATGGTTTCCCCAACAAGACAGCGCATTCATAGATGCACTTTGTGTGCCGACTGTAACGCGGACCTTCGGCATGCAGCAGAGGATTTTCCCCTACGGGAAAACCAGGGGCCGCGGGCTCGCTTCGCGCACGCATCGCCCCGCGAGCCGCTACAGTAGAGCGACTCCGCCCCACGCAAACCGCCTCATGAGCCGCAGCATTCCCGCCACCCTGATCCCCGGCGACGGCATCGGTCCCGAGATCGTCGACGCCACGCTCGCCGCCCTCGACGCCCTCGGTGTTTCCTTCGACTGGGACATCCAGCAGGCCGGCCTCGCTGGCGTCAAGAGCGCCGGTGATCCCTTGCCGCCGGCCGTGCTCGATAGCATCCGCCGCACGCGGCTGGCGCTGAAGGGCCCGCTGGAAACACCCTCCGGCGGCGGCTACCGCTCCAGCAACGTACGCCTGCGCGAAGCCTTCAAGCTCTACGCCAACGTGCGCCCGGCGCGCACGCTGATTCCCGGCGGGCGTTACGACAACATCGATCTGATGGTCTACCGCGAGAATCTCGAAGGCCTGTACATGGGGTACGAGCATTACATCGCGATGGATGGCGACCCCGAGGCCGTCGCGATCGCCACCGGCGTCAACACGCGCCAAGGCTCGCACCGCCTGCTGGAATATGCCTTCGAGCATGCCATCGCGCTGGGCCGCAAGAAGATCGCGGTCGTGCACAAGGCCAACATCATGAAGGCGCTGACCGGCATCTTTCTAGACGAGGCGCGCAAGCTCTACAAGCAGAAGTACAGCGACAGGATCGAGATGCGGGAAGTCATCATCGACGCCTGCGCGATGAAGCTGGTGCTGAACCCCTGGCAATTCGACGCGCTGGTCACGACCAACCTGTTCGGCGACATCCTTTCGGACCTCGTCGCCGGCCTCGTCGGCGGCCTGGGCATGGCGCCGGGCGCCAACATCGGCGCCGACGCCGCGATCTTCGAGGCCGTACACGGCTCGGCGCCGGACATCGCCGGCAAGGGCATCGCCAATCCGGTTGCGCTGATGCTGGCGGCGGCGATGATGCTGGATCACCTCAAGCTCAATGCCGAAGCCACGCGTCTGCGCACCGCGATCAACGACACCTTCAACGTCGATCAGGTGCGCACCGGCGATCTCGGCGGCACGGCCAATACCCAGACCTTCACCAAGGCCCTGGTTACGCGCATCCGCAACGGCTGAAGCACCGCCGCCGTCGGCGGCGTTAGGATCAGAACACGATCAGCGCCGCGCGGATCGACAGCGCCAGCAGGATCAGCGACGAGACGAAGAACACGCCGAAGCGCATCAGGATGATGTTGCCCAGCGACTGTACGAAACTGTGCAGCACGCGCGTGCCGACGTAAGCCCAGGCCAACGCCACACTCACCGTCGTGGTGTCGCCGGCCACGGCCAGCGCCAGTGCGGCGGCGTAGAAGATCGTCGGCTGCTCCATCAGGTGGTTGTAGTTGTCGGCTTTCCAGCGCACGGCGGGCGGCAACTGGCTCATCTGTTCGCCGCGCGGCGCATCAGAGTCCAGCTTCATCCGCGCGCGCTGGATCGCCGGGATGCGGGTGGCGTACATCCACCCCCACATCACCATCGACCACAACACCAGCGCCACGACCGGCTGCAGCATCGGAAACGGCTCGTTCATCGTATGTTCTCCCTGACGATGCCAGAGTCTAGGCTGTCGCCGGGCTCGGCGACACGGCCAGCCGGCAACGACCGGACACCGCATGACAGAAACGCTGTTCTCAGGAGGTCACCATGTCGATCCATCGCCTTGCCGGGCTCGCCCCGCTGGGTCTGGCTGCCGCGCTGCTCGCGGGCTGCGCCACCCCCACGCCTTACCGGCCGGCCGACAAGCCCGGTGCCGAGGGCTATTCTGAAACGCGCGTGAGCGAGAACCGCTATCGCGTGGTCTTTGCCGGCAACACGCTCACGGCATCGGGCACCGTCCAGGACTACGCACTGCTGCGCGCCTCGGAACTGACGCTGCAGCAAGGCTACGACTGGTTCGAACTGCAGAGCCGCAACACCGATCGCCGGGACGAGCAGCACACCGACGTCTCCGGCGGCTATGTCACGCCGCCCACCACCAGC
>DASWWX010000053.1:0-237885 GCA_036405815.1 Solimonas sp. | reverse complement strand
CGCCCATCCGGGCAACGACCTGGCGGCATTAAGAGCCTCCTGGGAAGCCCTGGGCGGCAACAACCCCATATCCCGAATCCTGCTGATGGCCTCCGGCCAGGAACGGCCACACAGCGGCGGACAGCCCTGGGCCAAAGACAGTGCGCCCTACAGAGACGTCGACACCCTGCTCACGTGCTTCGACAACCCCCAGGGCTGTCTCGACGGCGCCGGCAGTGGGCCGGTCGCCCAGGAGCAGCCGCTGCTGGGCAGCAAGCGCGCACGGCATGTATGGGAGACGTTCTGCGACGGCAAGGCCGACACGGCGGCGCTCCCGCAGGACCCGCGCACGCTGGTGCAGCCCGGCATCGCCGCCGATCGTGCGGTGTTCTTCAACTCGTATTGGCAGGACTGCCACGCCAATCTGCCCGCGCAAGAACAGCAGGCGAAGACCTGCGGCGAGTACCGCACGCGTCGCGACCGCGGCCTCGCCTTCCTGATGGATGAGCTGCCGGTCGGCGCTGCCGATGCCGAGTCGCACAACGCCACCTGGGAGAAATGGGGTCTGCCCGGTCGCCCGGACGATTTCGATGCGTTGTACACGCTGCGTTACGGCCTCAACCATGCGCCGTTCCACAACCCGTATCCGCTGGCGGGCGAAGACCCGAACGCCACCAACGGCGGTACCGGTCGGCTGCCCTTGGGTCTGCGCCAGCGCAAGGACGAGAACGGGCAGTGGACCGGCCAGATCGGCACCGCGGCCTGCTTCCAGTGCCACGGCGGCCAGATCGGCGATCCGGCGCTCGGCGAGAACCTGCTGACGGTGAAGAACCTCGGCCTGGGCAACAACAACTACGACGTCATCATGTCCGGCCAGGACGCCTCGCCGTTCGCCGGCACGATGGTCAGCACGCTGCTGCCGCCGCTGTCGGTGGACACCTTGTTCAACATCGGCATCAAGCAGCGCGGCCAGAACAATGCGGTCGGTGCCTTCGAGTTCCTGATCACGGTGCTCGACCTGGACTCTCTGGGCCTGAACCCGAATCCGCTGAAGACCGTCGTCGGCCTGACCGGCGTGATCGACGTGGCGCATCCGCTGGCGCATACGCAGGACACGCCGCCGTGGTGGAACATGGGCTCGCGGCCGCGCAAGTTCTTCGATGCGGGCGTCTCCAACGACTCCACGCGCATCATCATGGCGGCCGGGCCGGGCGAGTTCCAGGAACTGCTGACGGCTGATGGCAAGAAGTACCGCGATCGCATCGAGCTTTACGACCAGGACCTGGAAGCCTTCTTCCTGTCGCTGGAATCGCCGGAATTCCCGCTGGCGATCGACACCGCATTGGCCGAGCAGGGGGCGGTGCTGTTCCACACCAAGGATCTGTGGGCGCATGCATCCAACGCCGAGGCACCGAAGCCGCTGGGCGGCAACGGCTCCTGCGCGAGCTGTCACGGCGCCTACTCGCCGCGCTACGTCAACGATCCGAATTTCCTGCCGACGCCGGCGCTGGAAGGCGTGGCCGGCCACATCTCGCCGCTGGCGGTGATCGGCACCGACCGCGCACGCTCCGACATGCTGACGCCGACGCTGCGCGAGCGCTGGGACACGACGTTCTGGGGCTATCAGGACGGCGTGCCGGGTTACGTCGCGCCGGAAGACAAGAATCCGCTGGTCGAGGCGCTGGACGACATGCTGCCGCTGCCGCTGCGGCCGATGGGCGTCTGCGGCTGGGAGAAGGATGTGATCGGCTATCAGGCGCCGCCGCTCTACGGTGTCTGGGCCACGGCGCCGTACTTCCATAACGGTTCGGTGCCGACGCTGGAACAGGTACTGGATTCGACGCAGCGCCCGGCGATCTGGCGGCGTCTGCTGCAGGAGAAGGACGGCATCAAGGGCTTCGACCAGCGGTTCGGCGTCGCCTACGACACCGCCGCCGTCGGCTGGAAGCATGACGTGCTCGCCTGCGGCGACATGCCCGGCAATGCCCTCAGCAACTGCAATCCGGTCAGCGATCAGGGCCCGTCGCTGGTGCAGATGGTGCAGAACTTCCTCAACGGCGCGGTGAGCTGGACCGGCCTGGTCAGCCTTCCGGACCCGACGCCGGGATCCGGCGACAAGCGCCTGGTCTACGACACCCGCATCCTGGGCAACGGCAATGGCGGGCACACGTTCACCGACGCGCTGACCGTCCAGGAACGCCAGGCGATCCTCGAGTACCTGAAGACGCTGTAAGACAGCCGGTTGCGTCCGGGGGGAGCGGCTACAATGCCGGCCGCTCTCCCTGGTGATACGGCCTGTGCACGCTCTGCTCGAACCCGAACTCTGGATCGCCCTCATCACGCTGGCCGCCCTGGAAATCGTCCTGGGCATCGACAACATCATTTTCCTGTCGATCATGGCCAACAAGCTGCCGGAGCATCAGCGCGCCCGTGCGCGCACCATCGGTCTGGCCGGCGCCTGCCTGACGCGTATCGGCCTGCTGATGTCGCTGGCCTGGCTGGCCAAGCTGACGACGCCGCTGTTTCACCTGTTCGACCACGGCGTGTCGGGCCGCGACATCATCCTGTTCGGTGGCGGTCTGTTCCTGCTGGGCAAGGCGGCGCTGGAGATTCACGAGCAGGTCGAGGGCGATGACGGTCACGGCCCCGACGATGTGATCGGCAAGGTCGCCTCGATCAGTTTTGCCAGCGTGATCGTCCAGATCATGATCCTGGACATCGTGTTCTCGCTGGATTCGGTGATCACGGCGATCGGCATGACGGATCGCGTGCCGGTCATGGTCGCCGCGATCATCATCGCCATCGGCGTGATGATGTTCTTCGCCGGCGCGGTGTCGCGCTTCGTCGAAGCGCACCCGACGATCAAGATCCTGGCGCTGTCGTTCCTGATCCTGATCGGCATGGTGCTGATCGGCGAAGGCATGGGCTTCCACGTACCCAAGGCCTATGTCTACTTCGCGATGGGCTTCTCGGTAGGGGTGGAGCTGCTGAACCTGCGCATGCGCGGCAAGCGCAAGAAGAAGACCGTAGCGAGCTGATCGTTCACGTCTCTCGCGGCACCGCCGGCGCGCGTCGGCGGTGTCCCTGCCCTGCGGCGGTAGAATTCACGCATGCTTTTTCCCGACGCCGATCTGTCCCCGCTCGTTGCCGATCTGAACCCCGCACAGAAGGACGCGGTGACGGCGCCGCCCGAACACCGACTGGTGCTCGCCGGTGCCGGCTCCGGCAAGACGCGTGTGCTCACGCACCGCGTCGCCTGGCTGATTGCTGCCGAGCAGGTATCGCCGATGTCGATCCTGGCGGTCACCTTTACCAACAAGGCCGCCAACGAGATGCGCGGCCGTATCGCGCAACTCGTCGATGTGCCGATCCGCGCGATGTGGGTTGGCACCTTCCACGGCATCGCGCACCGGCTGCTGCGTTACCACTGGAAGGAAGCCGGCCTGCCGCAGAACTTCCAGATCCTCGACGCCGACGATCAGGTGCGTCTGGTCAAGCGCACGATCAAGTCGCTGGAGATGGACGAGGAGCAGTGGCCGGCCAAGACCGTGACCGGCTGGATCAATGCGCAAAAGGAAGAAGCGCGCCGGCCGCAGCACTTCGGCGATGCCAGCGATTTCAGCCAGCGCCAGCTGGTGCGCGTCTACACCGCCTACCAGCAGGCCTGCGAGCGCCAGGGCGTGGTCGATTTCGCCGAGCTGCTGCTACGCGCCTTCGAGCTGTGCCGCGACAACGCCGACATCCAGGCGCATTACCGCCGCCGCTTTCGCCACATCCTGGTTGACGAGTTCCAGGACACCAACAAGCTGCAGTACGACTGGCTGCGCGTGCTCGCCGGCCCCGGCGGCGTGATGTTTGCGGTCGGTGATGACGACCAGTCGATCTACTCCTGGCGCGGCGCGCGTGTCGATCACATGCTCAAGCTGTCCAAGGATTTTCCGGGCTGCGAGGTCGTGCGCCTGGAGCAGAACTACCGCTCCACCGGCAACATCCTCAAGGCGGCGAACGGACTGATCGCACGCAACGCCGGGCGCCTGGGCAAGAACCTGTGGACCGACGGCAGCGACGGCGAGCCGATCCATTTCTACGCCGCGTTCAACGAGTACGACGAGGCCGAGTTCGTCGTCAACCGCATCAAGGAGCATCTGGACGGCCGCTGCGCGCATCGCGATCTGGCGGTGCTGTATCGCACCGGTGCGCAGTCGCGCGTGCTCGAAGAGACGCTGATCCGCGCGCGCCTGCCCTATCGCATCTACGGCGGCCTACGCTTCTTCGAGCGCATGGAAATCAAGGACGCGCTGTCGTGGCTGCGGTTGCTGCACAACCGCGACGACGATGTCAGCTTCGAGCGGGCGGTCGGCGCGCCGGGGCGCGGTGTCGGCGCGACCTCGCTGGAGAAGCTGCGTGCCCATGCGCGCGCCCACGCGCTGTCGCTGTGGTCGGCGGCCGACACGATCGGTCCGGCGCTGGCGCGCGCCGGCACGGCGCTCAAGCAGTTCCAGGCGCTGATCGAAGGACTGGCCGCCGATACGCGAACGATGCCGCTGTCCAAGGCCACCGAACTGGTGATCGAGCGTTCCGGCTTGCGCGATCACTATCGCAAGCAGAAGGGCGAACAGGCCGAGGGCCGGCTGGAGAACCTCGACGAGCTGATCAATGCCGCGCGCAGTTTCGAGCGTCAGCCGGCCCCGGTGGGCGTCGAGGGTGAGGAGCCGTCGCCGGAGCTGGATCCGCTGACGGCCTTCCTGACGCACGCCGCGCTGGAATCCGGCGAGGAGCAGGCCGGACCCGGCGAGGATTGCGTGCAGCTGATGACGCTGCACGCGGCCAAGGGCCTGGAGTTCCCGATCGTGTTCATGGTCGGCGTCGAAGAGGGCCTGTTCCCGAGCCGCCGCAGCCTGGAAGAAGGCAACCTCGAGGAGGAGCGCCGTCTCTGTTACGTCGGCATCACGCGTGCGCGCCAGCGCCTGTACATGAGCCATGCCGAGATGCGACGCGTGCACGGCGTCGAGCAACTCGGCGCGCCGTCGCAGTTCATCAAGGAAATTCCGCCGGAATGCCTGGTCGAGACGCGGCCGCGAGCGCACATCGTGCGGCCGGCGTTCGCGGCGCGCGGCTACGGCGGTCAGGGCGGCTACGGCAGTGGTGGCTATGGGGGTGGCGGCTACGGCGGCGGTGTGCAGGAGCCGCGCATCGCGTATGGCGAACGTCGCGGTGACTACGTGCCGACGCAGCGGCCCAAGCTCAACGACACCTTCGCCCGCGAAGCCGGGCCCGGCGGTTTGCGGCTCGGGCAGCAGGTGCGGCACGAGAAATTCGGCGAGGGCACGGTGCTGGCGTTCGACGGCGACGGCGATCGCACGCGCATCGAGGTGCGCTTCAAATCCAGCGGCACCAAGTGGCTGATGCTCAGCTACGCCAATCTGACGCCGGCCTGATGACGCTGCCCGTCGAAGCCGGCCTGGCGCTGGGCGCGCTGTTGGTGGCGGTGGCGCTGGCGTGGCGCTGGGTGCGGCGGCCACGCGGTCGCGCGGTGCAGACGACGCTGCCCGCGCACTGGCGCGAGCGGCTCCATCGCGCCGTGCCGCAGGCGGCGGCGGTGCCCGCGGATCGACGCGCCCAGTACGAGCAGCAGGTCGAACGCTTTCTGCGCGGCAAGCGCTTCGTCGGGTGCAACGATCTCGACGTCACCGACGACATGAAGATCGCGGTTGCCGGTCTGGCCTGCCTGCTGATCCTGCGGCCCGACGCCGAGGTGTTTCCGGCGGTACGCAGCGTCCTGCTGTATCCGGATGCCTTCCTCGTGCGGCACGACGAGCCGGACGAGTTCGGTCTGGTGCACGACGAACCGATCGAGCAGATCGGCGAATCCTGGCAAGGCGACCGGGTGGTGCTGTCCTGGGCCGATGTGCAGGCGGCGCTGGACGGCGACGAGGTCAACGTGGTGGCGCACGAGTTTGCACACCAGCTCGACGACGAATCGACGCACGCCGAGGGCGCACCGGCGCTGCGCGACTACACGCGCTGGGCCCAGGTCATGGAGCGCGAGTACAAGCGTCTGCAGCGCCATCGCCGCCCGCCGGTGCTCGATCCCTACGGCGCCGAAAGTCCGGGCGAGTTCTTCGGCGTGGTGACGGAGGCCTACTTCCAGCGCGGCGCCGACCTGCGCCGCCATCACGCCGAGCTGTACGACCTGCTGCGGGACTACTACGGGCTGGAGACCGCAACGCTCGCCCACGGCGTGGGATCAGCGGAACGCAATCACCAGACCGACGATCAACCCCAGCACCACGATCGCGCCGGTCCGGACGGCGACGGAGACTCCGGCAAGCCCGCGTCTCGACACTAGCGCCAGGCGCGGATCGTCGTCGCGCGGCCGGTCGGCCTCGCCCAGCGCCTGCATCCACAGGAACGTCAGCGCCGCCGTCGCCGCGAACAGCACGCCGCCGATCACGGTGAAGTGCAGGCTCACCCAACCGAACTCGCGGGCTGCGAACAGCAGTGCGCTCAGGACATGGCCGCTGATCAGCCCGCGCAGCGCGGCGCCGGCGCCGAGCCGCCGCACCCACAGGCCCATCAGGAACGTGGCCACCAGCGGCGAGGCGACGAACGCAAACACCTGCTGCAGGTAGGACCACAGACCCTCGAAGTGACGGATCATCGGCGCCCACGCCGCCGCAACCAGCGCCATCAGCAGGGTGACGATGCGGCCGACGCGCGCGAGCCGATGCGAATCCCAGTCGGGCCGACGCGGCTGGATGAAGTCCATCGTGATCAGCGTGGCCGAGGCGTTCAGCGTCGCGGATACCGTCGACATCAGTGCCGCGATCAGACCGGCGAGGATCAACCCGCGAACGCCGTCGGGTGCGAAGGTCGCGACCATGGTGGGGAACACGCTGTCGGCGTGTTCCAGGTTCGGCAGCAGCGACACCGCCATCACGCCGGGCAACACCATCAGGAACAGCGGCAGCAGCTTGAGCGTGGCGGCGATCAGTGCGGCGCGACCGGCCGTCTCGACATCGCGGGCGCCGAGCACGCGCTGGATCACGTACTGATTCATCGTCCAGTAGTAGAAGCCGACGATCGGCACGCCGGTGATCAAGCCGAGCCACGGCAGCGTGGCGTCATCGAGTGGGCGCACCAGCGACAGATCGCGCGGCCGTGCGGCGTCGACCACCGCCTGCCACGAGTAGTCGAAGCGGCCGAACACCAGGTAGGCCAGCAGTCCGGCGCCGCCGAGCAGCACGATCGCCTGCAGGATCTCGGTGTAGACCACGGCGCGCAGGCCGCCGGCCGCCGTGTAGGCGCCGGTGAACAGGGCGATGACCAGGCACACCTGCCACAGCTCCAGGCCGGGGATGAAGGTGATCGTCACCAGCGCACCGGCGTACATCGTTGCGGCGGTGTCGAGCACCACCGACAGGAACAGGGTCACCGCCGCCAGATACTTGCGCAGTCGCGGATCGAAGCGGCGCTCCATCAGCTCGGGCATCGTCGTGACGCGCGCCCGCATCAGGATCGGCGTGACGAAGAACACGGTGAACAGCAGCACCACGCCGGCCATCCACTCGTAGTTGGCCACGGCGATGCCGCTGACGTAGGCCGCACCGGGCAGACCGATCAACGTGTCCGAGGAGACGTTTGCGGAGAACAGGGAGAAGCCCACGGCAATGGGCCCGAGGCTGCGTCCGGCGAGAAACAGATCTTCCGAATCAGGCCGTGCGCGCGATACCCAGATCGCGATGGCCGTGGTGATCAGGAAATAGCAGCCGATGGCCGCGTAATCGTAGGCGTGAAGGTGCACCATCCCCGAGGCGAGCATTCGAATTCGCCCACAGGGAAACACGCATCGCGCGATGTCGCAAGCGCGAGGCGTCGCCGCGAACCGCTCAGCGCAGCTTCACCACCAGCGCGCTGATGCCGTTCTCCTCGAGCCGCGTCATCGTGGTCTGCACGCGGTTCCAGTCGCTCATCGGTCCGATGCGCACGCGATAGAACGTCTCGCGGTTGTCGATCGTCACGCTTTCGATGCGCGATTCGATGCCGATCAGCGCAAGGCTCGCCTTCTGCCGCTCGGCGTCGGCCTGCGCACGGAACGAGGCCACCTGGATCAGGAAGCTGCCGGTGCCGGTGTCCACCGTGCTCGGCGGCGCGGCAGCCTTGATCTCCTCGCGCGGGATCACGACTTCCTGCCCCTTGAGGATTTCGTAGAACGTGAAGCGTTCCTTTTCCTTGGGCGGGAGCGGAATCGGTGCGTTCTTCTTCTTGCGGCCGTCGGCGCGCGTCTCGGTCGCGGCATCGGGCGCCACCGCCGCCGCGCCGCGGTCGGCGCCGGGCATCGCGCCGGCCGGCCGCTGGATATAGACCAGCGCCGCTACCGCCAGGCCGACGGACAGGCCCGCTGCGAGCCAGACCCAGCCCGGCATGCCGCCGCCGGATTTGCCCTTGCCCTTGCTGCGCGCCTGATTGCGACCGCCGCCCGAGCGCTGCGCGTAGTCGCGGGCCATTACATCTTCTCCGGCGCGCTGACGCCGAGGATCGACAGGCCGTTGCGGATCACCTGGCCGGTGGCCTGCACCAGCGCCAGACGCGCGGCCTGCAGCTCGGCGTCGTCGTCGAGCAGGAAGCGGTGCTGGTTGTAGTAGCTGTGCAGCGCCTCGGCCAGATCCTTGAGGAAGAACACGACGGTGTGCGGCGTGTACGCCGCCGCCGCCTTGCGCAGCATTTCCGGATAGCGGTTGAGCAGCGTCAGCAGCGCTTTCTCGTGTTCGTTGTCGAGTCGCGGCAGCGCGGCCTTGCCGGCGTCCGCGCTCCAGGCGCCGCCCTTGTCGCGCAGCTGCTCGAACACGCGGCAGATGCGCGCATGCGCGTACTGCACGTAGTAGACCGGGTTGTCGTTGGACTGCGAGCGCGCCAGGTCGATGTCGAATTCGAGGTGCTGGTCGTGCGAGCGCGTCAGGTAGAAGAAACGCGTGGCATCGGTGCCGGCTTCGTCGATCAGATCCTGCAAGGTCACGAAGTTGCCGCTGCGCTTGCCCATGCGCCCGGACGACAGCGTCACAAACTGGATCAGCTGCACGTTGAGCGCGTCCTTGCGATCGGTCAGCGCCTCGATCGCGGCGCGCACGCGCGCGATATAGCCGTGGTGATCGGCGCCCCAGACGTCCATCAGGATCGGCCAGCCGCGGTCGAGCTTGTCGATGTGGTACGCAAGGTCATTGCAGAAGTAGGTCGCGGCGCCGTCAGCCTTGACCAGCACGCGGTCCTTTTCGTCGCCGAAGGACTCGGTCTTCATCCACAGCGCGCCGTCCTTCTCGTAGGTCAGGCCCTTGTCGGCGAGGCGCTTCAGCGCCTTGACCACGAAGCCGCTGTCGACCAGCGCCTTCTCCGAGGTCCACTGGTCGAAGCCGACGTTGAAGTCGGCCAGCGTCTTGCGGATCACGGCGAGCTGATCGTCCAGCGCCGTGCGCTGGATCAGCGCGTAGCCGTCGCCGAGCAGCGCCTTGGTGCGCTCGATGATCGCGTCGAGATAACGCTCCTGCTGGGCCTTGGCGGCATCCTTCTGCGCGTCGGTGGCGTTGTCGGGCGCGCGCGCATCCTCCGGCAGGCCGGCGAGCACCTCGGCGGCGGGCTTGTGGAAAGCGCGGCCGTGCTGCTCGTGCAGCGCACTCGCGGTGCGCTTGATGTACTCGCCGGGATAGCCGCGGCGCGCCACGTCCACCGCCTCGCCACAGATCTGCAGATAGCGCAGCCAGACGCTGACCGCGAGCACGTCGACCTGGCGGCCGGCGTCGTTGATGTAATACTCGCGCCATACGGTCCAGCCGGTGGCGGCGAGCAGCTTGGCGATCGAGTCGCCGTAGGCGGCGCCGCGGCCGTGGCCGACGTGCATCGGTCCGGTCGGATTGGCGGACACGAACTCCACCATGATGCGGCCCTGCGTGCCGGAATCGTCGCGGCCGTAGGCGTCGCCTTCGTCGAGCACGCGCGCAACCACGTCCTGGAACGCGGCCTTGTTGAGGAAGAAGTTGATGAAGCCGGGGCCGGCGATCTCGACCTTGGCGACCTCGGCCGACGCCGGCAGGTGACGCACCAGCACCTCGGCCACCGCGCGCGGCGGCTTGCCCAGCGGCTTGGCGAGCTGCAGCGCGAGATTGGTCTGGAAGTCGCCGAACTTCGGGTCCTTGGTGGCGTCGAGCTGGATCGCGGGCTGCGCCTCCGCGCCGAACTCGGTCAGCGTGGCGGACAGCGATTGGCTCAACAGCGTTTGGAGGCGGGCTTTCATCGGGAGCGGCGACAGCGCGGGGCAACGGCGCCGGCAGGCGCAAGGCCGGCGATTTTACCCGCAAGCCCCGCACGCGGGGCGGAATCGGGCGCTTCGCCGTCGGGCGCGCGCTGGCGGGCTCACATCAGGTCGGCCGGATCGACGTCCACCGACCAGCGCACCGCACGCGCCTGCGGCAAGGCGGCAAAGCGCGGCACGCGCTCGGCCAGCGCGCGGTGCAGCGCCGCGCGGCTCGACGATTGCAGCAGCAACTGCGCGCGGGTATAGCCGGCGCGCCGCTCCATGCCGGACGGGATCGGCGCCATCGCCGTCACGCCGCGCGCGTCGGCGAACAGCGGCGCAACGCTGTCGAGAAAACGCATGGCCGCCGCCGGCTGCTGCGACTCGGCGCGCAACAGCACCAGGTGCGCGTACGGCGGCAGGCCGGTGATCTCGCGCTCGCGCAGCAGTTCGTCGCTGAGCGCGCCGTAGCCGCGTTCGACCAGCGTCCTGAGCAGCGGATGCTCGGGTTCATGCGTCTGCAGCCAGACCTCGCCGGGCGCCTCGGCGCGACCGGCACGGCCGGCCACCTGGGTGACGAGCTGGCCCATGCGTTCGATCGCGCGGAAGTCGGCGCCGTACAGCGCCTGGTCGGCGGAGACGATGCCGACCAGCGCCAGCCCCGGAAAGTCGTGGCCCTTGGCCAGGATCTGCGTGCCGACCAGCAGGTGGATGCGGCGCGCGCGGATGTCGTCGAGCAACTGCGTCAGCCGCGCCGGCGTGGCGACGCGGTCCGAATCGAAGCGTTCGACGCGGTACTGCGGAAAGCGGTTGGCCAGCGCCTGTTCGATGCGCTCGGTGCCCTGCCCGACCGGCGTCAGCGCGCGCGCGCCGCAGGACGGGCACTCGCGTGGCACCGGCTGCTGGGCGCCGCAGTGATGGCAGATCAGCAGGCCGCGGCCGCGGTGCAGGGTCATGCGCGCATCGCATTGCGTGCACGGCGCGCTCCACGCGCAGGTGTGGCACAGCAGCAGCGGCGCGTAGCCGCGACGGTTGATGAACAGCAGCGCCTGGCCGTCGGCAGCCAGCGTGCGGTCGATGGCCTGCAGCAGCGGCGGCGACAGGCCGTGGTCGAGCTTCTGGCCGCGCACGTCGAGCACGCGCACGCGCGGCGGCGCACGATCCTGCACACGGCGCAGCAGGCGCACGTGGCGATAGCGGCCGGCGCGTGCGTTGTGCAGCGTCTCCAGCGACGGCGTCGCGCTGCCGAGCAGCACCGGAATCTGCAGCTTCTGTGCGCGCACCACGGCGACGTCGCGCGCCGAGTAGCGGAAGCCGTCCTGCTGCTTGTAGCTGGCGTCGTGTTCCTCGTCGACGATGATCAGGCCGAGCCGTGCGAACGGCACGAACACCGCCGAGCGGGTGCCGACCACGACGCGTGCCTGGCCCTCGCGTGCGGCGAGCCAGGCTTGCTCGCGCTCGCGCTCGCCGAGACCCGAGTGAAAGCCGACCACGCCCGCGCCCAGGCGCTCGCGGAATCGCGCCAGCAGCTGCGGCGTCAGGCTGATTTCCGGGGCCAGCACCAGCGCCTGCCGGCCCTGGGCGAGCTGTTCCTCGATCAGGCGCAGGTACAGCTCGGTCTTGCCGCTGCCGGTCACGCCTTCGAGCAGGCTCGGCGCAAAACCGTTCGCGTCGCGCAGTTCGGTCCAGGCGGCCGCCTGTTCGGCGGTTGGCGTCGGCGCCGCAATGCCGGGCGGCATCGCCGCCGGCGCGGCGATCTCGCGTGCGATCCAGCCGCGTTCCAGCAGGCGCCGGCGCGGCGCGGCGGGTATCGCGGATTCGGCCTGCGGTCCGTCGATCAGGCGTTCCAGCGCGCCGCGCAGGGCGCGCTGGCGCGGCGGCAGCGTTTCCAGTGCCGCGCGGCCCTCGTCGGTGAGTCGCAGCGCCAGCGGGGCGTCGTAGCACGCGTCGGCGCCGCGCTTGAAGCGGCCCGGCAGCGCGCCGGCCAGCACCTCGCCGAGCGGATGCTGGTAGTAGCCGGCCGCCCATTCGCAGAGGCCGAGCAGTTCGGCCGGCAGCAGGGGCTGCGCGTCGAGCAGGGCTTCGGCGGGTTTGTAGTCGGCGGCTTGCCCGTCCAGCGGACGCGGCGGCGCGATCACCACGCCCACCAGCGTGCGGCGCCCGAACGGCACGCGCACGCGGCAACCGCGGCGCGGGGCCGCCTCCCAGTCCGCGGGCACCCGGTAGTCGTAGGCCGGATACAGGGGAACGGGCACCGCGACGCTGATCAGACGGGCGCTCACAGCTTGTGGATAACTGTGTGGACGCTCGGACGGGCGTTCAATACGCCCGCGCGGCAAGGCCACGGCCCGGCGGTTGGATGCGGGCAAGATGACAAAATAAATCGATCTGATTCAGTGGCTTCCACGAACATGTCAATAATCTGACGAAAGTCGCTCTTGATTGTGACGGGCGTTTTCGTGTGGGGCCGGATGTGAATAAGGACCTGCCGCCGCGCCCGAGGGCGTCTGTGGGGCGTGCCGATGATACGCGGGCGCCGAGCGGCTAAGGTGGCGCCCATGCAAACCCTCTGCGAGAGCCTGTTGGCCGCCTACGGCGACCCGCGCTTCGTGCCCGTCGTGCTGGGCACGGTGCTGCTGAGCATGGTCGCGTTCCTGGTGTTCGCGGGGCCGCTGACGGCGCTCGCCGCGCGCGACCCGGCCTGGGCGCGGCGCTTCCGCATCCAGAGCGGGCGCGGTAATCGCGGGCTGACCGACGCCGACGCCGAGGCGCGCGGGCTGCTGGTGCAGGGGCCGCTGATGGTGCGTCGCTCGTTGCGGCAGTGGGCGATCAACAACAGCTGGATGCTGGCCGCCGCCGTGGCGGGCTGGCCGCTGATGAGCCTGTCCGGCATCCATCTCGGCCCGCTGCCGGCCTGGTGGGTGCTGGTGCTGCAACTGCTGTTCTGCCTCTACCTCGACGACTTCCTCTACTACTGGCTGCACCGCGCGATGCACGGCCGCTTCCTGCTGCGGCACGTGCATGGGCGTCATCACCGCATCCTCGCGCCGTGGGCGATCAGCGGGCACTACATGCACCCGGTCGAATACGTGCTGACCGGCACGCTCGCGTTTCTCGGCCCGGCCCTGCTCGGCGCGCATGTGGTGTTGCTGTGGATCTGGATCGCGTTCCGGCAATGGGAGGCGGCGGAAGGCCACTGCGGTTATGCGCTGCCGTTCTCGCCCACGCGCTGGCTGCCCGGCTCGCACGGCGCGCTGCATCACGACTTCCATCACGCGCAGGTGCGCGGCAACTACGCCGGCTTTCTCGGCATCTGGGATCGCGTGTTCGGTACCGAGGTGCGCGATTACGAGCGCTCGCGGCGCGACTGGCTGACGCGCGCATGAGTGCCGATGCGCGCGCGCTGCCGGCGCTGATCGGCGGTGCCACGCTGATCGGCCTGGCGCCGATCTTCGTGCGCCTGTCCGACGTCGGACCCAGCGCGGTCGCGTTCTGGCGCCTCGCACTGGCGCTGCTCGTGCTGGTGCCGGCCTGGCTGATCGCCGAACGTCGCGCAGCACCCGCACGGCCCGGTGCACGCGAGCCCGTGTTTCCGCACAGTGCGCGCCTGCCCTGGGGCCTGCTGCTCGGCGGCCTGTTCTTTGCCGGCGATCTCTCCGTCTGGCATCACTCGCTGCACTGGACCTCGGTGGCCAACGCCACGTTGCTGACCAACCTCGCGCCGGTGTGGGTGGCGCTGGTGGCGTGGGGGTGGTTTCGCGAACGTATTGGCGCCGGCTTCTGGTTTGGGCTGCTGCTGACGCTGGCCGGCGCCGTCGTGCTGATGGCGGACAGCCTCGGCATCTCCACGCGCACGTTGATCGGCGATGGCCTGGCGATCGTCACCTCGCTGTTCTACGCCGGCTACCTGCTGGTGTTGAGCCGCAGCCGCGCGCATCACGGCACGCTGGCGGTGATGGTCTGGACCACGGCGGCCGCGGCACTGGCGGTGTTGCCGATCGCCTTGCTGGAACCGCAACCGTTCTGGCCGCAGTCGATGCAGGGCTGGTGGGTGGTGATCGGTCTGGCGCTGCTCTCGCACGTCGGGGGCCAGGGCCTGATCGCGTTCGGCTTCGCGCATCTGCCCGCGTCGTTCTCGGCGGTGAGCCTGCTGATGCAGCCGGTAGCGGCGGCCGTGTTCGCGTGGTTGTTGCTCGCGGAAGCCTTCGGCGCGCAGCAGGCGCTGGGCGGGGCGATCGTGCTCGGCGGCATCCTGCTGTGCCGGCGCGCGTCGGCGCGCTGACGTCAGCCACCCCGACGCGCATTGCTGCGGCGCCGGTCACGCCAACGCGCTGCGCTCGACGATGTCGGCTTGCCGGTGATGCGTTCGGTCGGCATGCTGACGTCGCTTCGTAATCGGCAGGTCTTCGTGCCGATCCTGCATGGGCGTGCATCCACTGCCACGTGTCGTCGTACAAGCCTCTCATGACGGAAAATTCAGCTGCTGCGTTCGGCGAGTCGGAAGAGCCCATGCTGGTATCGCATCAGCGCACACGTCGCCGTGCGTTAATGGCAGCGGCGTGGCTGATCGCTGCGCTGTTCGGAACCGGCGCGGTATCGACCTACGTCTTGCCAACGCGCTCCACGATCGAATGGATCATCTTCCTGGCCGTCGGTCTGATCTGCGGGGGGCTGGCAATCGCGTTGATGCGGGTGATCCGGCGCGGTGACGAGCTTGCCGAGGACCGGCTCTCGATCGCCTTGATTGCGGTGGGCGCCTTCGGATTCCTGCAGCGGGTCTACTTCTCCTACCACGGCCCGTTGCTGCACGATCCCGACGTCTACATCTTCAGGCCGATCCTGTCGTTCCTGCCGTTCATCAGCCTGGCCGCGCTGGCCCTGTCGCGCACGCGCATCGCGGTGATCGCGGTCTGGCTGATGTGGGGCGCGACCGCGATCATCGTCGTCAGCGGCTTCGTCCGTATTCCGGACGTGACGCCGCAGCGCGACGGCGTCGTCGTGCTGGCGCTGTGGCTGCTGATCGCCTGCCCGCTGTTCCATCTGCTGTTGCAGACGCTGCCGCCTTACGAAGATGTGCTGCGCATGGGCCACACCGAAATCCGCAACAGCCGCGCCACCGCTGCGCTGACCGGGCAGCTGCGCGAAAGCGAGCTGCGCTTTCGCATGGCCATGCAGGGTCTGCAGGTCGGCGTCTGGGAGAACCGGCTCGGCCGCGACGGCGCGCGCGGCAGCTGGTGGGGTTCCGACCGCTTCTACGAACTGCTCGGCTATACGCCGGAGACGTTGCCGCCGACCAGCGAGCGGATGCTCGAACTGATTCACCCCGACGATCGTGAAGCGGTGGTGACCGCCGCGGTGGATAGCCTGGAGCGCAAGGATCGCTTCAACTTCGACATGCGCCTGCGCACCGGCTACGGCGGCTATCGCTGGTTCAACGCGCGCGCCAACTGGCAGCGCGGTACGGATGGCAGTCCGGAGCGGCTGATCGGCGGCATCTCCGACATTCACGATCGCATCGAGGCCGAGCGCGCGTTGCGCCGCGCGCAGACCGAACTCGAACGGCTGGCCTACATCGACAGCCTGACCGAGGCGGTGAACCGTCGCGGGTTCGACCAGCGGCTGCGGCAGGAGGTCGCCGCGGCGCAGCGCAGCGTCTCGCCGCTGAGCCTGCTGTTGCTCGATCTCGACTACTTCAAGCGCTACAACGACCACTATGGCCACGCCGCCGGCGATCGTTGCCTGCGCCAGTTCGCCGCGCTGGTGCGTACGCACCTGCCGTCGGAGGACGCGCTGTTCGCACGCATCGGTGGCGAGGAGTTCGCGTTGCTACTGCCGGCCGCGACGCTGGACGAGGCGCGCGCGATTGCCGGCGCCATTCATCGCGACCTGGCGACACGCGCGATGCCGCATGCCGACTCGCCGCGCGGCGTGGTCACATGCAGCATCGGTATCGCCACCCGCTACGGCTCGGACAACGAATCGGAAAGCCTGTTCAAGGCGGCCGACCGCGCGCTCTATGCCGCCAAGGGGGCGGGCCGCAACGCGATCCGCACGGACGAAGCGGCAGACTGAGCGCGCGCGTCGGCGCGATCCGCGGCGATCCGCCGCGTTATGCCGTGATGATGCGGCGACGGCCGCTGGCTTCAGGGCGTCGCCGGCGCGGGCGGCACGGTTGTGACCTCGCCCGTTCGCTCCATCTCCCGTGGCGGAATCGGCCCCGCGTCCCAGATCCGTTGCCATAACCAGCGCAGGCCGGGGCCGATGGGCGGGCGGGCGCCGATCGAACGCGGGGCAATCGGATGCAGCACACCATCGCCATCGCGTTCGGCCACGGCGAACGTGAAGTAGAAATACGGGGCCTGCCCCATGCGCAGATCGCCGATGCCGACCACCCCGTCGCGTTCGTGCAGCTCGAAGAACCCGTGACTGAAGGCACTGACCCGCGCCACCGGATCGTGCGCGCGCAACGGTTCGTACAACACGGTGCCGCGCTCGAATCGGTCGAAGTGCAGCGGCGCATCGCCATCGAACAGGGAGCGAAAGCCTTCGAGATAGGCGTCCGGCGTGACCACGACGATGCGCCACAGCACGCTGTTGAATGCGGTTGGCGTCACCAGCAGGCCCTGCACGGACTCGCCCTGCGCGCGCAGCGCATCCTCGGCCGTGGTGCGAACCCACTGCTGCGCGATCACGCCCCAGACCAGATACAGCGTGCTCAGCGCCAGCCCTGCGTGATTCCAGCGCAGGCCGCGCGCATCGCGCCGCCGCAGCGCCACGCACACGCCGGCGATGAGCGGCAGCGTGTACAGCGGGTCGATGATGAAGATGCTGCCGACCCCGTAAGGGTGGTTCGTGAACGGCAGCGCCAGCTGCGTGCCGTAGACCGTCATCGTGTCGAGCAGCGGATGCGTGATCAGCACCAGCCACACCGCCAGCCACCAGCGGCGGAACAGCGCCCATTCGCGATGGAAGCGCGCAATGCCGGCGGCGAGGAACGGCGCCGCCAGCGTCAGCCAGAACAGCGCGTGCGATTCGGCGCGGTGCAGCGTCATGTTGCGCACCACGTCGCCGTGGTCGATCAGCGCATCGAGATCCGGCAGCGTGCCGCAGACCGCGCCCCACAACGCGGCGCGCGCCAGCGGCGTGCGCCGTCCCATGACGGCGATGCCGACGGCGGCGCCGAGTGCGATCTGCGACAGGGAGTCCATACGAGGCGGCAGCCTAGCGGCAAACGCGGTCGCGGTCGAAATGCGGCGGGCCTGCGACTAAGCTCGCGCTCATGCTTTCCCGAACCCCGCCCGTTGCCTGAGTCCCCGCCGAGCGCCCGCATGCAAGACCGCAACCCTGAAGCAACGCCCGGCTGGTACGACCGCCACGTCATGCCGCGCCTGGTCGGCGGGCTGTGCGGCATGAAGGGCGTGCGGCGCTTCCGCAGCCGCATCGTGCCGGAGGCGCAGGGCCGCGTGGTGGAGATCGGCATCGGCCCCGGCCACAACCTGCCGCTGTACGACCCCGCGCGCGTCGAACGCATCTGGGGTGTCGATCCGGTCCTCGAGATGACCGCGCCGGCCGCACGCGCCATCGCCGCCTGCCCGATCCCGGTGGAGCTGATCGCGGCCGGTGCCGAATCGATCCCGCTGGAGACCGCGAGTGCCGACTGCGCGGTGCTGACCTACACCGCCTGCACGCTGCCCGACGTGCCGTCGGCGATGGCCGAACTGCGGCGCGTGCTCAAGCCCGGCGGGCAGGTGCTGTTCTGCGAACACGGGGCCTCCTGCGACGCCGCCGTCTGCCGCTGGCAGGACCGGCTCGATCCGCTGTGGGCGCGGCTGGCCGGCGGCTGTCATCTGAACCGGCGCGTGGACCGCGACCTGCGCGAGGCCGGCTTCGATGTCGAACTGCGCTTCGAAGGCTACATGCCGTGGACGCCCAAGCCGGTCGGCTACACGCGCATCGGCGCGGCGCGCCGCCGGGATTGAGCGGCAGCGGGCGCGCACGCTATTGCCGTCACTGGATTCCCGCCCTACTGCATTCGGCCGAAGGTGAGGCGCGGCCCTGCGGCCACAATGCGGGCGCGAAGGCGCCCATCTCGGGCGCATGGGGAGTGTTCATGAAGCCAATCATCCGCAAGCTGCCGGCCCTCCTGGCTGCAGCTTTCCTCGGCGCGACCGCGCCGGTCGTCGCCACCGTCGATCAGACGGCGCTGATGGACACGGCCGACGGACGCGACTGGCCGGCCTGGGGCCGCAGCTTCAGCGAGCAGCGTTTCAGCCCGCTCGACCAGATCAACACGAAGAACGTCTCCCAGCTCGGCCTGGCCTGGTCCACGGAGCTGTCGGACGTCTGGAACGTTTCCAGCCAGCCGGTGGCGGTGGACGGGGTGATCTACACCGCGGTCGGCTACAGCATCGTCTACGCCATCGACGCGCGCAGCGGCCAGGTGCTGTGGAAGTACGACCCCAAGGTCGACTCCCTGAAGATGCGTTACGCCTGGGGCAGCCGTGGCCTCGCGTTCTGGAACGGCAAGGTCTACGCCGGCGTGCAGGACGGCCGGCTGTTCGCGCTCGACGCCAAGACCGGCCAGCTGGTGTGGGAGACGATGACCACCGAGCCGGGCGACAACCGCTACATCACCGGCGCGCCGCGCATCTTCAACGGCAAGATCATCATCGGCCATGGCGGCGCCGACTTCGGCCAGGTGCGCGGCTACGTCACCACCTACGACGCCGAGACCGGCAAGCAGCTGTGGCGCTGGTGGGTCGTGCCCGGCAACCCGGCGGACGGCTTCGAGAACGAGGCGATGGAGAAAGCCGCCAAGACCTGGAGCGGCGAGTGGTGGAAGTTCGGCGGCGGCGGCACGGTCTGGAACGCGATGACCTACGACCCCGAGTTCAACCGCATCTACCTCGGCACCGGCAACGGCTCGCCGTGGAACGCGCAGCTGCGCAACCCCGGTGGCGGCGACAACCTCTACCTGTGCTCGGTGGTGGCGCTCGATGCCGACACCGGCGAATACGTCTGGCACTACCAGACCACGCCGAACGAGACCTGGGACTTCAACTCGACGATGGACATGATCACGGCCACGGCCGAGATCGACGGCAAGCCGCGCAAGCTGCTGTACCACGCGCCGAAGAACGGTTTCTTCTACGTGCTCGACCGCGAGAACGGCAAGCTCGTCTCCGCCGAGAAGATCGCCAAGGTCACCTGGGCCTCGCATGTCGATCTGGCCACCGGCCGGCCGGTTGAGGTCAACGGCGCGCGCTACGAAAACCGCCCGGCACTGACCTTCCCCGGCTCCGGCGGTGCGCATAACTGGCAACCGATGGCCTACAGCCCGGATACCGGCTACGTCTACATTCCGGCGCGCGAGATGGCCGGCTTCTACGACGGCGAAGGCCGCAAGGCCGACACCTGGCAGATGAAGAAGGAAGACGTGCTGGGGCTCAAGGGCTTCTTCGACGACATTCCCAAGAGCGCCGGTTCCACCTCGCTGCTGGCCTGGAACCCGCTCACGCAGAAAGAGGTCTGGCGCAACAAGACGCCGGGCGCCACCGCCGGCGGCGTCATCGCCACCAAGGGCGGTCTGGTGTTCCAGGGCCGCGCCGACGGCACCTTCGTCGCCACCGATGCGGTCAGCGGCAAGGAACTGTGGACCTACCAGATGGGCGTCGGCACGCAGGCGCCGCCGCTGACGTATGAGATCGACGGCAAGCAGTACGTCTCGGTGCTCGCCGGCTGGGGCGGCGCGCCGTCGCTGCTCGGTTCGCTGTCCGCGCAGCACGGCTGGGTCGGTCGCGAATATCCGCGCCGCCTGCTCACCTTCGCGCTCGACGCCAACGCCACGCTGCCGCCTTCACCGGCGCCGCTGGCCAAGGTCGAACCGATCAAGGCACCGGAGTTCGTGCTCGATCCCGCGCTGGTCGAGAAGGGCAAGCACGTCTACACGAGCTGCGTGATCTGCCACGGCACCGCGGCGGTCGCCGGCGGCTACGCGCCGGACCTTCGCGCCTCGCCGGTTCCGCTGTCGCCGGAAGCGTTCAAGGCCATCGTCCAGGGCGGCGCGCTCGAAGGCCGCGGCATGCCCAAGTTCGCGGAATTCACCGACGCCGACCTCGAAGCGCTGCGCCACTACCTCCGCGAGCGCGCCCGCTACGAACCCAGCGCCTGGGATCAGATCAAGCAAGCGTTCGGCTTCATCGTGCTGATGATCCAGATGAAGCTGATGGAGTGGGGCTGGCTCGACTGACGCCCGCGCCACGGACGTTAGCGCCCATGAGGCAGGCCTGATGCGCGGCCGCGTGTGCCTGGTGACCGGTGCCAGCAGTGGCATCGGTCGCGCCACCGCGCAGGCGCTGGCCGCGCGCGGCGCCGAGGTCTTCCTGCTCTGCCGCAATCGCGACAAGGGCGAGGCTGTGCGCGCCGCGCTCGTGCGCGAGACCGGCAACGCCGCCGTGCACCTGCTGGTCGGCGATCTGGCCAGGCAAGCGGACATTCACCGCGTAGCGGATCAGTTCCTCGCCACCGGCAAACCGCTGCACGTGCTGGTCAACAACGCCGGCATCGTCAACACGCAGCGGCGCGTGACCGAAGATGGCTACGAGGAAATGTTCGCGGTCAATCACCTCGGCTACTTCCTGCTGACCGAACGCCTGCGTCAGCGCCTGATCGACAGTGCACCCGCCCGCATCGTCAGCGTCGCCTCCGGCGCCCACGCCTTCGTGCGCGGCCTGAACTGGGACGATCTGCAATACGAGCGCACGCCGTACAAGACCTTCACCGTCTACGGCCAATCCAAGCTCTGCAACCTCCTGTGGACGCGCGAACTCGCGCGCCAGCTGCACGGCACCGGCGTCACCGCCAACTGCCTGCACCCCGGCGCCGTCGGCACCGGCCTGGCCACGCAGAACGGCGCGCTCGGCAAGATCGTGATGACGCTGCTCAAATCGTTCTTCCGCAGCCCCGAAAAAGGCGCCACCGCCGCGATCCACCTCGCCTCCGCGCCGGAAGCCGCCACCATCAGCGGCCAGTACTACTACGACCGCAAACCCATCGAGCCCAAGCCCTGGGCGAAAGACGATGCGGCGGCGAAGCGGTTGTGGGCGCTGAGCGCGCAGATGACGGCGCGTGGCTAGGCGCGAAACCTTCGCGGTAATAGCCGTCGGGCCTCCCGGAAGCCAGAGCCGTTTCGCCGGTCATCCGGGGCCTTCTCCTCCGGGATAATTGATGCGGCATAAATCCAGAATGCGCTCATAAGTCCTTGTCCGAATGGGCAGTGGTGGATTCATGGCCGCTAAGCCAGCTTTCGGGGATGCGTGATAAATCTAGTTGGGGCTCAAGAGCATGCCGATGAGTGACGTCGAGAAGTACGTGCTGGAGCAGGCCAAGATTGAGGTCGAGCAATCGCGCTCATGGCCAACCAAGATCCTTGCCTTCTACGTCGCCATCAACGCTGGCGTAGTCACTACGATTTTTGCTCTTGGAGGGCGCGCTTCAAATCCGATCGCTGTGCCCTGCTGGGCCAAAACAACTATCACGTCGGCAGTTCTCGTCCTCCTCGCATGGGCGTTCTATTTGCTGCAAAAGAACCACAAAACGTATCTGGCGCATAGAAAGCTTCAGGTGCAGTTTCAGAAAGCCAACATGACAGAGATTGAAAAGCAATTCTCGCCGCCGCCAGAGTGGTTCACTGACGTTGATGTACGTCTCGGTACCAGATGGCAAGGGTGGAGTTTCTATTTCTACCTTGTCATCCTTGTCTCCACTTTCAGCATTGTCGGCGTATGGGCAAGTTGAGTTCCAGCCGGGCGCTCCAGCCGAGGCCATCCTCGCTTCGCTCGGCAGGCCTCGGCTGAGTTGGGGCATTGGAAGTGACCACGAAGAAGGTGGTTTGTAACGAGTGAACCGTTGGAACATTCCAAAGTGGTTGGAGGATGCAGTCACTGCACGCGACACGGATTGCGTCTACTGCAGGACCCCATTTGCATCGCTTGGTGGCCCTCGCCGCTCTCGTCAAAGCTGGGAGCACATCATCAACGACATGCGGATCGTTACGCGCGAGAACATTGCGCTCTGTTGTATTGGCTGCAACGCCAGTAAGGGTGCGAGGGACCTGGCTGCCTGGCTTGAGTCTCCCTACTGCAAACGGCGTGGCATCACGCCCGCCACCGTTGCGCCTATTGTTCGCGCCTTCCTATCTGGCGCGACCCATCCCGGCCAGTCGTCGCCGTAACCGTTCATCCCCTCCGATGCCGCTTAGCCAAACGCTCTGCGTCTGACAGCCACCTCCCTTCCCAACCCGGTTCTTCTCAGAACGCCGCCCCTGGAGTCAGCGCATGCCCGACCTGAGCCCCGTCTTCTCCGAGCTTCGCAAGGTGATGGCGCCGTATGCCGCCAAATTGGTCGCGACGCGCGATGACGATCAGGAGCTGTATGTCGATACCGCGCATCTGCAGAAGAACAAGAAGCCCCTGTTCTTCGGTGCCGTGCAGCGCAAGAAGGCTTACGTCAGTTTCCATCTGATGCCGGTGTATCTGAAGCCGGAACTGCTGGAAGCCATCTCGCCCGAACTGAAGGCGCGGATGCAGGGCAAGTCCTGCTTCAATTTCTCGGCCGTGGAGCCGGCGCTGTTCAAGGAGCTGGCGGTGCTGACCCGCGCAGGCTTCACCAGCTACCAGGCACAGGGTTTTGTCTCGTAGCTATGCACTCGGCGCTCGATAAGCTTCGATAAACGCGGAGGCCAATCGCAACCCATGAAAGCCCATGACCGCGGTGCCTTGCTGGATGCTTTGAAGACGCGATTCGATCAGTACCCGCAGCGCCACAAGGGCATCGCCTGGAGCGCGGTGCTGGCTCGGCTCGACGCCAACCCCGAGGCGCTGCGCGCCTTGCAGGCGATGGAAGCCAGCGGCGGCGAGCCCGATGTGATCGGCCTCGATAAAGCCACGGGACAGGTCACGTTCTGCGATTGCTCGGCGGAGACGCCAGCCGGGCGCCGCAGCACCTGCTACGACCGCGAGGCGCTGGACGCGCGCAAAGAGCACAAGCCCAAGGCCAGCGCGGTGGAGATGGCCTTAGCCATGGGCATTGAGCTGCTGACGGAAGCGCAGTACCGAGCACTGCAGACGCTCGGCGCGTTCGACACCAAAACGTCGAGCTGGATTCAGACGCCACCGGCGATTCGCAAGCTCGGCGGCGCACTGTTCTGCGACCGGCGCTACGACCAGGTGTTCGTCTATCACAACGGCGCGCAATCCTATTACGCGGTGCGCGGCTTTCGTGGGTTGCTGCGTGTTTGATCTCTCCGCCGCCCCAGCGACCGGCGGCGGGGTTTGAGGTGACGCTCGCCTTTCATGGCGTGGTTCACGCGCGAGTGCTTCAGCTGCCCTCGTCCTGCAGGTCGGCGATCAGCCGTTCGACCTGCGCCAGCATCAACGCCGGGTCGTCGAGTTCCAGCAGGGCCTGCTTGCGTTCAGGCGTAACCGGCAGCACTTCGGCGAGCCGGTAGGCGACCCAGGCGGCGTCGTTGAGCTGGCGCGGCGCGGGAAAGTGTTCGGCGCCGATCTCGTCGATCAGGCGGCGCAGCAGCAGGGCGAGCGGTTCGTGCTTTGACGGCACCGGTAGCGGTGGCAGCGGGTCCAGCCATTCGACGCGCCCCAGGATCAGGCCGTCGCCGCGGGTGCGCCGGTCGAGCAGGCGGAAGCGGCGCTCGCCGCGCGTCTCCAGGCGGAACAGGCCCGGACTCGGCACCTCCCACTCGACGATGCGGGCGCTGCAGCCGATGGCATGCGGAATCGCCGGTTGGCCCACTTCGAATCCGCCCTTGATGAGCGCGACGCCGAACGGCGCCTCGTCGGCGATGCAGGCCTTGGTCATGTCCACGTAACGCTGCTCGAAGATGCGCAGCGCCAGCCGGCCGTCCGGATACAGGGGGCTGCTGAGCGGGAAGATCGGGATTTCGTCGGTAACCGTCATTGCAGTGTCGAATGCTGGCGCGGGGCGTTCCGTGCGCGGCTCGAGCACACGGCCGGGCGCCATGATGGACCAAGCGCAGCCGGCTGTGGAGGATCGCCGCGCGTGTAGAGGATTCCCCGACGTCGCCGCCGCTCGGCGGCTGCGCGCACACGCTCAGGTGCCTGTCCGGGCGAGCCACCCGCCGGCCTGGCTACGGTGGGGTCTCCGCGAACGGTCGCGACGAGGAGTGGCAGCGGTGAAACCCTGGAACAAGGCGCGGAGCGCCATGACGGCGCTGTTGTCGGTGGGCCTTCTGCTGACCAGCCCGGCGGCGTGGACGATGGTGCTGGTGCCGATGCGCGATGAGACGCTGCTGGCGGATGCGGATCGCATCGTGATGGCGGAAGTGCTGGAGGCGCGTCCGTCTGCCGAGCGCCCGCGGGACGAAACCGAATACGTGCTGTCGGTGATTCGCGATCTCAAGGGTCGCGATGACGATGATCTGCTCGTGGTGCGCGTGCCCGGCGCGCTCGACCCTTCGGTCAACGGCGCGCTGGTGGTGTCGGGCTTCCCGCGCTTTCAGACCGATGAGCGCCTGCTGCTGTTCCTGACGCGACAGGATGACGGGACCTATCGCGTACTGCAGTGGGTGATGGGCGCGTTCCGCTATCGCGATACCGATAGCGGGCATCCGGTGTTGATTCGCAATGTGCCGGATGACGGCGACCCGACGATCGACCCGCGTGCGCCGCGGCGGCCGTTCCGCGATGCCGAGCGCTTCCAGGCGTGGCTGGCCGAGCGCATCGAGGATCGCGATGGCGACGACCACTACTGGTCGGACCAGTCGAGCTATCGCGAGGGCAAGTTCCTGCTGACCAACCCCAAGGGCCGCTGGTTCGAGTTCGACACGCGGCGGCCGGTGAGCATCTACGCCAGTGCCGTGGGCCAGGACGGGGTGCGCGGCGGGGGCTTCACCGAACTGACGCGCGCGATCGGCGCCTGGAACGACGATCCGCAGAGCTATGTCGCCTTGCAATACGGCGGCGCCAGCACCGCGCCGGGTGGCTTGGCCAACGACGATGGTGTGTCGATGGTGCTGTTCAACGATCCGTATGAGGAGATTCCCGGCAGCTTCGACTGCATCAAAGGTGGCGTCGGGGCGTTTGCGCACTGGCGCAGCCAGGGCTCGCAACTTCATCAAGGCTCGCTGTACCGCGTCATCGTCGAGGGCGACATCGTGGTGCAGGACGGCATCAGCTGTTTGCTCAATGCGCGCGGCGAGCGCAATGCCGAGGAGATGCTCGCGCACGAGATCGGCCATCTGCTCGGCCTGGATCATTCCTGCGGCGACGGGCTGCTGTCGCTGTGCGCGCTGGGCACGCTGGAGAACAACGCGCTGATGCGCCCGACGATTCATGCCGATGGTCGCGGGGCCACACTCAGCGAGGACGATCAGGCCGGCATCCGCACGATCTACGGCGGTGCCCTGCCACCGGTTGCGACGGACGATGGCGAGACGGATACCGGGACGACGCCGCCTTTGAGCGGCAGCGCCGAGCGCAGCGCGGGCGGTGCGTTCGCCGCGTGGCTGCTCGTGATCGGCGCTGCGCTGCGCCGGTATCGTGGGGCGATGGCCTTTGGGCGGTTCGCACCCAGGCAGCGTCGGCGCGCGTCAGGTCGTGCGCCGGTCACGCGCCGGGCGTGCGCTGCGTCTGGCCCTCGTCCTTGAGCGAAAACGGCGTGAAGCGGGTGTCGTAGTCGTAGACGTCCACGCCCTCGGCGCGCTTGAGGCGGCCGACCACAAAATACGTGACCGGCGTGAACGCGACTTCCACGCCGAGCTTGAACAGGAAGTTGAAGACGACCACGCTGAGCAGCGCGTCGGTGCTCCAGATGCCGTAGAAGGCGATCGGGTAGAACAACAGCGAGTCGGCACCCTGCCCGCAGATCGTGGAGCCGATCGTGCGCATCCACAGGTGCCGGCCTTGCGTCCACACCTTCATGCGCGCCATCACGTAGGAGTTCACGAAGTCGCCGACCCAGTAGCCGATCATGCTGGCCAGCACGATGCGCCAGGTGTTGCCGAACACCGTTTCCAGCGCCGGCTGCAGCGTCGCGTTCCAGGGCTCGCGCGGGTCCGGCGGCAGGTTGAGCACGACGAAGCTCATGAAGGTGGCGAAGGCCATCGCTGCGAAGCCGGCCCAGATCGCGCGGCGCGCGCGCGCATAGCCGTACACCTCGGTGAGCACGTCGCCGAAGATGTAGCCAATCGGGAAGAACAGATTGCCGGCGCCGAAGGCGACAACGCCGAGCAGCGGCAGATCGAGGGTGCCGACCTTGCCGGGGCCGATCAGGTTGGAGCACAGCAGCACCGCGACCATGCCGGCGAGACAGAAGTCGTAGTAACGAAAGCCAAGGCGTGCCTGCGAACTCATCATGGGCTCCGGGTCCCCCGCGCGCGTCTCAGCATGCCGGGGAACCGATCAGGGGTTTCGAGACTCGGTATAGGGTGCCGGCGCGTCGTTGCGACGGCCGACACGCGCCCATTGAGGATAACGCGCCGCCCGCAAGCGGCGTAGATACACGGCCGCGCGCGGCCCCAACAAGAAAAGGACTGCTCATGAGCCTGCGCAACCAAGTGCAACTGATCGCCTATCCCGACCGGCTGGGCCAGAACCTGAATGAACTGTACGGGGTGCTGCGTCGCCATGTCGGCGACCGCATCGGTGGCGTGCATATCCTGCCGCCGTATCCGTCCAATGCCGACGGCGGCTTCTCGCCGCTGACCCACAAGGCGATCGACCCGCGCTATGGCGACTGGGACGACATGGCCCGCATCGCCGCGGACTACGACCTTTGTCTCGATATCACGCTCAACCACCTGTCCGACGCGTCGCCCGAGTTTCAGGACTTTCTGCAGCATGGACAGGCCTCGGTGCATGCCGACCTGTTCGTCCATGTCGATCAAATGGGCGAGATCACGCCGGACGATCTGGCGAAGATTCATATCCGCAAGGAAAAGGAGCCGTTCCGCGAGGTGCGCTTTGCCGACGGCAGCACCAGCCGGGTCTGGTGCACGTTCACCGAGTCGCAGATCGATCTCAACTGGAATTCGCCGAAAACCTACGCGTTGATGGAAGACACGATCCGCTTCCTGACCGCGCGCGGTGTGAAGCTGTTTCGTCTCGATGCGTTCGGCTACACGACCAAGCGCATCGGCACCAGCTGCTTCCTGGTCGAGCCGGATGTCTACGACATCCTCAAGTGGATCGACGGTGTTGCGCGCGAACACGGCGCCGAAACGCTGCCGGAAGTGCACGATCATTCCAGTTATCAGTACGCCATTGCGCTGCACGGCATGCACCCGTATGGCTTTGCGCTGGCGCCGCTGCTGCTGTACGCCCTGTTCGACGCAAACAGCACCTACCTCAAGAACTGGCTGCGCATGTGCCCGCGCAATCAGATGACCGTGCTCGACACGCACGACGGCATCTGCATCCCCGACGTCGAGGGGGTGCTGCCCAAGGCCGAAATCCAGGCGGTGATCGACAACGTCAGCCAGCGCAGCGCCGATCCGATCCTGCGCCGCTCGGCCGCCAACGTGCATAGCGTCGGCGCGATCTACCAGCTGACCTGCACGTACTACGACGCGCTCAAGGGCAACGACGATGCCTATATCGCCGCGCGGGCGATCCAGTTCTTCGCGCCGGGCATCCCGCAGGTGTACTACGTCGGCCTGCTGGCCGGCCGCAACGATCACGAGCTGATGGAAGCCACTGGCGAGCTGCGCGACATCAACCGGCATCGCTACACGCTCGACGAGGTCGACGCCGCGATGCAGCAGCCCGTGGTGCGGCGTCTGCTCGATCTGATGGCGTTCCGCTCGCACTATCCGGCGTTCAACGGCGTATTCCACCTGCAGTACTCGAACGACAGCAGCGTGGCGATGTGCTGGCGCGATGGCACGCACACCTGCGAGCTGTTCGTCGATCTGAACTTCAAGACCGCGACGACGCGATATCTGGACGTGAAGTCCGGCCGCTGGCTGACCACGCGCTGGTAGCAGGGATGCAGTCGTCCCTGACGAGCTCGCTGACGATGGCAATGACGACGGCGCTTCCGATGGCGCCGAGGCGCCGGTATCAGCGTCCTCGGCGAGGTTCGCGATGCTGGTGAATCGTCATCGCATGCAGGCGCGGATCGTCTGCGGTCGCCTCGCGCGGCAGCGCATCGTCGAGCCGCAGCCATGGCACTTGGCTTTCGATGCCGTAGTGCCGTTCGGGTGGTGAGCGGCCGGGGTCGTCGAGGCTGCCGATCGTGACGTAGAGCCACGGCGCATCGTCATAGGCGAAGGAAAGCGGCGTGCCGCAGTCCCGGCAGTAGCCGCGCTGCGCCAGCGATGACGAGGCGAAGAATGCCGGGGTGCCGCGGGTCCACACGAACCGGTCCTTGGCGCAGCCGGCCAGCGCCGCGAACAGGTTGCCGGTGGCGCGCTGACACATGCGGCAGTGGCAGTAGTGCACACGCACCGGCGTCATGTGCAGCGCGTATCGGACGGTCCCGCACTGACAACCGCCACCGATGGGTGCTTCCTCGTGCATGGTCGGCTCCTGGGTCGGCGCCATCCTGCATTTCTTGCGCGGCGCCTGGCCGGTTCAGCATGCGATAGGCTCTCGGGGTTTTCAAAGCTGCGGGGCCACCCATGCCGCACGACGTCACGCTGATTGCCACGATCGCCATTGGATTCGTGCTGGCCTTTCTGCTCGGCCTGGCCGCCCATCGGCTGCGATTGCCGCCGCTGGTCGGGTACCTGATCGCCGGCGTCATGATGGGGCCGCATACGCCCGGCTTCGTGGCCGACGCGGCGCTGGCGGGGCAACTCGCCGAGATCGGCGTGATCCTGTTGATGTTCGGTGTCGGCCTGCATTTCTCGCTGGCGGATCTGATGGCGGTGCGGCGCATCGCCATTCCCGGTGCGATCGGCCAGATCGCCGTGGCGACCGCGATCGGTATCGCATTGGCGATGTTCTGGGGCTGGAGCTTCGGCGCCGGTCTGGTGCTGGGTTTGTGCCTTTCGGTTGCCAGTACGGTGGTGCTGCTCAAGGCGCTGGAGGAGCGCAATGCGGTGGCGACCACCAACGGCCGCATCGCCGTGGGCTGGTTGATCGTCGAGGATCTGGCGATGGTGCTGGCGCTGGTGCTGCTGCCGGCGCTGGCGGGCGTGCTCGGCGGCCGTGTCGACGACGACGGTGCCGGCGGGTCGCTGCTGGTGACGCTCGTCGTCACGCTGCTCAAGGTCACGGCGTTCGCCGCCGTGGTGCTGCTGATCGGCCCCCGCGTGCTGCCGTGGATGCTCAAGCAGGTCGCTCGCACCGGCTCGCGCGAGCTGTTCACGCTGGCGGTCCTGTCGTCGGCGCTCGGTATCGCGTTCGGGTCTGCCGCACTGTTCGGCGTGTCGTTCGCGCTCGGCGCGTTCTTCGCCGGCATGGTGCTGAACGAATCCGATCTCAGCCACAAGGCGGCGACCAACTCCCTGCCCTTGCAGGACGCGTTTGCGGTGCTGTTCTTCGTATCGGTCGGGATGCTGTTCGATCCGACGGTACTGTGGCGCGAACCGCTGCTGGTGGCGGCGGTGCTGTCGCTGGTACTGATCGGCAAGTCGCTGGCGGCGACGGCGATCGTGCTGATCCTCGGCTATCCGTTGCGCGCCGCGCTGACCGTCTCCGCGGCGCTGGCGCAGGTCGGCGAGTTCTCGTTCATTCTCGCCGGCATCGGCATCAGCTACGCGTTGCTGCCGCCCGAGGGCTTGAGCCTGATTCTGGCGGCGGCGCTGCTGTCGATCACGGTCAACCCGCTGATGTTCGCTGCCGCCGACCGGTTGGCGCGCCTGCTGGAGCGGCGCTCGGCGACGTCCGCGCCGCGACAGGCGCGACTGCAGGCGCTGGAAGTGGAACTGGCGCGCGTGCGGGAGGCGGCCGCGCAGCGCGCGTCGGCGCACAAGACCTTCTCGCCGGAGGAGCTGCTGGAGCGATTCCCGATGTTCGCCGGCCTCACGCCCGAGCAGCGCGAGGTCGTGGCGCTGCACTTTCACCCGGTCGAGGCGCTGCCCGGTGAGCGCGTCATCCATTCCGGCGACGATGCCGATGCGGTGTACTTCATCTCGTCGGGCCAGGTGGAGGTTGCGGTTGCACGCAAGCGCATCCGCCTGAAGGCCGGCGACTTCTTCGGCGAGATGGCGCTGCTCGGTGACCAGCCGCGCGCCGCCGACGTCACCGCCACCGACTACTGTCGGTTCGTCACGCTCAACCGCCGGGACTTTCGCGAGATCCTGCGGCGCTATCCGGCGATTCGAACCCATCTGGTGGAGATGTCCACCCGGCGTGGCGAGATGAACCGCCAGGCGCTCGAGGCGCTCGAAGCGCTGGACTGAACGGACTGCGGTAGGCTTCGCCCCCGGTTTTCAGAATTTGATGACAAGCGGGGGAGACATGATGCGTGCACGGTGGCGGCCGGCATTCGGCCTGGCAGTGGTGGTGACGACCGCGGTACTGGCGGCCTGCGGCAGTTCGTCGCCGACGTCCGGCGGTGGAGGCGGCGCCGGCAAGGGTTACGACGTGTCGATCACGCGCACCACGCTGGGTATTCCGCACATCAAGGCAGCCGACTTCGCCAGCATGGGTTACGGCTATGGCTATGCCTTCGCCGAGGACAACCTGTGCGTGATGTATGACGACTTCCTGACGATCCGTGGCGAGCGTTCCAAGTACATCGGCCCGGACGGCACGTACAGCATTCCGGCCAACAGCTCGGTCACCGACAACCTGTCTAGCGACTTCTTCTGGAAGCTGCAGGCGACGGATGCGGTCGTGGAGCGGCTGAAGACGGCGGCGTTGCCGGAATTGCGGGATGCGACGAAGGGCTTCACCGACGGCTTCAACCGCTACATCCAGGAGCTTCAGGCCGGCGGCCACGCCGGCCGTCATGTGGCCTGTCGCGACGAGCCGTATCTGGCGGCAATCAGCGAAGCGGACATGTACCGCCGTTACTACCGGCTCGCCGTCATCGCCAGTTCCTCGGTGTTCGCCAGCGGCATCGGCAGCGCGCAGCCGCCGTCGCTGACCAACCCGGTGCCGGTGCTGGGGGCCGCGCAGACGCGGCAGGCGCTGGAACACGATCTCGGCGCCCTGAAGTTCTTCACGCAGGATCGCCCGTTCGGCAGCAACATGTACGCGATCGGGCCGCAGGGCTCGGCCACCGGCGTGCCGATGGTGTTCGGCAATCCCCACTTTCCGTGGAGCGGCACCGAGCGTCTGTACATCGCGCACGCCACGATCCCCGGCAAGCTCGACATCATGGGCGCGGCGCTCTACGGCGTGCCGGCGGTGCTGATCGGCTTCAACAATCACCTCGCCTGGAGCCACACCGTTTCCACGGCCTTCCGCTTCACGCTGTACCAGCTGGTCATCAATCCGCTGAATCCGACGCAGTATCTTTACGACGGCCAATTCCGCGACATGGAAGCAGTACCGCTGGTCGTCGAGGTCAAGCAGGCCGACGGCAGCGTCTCGCCGCTGGCGCGCACGATGTACCGCACGCATTACGGCCCGATGGTTGGCCTCAAGCTCAATCTGCCCGCCGTGGGTCAGGTCAACGCCCTGCCGTGGACCAACGCCGTTGCGTTCACGATGCGCGATGCCAATGCCGAGAACGATCGCCTGATCAACCAGTTCGCCAAGTGGGATCAGGCGCAGTCGCTGGACGAGTTCAAGGCGTTGCAGAAGAGCATCCTCGGTGTGCCCTGGGTCAACACCGTGGCCACCGGCCCCGGTGAAAAGGCCTGGTACTCGGATATCACCGTGGTGCCGAACGTGACCGACGCGCAGCGCACGACCTGCGACGCCCAGCCGCTGGCATCGGTATTCGGCCAGCTCGTGCCGGGGGTGCCGCTGCTGGACGGCTCGCGCAGCGCCTGTGAGTGGGGCAATGACGACGATGCGCCGGCGCCGGGCGTGTTCGGCGCGGGCAATCTGCCGAGCCTGGAACGCGACGACTACGTCACCAACTGCAACGACAGCTACTGGCTGGTCAACGCCAAGGAGAAGGTCGAGGGCTTCAACAGCATCATCGGCAAGGAAGGCACCGCGCGCTCGCTGCGCACGCGCCTGTGTCTGCTGCATGCCGAGCGTCGCCTCGACGGCAGCGACGGCCGCGAGGGCACCAAGTTCACGTTCGAGCAGCTCAAGGAGATCACCCTCTCCAGCGAGCTGTACTCGGTGGAGCTGGCGCGGGAGACCGTCCTCAACACGATCTGCCCGCTGGGTTTTGCGCTCGGCACGACAGGCCCGGTCGCGATCGGCGATGCCTGCGCGGTGCTCGCCGCCTGGGACGGCCGTGCCAATCTCGACTCGCGCGGCGCGCACCTGTGGCGCGAGTTCTGGCGCCGCGTCACCTCGGCGCCCGGCGGCCTGCCGGTGAATCCGCTCGCCTCGACGGTCTATCTCACGCCGTTCTCCGCCGACGACCCGGTCCACACGCCGCGCACGCTCAACGTGCTGCTGCCGACCGTGCAGGCGGCGCTCGCCGATGCGGTGACTGCGGTGCAGGACTCGGGCTACGCGCTCGACGCGCCGTTCGGCGAGATCCAGCATTCGGGCGTCAACGGCGTCGACATCCCGATCTTCGGCGGTACCGGTGGCGAGGGGGCCTTCACGATCGTCTCCGGCACCGGCAATCTCGACGCCGACGGATACGGCGTGACCTACGGCAACAGCTACATCCAGGCCGTGACCTGGGACGATGCCGGCGTGGTGGCGGAAGGTTTCATCACCTATTCGCAGTCCACCGATCCGGCGAATCCGCACTACAACGACTTCACGCGCGAGTACTCGGCCAAGCGTTGGCACCGCTTCCCGTTCACGCCGGCACAGATCGAGGCGGCGGCGATCCGCAAGTACCGACTCGTCGAATAAGGCGGTTGAGGGACGAGCGGCGCGGCTTCGCGGCAACGCGAGCCGCGCCTTTTTTACGGCCCGCTTTTGTGCAGTGCAACGTGATGTGACGAAAGTCTTGCGTCGTCGTCGCCCAGGCTGGCGCGGTCTCGCGGCTTGGAGTAGCGTCTGTGCACCGTTCGATCGCAATAACGAACGGCCTCCTATCTACGAAATCCCAGGGGTACGAACATGAAGAAGACGATTCTGGCGGCGGCGCTGGTGGCGATGATGCCGTTCGGTGCGGCACTGGCCGACAGCGACATCGGTTGCGGTCTCGGTACGCAGGTGATGAAGGGACAGAAGGGCAAGGTCTTCAAGGTGCTGGGCGCCACCACCAACGGCACCTTCGGCAACCAGACCTTCGGCATCACGTCCGGCACGCTGGGTTGCGATGGCGATGGCGTGGTCGCCAGCAAGGCGCGTCGCTCGATGTTCGCCAGCGCCAACATCGACCAGCTCTCCGCCGAGATGGCGGCGGGTGAAGGCGAGACGCTGACCACGCTGGCCTCGCTGTATCAGATCGATGCCGCCGACCGTGAAGCGTTCTTCGCGCTGGCGCAGGCGCAGCACGCGGCGCTGTTCGCGACCGTCGATGCCACCACCGGCGACGTGCTGAGCGCGCTGGAAGTGGCGATGGCGCAGGACGCGCGCCTGTCCCGCTACGTTGCCTAAGCGGTTCTGTCGTACCGGAGCGGCCCCGATCTTCGGGGCCGCTCTGCTTTTGGCCGCTGCGCAAGCCGCCGCGCAGCCGGCTATGGAACCGACGCGGGTTACGGCCGCGTCCGCCGCGGCGTCCAACGCGGCTACGGTCGATGTGGCCTATCGGGCTGAACTGTTGGCGGCCGCACGTGCGCAGAAACTGTCGGCCGACCCGTACTGGCAGACGCTGCTGCACGTCGAGACGTCGTTCCTGGGTACGCCGCGCAGCGTGGCCGTCAGCGACTGGTTCTTCCTGGCGCCCGACGGTCGCTACAACGCGCAGTCCGAACTCGACGCCACGCTGGCTGCGTTCTTCGAGACGCAGGCGCGCAGTCCGCGTGACGAGCCGGCGCAGTGCATCTACGGAGCACGCTATCGCTGGTTGTCGCAGCGGCTCGGCTTCGATGCCACGCGCCTGCCGCAGCAATCATGTCCGCGCCGCGACGAATGGATGCAGGCGCTGGATCCGCAACGCGTCTGGGTCGTGTTTCCGGCCGCTTATCTCAACAGCCCGGCGTCGATGTTCGGGCACACGCTGCTGCGACTCGACGGCCGCGAGGTGAGCGACGGCACGGCGCTGCTGGCCTATGCGGTGAACTTCGCCGCCAACACCGACGAGACCAACGGCCTCGTGTTCGCCGCCAAGGGATTGACGGGCGGTTATCGCGGTCAGTTCAGCGTGTTGCCGTACTACGAAAAAGTGAAGGAGTACTCGCGCCTGGAGAGCCGCGATCTCTGGGAATACCCGCTCGATCTGGATGAAGCCCAGACGCAGATGCTGCTGTTGCATCTGTGGGAGATGCGCGGCGTCGAGTTCGACTACTACTTCTTCACCAAGAACTGCTCCTATCAACTGCTGACGCTGCTGCAGGCGGCGCGGCCGGACCTGCAATGGGGCGATCAGTACCGCTGGCGCGCGATTCCCACCGATACGCTCAAGACCACAGCGCCGCTGTCGGGCGATCCGGATTATCGGCCCTCGCTGTCCACGCAGATCGCGCATCACGCGACGCAGCTGTCGCCGCCCGAACTGCGGCTTGCGCGCGCGCTGGCCGACGGCCAGCGCGCGGCCGACGACGACGCGCTGACGGCGCTACCGGCTGAGGCGCGTGCGCGTGTGCTGGGCGTGTCGCACGATCTGTTGTATCGGTCCTTTCTTGCCGGCGATCTGCCGCGCGAGGTCTCGGTGCCGCGCTCGCAGACCTTGCTGCGCGCGCGCGCGCAGACCGGCGTGCGGGGCGGGTTCGAGCCGCCGCCGCGGCCGGCGGTGGCGCCGGATCGCGGACATGCCACGCGCCGCTTCGCGGCGGAGGCCGGTGTCCTGGATGATGCGGCGCGCGTCATGCTGCGGCTGCGGCCGGCCTACCACGATCTGCTCGACGAACCTGCGGGTTACAGCGACGGGCAGCAGATCAACTTCCTCGATCTGGCCGTGGGCATCGAACCTGAAACCGGCCGGTGGCTGGGTGAGGCGCAGCTCATCGACATCGTGTCGATCGCCCCGCGCTCGGCGGTGTTCTCGCCGATCTCCTGGCGCGTGCGTCTGGCTGCCGAGCGCGCCGACTACGGGCGCGGTCTCACCAGCGCGCTGCTCGAAGGCGGGCCGGGCCTGTCCTGGGGCCAGCATGCGCATCTGGTCGGCTACGGCTTCCTGTTCGCGCAGATGGAGGCCAACAAGGATCTGGCGCGGGGCCACGACGCCGGCATCGGTCCGTTGCTCGGCGCACTGTGGCGACCGCGTGCGGGCTGGCAGCTGCAACTCGAAGCGGCCTGGCTCGACAGCCTCGATGACGACGGCCTGGATCGTCGCTGGGTGCGACTCGGGCAGCAGTGGCAACTGCGCGACGATGTGGCAGTGCGGCTGCGCGTCGGTGGCGAGCGCCGGGCCGGCGACCACACGACCGAGGCCACGCTGGCGCTGCAACGGTACTTCTGAGCGCGTGAGTGGCCCGCGCAGATGGCGCCGGCTGCGGGTTGCGACGTCGAGCGGCGGCATCGCGGCCAGGTGATCGATGCGCGCGATGCCCGTTGGTTGATGTTCGGCCGCATGGCTCCCGACGATCCTCGCGAGTCTTGTGCGTCGTGGCGCGTGGCGGAGCAGTTCGCGTCACGACGCGAGGCCGGTCCGACGATCGCACGCGCATGAAAAAGGCCGCCTCGCGGCGGCCTTGATCGTTCACTTGATTGACCGGGATCAGTGGCCGCCACCATCGAGCGACTTCACCGCCTGGATCATCGCGACCATCACCTTCTGCGCGTCGCCGTAGACCATGTTGGTGTTGTCCTGGAAGAACAGTTCGTTCTCGACGCCCGAGTAGCCCTTGCCCTGGCCGCGCTTGACGACGTAGACCTGCTTGGCCTGGTCGACGTTGAGGATCGGCATGCCGTAGATCGGCGAGGACTTGTTGGTGCGCGCCGCCGGGTTCACGGTGTCGTTGGCGCCGATGACGATCGCGACGTCCGCTTCCTTGAACTCGTTGTTGATGTCTTCCATGTCGTAAATGATGTCGTACGGCACGCCGGCTTCGGCGAGCAGCACGTTCATGTGACCGGGCATTCGGCCCGCAACCGGGTGGATCGCGAACTTCACTTCCACGCCCTGTTCCTGGATCAGCTTCACGAACTCGAACAGCTTGTGCTGGGCCTGCGCCACCGCGAGGCCGTAGCCCGGCGCGATGATGACCTTGCTGGCATAGCGCATGTTGATGCCGGCATCGCCCGCATCGATCGGCTTCATGCTGCCCTTGATCTCGCCCTGCTCTTCGCCGCCGCCGGCGCCGAAGTTGGAGAACAGCACGTTGGAGACCGAGCGGTTCATCGCCTTGGCCATCAGCAGCGTCAGCAGCGTGCCGGCGGAGCCGACCACCATGCCCGCGACCATCAGCGCCGGGTTGCCGATCACGTAGCCTTCGAAGCCGACTGCCAGGCCCGTGAACGCGTTGAACAGCGAGATCACGACCGGCATGTCGGCGCCGCCGATCGGCATCGCCATCATCACGCCGTAGACCAGCGACAGCACGAAGAACGCAGCGATCAGGCCGGGCGAGACGTTGCCGCCCTGGTAGACCGTCCAGGCACCGATGCCGAGAATCGTCGCCAGGATCAGACCGTTGACGGCCTGCAGGCCGGGGAAGCGCCAGGTGCCGTTGACGCGGCCGTCGAGCTTGGCCCAGGCGATCAGCGAGCCGGACAGCGACACGGCGCCGATGATGCCGCCGAGCACGGCCATGCCGAGAATGATGTCGCCGTGCGCCTTGTGGCCGAACAGTTCGATCGCGGCGATGGCCGCAGCCGCGCCGCCGCCCATGCCGTTGTAGAGCGCGACCATCTGCGGCATCTCGGTCATCGCGACCTTCTTGCCGCTCCACCAGGCCCAGCCGAGACCGACGGCAAGCGCGATCACCGCCAGTACGATGTTGGTGGTTAGGTACGGCTCGGCCTTCGGGTTGACGTCGGCGATGTAGAGGAAGCTCGCGGCGACCGCGACGACCATACCGACGCCGGCGACGACGATGCCCGAGCGCGCCGTCACCGGGGACGACATGCGCTTGAGGCCGTAGACGAACAGCAGGGTCGCGACGATGAAGCTCGCGTCGATGATGAATTGAGCAGTCATGGCTTAACCCTTCTTCTTGTCGGAAGGCTTGAACATTTCGAGCATGCGCTCGGTCACGACGTAACCACCGGCGGCGTTGCCCGCGCCGAGCAGCACACCGAAGAAGCCGATCGCCTGTTCCAGCACGGACGAGGCATTGACCAGCGCCCACAGCGCGCCGACGACGACGATGCCGTGGATGAAGTTCGAGCCGGACATCAGCGGCGTATGCAGGATCGCCGGCACGCGGCCGATGATCTCGTAGCCGGTGAAGGCGGCGAGCATGAAGATGTAGAGAGCGACAAAGCCGGTGATGGCTGTGGTTGCGTCCATGATGAGTTCCTGTGGAGTCCGGACCGGCGCGCTCAGGCGCCTTCGATGGCCTTCTTGGCCGCTTCGTTCTTGATCTCGCCGCCGTGCGTGAGGCAGGACTTGGCGAGCACTTCGTCGGACCAGTCGATGTTGACCTGGCCGTCCTTGACGAACAGTTCGATCAGGTTGAACTGGTTCTTGGCGTACAGCTCGGAGGCGTGTTCGGCGAGCAGCGACGGCACGTTCAGCGGGGCCACGATCGTGACCTGGCCGATCTGCACGGTCTCGCCCGGCTGCGTGTATTCGCAGTTGCCGCCGCCTTCCGCGGCAAGGTCGATGATGACGCTGCCGTTCTTCATGCCGTCGACCTGCGCCTTGCTGATCAGCTTCGGCGACGGACGGCCCGGAATCGCGGCCGTGGTGATGATGATGTCGGCGGACTGGATGTGCTTGGTGACGACGGCGTTGATCTTGTCCTTCTCTTCCTGCGTCAGCTCGCGGGCGTAACCGCCTTCGCCGCGCGCGTCGACGCCGGTGTCGATGAACTTGGCGCCCAGCGATTCGACCTGCTCCTTCACCTCAGGACGCACGTCATAGCCTTCGACCTTGGCGCCGATGCGGCGCGCGGTGGCGATCGCCGACAGGCCGGCGACGCCGACGCCCATCACCAGCACCGTGCCCGGACGGATCGAGCCGGTGGCGAAGGTGGTCATCGGCATCATGCGGGCGATGTTGGTCGCGCCCAGCAGCGCGCCGTAGTAGCCGGCCAGCGCCGCCTGCGAGGACAGCGCGTCCATCGCTTGCGCGCGCGTGATGCGCGGCACCAGCTCCATCGCGAAGCAGGTGATCTTCTTGTCGCGCAGCAGCTTGACCAGTTCGGGCTCGCGGTGCGCATAGACGAAGGACAGCAGCGTGCTGCCTTCCTTCATCGCATCGACCACGTCGGCGGACGGCGGCTGCACCGAGACGACGATATCGGCATCGCTGACCAGACCTTGCGGGTTGGCGGCGAAGGTCACGTTTTTGTAGGCGTTGTCCGGCAGGCGGCTGCTGCTGCCGGCTGCGGTCTGCATGTGAAGCTCGCAACCGAGCTTGCCGAGTTTGTCGGCGACGGCGGGGACCAGGGCGACGCGCTTCTCGTTGCTGCGCGTTTCCTTGAGCACGGCGAGTTTGACCGGCATGAAAAGCTCCATGAAGCAGGGCTGGAAAACGAAAAAATCCTGATGCGCCGGGCGTTTGTGAGGGTCTGGGTGCCCGCCCGGTCGCCAGCGGGATGCAAGTCTAGACGATGGTCTGAGGAATAACACCCAGTGCGTGGGGGGCGGCGGCCGTGGGCGGTGGCGGTGCCTCGGGCGCCGCCGGGGCGTCCGGCGCGGTTCCGGTTTCCGCCTCCGGCGCGGAGGCCGGTTCCGGCTCGCCTGCGTGCTCGCTGGCGCTCAAAGCGTCGAGGTCGCGGGTCAGCTCCAGCAGGCGCGCGCGGAGCGTGTCGCGCTGCGAGGACGTCAGCGTGGTCTGCAGGGCCTCGGTCAGGTCCAGCCAGCGCGCCTGATTGGCGTCCAGCGCATCGGCCTGGGCTTGGGTCAGCGTTGCGTCGCGCTCGACGATCAGCGGGCTCAGGCGAGTGCAGAAGGTGGGTTCGGTCCGCGCGGCGAGCACGTCGGCCAGGGTCGTGCGCCACTGCCGGCGCGTGTCCAGCCAGATGCCGTTGACCAGCGGTCGCTCTGCGCTCCAGTCGCTGATCAACGTGCGCTGCGTCGGTGTCACCGTGCCGAGCCAGCGTCGGAGCTGCTTCAGCAGTTCGCGTTCGGCGTCGCGGCGTTGGCGCGCCGCCGGCACATCGACCGCGCGCCTGGCGTAGTCGGCCTGGTCGGCCTCGAACTTGGCCAGCAGCGAGGCAACCTGCCGATCATCCAGCGATGGGCCCAGATCGCAGGCCAGCTCGGCGATGCGCGCCATGGTCTGCCGCTGGTGTGCGCGCAGGCGCGCACGCAGCGCCTCGAGGTCGGTGCGGCTCAGCGGTGCGTCGAGCGCGGCGGCCAGCGCGCGCAGGTCGTCGGCGTACTTCGGCAGCTCGCTGTGCCGGTGCCAGGCCCAGGCCGCGTCGAAACCGGCGTCGAACTGCGCGGACTGCCGATCATTCAGCCGCACGTAGTCGCGCAGCTCCCAGTGCACCAGGGTGTCGAGGTTGTCGTAGGCGAGCTGCGTCATGCTGCAGCCGCAGAGCGTCAGCAGCGCCGCGATCGCGGCCAGCGCACGCCAGGCCCGCACACGCATCACGTCGCGTCCTCAGCCCTTCTTGAACAGCGCGTCCAGCTTCTGTTCGTAGCTGAGATAGTCGAGCACCTCGTACAGATCCTTGCGGGTCTGCATCAGGTCTACGACGTTGCGCTGATGGCCATCCGCACGGATCGCGGTGTAGACGGTCTCGGCGACCTTGGCCATCGCGCGCGAGGCGGACAGCGGATACAGCACCATGCCGACGCCCTGCTCGGCCAGCTCCTGCTTGCTGTACAGCGGCGTGGCGCCGAACTCGGTGATGTTGGCGAGCACCGGCACCTTCACCGCATCGACGAACTGCTTGTACATCGCGATATCGGTCATCGCCTCGGCGAAGATGAAGTCGGCGCCGGCCTCGACCGCGGCCACCGAGCGATCGATTGCCGACTGCAGACCCTCGACCTGCAGCGCGTCGGTGCGCGCCATGATCAGCAGATCCTTGCGCGCGTCGACGGCGGCCTTGACGCGATCGACCATCTCTTCCTGGGAGACGATCGCCTTGCCCGGCCGATGACCGCAGCGCTTGGCCTGCACCTGGTCCTCGATGTGCACGACGGCGGCGCCGGCACGCTCCACTTCCTTGACCGTGCGCGCGATGTTGAAGGCGCCGCCCCAGCCGGTGTCGATGTCCACCAGCACCGGCAGCTCGACGCGGCCGGTGATGCGACGCACGTCCTCGCAGACGTCGTTGAGCATCGTGATGCCCAGATCCGGCAGGCCGAAACTGTGGTTGGCGACGCCGGCACCGGAAACGTACAGCGCCTTGTGGCCGGCGCGCTGCGCCAGCAGCGCCGAGTAGGCATTGATGGTGCCGACGATCTGCAGCGGCTTTTCGGCGGCGAGGGCGGCGCGGAAGCGGGCGCCGGGGGTGGAGGCGTTCGACATGGCGGACAGGCTCGTAGGTCGGGGGCTCGTTCAGGGAGCTCGGTCAAGGGACGGACGCGCTAGGATGATCTTCCCAGGCGCATGCGGGACCCGGATTATGAAGCATCGCCCCTCGCTGGAACTGCTGCCTTTGCAGGAGGCCTCGGCGCTGATCGCGCAGGGCAAGTACTTCCTGCCCGGCGAGGACCTCGATGGCCTGCGCCGCCGCCTCGCGCGCGCGCTGGCACGACCCGAGGCGCGGCCCGGCGATTGGGAGGAACGCTTCTACGACGTGCTGCGCCACGCCTGGCCCGGCGGCCGCATCATGGCCAACGCCGGTGCCGAGGCGCTGAAGCCCGAGGTCTCCACGATCAACTGCACCGTATCGCGCACGCTGCCGGACTCGATGGCCGGCATCATGCAGACCGCCACCGAAGCGGCGCTGACGCTCAAGGCGGGCTGCGGCATCGGCTACGACTTCTCGACGCTGCGCCCGCGCGGCGCAATCGTGTCCGGTGCGGGTGCCGCCACCAGCGGACCGCTGCCGTTCATGGACGTGTTCGACGCGGTCTGCAAGACCGTCTCCAGCGCCGGCGGTCGGCGCGGCGCGCAGATGGGCTGCCTCGACATCGGCCATCCGGACATCGAGGACTTCATCACCGCCAAGCGCGAGAGCGGGCGGCTGCGCGCGTTCAACCTGTCCTGCCTGATCTCCGAGGCGTTCATCGCGGCGGTGCGCGCCGACGGCGAATGGCCGCTGGTGTTTCCCGCGTTTCCCGAGGAAGTCGAGCGCGGCGATCCCGTGGTCTGGCGACTGTGGCCGGCAACGGATTCCCGCTACACGTGCAATGCGCGCGGCGAGACCGCCTGCCGCGTCTACCGCACACTGCCGGCACGCGCGCTGTGGTCGCTGGTGATGCGCTCGACCTACGAGTATTCCGACCCCGGCTTCATCCTGATCGACGCCGTCAATCGCGAGAACCCGCTGTGGTTCTGCGAGGACATCCGGGCGAGCAATCCCTGCGGCGAACAAATGTTGCCGCCGTTCGGCGCCTGCCTGCTCGGCTCGATCAATCTGGCCTCGCTGGTGCGCGCGCCGTTCACGTCCGCGGCCTCGTTCGACTGGGAGACGTTCGATGCCGTCGTGCCGCTGTTCGCGCGCATGCTCGACAACGTCGTCGAGTTCAGCGGCCTGCCGCTGCCGGAGCAGCGCGCCGAGATCGCGCGCAAGCGCCGCCACGGCATGGGCTATTTCGGGCTCGGTTCGGCGCTGACGATGCTGGGCGTGCGCTACGGTGCGCCGGAATCGGTGACGTTCACCGACGAGGTGACGCGCCGTCTCGCGCTTGGCAACTGGCGGGCGGCGCTGGAACTGGCGCGCGAGAAAGGCCCGGCGCCGATGCTCACCGAGGATTTCGAACTGACGCCGGCGCTGCTGGCACGCTGCCCGCAACTGAAGCAGGACGGTTACAAGCCCGGCGCGCGCTTGCCGGGCCGCGTGCTGCATGCGCGCTATTCGGCTTACTTCCGGCGTCTGGCGACAGTGGCGCCGGACCTGGTCGCGCAGCTCGCCGAGACCGGCGCGCGCTTCACGCACGCGACCTCGATTGCGCCCACCGGCACGATGGCCGCTTCGGTCGGCGACAACGCCAGCAACGGTATCGAGCCGAGCTTTGCGCACCGCTACGTGCGCAACATGATCGTGCCGGGCGAGAAGGCCAAACGCGCGGTGGCGATGGAGTCCTATGAGCTGCGCGCCTACCGCGCGCAGGTGGATGCGAACGTGGATGCCGAAGCGCTGCCCGAGGCTTTTCGCGCCACCGCTGCCGATACCGATCCACGTGCGCACATCGCGATCCAGGCGGCGGCGCAGCGCTGGGTCGACGCGTCGATCTCCAAGACCATCAACGTGCCATCGGACACGCCCTACGAGGACTTCGAGCATCTGTATCTGGAGGCGGTCGCGCAGGGCCTGAAAGGCTGCACGACGTTCCGCTACAACCCGGCGGTGCATCAGGGCGTGCTGGTCAACGAGGCGGATCTCGCGGCCACGCTCTACGAGTTCCAGCTCGCCGACGGCACGACGACGCGGCTGCCCGGCAATGCCGAGGTCGAATACGAAGGCCGGCGCTACAGCGCCGCCAATCTCTACGACGCCCTCAAGGAGGGCTACTACGGCAAGCTGTGAGGACCCCCGCGATGACCGGCAAATCGAAGCCTACGCACATTCCGCAGAAGATCGTCGGCTGGTCGGTGTTCCGTCAGGGGCCGGCCAACGACGGCGCGGTCGATGTGAATCCGCTGACGCTGCGCATCGACCGGCGCGAGGAAGGCAGTTGGGAATCGGTGACGACCAAGATCACGCTGACCTCGTCCGGCGGCCGCAAGACGATGTACTTCGTGATCGGCTTCGGCGTGGTCTGCGGGCGCATCAACGGCCAGACCGTCTGCATCGAGCGGCCGCTGGAATTCTTCGTGCCGGCGGGGCAAACCTCCGCCGAACATCAGTGGGTGTCGGCGACGATGCGTACGCTGTCGCTGGCCGCGCGCGGCGGGTTTCTGGTCAAGGCGCTGGCTGACCTGCGCAAGGTGTCCTGGGATCGTGGCCCGGTCTGGTACGGCAAGAACGCGGCCGGCAAAGGGCTGGTGCACGACTCGGAAGTCGCGGCCATCGCCTGGTCAATCCAGCAGGAATTGCACAAGCGCGGCTTCCTCGATGCGCAGGGCAATGAAGAGCCGCTGGATGCGCTCGCCGCACGCTATGCCCTGGGCCGCAGCGCGCAACGCCTGCCACCGCCCGAGGCGGTGATCGACGCGACAGCCACCGCTGCGCCGGAGCCGCCGCTGTCGCCCTCGCCGGCGTCGATGGCGGTGATCGAGCGCTGTCCCGATCCGCAGTGCCGCGGCGACATGGTGATGAAGGACGGTTGCCCCACCTGCCTGGACTGCGGCTACTCGAAATGTGGTTAGCGGCGGGGCGTCAGCACCACCGCCCCGCCGAACCGATCTGCCGACGCTCAGGGATTCAAGGCCGCACGCGCCGCGTGCTCGCCAATGCCGGTCAGCACGCCGGCGGTGAAGATCAGCGGGGTCGTCTCATCCGGCGTGGTGTCACCGTCTGCGCGGACGCGATGGGTGCGGTAACGGAGGATGCGCACTTCGCGCCCGGCGACGGTGGCGGCGTCCGTGAAGTCCGGTTCGCCGAGCTGGCTGCGGGCGTCGTCGATGGCGATGCCGAGCGCCAGGCGGCTGATGGCATCGCGGTTGCGTGTTTCCTGACGCGCGATCCGGTCGTCGCGGTCACCGCCGCCATCGCCGACATGGAGCACGCAACCGCCGAGCAGGGTGGATGCCAGCAGCAGGGCAAGCAAGGATTTCGAGTTCATCGGTTAGGTCCTTTTTGTTCTGGAAGTGCGCGGCGTCTCGCGCCGCACCCGGATGAAGCAGGCCCGATGCCAGCCGCCAACCCTAGGTAGATCAATGGCTTGCGCGCTGCTGTCTGGCGCAGCGTGGTGAGGCTCGCCGCGCTTTGGCGTGACCGGCGACAGGGGGTGGGGGTCCCCGCTACGGCAGCGCGGGCGCCGGATAGTCGGTCGGCGCACCCGGCCCCACCGGCATGCCGAGCAGAAACACCCAGATGAAGAACCACGCGATCCAGCCGACGGAGAACACCAGGCTGTAGGGCAACATCGTGGCGATCAGCGTGCCGATGCCGAGATCCTTCACGTAGCGTGCGGCGAACGCGAGGATCAGGCCGAAGTAGCTCATCATCGGCGTGATGATGTTGGTGGTCGAATCGCCGATGCGGTAGGCCGCCTGGATCACTTCGGGGCTGTAGCCGACCAGCATCAGCATCGGCACGAAGATGGGCGCCGTCACCGCCCATTGCGCGGACGCCGAGCCGAGCGACAGATTGATGATCATGCACATCACGATGTAGGGCAGGAACACGAGCGGGCCGGTCAGCCCGATCTCCTGGAGAAACTGCGCACCGAGCACGGCGGTGATCTGGCCGAGCTGGGTCCACGCGAAGAACGCGACGAACTGTGCGGCGAAGAACACCAGCACGATATACAGCCCGAGCGTACTCATCGCCTTGGCCATCGCGTCGATGACGTCGCGATCGTTTTTCATGACGCCGGTGATCCGTCCGTAGACGAAACCCGGAACGACGAAGAACACGAACACCAGCGCGACGATGCCGCGGAGCACTGGCGTGATCGCAGCGATCGTGTCGCTGGCGCCGGGCTGGCGCAGTGCCCCCCACGGCGGGATGACCATCAGCAACACCAGTGCGGTCAGTGCCAGCACGGCGAGGCCGGCGCCGCGAAGCGCGCGCCGCTCCAGAGGCGTCAGCGGTTGCAGGCGCTGGTTCTCGTCGAGGCCGCTTTCGCCTTGACCCGCATCGTAGGGGCCGAGCCGCGGCTCGACGATGGCCAGCGTCACCCAGGTACCGAGCGCGGTGATGACGAAGGTGCTGGTGAACATGAAGTACCAGTTCACCGCCGGATGCACCACGTAGACCGGATCGATGATCCGCGCGGCGGCCTCGGTGATGCCCGACAGCAACGGATCGACGGTGCCGAGCAGCAGGTTGGCCGAGTAGCCGCCGGAGACACCGGCGAAGGCGGCGGCCAGCCCGGCCAGAGGGTGCCGACCCAGCGAATGGAAGATCGCCGCGCCGAGCGGAATCAGCACGACGTAGCCCATCTCCGACGCGGTGTTGGACAGCACGCCCGCGAACACCACCGCGGCGGTCACCAGCTTCTTGGGTGCTTGCAGCACCAGCGCGCGGATCGCGGCGCTGAGCAGGCCGGACCGCTCGGCGACGCCGACACCGAGCATGGCGACGAGCACCGTGCCCAGCGGCACGAAGCCCGCGAAGTTGGCGACCAGGTTCTCGATGATGCGACGAAGCCCGGCGGCGTTGAGCAGGCTCACAACCTCGATCATGCCGTTGGCCGCACGCCCGGGCGCGCCGGCCGGCCGGGGGTCTTCGACCGACAGGCCGAAGGCGCCGAGCAGGCCGGAGAGCAGGACGATGAACAGGCTCAGCAGCGCGAACAGCGTGACCGGGTGCGGCAACAGATTGCCCAGCCACTCGATCCCGTTGAGGAAGCGATCGAACGCGGATTTTCGGAGGTTGCCCGTCGGCGGTGGCGGCGCAGCGCTGGATGGAGTCATCGCGTTCGATCGCGTTCGGCAGAGCGGAAAGTAAGCGCGATGCTAGCAGTCCCCCCGCGCGGATCGCCTGAGGCCAATCCGGCGCCGCTGCGGCGGTTCGAAGAGCCGGCGGCTACAACGGCGCGAAGCCCCGAGGGGGCCGGCCGCGCTGCCGCGCGCCGCCGCGTCCTGCGTCAGGACGCCAGTCGCAGCACCGGCTTGCGTCGCGCGATCAATTCACCGATGAAGCCGTGCAGCGCCTCGACCTCGGGCAGCGACAGACCGCGAACCTCGACGTTGCCGGCGGCGCTGTCGTCGCGCGCGGTGATCGTGGTGACGCTGGTGGTGGGCAGGCGCCGGCCATTGTCGTCGAGCGCGCCGTGCGGCTTCTGCGCTTGCAGGCTGCGGCCCAGCACGTGGCGGTCGGCGTTGCCGAAGCCGACGTGGTCAAGGCAGGCGGCGACATCGGCGATCAGGCTGCGATACGCCGCGGCCTGTCGTCGCGCCTGCGTCAGCGCGGCGGCGTACGGCACGAGCAGTCGTCGTTCGAGATCGCGAGCCACGACATCCGTGCCACGGGTGATCGACACGTTTGCCGATAGCTCCTGGTGATAGCTGCGCTTGAAGCCGGATTCGTTGACCTGCGGCCAGCCGCTGGCGCGGAACTCCAGATCATGTCCGTGGAGGCTGATGGCGATCAGGCCCTGGTCGGGCGTGCGGAGGGCCAAGCTGTGGGGCGAAGCGCCATGGGCCGCAGGGGCGAGCGTAAAGCCGGGCCCCCAGTGGCGGCATAACTCGCTGACATAGGTTTCGAGTGTCTGCACCGAAACCGCCTTGCTCGCAGTCGCGTTCATCGCAGTACCTCCGGATGCGGAACCGACGTTCCGCGCTAGGGACTGCTCACCGATTCTTGGCATGTCGTCTGCAACCGCAAGTCGGTTGCTGACCAGCGGTAGCAATGGTGCCGGGAGCGGCGAAGCAGCTTCGGCGGAGTGTGGGCTGCGCATCATGACGGTTCTCTTAATGGGACCGTCGCCATTTGTAGGCGCATGCTGGCTCAAAGCATGAGCCTTTAAAACAAAAACGCCGGCAGGGCCGGCGCTTGTGCAACAAACCTCGAAACGCTCTTAGCCGAAATGGCAGACGTAATGCACCGCGTCGAGTGCTTCGATATCGAATGCGGAATTCCCGGGCACGGAGAACGACTGGCCGCCGGTGTAGTCCTTGGTCGCGGTTTCGCCCTTGAGCGTCACGCGGCAGCGGCCGTCGATGATCTCCATCACTTCCGGTGCGCCGGTCGTGAACGTGAGCTTGGACGGCAGGATCACGCCGACGCTCTTGCGCGTGCCGTCGGCAAGCAGCACCGTATGGCTGACGCACTTGCCGTCGAAGTAGACGTTGGCTTTCTTGACGACGGAGACGTTGTCGAACTGGCTCATGGGGTGCGCTCAGTCGATCTCGACCATCTGGAAGTCGGCCTTGGAGGCCCCGCAATCCGGGCAGGTCCAGGATTCCGGCACATCGGCCCAGCGCGTGCCGGGGGCGATGCCGTCGCTCGGCGCACCGGTTTCCTCGTCGTAAACGTAATCGCAGATCAGGCAGCGCCACTTCTTGTACGGCATGCAGGCTTCTCGTCGGCAGGGGGCGCGGTCGTGGCGGTCACGGGGCGCCCGTAAAAAGGCGGCGCATCTTAGCCCATGCCTGCGGCTCGGCGAAAAGGCGTTGCCGGCGGCACCAAAAAACAAGGCCAGACTGGGGAGAGTCTGGCCTTTAAAGACCCGGAAGTGTTGGGGGGATCCGGGTTGGGGGAGAGATCGGTTGCCGTTGGAGAGCACTTTACGCTTCGCACCAACCGCAACCAGTGAGCAAAAGATACCGACGTCTGGGGGCATGTCGCGGTGCGACGGGACGCGAGGCGGGAATCGGCGGACGAGCGGTAAAAAGCCCGCCCCACGCGCTATATCCGCTTATCCGGATAAAGAGATAAAATGCCCAGCTCCGCTTTTTGCCGACGCCTTTCCGCCATGAACCGCCATCCCGCCTACGCCCGCCTCGAAGCCCTGCTGGCCGAGCGCATCCTGGTCATCGACGGCGCCATGGGCACCATGATCCAGCGCTACAAGCTCGAGGAAGCCGACTACCGCGGTGCGCGCTTCGCCGACTGGCACAAGGATCTCAAGGGCAACAACGACCTGCTGGTGCTGACGCAGCCGGACATCATCCGCGAGATCCACGGCAAGTACCTGGAAGCCGGCGCGGACATGGTGGAAACCAACACCTTCAACGCGCAGACCATCTCGCTGCACGACTACGGCATGGAGTCGCTGGCCTACGAGATCAACCTGGAAGCTGCGAAGCTGGCGCGACAGGCGGTGGACGCCTGGACCGCCAAGACGCCGGACAAGCCGCGCTTCGTCGCCGGCGCCCTGGGCCCGACCAGCCGTACCTGCAGCATCAGCCCCGACGTCAACGACCCGGGCGCGCGCAACGTCACCTACGACGAACTGGTCACGGCCTACGTCGAGCAGATCCGCGGACTGGTCGACGGCGGCGCCGACATCCTGCTGATCGAGACGATCTTCGACACGCTCAACGCCAAGGCGGCGATCTTCGCCTGCGAGACCTACTTCGAGGACACCGGCGTGCGCCTGCCGGTCATCATTTCCGGCACCATCACCGACGCCTCCGGTCGCACCCTGTCCGGCCAGGTCACCGAGGCGTTCTGGAACTCGGTCGCGCATGCCAAGCCGCTGGCTGTGGGCCTGAACTGCGCGCTGGGCGGCAAGGACATGCGGCCGTACATCGCCGAGCTGTCGCGCGTCGCCGATTGCTACATCTCCTGCTATCCCAATGCCGGCCTGCCGAACGCCTTCGGCGAGTACGACGAGCAGCCGGAAGACACCGCGGCGATCATCCGCGAATTCGCCGACAGCGGGCTGGTCAACATCGTTGGCGGCTGCTGCGGCACGACGCCGCCGCACATCGGCGCGATCGCCACCGCCGTTGCGCCGGTGACGCCGCGCGCGAAAGTCACGCCGCCGCGCGCCTGCCGCCTTGCTGGCCTGGAACCGTTCAACATCGACGAGAACACGCTGTTCGTGAACGTCGGCGAGCGCACCAACGTCACCGGCTCGGCGAAGTTCCGCGACCTGATCAAGGCCGGCGACTTCACGACGGCGATCGCGATCGCGCGCCAGCAGGTCGAGGCCGGCGCACAGGTCATCGACGTCAACATGGACGAGGGCATGCTCGACGGCAAGGCCTCGATGATCCGCTTCCTGAATCTGATCGCCAGCGAGCCCGACATCGCGCGCGTGCCGATCATGATCGACTCGTCGAAGTGGGAGATCATCGAAGCCGGCCTGAAGTGCGTGCAGGGCAAGCCGATCGTCAACTCGATCTCGATGAAGGAAGGCGAGGAGAAGTTCATCGAGCAGGCCCGCCTATGCCGCAAGTACGGCGCCGCCGCCGTGGTCATGGCCTTCGACGAGCAGGGCCAGGCCGACACGCTCGAACGCCGCAAGGAAATCTGCGCACGCGCCTACAAGATCCTGGTCGAGCAGGTGGACTTCCCGCCGGAAGACATCATCTTCGACCCGAACATCTTCGCGGTCGCCACCGGCATCGCCGAGCACAATCTCTACGGCCAGGACTTCATCCAGGCGGTGACCTGGATCAAGGCCAACCTGCCGCACGCCAAGATCAGCGGTGGCGTGTCGAACGTGTCGTTCTCGTTCCGCGGCAACAACCACGTGCGCGAGGCGATCCACTCGGTGTTCCTGTTCCACGCGATCCGCGAGGGCATGGACATGGGCATCGTCAATGCCGGCGCGCTGATGGTCTACGACCAGCTCGATCCGGAGCTGCGCGAGCGCATCGAGGACGTGATCCTGTTCCGTCGCGAGGACGCCACCGAGCGCCTGATCGACATCGCCATGAAGTTCAAGGGCGAGAAGCAGGAAGCCAAGGTGGAAGACCTGGCCTGGCGCAGCGAGCCCGCGGGCAAGCGCATCACCCACGCCCTGGTGAAGGGCATCGACCAGTACGTCGAAGCCGACACCGAGGAACTGCGCGCGGCGCTGGCCGCCGAGGGCAAGCGCCCGATCGAAGTGATCGAAGGTCCGCTGATGGACGGCATGAACGTCGTCGGCGACCTGTTCGGTGCCGGCAAGATGTTCCTGCCGCAGGTCGTGAAGTCCGCGCGCGTGATGAAGAAGGCAGTGGCCTACCTGATTCCCTTCATCGAGGCCGAGAAGAAGCCGGGCGAAGAGATCAAGAGCAACGGCAAGATCGTCATGGCCACGGTCAAGGGCGACGTGCACGACATCGGCAAGAACATCGTCGGCGTCGTGCTCCAGTGCAACAACTACGAGGTCGTCGACCTCGGCGTGATGGTGCCGGCGCAGAAGATTCTCGACGCGGCGAAGGAACACAAGGCCGACATCATCGGCCTGTCCGGCCTGATCACGCCATCGCTGGACGAGATGGTGAACCTCGCCAAGGAGATGACGCGCCAGGGCTTCGAGATCCCGCTGCTGATCGGCGGCGCGACGACCTCGCGCGCGCACACCGCGGTGAAGATCGACCCGACGTACCAGCACGGCGTGGTCTGGGTGAAGGACGCCTCGCGTTCCGTGCCGACCGCCGCCGCGCTGCTGTCGCCGGAACTCAAGCCGAAGCTGCTGGCCGACGTGAAGAAGGACTACGACGGCATCCGCGAGCGCCACGCCAACAAGGACCGCGCCGAGAAGTTCGTGACGCTGGCCGCCGCGCGTGCGAACAAGACGCCGGTCGACTGGACCGCGAGCCGCCCGTTCAAGCCGCGCATGCTGTTGCAGCAGGACAAGGACGTTTGCGACGGTCCGGCCTGCGACCACCCGCATCACGCGCATACGACGCAGCACGTCCGCGTGTTCAAGGACTATCCGCTCGCCGAACTGCGCGAGTTCATCGACTGGCAGCCGTTCTTCATCTCCTGGGAGCTGAAGGGCCGCTATCCGGACCTGCTGAACAACCCGGCCAGCGGCGAGGCGGCGCGCAAGCTGTTCGCCGATGCCCAGGCGATGCTCGACAAGCTGATCGCCGAGAAGTGGATCACCGCGAGCGGCGTGTTCGGCCTGTTCCCGGCGGCGCAGGTCGAGGACGACGACGTCGAGGTCTATGCCGACGAGACGCGCGGCACCGTGCTCGCGCGCCTGCACAACCTGAGACAGCAGGGCGAGCATCGCGACGGCGTGCCGAACCGCTGCCTCGCCGACTTCGTCGCACCGAAGGCCAGCGGCCTGCACGACTACGTCGGCGCGTTCGCGGTCACGGCCGGCCTGGGTTGTCACGACAAGGTCATGGCGTTCAAGAAGGCCAACGACGACTACAGCGCGATCCTGCTCGAATCGCTGGCCGACCGTCTGGCCGAAGCCTTCGCCGAGCGCATGCACCAGCGCGTGCGCAAGGACTTCTGGGGCTACGCCGCCGACGAGCACCTGGACAACGACGCGTTGATCGACGAGAAGTACCTCGGCATCCGTCCGGCGCCCGGCTATGCGGCCTGCCCCGAGCACACCGAGAAGCAGACGATCTGGAAGCTGCTCGACGTCGAGGCCCATACCGGCATGCAGCTCACCGAGAGCATGGCGATGTGGCCGGGCGCGTCGGTCTCCGGCTGGTACTACGCGCACCCGCAAGCGCAGTACTTCGTCGTCGGCCGCGTCAACAAGGAACAGGTCGCCGACTATGCGCGCCGCAAGAACTGGGAACTCGCCGCGGCCGAGAAATGGCTGGCGCCGAACCTGGGGTACGAGCCGGAGGATTGAGGCGGAGCGCCGGCCTGCGGTGGCGGATGGGCGTCGCCCGGATTCTGGACGGCGAAGCGGGGATCGGGATTAATAGCGCCCATGACAACGCCGCCCCGTAGAAAGCGCGACTGGCTGGAGCCGCCGGACTGGTGGAAGAAGTGGCGCCCGCTGCGCTGGCTGGCGGCGTTGCTGATCGTGCTGGCCGTCGTCTCGTGGCTGCCGCCGCTGTTCGGACCCGACCCCGCGGCGTCTTCCAAGCGGGCGCTGGTCACCACGCCGGGCAACCCGCTGAGCGACGATCCCGACGGCGAAGTGGCGCTGGTGCCGGAGGAGGCGCTCGAAGCCGCGATCGTCAAGAAGCCGCCCGCGCCATCGGCGAACGAGACGGCGCCGACCCCGGTGCCAGCGAAGGCGACCGTGCCCGACCCGGCCGATGCGGCCAAGAAGGCAGCCGGGGACAAGAAGGAATCAACCGACAAGGCCGCAGTGGCGGCAGCCACGGGGACGCCTGCCGCCGCGCCGCCGGCATCCGCGCCTTCACCGGCGGTTGTCCCTGCTCCCACGCCCGCCGCGCCGCCGGCTGTCGTGGTCGAGAGCGAGGAAGAAGACGAAGTCCTGACGCGACTGGAAGCGCAACAGACGCGCGACTACCGGGCGTTCACCGAGCGCCTGCCGAACCCGGTGCCGCTGATCGCCAAGTTCCGCAGCTACAGCAGCGTCGATGCCGTGCATACCGCGCTGGTGGCGGCGAAGTACGAGCCGATCCAGGAATCCAATCACGCCCGCCCGCGCAAGGATGCGCCGCCGCGCAATCTGGATCTGCTGCGGGTGCGCGGCTATCGCCATCTCGGTGTCGAAGGCGTGCTGGAGCTGCAGTTCTTTAACGATCGGCTGCTGCAGGCCGAGTTCGAACCCGGCGATGCCGAGGCCTACCGCACGGTACTGCGCCGGAGCATGCCGCAGCTGCCGCGCGAGCGATCCGGGCGCTCGGAGTTCCGCGACGGGGCCTTGCGCGTGGCCAGCAATCTCGATCTCGCCGTCAGCGAAGTCGGCGGCGCGCTACGCACACGGCCCTTTGTGCTGTGGCAGGACCAACGACTGATCCAGCAGCGCGATAGCTGGGATCAGCGTTTCGGGCCGAAACCCGCGCCGTGACCCCCGCCGCTGCGCGTCGCTTCGGCTGACGAGGCTGCGAAAACAAAATCCCCGCGCCGGACGCGGGGATCTATGGACGCTTGTCGGTATCGGGCTTACGGGCCCGCGGCGCGCGCGCGGAAGGCGCGCGTCGGGCGCTCAGTGATGATGGCCGCCCGGACCGTGCACGTGACCATGGGACATCTCTTCGGCCGTGGCTTCGCGCACGTCGGTGATTTCAACGTCGAAGTTCAGCGTTTCGCCGGCGAGCGGGTGATTGCCGTCGACCGTGACCATGTCGCCGGCGACGCGCGTCACCGTGACCTGCATCGGGCCGTGGCTGCCTTGGGCGTGAAAGCTCATGCCGGGCTGGATGTCCTTGACGCCCTGGAAGGCGCGACGCGGCACCTGCTGGACCATGTCGTCGCGGCGCTCGCCGTAGCCGTCGGCCGGTGCGACCTTGACCTGCAGCTTGTCGCCGGCGCGCTTGCCGACCAGCGCCTTCTCGAGACCGGGAATGATGTTGCCGGCGCCCTGCAGGAAGGCCAGCGGTTCGTGGCCGCGCGAACTGTCGAGGACTTCGCCGCGATCGTTGGTGAGGGTGTAATGCATCAATACGACGCGCTGATCGGCGATTTCCATGGGATTTCCCGGCAAAAAGAGCGGCGATGCTAACAGATGAGGGATGGCTGGCGGTGTTGCGCGCGGCCCGACGACGGCGCAACCTTTTGACGGTCCGCAGCGTCCAACCGCGCATCGGGAGGGGGATCGAGCGGCGTTTAAAGTTGAAACATAGTCAGATATTTCAACTTTTAATCACACTCAAGCCGGCGGCGATTCGGACCAAGAGGTAGCGGATTTGGCCAATTGACTGCCGATCTGTGTGTCTTCACTTCCGGTCCGCCTCGCGGCTATTCGGAAAGCTATTTTCAGATCAACGGGTTGCGAGTTCCGACAGGCTGGCATGCGGCTTGTTCCAGAATGGGCAATCAACAACGGGGTGTCGGGAGCGTGGGGATGAAGCGCGTCAATCTGGTTGCCGGCCTGCTGGCCAGTCTGTTGCTGCTGGGCGCCTGCGGCGGTTCGGGTGTCGAGGAGAAAAAGGAAGCGGCGGCCGTGCCGGTCGAGGTGGCGACGGTGCGCACCGGCACGATCGACGCGGCTTACCGCGGGACCGCGACGCTCGAAGCCGAAGAGGAAGCGACGGTCAACGCCAAGACCGATGGCGTGATCGAGCAGATCCTCGTCGAGGAGGGCGCACGAGTACGGGCCGGCGAGCCGCTGGCGCGATTGGAGACGGAGCGCCTGCGTCTGGAAGTGGCGCGCGCGCGTTCCACGCTCGACAAGCTCGAGCAGGACTTCAAGCGCAGCGAGTCGGTGTTCCAGCGCAACCTGATTTCGCGAGAGGCGTTCGAGCGCGCCAAGTTCGAGCTGGAAGGCGCGCGGGCCGCCTACGATCTGGCGCGTCTGACGCTGCGCGAGTCCGAGATTCGTGCCCCCTTTGCCGGTGTGGTGTCGGTGCGTCACATCAAGGTCGGCAATCAGATCACGATCGGCAGCCCCACGTTCCGCATCACGCGCATGGATCGTCTGCAGGCGCAAATCCATGTCCCCGAGCGCGATATCCACAAGCTCGCGGCGGGTCATCCGGCGGTGCTGGTGGTCGATGCGTGGCCGGGCAAGCTTTTCCGTGGCGAGATCCTGCGCGTGAATCCGGTCGTCGATGCGCAGACGGGCACGGTGAAGGTGACGGTGGCGATGGCGGCCGATCAGCCGGAGCTGAAGCCGGGCATGTTCGGCCGCGTCGAGATCCGCTACGACCGCCGCGACCATGCGCTGCTGATTCCGAAGGACGCGGTGCTGACCGAGGATGCCGCGCAGTCGGTGTTCGTCGTCGCCGACGGCAAGGCGCGCCGCCGTGCGATCCGGACCGGTTACAGCGACGCCGATCACTACGAGGTGCTGGAAGGTCTGAGCGCTGGCGAGCAGATCGTCACCACCGGCCAGAGCAATCTCAAGGACGACGCGCCGGTGACCGCCGTGAATCTGCCGGCCGATGCGGCGGCAGAACCGGCAGCCGAAACCAAGCCGGCGCCCGCGGCTGCCGAACCGGCTGACGCCGCAACGCCCTGAGCCGAGCGCGGCCATGAATCTGATCGAAGTCTGCACGCGACGGCCAGTCGCGATCTCGATGCTGACGGTGGCCGTGCTGCTGTTCGGCATGGTGTCGCTGTCGCGGCTGCAGGTGACGTTGCTGCCGGATCTGTCGTATCCGACGCTGACGGTTCGCACCGAGTTGCCCGGTGCGGCGCCGACCGAAGTCGAGACCTTGCTGGCCAAGCCGATCGAAGAGGCGCTGGGTGTCATCCGCGGCGTGCGCCGTGTCTCCTCCATGTCGCGCGCCAGCCAGGGCGACGTCACGCTCGAGTTCGAGTGGGGCACGAAGATGGACTTCGCCGTGCTCGACGTGCGCGAGAAGCTCGATGCGCTCGAGCTGCCCAAGGAAGTCGTGCGCCCGATCGTGTTGCGTTTCGATCCGAGCCAGGATCCGATCCTGCGACTGGGTCTGTCGTTGAAGCCCGGCGCCGATGGCCGGCCCGCCGTTGCCGACGAATCCACGCTCAAGCGCCTGCGCCGGGTGGCCGAGGACTTGATCCAGAAGCCGCTGGAGGGTGTCGACGGCGTGGCGGCCGTGAAGATCTCCGGCGGCCTCGAGGACGAGGTGCAGGTGCTGGTCGATCTGCAGAAACTCGCCCAGCTCAATCTGACGCTGACCACGGTCTCGCAGCGCCTGGCAGCAGAGAACGCGAACATCTCGGGCGGCCGCGTCGATCAGGGTTCGGCGTCGTATCTGGTGCGCACGCTGAACCAGTTCCGCACGCTCGACGAGATCGCGGGCACGATCGTCGCTACGCAGGAGGGGCGCAACGTCTACCTGCGCGACATCGCCGAGGTGCGCAGCGGTTTCAAGGAGCGCGAGGCGGTCATCCGCATCGACGGCGACGAGGCGGTGGAAATCGCGCTGTACCGCGAAGGCGACAGCAACACCGTGACCATCGCGGAGGGCGCGCGCAAACGCATCGACAGCCTGCGCAAGGCGCTGCCGTCGGACCTGGAGCTGAAGACGCTCTACGACCAGTCGGTGTTCATCCAGCAGGCGACCCACGAAGTGATGCAGGCGGCGATCGAGGGCGGTCTGCTGGCGATCCTGGTGATCTACCTGTTTCTGCGCAACGCGGCGGTGACCGCGATCGTGTCGCTGTCGATTCCGGTGTCGGTGATCGCGACGTTCAACATCATGTACGGCGCCGGCCTGTCGCTGAACATCATGTCGCTGGGCGGCATCGCGCTGGCGATCGGCCTGATCGTGGACGATGCGATCGTCGTACTGGAGGCCATCTTCCGCAAGCAGGAACAGGGCCTGAGCCCGATCGAAGCGGCCGTGGTCGGCACGCGAGAGGTTTACGGCGCGGTCGTGGCATCGACGTTGACCACGGTGGCGGTATTTTTCCCGATGGTGTTCGTGCAGGGCATTGCCGGCCAGCTGTTCTCGGATCAGGCGCTGGTGGTCAGCGCGTCGCTGATGTTCTCGCTGCTGGTGGCGATCACGCTGATCCCGATGTGTGCCGCGCGCCTGCATGAACGACGCGCGGTGCCGGAGGCCGCGGCACGGGTGACGCAGGGCACCGCACTGCGCCGCGGCGTCAGTGGCGTGCGGGTCGGGACGCTGGAGACAGGACCGATGTGGCTGGTGCGGGTGCTGTTCGTATGGCCCCTGCGTGCGGTCGGGCGGGTGCTGGGCAGGGTGATGCAACCGGCGGCAGGCGCCTGGCAGCGTGGCTATGCCAGGCTCGAAGGGCGCTACCGTGATCTGCTGGCGTGGGCGCTGGATCATCGCGCGACGGTGGTCGGTGTCGCGACGCTGCTTTTCGGCCTGAGTCTGTTGCTGCTGACGCGCATCGGCGTCGAGCTGATTCCGCCCTTCAATCAAGGCGAGTTCAACGCCAAGCTGCAGTTGGCGCCCGGTACCTCGCTGGAGCGTACCGACGCGCTGGTGCGAGAACTGTCACGCGATCTTCGCGGGGACGAACGTCTGGTGGCGACCCACTCGGTGGCGGGTACCGGCAATCGTCTGGATGCCAATGCGGAGTCCGGCGGCGAGAACGAGGGCACGCTGACGCTGGTGCTCAAGCCCGATGCCTTTGAGCGGGAGGCCGAGTTGACCGCCGAACTGCGGCGTCGCATCGAAGGCAAGCCGGGCCTCAGCTACCGTTTCGAGCGCCCGACGCTGTTCACGCTGAAGACGCCGCTGGAGGTGGAGATCGGCGGTTACGATCTGGATACGATCGGTCGTGTGGCGCGCCAGATTCAGGCGCGCATGATCACCTCCGATCGCTTCACTGAGGTCGAATCCACGCTGCTGCCCGGCCATCCGGAAGTGCAGATCCTGTTCGATCAGGAGCGCGCCGCTGCGTTAGGCCTGGACACCGCAGACCTCGCCCGTCGCGTCGCGCAGGCGGTACAGGGCGAGGTGGCGACCCGCTACCGCATGGGCGACCGCGAAATCGACGTGCTGGTGCGCGGCGCCGAACGCGAGCGCGCAACCGTGGATGCGGTCGCCAACCTGCTGATCAATCCGGAATCCGAGCGTCCGGTGCGGCTGTCGTCGGTGGCGCAGGTCATCAACCGTTCGGGGCCCAGCGAGATCCGCCGCTTCGATCAGCAGCGCGCCGTCGTGGTGTCCGCCGGACTGGCGCACGGCGATCTCGGTGAAGCGGTCGCAGAGCTGGAGGCGATCATCCGGGATACCCCGATGCCGACCGGCGTGAGCGCGCGTGTCGCCGGTCAGAGCGAGGAGATGGAAGTGTCCTTCCGCTCGCTGCAGCTGGCACTGGCGCTGGCCGTCTTTCTGGTCTATCTGGTGATGGCGTCGCAGTTCGAGTCGCTGGTGCACCCCTTCGTGATCCTGTTCTCGATCCCGCTGGCGGCGATCGGCGCGATCGGCGCGCTGTTCGTCACCGGCACCGCGATCAATGTCATCGCGTTGATCGGCATGGTCATGCTGGTCGGCATCGTCGTGAAGAACGGCATCATCCTGATCGACCTGGTCAACCGTTTGCGGGCGCAGGGCGTCTCGCGACGCGACGCGCTGCTGCAGGCCGGGCCGATCCGTCTGCGGCCGATCCTGATGACGACGCTGACCGCGATTCTCGGCCTGCTGCCGATGGCGGTTGGCGGTGGCGAGGGCGCCGAGATGCGCGCGCCGATGGCGATCACGGTGATCGGCGGCCTGGCCGTGTCGACGCTGCTGACGCTGGTCGTGATTCCGGTGGTCTACACGTTGCTCGACCGTCGCAGCGACGTCGGGGCGCGCGCGTGAAACTGACCGAGATCGCGCTGGCGCGGCCGGTGACGACGGCGATGTTCTTCGTCTGCATGACCGTGATCGGGTTGATCTCCAGTCAACGCCTGCCGCTGGAATCGCTGCCGGACATCGAGTTCCCCTTTCTCGTCGTCAACGTGCCATATCGCAACTCGACGCCGGAGGAAGTGGAGCGCCGGATCACGCGACCGATCGAAGAGGCGCTGGCGACGATGCCCGGCATCAAGCGCATGGAGTCGGAGTCGCGCGACGACGGCGCCAATATCCAGATCGAGTTCGAGTGGGGCACGGAGCTGGCCGCGGCGGGCGCGGAGGTGCGCGACAAGGTGGATGCCATCCGTGGTTCGCTGCCCGCCGAACTGGAACGCATCACCGTGCTCAAGTTCTCCGGCAGCGATCAGCCGATGTTGGTCTACCGCATCTCGGCGGACCGTGATCTGGCCGATGCCTACGACATGCTCGATCGCAACCTGAAGCGGCGCATCGAGCGGCTGACCGGCGTCTCGCGGGTCGAGCTGTACGGCGTGGAGCCCAAACAGATTCGCATCGAACTCGCGGCCGAGCGCGTCGCCGCCTACGGGGTCGACCTGCGCAAGCTGTCGGCGATGCTGCAGCAAGCCAACTTCGCACTCAGCGCCGGCGACCTGATCGAGGCCGGACGCCGCTATTACGTCAAGCCGGAGGGACGGTTCCGGACGCTCGACGATGTTGGCGCGGTGGTGATCAACACGCAGGGCCTGCGACTGCGCGACATCGCAGAGGTCGTCTACGCGCAGCCGGTGCTGACCTACGGGCGTCACCTCAACCGCCGCTACGCCGTCGGCCTCAACGTGTTCAAGGAGACCGGCGCGAACCTGGTCGACGTGTCCGATCGCGTGAAAGCCGAGATCGCGGCCGTCTCGCAGCTGCCCGAGATGCAGGGCATCGCGCTGGTGATGTTCAATGACTCGGCCGCCGATGTGCGCAAGTCGCTCAACGAACTGCTCGAGGCCGGTTTGCTCGGCGCGCTGTTCTCGATCGTGGTGCTGTACCTGTTCCTGCGCGACCTGCGCATGACGCTGATCGTCACGCTGGCCGTGCCGTTATCGCTGGTCATGACGCTGGCGGCGATGTACTTCCTGAAGTACAGCCTCAACATTCTCACGCTGATGGGTCTGATGCTGTCGATCGGCATGTTGATCGACAATGCCGTGGTGGTGACCGAGTCCATCGCGCGCCAGCGCGCAGCGGGTCAGGACCCGGTGCGTGCCACGCTGACCGGCGTCTCCCAGGTCGGGCTGGCGGTGACGCTGGGCACGCTGACCACGGCGATCGTGTTCCTGCCGAACCTGTTCGGGGCGCAGAACGAAATCAGTGTCTTCATGGGGCATGTCGCGATCACGATCAGTGTGTCGCTGGCAGCGTCGTTGCTGGTGGCGATCACGCTGATTCCCCAGCTGACCACGCGACTGCGCGTCGTGCACAGCGAAGATGACTGGTTCGTCCGGATGGCGGCGCGCTACGCGGATGTTCTGGAGTGGACGTTGCGTCACCGCGGCAAGACCGCGCTGCTGATCCTGCTGATCCTGGGCAGCGTCGCGCTGCCGATCTCCAAAGTGAAGAGCGACATGTTTCCGAGCTCCAGCCCGTCGCGGCTGTTCATGGAGTTCAATCTCAACGGGGTGTACCAGCTCGAAAAGGTGCAGCAGGCCGTGGAGACCATGGAGGCCTTCATGTTCGCCAATCAGGCTCGCTTCGAAATCGCCTCGGTCTACAGCTATTTCGATCTCGGCCGCGCGCAGATGCTGATCTACCTGATCGACGACGAGCAGCAGCGCACCAAGACCGCGGAGCAGATCAAGGACGAGATCCGCCAGGAGATGCCGAAGCTGGCGATCGCCGCGCCCAGCTTCGATCAGCGTCGCTCCGGCGGCGACAAGCTGTCGGTGCGCATCTACGGTGAATCCAGCGAGCGCCTGCGCGAGGTTGCGCTGGACGCTGCGCAGGTGCTCAAGGGCGTGCCCGGTCTGAACGATGTGCATCTCAATGCCGGTGCCAGCGATTGGGAGGTGCGCGTGCGCGTGGATCGCGAGCGTGCGCGGCAGCAGGGGCTGTCCAGCCAGGAGGTTGCCGAGGTCGTCGCCGCGGCCATGCGTGGCGCCGAATTGCGGCCGTTCCGCACCGCCACCGGCGAAATCGACCTGCTGCTGCAGTTCCGGCGCAGTGACCGCACCAATCTGGACGCGCTGCTGTCGCTGCCGATCCAGGCCGCCGATGGTCGCCGCGTCACGCTCGGCACGGTCGCGGACCTATCGATCGGGGATGTGCCGAGCCTGATCCGGCGCGAGGATCGCCGCACCAGCCTGTCGATCAACCTGTCGACCGGCGAAGGCGTGACCGCCGAGGAGGCCAAGAACCGGCTCAAGTCGGTGCTGGAGCAGATGCAGTTCCCGCCGGGCTACGGCTGGACCTTCGGTCAGGCCTTCGACGACGACGCCGAGAACATGCAGGCGATGGTCGTCAACATGCTGCTGGCACTGGCGCTGATCTACATCGTCATGGCGGCGCTGTTCGAGTCGGTACTGGCGCCCACCGCGATCATCACCGGCATCCTGTTCTCGTTCATCGGCGTCTACTGGTTCTTCTTCCTGACGGGGACCACGTTCTCGTTCATGGCGATGATCGGCATGCTGGTGCTGATGGGCATCGTCGTGAACAACGGCATCGTGCTGATCGACCACGTGCACCAGTTGCGCGCGGCCGGCATGGCACGCGAACGCGCGTTGATCCAGGGTTCGCGCGACCGCTTGCGCCCGATCCTGATGACCGCGTCGACGACGGTGCTGGCGATGATTCCGCTGGCGTTGTCGCAGACCGCCATCGGCAGCGACGGCCCGCCCTACTACCCGATGGCGCGCGCGGTGATCGGCGGCCTGGTGTTCTCCACCGTGGTCAGCCTGCTGGTGCTGCCGACGCTGTATCTGGCGTTCGAGGACCTGGGCAACTGGGGCGCGCGGATTTCGCGCAAGGCGCGGGGAGTGCCGCTCACCGGCGCTGCATCGCAAGAAATCGAACCGCTGCGTTAGGCTGGGCCCCTGTCGCCGGGGGTGTCGATGAAATCTGCGTTGAAGATCCTGTTGTGGCTGCTGTTGGTGTTGGCGGTGGTGTTCGGCATCCAGCTCTGGCGACTGGACCGCGATGGGCTGCCGGCACCCGCGCCGTTGCCGCCACGCGCTCTGGATGAGGCTGCCATCGCGCAGCGCCTGGGTGGCGCGCTGGCGATTCCGACGATCTCGGTCGCCGCCGGCGCCGCCATCGATACGGATGCGTTTGCCGCGCTGGCCGACTATCTCGCCGCGCAGTTCCCGCGCGTGCACGCCAGCCTGCGACGCGAGGTGATCGGCGACGGCAGCCTGCTCTACGAATGGCCGGGCAGCGATGCGCAGGCCGCGCCGGTCCTTCTGCTGGCGCACCTGGACGTGGTGCCGATCGAACCTGGCACCGAAGCGCGCTGGACGCAGCCGCCGTTCTCCGGCGCCATCGCCGACGGTCATATCTGGGGCCGCGGCGCGCTCGACGACAAGACCAGTGCGGTCGCGCAACTCGAGGCCATCGAGATCCTGCTCGCCGCCGGCTACGCGCCGCGGCGTACCGTGTATCTGGCCTATGGTCACGACGAGGAGATCGGTGGCGAGCACGGCGCCAGGGTCATGGCGGCGATGCTGGCGCAACGCGGAGTACGTGCCGAATTCCTGATCGACGAGGGCGGCGCCATCACGCAGGGTGTCGTCGCCGGTCTGGCGCGGCCGGTGGCGTCGATCATGACGGCCGAGAAGGGCTACGTCTCGTTCCGGCTCACCGCCCGTGGCGACGGCGGCCACGCGTCGATTCCGCCGCCGCAGACCGCGGTCGGTCGCCTGTCGCGCGCGATGGCGCGCGTGCAGGACCAGCCGTTGCCGGCGCGTCTGACGCCGCCGGTGGAACGCATGCTGCTGCGCCTGGCGCCGGAAATGCCGTTGCCGAACCGCCTGCTGATCGCCAACCGCTGGCTGTTCGAACCGCTGCTGCTGCGCACGATGGCCGGCGTGCCGGTGACGAATGCCCTGGTCCGCACCACCACGGCACCGACGATGCTCAGTGCCGGCATCAAGGACAACGTGCTGCCGACCGAGGCGCAGGGCGTGATCAACTTCCGGCTGCTGCCGGGCGATGACATCGCCACGGTGGCGGCGCACCTGCGACGCGTGATCGACGATCCGGGGATCGAACTGTCGATCCTCGACGGTTTCACCAGTCAGGCTTCCCGGGTTTCATCGACCGACAATGCCGCGTTTGCTCTGCTGGAACGCACCACGCGCGAGGTGTTTCCGCAGGCGGTGGTGACCACCGGCATCGTCACCGGTGGCACCGATGCCCGGCATTACGACGCGGTTGCCGATAGTCGTTACAACTTTCTACCGGTACTGCTGCAACGCGAGGATCTGGCGCGGGTGCATGGCACCGACGAGCGGATCTCGGTCGCCGGCTATGCCGATGCCGTGCGCTGGTACGCGCGCCTGCTGGAAGGCCTGAACGCGCCACCTTGAGCGTCGAGCGATGAAACTGGCGCTCAAGGTGGCGCCCAAGGCCGCGCGTAGCGCGGTTAACGGCTGGATGGGCGGCGTACTGAAGGTCTCGGTTACCGCGGCGCCGGCGCGCGGCAAGGCCAACGAGGCGGTCGTCGAACTGCTGGCGGCGGCGCTGGACCTGCCCAAATCGGCGATCCGGGTCGTGCGTGGCCAGACCAGCGCGCACAAATGGGTGGAGATCGACGGCCTGGACGAGGCCGACCTGCGTCGGCGCCTGGGCCGGTGAGTCCGGCGGGCCGGCGTGAGACAATGCGCGCCTGCTTTCCTCACCCAGGTTGCACTCCCGATGTCCGCCGTAGCCGAAGACGTCCGCCGCGACGCCCAGGAACAGAACAAGCTGGCCAAGCGCCTGCGCCGCCAGGTCGGCCAGGCGATCATGGACTACAACATGATCGTCGACGGCGACCGCGTGATGGTCTGCCTGTCCGGCGGCAAGGACAGCTACACCATGCTGGATCTGCTGCTGCAGCTGCAGAAAAAGGCGCCGGTGCGCTTCGAGCTGATGGCGGTCAACCTCGATCAGAAGCAGCCGGGCTTCCCCGAGCACGTGTTGCCGGAGTACTTGAAGGCGCTCGGCGTGCCGTACCGCATCCTCGAGCAGGACACGTACTCCGTGGTCAAGCGTGTGATCCCGGAAGGCAAGACCATGTGCTCGCTGTGCTCGCGCCTGCGCCGCGGCGCGCTGTACACCTTCGCCGAGGCCGAAGGCTTCACCAAGATTGCGCTCGGCCATCACAAGGACGACATCGTCGCGACCTTCTTCCTGAACCTGTTCCACGGCGGCAAGCTCGCGGCGATGCCGCCGAAGCTGCAGTCGGACGACGGCAGGAACGTGGTGATCCGCCCGCTGGCCTATTGTCGCGAGCGCGACATCGTGCGCTACGCCGAGGCGCGCCAGTTCCCGATCATTCCGTGCAATCTCTGCGGCTCGCAGGAGCAGCTGCAGCGCAAGCAGGTGCGCAGGATGATGGATGCCTGGGAGCAGGATCACCCGGCGCGCATCGAGCAGGTGTTCGCGTCGCTGACCAATGTCGCCCCTTCCCAGCTCGCCGATCCCAAGCTGTTCGACTTCGCCGCGCTCGGTGGCGATCTGCGCGGTGCGACCGACTGGCTGATGCCCGAAGCCAGCGCGGAATGAGCGCGATGCGCGTCGCCGGTCTGTCCTTGCTGAAAGCCGGCCTGGCGCTGTTTGCGGCATTGACGGCGGCGGCGCCGTTGCCGGCTTTGGCCGATGCGCCGTTCCTGTGGTCTTTGCGCAACGGCGACGTCACGCATTACCTGCAAGGTTCGGTGCATCTGCTGCCGGAGGCGGCGCATCCCCTGCCGTCGGCGCTGGAGGCGGCCTACGCCAATGCCGAAGAACTAGTGTTCGAGGCCGACATCGAGGCGCTGTCGGCGCCGGACAATCAGCTGGCGTTGATGAATGCGGCGCGCGCGCCGCAGGGTCTGCGGGCGCGCCTGCCGGCATCGCTGTACACGCGGCTGCAGCAGCAGGCGCAGCGCGTCGGCCTGCCGCTGGCGATGTGCGAGCCGTTCAAGGCCTGGTTCTGCGCACTGTCGCTGGAGGTCTTCTCCTACCAGCAGGCCGGCTTCTCGCCGGAGCTGGGGCTGGATCAGCACTACTACCACCGCGCCCGCGACGACGGCAAAACCCTGGCGGCGCTTGAGACCGTGGAGGCGCACCTGGGCCTGTTCTCGGCGATGTCCGATGCGCAGGCGCAGACGCTGCTGGAGCAGTCGCTGGCCGGCGATGGGATCGCCGCGCCCGATCCGCAGGCGCTGTACCTGAGCTGGCGCAACAACGACCACGCTGCGCTGGAGCGCCTGGTGGCCGACATGCGCCGCAGTGCGCCGGAGATCTATGAACGCCTGCTGGCGGCGCGCAATCGTGCCTGGGTGGCGCTGCTGCGCCCGCGCCTGCGCGGCGAGCGACCGCAGCTGATCATCGTCGGCGCGGCGCATCTGGTGGGCGACGACGGCTTGATCGCCTTGCTGGCCGCCGAAGGGCTGCGCCTGCAGCCGGTGGCGGTGGGCGCACGGGCGCCGGAGCCGCGCGCCCAGTAGCGCGCCAGGTCGGCCCTAGTCCGGCGGCAGGACGACCGAGCGGATCGGGGTCTTGGCGGCGGGTTTTGCATCCGCCTGCGCCGCCGCCGCTGCGGTCGGCCGTGAAGCCGTGGCAGTGCTCGCGGCTGGCTTGGCGGGCGAAGGTGCGGCCCCCTGCTGGGTTGTCGCCGTCGTCTTGCCCGTCTCGCGGGCGGCGGCCGTTACGGCACCGCGGTCTGGCGTGGCGGGCGGGGCCGATCCGGTCGACGACTGTTCCTGCTTGGCCGCCGCCATCCACGCCTGGACGGCCGGGTGCATCAGCACGGTTTTCATGTACTCGCGCTCCGGTCCGTCGAGCGCCACGTCATAGACGAAGAAGCGCAGCGCCACCGGCGCGAACATCGCGTCGACGATACCGAAGCGCCCGCATAGCCAGTCGCCGCCGCGACCGAAGCGCGTGCGCGCTTCACGCCACAGCGCGCGGATGCGCGCGATGTCGGCCGCGGCGCGCGCCGAGCAGGCTTTGCGCGCGGGCTCGCGGTGGATCTCGAACGGCAGTTCGCTGCGCAGGTCGGCGAAGCCGGCGTGCATCTCGGCGCTGGCGGCACGCGCGAAGGCGCGCGCGTCCGGGTCCATCGGCCAGGCGGCGGGCAGCAGCAAGGTTTCGGCCGCGTATTCGCAGATCGCCAGCGACTCCCAGATGCGGCGCTCGCCATGCCGCAGCAGCGGGACTTTGCCGCTGGGCGAATGTTCGAGGATGCGTGCGCGCGTGTCGTTGGCGTTGAGCGCGACCAGCACTTCCTGGAAAGGCACCTGATGGTGCTGGAGCAACAACCATGGACGCAGCGACCAGGACGAGAAGGTCTTGCTGCCGATCACCAGCGTCAGCGCGCTCATACGTAGCTACCCGGGTTGGGGGGAACCGCACAGGTGCAGGCAGTGTGGGTCGGCGCCGGCCGGTTTGTAAATGGCGCGCGCCGCAAGGCACCCGCTACCATGCCCGGAACCGCCCGGCGCGACGTGTGGTCGTTCCGGGTGCGGCGTTGTCGTCCCTGCAGGCGGCCGCCCGATGCTCCTGGCCCACCGAATTCCCGAATGCCCTGCCGCATGCGTTTTGCGTCCGCCCTGCTTTGTCTCGGTCTGCTCGTGGTTGCCGTTCCGGCCCTGGCGGCGGCGATCGACGTGACGGTCGAGGGCGTGGACGGCGACCTCCGCGACAACGTCGAGCTGCGCCTGGCCATCCGCCTCGCCGCCGAGCGCAAGGATCTGGATCAGGGGCTGGTCGAAGCGCTGCACCAGCGCGCGCCGGGCGATATCCGCGAGGCGCTGCAGCCGTTCGGCTACTACCGCCCCGAGATCGACGCCACGCTGTCCGGCGAGAAGCCGCGCTGGCGCGCGCGCTATCGCATTCAGCTGGGACCGCGCACGCACTTGCGCGATGTCGATGTGCGGATCGAGGGCGAAGGCGCGGCGGACTTCGACACCGAGGTGCGCCGCATCCAGCGTCGCCTCGAGCCCGGCGATGCGCTGCTGCACGCTCGCTACGAAGAGTCCAAGGCCCTGCTGGCCAGCGGCGCCTATGCGCGCGGGTACCTGGACGCGCGCTACGCGCTGTCGGAACTGCGCGTGCATCCGCAGGACGCGGTTGCCGATGTGAAGCTGCATTTTGAAACCGGTCCGCGCTATTTCTTCGGCGAGGTGCGCGTGCTGCAGGCCGACAGCGACAGCCGGCTCGACGACGCGGTGATCGCGCGGTACGTCGGCATCGTGCCCGGCGATCCTTACGACCCGCAGGTGCTGCTCGACACGCAGTTCGCACTCGGCGATCTGGGTTACTTCCAGACCATCGAGCCGGTGCCGGACCGCGAACACGTCGGCGAGGACCGACGCGTGCCGATCACGATCCGCACCACGCCGCTGCCGCCACGACGCTATGACTTCGGCATCGGCTACGGCACCGACACGGGCGCGCGCGTGTCGGCCGGCGCCGAGTTCCGCCAGCTCAACGACGCCGGGCACAAGTTCAAGCTCGACACGCGCTTGTCGGAGATCAAGAACACCGCGCGCGGCGAGTACCGGATTCCGCAAGGCATCAAACCGGGCGAGCAGCTGGCGCTCGCCGGCGAACTGACGCAGGAGCGCTACGACGCCGGTGACAGCCTCAAGTACGGCCTGGAACTGAGCCTGTCGCGCACGCCGGGCAAATGGCAGCGCAAGATCTACCTCGCCTATCTGCACGAGGAGTCGGAGCTGGGCGACGATGTCCAGACCAGCGATCTGCTGATGCCCGGCGTGTCGTTCAACCGCAGCGAACTGGACGATCCGATCTACACGCGGCGCGGCTGGTCGCTGTTTGCCGATGTGCACGGCGCGCAGCGCGGCGCCTTGAGCAGCACCACGTTCGCGCAGTTCCGCTCGCAGGTGCGCGGGGCCTGGGCCTTCGATCGTCGCTATCGTCTGCTGGGCCGCGCCGAGTTCGGCGCCAGCGTGGTCGCGGATTTCGAAGAGCTGCCGGCCTCGCAGCGATTCTTCGCGGGCGGCGACCAGTCAGTACGCGGCTATCGCTACCAGTCACTGGGTCCGAAGGACGAGGACGGCAACGTCATCGGCGGACGCTACCTGACCACCGCCAGTCTCGAAGCCGAGATGCGCGTGGTCGGCGACTGGGGCGTGGCGGCGTTCTACGACATCGGCGGCGCGGGCGACGAGCCCGGGCCCAAGCTGTTCCAGGGTATCGGGCTCGGTTTGCGCTATCGCGCACCGGTGGGCTCGATCCAGGTCGACGTGGCGCATCCGCTGGACGATCCGGACGGCGGCGTGCGCCTGCACCTGGGCGTGAGAGTCGGCCTGTGAAGGCGCTTTTGAAAAAGGTGCTGGTACTGCTGGCGGAACTGCTGCGTGACGCGCTCGGCATTCTGACGATGCTGCTGATCGCGTTGCTGGCCTTCGTGCTGTTCACCGAAGCCGGGGCGGTGCTGACGCTGCGCACGGTCGAGAACGCCACCGACGGCATGCTGGTGTTCGAGGAACCCGAAGGCCGCCTATGGGGCACGCTGCGACTGCGTAGCCTGCGCTACGAAGATGGCGCCGTGCGCGTGCAGGCGCAGGACGTCGACCTGCGGTGGTCGCCCTTGGCGCTGTTGTCGAAGCGCCTGTCGGTGTCGCGCCTGCATGTCAATACGCTGGCGCTCGACCTCAAACCCTCGGCGTCGCCACCGCCGGAAGACGAGGGGGGCGAGATGCTCAGCGAGTTGCCGCTGGCGCTGAGCCTGCGCGATCTCGCCTTGAATCGTTTGACCGTGCGTCCGGCCGGGGGCGAGCCGATCGTCCTCGAACGACTGGCGCTGTCGGCCGGCTGGCGGGGTCGCCGGGTCGAGGTGCAGCACCTGGCGGCGCTGACGCCCTGGGTCGGCGCGCTGGAGTTGCAGGGCCGCGTGCAGCTCGGGCCCGATGCGGTCGACATCGACACGCTGACGCTGACCGGCTTCGTCGAAGCGCACCTCGAAGGTCGCTACGGGTATACGGCGGCGACGCCGTCCGATCTGCGGCTGGCCTGGCAGAACCTGCAGTGGCCGCCGCAGGGCGAGCCGGAGCTGCGCAGCGAGCGCGGTCGGCTGCAGTGGACCGGGCATCTGGACGACTACGGTTACGAGCTGCAGGCCGCGCTGGAAGCGGCAGGCTACGCACTGGCGGCCGAGGCCCGCGGCACCGGTTCGCTCGAACAGATCCGCGCCGAGACGCTCCAGGTCGATGCGCTCGGCGGACGCATCACCGCCCGCGCCGAGGTCGACTGGCGGCAGGACCTGGCCATCGACGCCGACGGGCGCATCGCCGGCTTCGATCCCAAGGTATTGCATGAGGCGCTGGAAGGTCGCATCAACGGACGCTTCCAGGCCAAAACCCAGATCGAACGCGGTCAGCCGCGCGTGGCGTTCGAACTGGCGCTGGACGATTCGGCGCTGCGCGGCTATCCGCTGCGCCTGGATGCGCGCGGCCGTTACGCGAACGATGCGGTCGATCTGGCGCAGTTCGAGCTGCGCACCGGCGCGACCCGCATGGATGCGTCCGGCCGCGTCTGGCCGCAACTGGATGCGCGAATGGCGCTGGTCAGTCGCGATCTGTCCGGGCTGTGGCCGGACCTGCACGGCCGTGCCGACTTGAAGCTCGCCGCGCAGGGCACCTACGAGGCGCCGCGCCTAGACGCCCAGGGTCAGTTCTCGCAACTGCGTTACCAGGACCTGCGGGTCACCGAGGCCAAGCTCAACACGCAGCTCGATCTGCGCCGCAGCCTCATGCTGCAGTTGCAGGCCCAGGGGCTGGAGGTCGGCACCGAGATTCAGCGCCTGAACCTGTCCGTGCAGGGGCCGCCGTCGGCGCATCGCATCGAGTTCGATGCGCGTGCGGCGCAGGGCCGTGTCAGTCTCGCGGCCGAAGGCGCGCTGGATCTGGACGCGCAGCGCTGGCGCGGACAGCTCGCGTCCAGCCGCCTGGCGCCCGATCGCCTCGCCGCCTGGACGCTGCAAGAAGCGGTCGCGCTGCAGGTCGGGCCGGGCCTGGATCTGGCGCCGGCCTGTTGGGCCGCCGGCGATGCGCGGGCCTGCGTGCGCGTGCAGGTCGAGGGCGAGCGGCAACGGCTGGCGTTCCGCCTCGAAGGCTTCGAACTGGAGAGCCTGTCGCCGCTGCTGCCGGCCGGCACCAGCCTGCAGACGCGGCTCGACGGTCGCGGTGTGGTGGCGCTGGACGCTCGCGGGCTGCGCGAACTGGACGTCGAGCTCGACAGCAGCGCGGGTCAGTTCCGCCAGGCCGGTCTGCCGCCGCTGCGCTGGAAACCGGCGCAGTTGCGGGCCGCGGAGTCCGATCGAGGCATCGAACTGCTGCTGAACCTGCCGATGGACGAAGGCGAAGTCGCGCTCGAGGGCCTGCTCGCCGGCCACGGCGACCTGATGCAGCGTGCCGTCAGTGGGCGCTTGCGCGTGGTGTTGCCGACCCTGGATTTCGTGCGCGCGCTGAGCCCGGAGGTGCAGGACATCGCCGGCCGCATCGACGGCGAGGCGACGTTCGCGGGCACGCTCGCGCAGCTGCAGCCCCGTGGTTTCGTGGCCCTGAGCGAGGGCCGCGTGCGCCTGGCGACCCCGGGGATCGAACTGCGTGAACTGCAGGCGCGGGTCGATGCGCAGGGCGCGCAGCCCCTGCAGGTCAGCGCGCGCATGCGTGCAGACGAGGGCGAGCTGTACATCGGCGGCGACGTCGATCCTTGGAGCGACCCGCTGCGCCTGAACCTGAAGCTCAGCGGCTACAACGCGCAGGTGGTGCGCACGCCCGAGGTCAAGGTCTGGGTGTCGCCGAATCTGACGATCGCCTTGGCCGAGCAGCAGCTTCGCGTCACCGGCACGGTCGAAGTGCCGCGCGCCGATATCGCGCCGACCTCGCTGAGCAGCGGCGTCGGCCCCAGCGCCGATCAGGTCATCGTCGAGAGCGACGACGCGCCGGCCGACAGCGGCCTCGGCATCCACGCCGACATCGGCCTGAAGCTGGGCGAGGCGGTGCGCTTCGAGGGCTTCGGACTGAAGACGCGCTTCACCGGCAATCTGCAATTGCGCGAAGCGCCCGGCACACCGACCAGCGGGCGCGGCGAGATCAATCTGATCGAGGGCCGCTACAAGGCCTACGGCCAGGATCTGAACATCGAGACCGGCCGCCTGCTGTTCACCGGCGGCGCGGTGACGGCACCGGCGGTGGAGCTGCGTGCCACGCGCCAGCCGCGGCCGGACATCACGGTCGGCGTGCTGGTTCGCGGCACCTTGGAGAAGCCGCAACTCAGCCTGTTCTCGACGCCGACGATGTCGCAGCAGCAGCAGCTGTCCTGGCTGGTGCTGGGGCGCGATCTGGAACAGTCCTCGGGCGCGGAGGATCGCGAGCTGCTGGCCGGCGCCGCGCTGTCGATGGGTCTGGCCGGCGGCGAATGGCTGGCGCAGCGATTCGGCGGGGCGATCGGCGTCGATCAGGTGTCGGTCGGCGCCAAGCCGGGCGAGAGCGCGGAGCAAGCGCAGTTGACGGTCGGCAAGTTCCTCGCGCCGGGCCTGTTCATCAGCTACGGCATCGGCCTGTTCCAGCCGGGGCACACGTTCAAGCTGGAATACGACATTGGCAAGGGCTTCAAGCTCGCCACCGAATCCGGCGTCGAGTCGGGCGGCGACCTGCTCTACACGATCGAATCCAAGGCGCATCTGCGCGCGCCGCCGGCCGCTGCCGACATGCCCGCCCCCGAGCCGGATCCGACCGCGGCCCCGCCTGCGGAAGGCGCGCGGGCTGAATCGACGCCGCCCTCAGGCCAGTAGCCGCTCGCCGAGCCAGGCGCCGATATCGGCGATCTGCTCGGCGCAGACCGCATGCGCCATGTCGTATTCGCGCCAGCGCACGTCGTAACCCAGCGCCTGCAGGGCGTCGCGCGAACCGCTGCCGAGCATCAGCGGCAGCATCGGGTCGTGGCGGCCGTGGCACATGAGAATCGGGGGTGCCTGTGGGGGCGGCACCGCCTCGGCGGCCACCTGCTCGGCCAGCGGCAGGTAGGTGGACAGCGCCAGCAGGCCGGCCAGGCGCTCGCGCAGACGCAGGCCGGTGTGCAGCGTGATCGCGCCGCCCTGCGAAAAGCCCGCGAGCACGATACGCGCGGCGGGCAGACCGGCGTCGCGCTGCGCGGCGATCAGGGCTTCGACGATCCGGGCCGAGTCGCGGATGCCGGCCTCGTCCTGCTGTCGCAGGTTGGTCAGCGACGGAATGTCGTACCAGGCGCGCATCGCCAGACCGTTGTTGATCGTGATCGGCCGCACCGGTGCGTGCGGAAACACGAAACGGATGCCGTGGTCGTGCGGCAGGCCCAGTTCGGGGACGATGGGTACGAAATCCGAGCCATCGGCGCCGAGGCCATGCAGCCAGATCACGGCGGCGCGCGCGGGCGTGGCGGGTTCGAGGACGATGGCGGTGTCGCGGTCGCGGCGGTTCATGCCGTCATTGTCGCGAGTGCGCTGGCGGCGCGGCAACGCGGCCCGCGCCGCTATACTGCCCGCCTGCGTATTCCCGGCCGTTCGCAACCCGCCCCCGTGACCCGATCCGCCCACCGATCTCTCGCCCTTTTCAGCGCTGCCGTCTGGCTGATGGCGCTGCAGGGCTGCGGCCAGTCCGGCGATCTGTATCTGCCGGACGAAAAGCCCAAGGCGCCGCCCGCGACGCAGGCGCCAGTGGCGGTCACGCCGGTCGAGTCGGCGTCCGAGGCCGCGGCGGAAACCGGCGCTGCCGAAGCCGCGCCTGAAGCGGCAGCTGAAGCGCCCCCGTCGAAGACCGAGCCGGCCGCACGCACGCCCTCCGACGACGACTCCCGAGACTGACGTGGAATCCTTCCAGTACCGCGACGGCGCGCTGCACGCCGAAGACCTTGCCGTGTCCGCGCTCGCCGCGCGTTACGGCACGCCGCTGTACCTCTACTCGCGTGCCGCGCTGACCCGCAATTACGAGGCATTCGATCGCGCGCTGGCCGGTGTCGATCACCGCGTCTGTTATGCGGTCAAGGCCAACTCCAACCTCGCCGTGCTGCAGGTGCTGGCGCGGCTGGGCGCGGGGTTCGACATCGTCTCGGGTGGCGAACTGCAGCGCGTGCTACAGGCCGGCGGCGATGCGTCGCGCGTGGTGTTCTCGGGCGTCGGCAAGACCGCCGACGAAATGCGCACGGCGCTGCGTGCCGGCATCTATTGCTTCAACGTCGAATCCGCCTATGAACTGCGTCAGCTCGACGCGGTGGCGCGCGAGCTGAACCTGCGTGCGCCGATCGCGCTGCGCGTCAACCCGGACGTCGATGCCAAGACCCATCCGTACATCTCCACCGGCCTCAAGAACAACAAGTTCGGTGTCGATCTGAAAACGGCCGAGGCGTTGTACGTCGAGGCGCAGCATCTGCCGGGCATCGACATTGCCGGCGTTGCCAGTCACATCGGTTCGCAGCTGCTGGACGTTTCGCCGCTGCTCGATGCACTCGATCGCGTGCTGGCGCTGATCGATCGCCTGGCCGTGCTCGGCATCGAGTTGCGTCACATCGATGTCGGCGGTGGCCTGGGCGTGCGCTACCGCGACGAGCAGCCGCCGCAGCCGGCGGATTGGGCGCAGGCGCTGCTGGCGCGACTGCAGGGCCGCAAGCTGCGCGTGCTGACCGAGCCGGGTCGTGCCATCGCCGGCGATGCGGGCCTGCTGGTGACGCGCGTACTCGGCATCAAGGACGGCAGCGACAAGTCGTTCGCGGTCGTCGATGCAGCGATGAACGATCTGCTGCGGCCGACGCTGTACCAGGCCTGGATGGACATCGTGCCGGTGCAGCCGCGCGGCGACGTCGCGGCGCGGCAGTACGACGTGGTCGGCCCGGTGTGCGAGAGCGGCGACTGGCTGGGCAAGGATCGCGCGCTGGCCATCGCCGAAGGCGATCTGCTGGCCGTGCGCACCGCCGGTGCTTACAGCTTTGCGATGGCATCCAACTACAACACGCGCGGCCGCGCCGCCGAGGTGCTGGTCGACGGCAGCCGCGACCATCTGGCGCGCGCGCGCGAAACGTACGAGGATCAGGTGCGGGGGGAGCGCTTGTTGCCGGGCTGAGTCGAAAACAGGGGGCACGGATGGCGGAAGCGGCGGGGGCCGATGTCGAGCTGATCCAGTTTCTGTATTCGCCGTACAACGAAAAGGTGCGCTGGGCGCTGGACTGGAAGCGCGTGCCGCATCGGCGCCGCTCGCTGCTGCCGGGCCCGCACCTGCCGTACCTGAAGAAGCGCAGCGGCCAGACGCAAACGCCGGTACTGCGCATTGACGGTGAATACGTGGCAGGGTCGGCGACGATCCTGGACACCATCGAGCAGCGCTGGCCCGAACCGGCCCTGTTGCCGGCGGCCGGCGGCGAGCGCCGGCTGATTCTCGATATCCAGCGCCGTTTCGACGAGGACTGGGGCCCGCGCATGCGGCGCGCGCTGCTGGCGCCGATCATCGACGACAGCGCCTACTTCGCCGCCGTCTTTGGCGCTGACCACCCGGGCTACGTCCAGAACCTCTATCGTTGGACCGTGCCGTTCGCGCGGCCGCTGATCCGCAAGGCCAACGGCATCGCCGACCGTGCCAGCATCGACGACGGCATCGTCGCGGCCGACGAGGCTTTCAGCTTCGTCGCACGCCGCGCGCAGGACGGCGGCGGTTATCTGATCAGCCGACGATTCACGCTTGCCGATCTGGTCGCGTGCGCGCACCTCGCGATATTCGCCGAGCCGCGCCATCCGGATACGCTGCGGCCGCGGCCGACGCCGGCAGCGCTGGAATATCAGGTGGCGCGCTGGCAGGCGCATGCTGGCAGCGTCTGGGTGCGCGAAATCTACCGGCGCCACCGGCCGACGCCGATTGCGGATTGAAGCGTCTCCTGGCGCTGCTGTACTTGGCCGTTTGACGCGTGGCATCGCGGGTGTCCGCGGCCGTGGCGTTCTAAACTGCCGCCATGTCCGACCATCCCCTGATTCTCATCGACGGTTCGTCCTGGTTGTTCCGCGCGTATCACGGACTGCCGCCGCTGACGAACTCGAAGAACGAGCCGACCGGTGCCGTCTACGGCATGGGCAATATGCTCAAGCGCCTGATCAAGGACTATGCGCCGGAACGCATCGCCGTCATCTTCGACGCGCCCGGCAAGAACTTTCGCCACGACTGGTATCCCGAGTACAAGGCCAATCGCTCGGAGACGCCCGAGGACCTGTCGGCACAATACCCGCCGGTCGTCGAGATGATCGAGGCGATGGGCCTGCCGGTGATCAGCATCCCGGCGGTCGAAGCCGACGACGTCATCGGCACGTTGGCGCGGCAAGCCGCCGACGCGGGTGAGCGCGTGCTGATCGTCACCGGCGACAAGGACATGGCGCAGCTGGTGAACGAGCGCGTGTCGCTGCTCGACACGATGAAGAACGTGCGCCTGGACCCGGCCGGCGTCGTCGAGAAGTTCGGTGTGCCGCCGAGCGGCATCGTCGATTACCTCGCGCTGATGGGCGATACGAGCGACAACATCCCCGGCGTGCCCGGCGTCGGTCCCAAGACCGCAGCCAAATGGCTGGGCGAACACGGCACGCTCGATGCGGTGATGGCGGGCGCCGACGCGGTCAAGGGCAAGGCGGGCGAGAACCTGCGAGCGAGCCTGCATTTCCTGCCGCTGTCGCGCCGGCTGGCGACGATCCGCTGCGATCTCGACCTGCCGGTGGCGCTCGACAGCCTGCGGCCGCAGCCTGCCGATCAGGAGAAGCTGGTCGCGCTGTACCGCCGCCTGGAATTCCATCGCTGGGTCGACGAACTGTCCGGCGCGGCGCCGGCGGCATCGAAACCGGCGCTGGGCCCGGCAAGCTTCGGTGCCGCGGCGGTTGCCGGCAGCGCCGCCGAGGCGCCGCCGGACGCGCCGGAGGCCCTGCCGCCGTCGGCACCGACGAACGCGATCGCCGTGCTCGACGAGTCGGCGTTCGCGGCAATGCTGGAAAAGCTTTCGAGCGCCGAGCTGATCTGCTTCGACACCGAGACCGACAGCCTCGATTCCAACCAGGCCAATCTCGTGGGCCTGGCGTTCGCGGTCGAAATGGGCAGCGGCTGGTACGTGCCTCTGGCGCACGACTATCTCGGCGCCCCCGCGCAACTCGACCGCGCGCAGGTGCTCGCGCGCGTGAAGCCGCTGCTGGAAGACGCCGCGCGGCCCAAGCTGGCGCAGCACGCCAAGTTCGACATGAATGTGCTCGCGCGCCACGGCGTGCAGGTGCAGGGCCTGCGGCACGACACGATGCTGCAGAGCTACGTGCTCGACGCTGCCGGCAACCGCCACGACATGGACACGCTGGCGCAGAAGTACCTGAACCACACGACGATCTCGTTCACCGATATCGCCGGCAAGGGCAAGAACCAGCTGACCTTCAATCAGGTCGCGGTCGACAAGGCCACCGAGTACTCGGCCGAGGATGCCGACGTCACGCTGCGCCTGCATCACGCGCTGTACCCGCGCGTTGCCGAACTGGCGCCGCTGAAGAAGGTGTACGAGACCCTCGAGATGCCGCTGGTTCCGGTGCTGGCGGCCATCGAGCAGCGCGGCGTGAAGGTCGACGTCGATCTGCTGCGCACGATCAGCGCCGAGCTGGCGACGCGCATGGAAGAGTACGTGCAGCGTGCGTACGAACAGGCGGGCGGCGAGTTCAATCTCGGCTCGCCCAAGCAGCTTGGGGTGATTCTCTACGAGCAGCTCAAGTTGCCGGTGCTCGGCAAGACGCCGAAGGGCGAGCCCTCCACCGCGGAAGACGTGCTGGAGGAACTCGCGGCGCAGCACCCGCTGCCGCGGCTGATCCTCGACTGGCGCGCGTTGCAGAAGCTGCGCTCGACCTATACGGAACTGCTGCCGCAAGCGGTCAATCCGCACACCGGCCGCATCCACACCTCGTACCACCAGGCGGTCGCGGCGACGGGAAGACTGTCGTCGTCCGATCCGAACCTGCAGAACATCCCGATCCGCACCGCCGAGGGCCGGCGCATCCGCGAGGCTTTCGTCGCCGAGCCGGGCAATCTGCTGCTGGCGATCGACTATTCGCAGATCGAACTGCGCCTGATGGCGCATTTCTCAGGCGATCCCAAGCTGCAGCATGCGTTCGTCAGCGGGCAGGACGTGCACCGGGCGACCGCCGCGGAAGTCTTCGGCCTGCCGCTGGACCAGGTCGGCGCCGACCAGCGTCGCGCCGCTAAGGCGATCAACTTCGGTTTGATCTACGGCATGTCGGCCTTCGGCCTGGCGCGCCAGCTCGCGATTCCGCGCGGCGAGGCGCAGGACTACATCACGCGCTTCTTCGGGCGCTATCCGGGCGTGAAGCACTTCATGGACACGACGCGCGTTCGCGCCAAGGAAGAGGGTTACGTCGAAACCCTGTTCGGACGGCGCCTGTACCTGAAGGACATCAACTCGCGGAACCAGGGCCTGCGTCAGTACGCGGAGCGCACGGCGATCAATGCTCCGCTGCAGGGTACGGCGGCCGACCTGATCAAGCTGGCGATGCTGGATCTGGCGCGCTATCTCGCCGAGAACGCGCCGCGCGTGCAGATGATCATGCAGGTGCACGATGAACTGGTGTTCGAGGGCCCGGAGGCGGAACTGCGCGAGTTCGCGCCGCGGCTGGCCGACCGCATGTGCCGCATCGCGCCGCTGGACGTGCCGCTGGTGGCCGATTGGGGCCTGGGTTCGCAGTGGGATTCCGCCCACAGCGGCACGGGGCACGCAAGTAGCCGCGATTAAAGGAAATTTAGTTGGCGGCGCAGAGCCGCGGACTGACTTTCCAGTCAGTCAGGCGTTGCAAGCCTTTGAAATTGAAAGTTCATTTTCGGTTCAGTTTGCCGGCTTTGGGCGGGGCCGAAACGGCATTTGAACTTCGTCACAGCAGCCCCATCTAAGTCTGCGAGTGGCGATACTCCCTGTCCCACTCCCCGCCTCACTCCCTGGGCGGGTCCGGCATCCCCCATAGCCGGAAGCGTGGCCCGGTGGCTTTCCCCCAAGCCACCGGGCTTTTTTCTTGCCCGCGTCCTGCGCCGCACGGGTTCGATGGGCGCTCAGTGCGGGGTCAAGCCTGGGATCGCAGTGGCGTGCAATAGCTCAGCGATACCGCGCCGGTGCCGACATTGGCTGCACCGGCCGCACTCATCACGGCGGTCATGATCTCGACGTTGTACTCGGCCGCGCTGGCGCGCAGCTCGGCGAACCCGGGCAGCTTTTCGAGGGCATCGAGCGGACCGCCGTAGCTGACGGCGATGCAAGGCAGACCCAGGCCGCGTTCGAGTTGCGCCTGCGCGCGTTCGAACAGATGGCGGACGGCGGCGTCGAAGCCGCGCACGCGCGCCGGGCTGCTGGTGCGCCCGCGGCGCGCGCGCAGAATCGGTTTGACGTCGAGCGCGCGCGCGAGTTGATAGGTGAGCCAGCCGATGCTGTGCTCGCCCCGGCTCAGCAGCCGGCTCCGCATGTACCCGAGATCGCGCGGGACCAGATACGCGTCGATCTGCGGGATCAGCGTGTCGAGACGGTCGCGGATCGCATCGGGTAGTGCCCGGGCTTCGATCAGCCGTGCCGCCTCCCAGGCCAGCAAGGCCGGGCCGGTGAACACCGAACGGCTATCGATCACCTTGAGCGCGAACGGCCCCTGGCGTCGTTTTGCGCTGGTCTGGCGGGAAAGATTGCGTGCGGCGCGCTGCGCGTTGCGCGGCGTTTGCGAGCGCTCGCTCATCAGCGTGACGAGAAAGACGTAATCGAATGCCGGTGCCAGGCGGTCGGTGACCAGCGCCTCGACGTCCTCCACGCTGAGCGCCGAACTGACCGCATTCTGTGCATGGTGATCCAGCCACTGTTCGGCGTAGAAGCGCGCCGTCGTCTCGGCATCGCGGCCGACCACGGCCCGTTCCTCCCCGAGATGCAGGGTGCTGGGCAGCACGAACATGCCGCTGCGTTTCAGCAGCGCTTCCGACACATCGACCGAATCGTCGATTCCTAGACCCACCCGCATAAGCCGTCCTTCGTTGTTGGCCAAGTTTATTCAAGGACCGCACGGTCGGCGTCATCTGCCAAGACGGGCCCTTTTAAAATCAGTATGCTATCCAAACTTGTAAGCAATTTCTTACGCAGATTGGATGGCGGGGGCGCCTCCGGCTGGTGGGAGTTCGGGGGACGCGATGGCGACGAGTCGGAAATGGGGCGCTTTGGCCGCGGCGGTGAGCTGGACGGCCCTGTATCTGCCGCCAGCTGCGGCCATCGGCTTGGGCGAGGCTGAGGTCGTCTCGGCGCTGGGCCGCACGCTGGACGCACGGCTCCCGCTGATCCTGGATGCGAGCGAAGACCCGGAGGCCGTGCGCCTGCGCCTGTTGCCGCTGAGCGCCTACGAAGGCCGTGGTCTGCAACTGCCGTCGCTGCATCCCGACGGGATCAGTTTGAGCCTGGAATCGCGGGGTGGCAGCGGCCATTGGGTTCGCCTGCAAAGCCGCAATGCGGTGCGCGAGCCGGTGGTGGAGCTGTTGATCGAGGTGAGCTACGGCGCGACCCGTCTCGTGCGGGGCCTCACGCTGTTGTTCGATATGCCCGCCAACGCACCACGCATTCAGACGGTTGCGCCGCCTGTTGCCGAAAGTGCGGCCGCGGCGACGCTGTCGCCGTCGATCGTGCACGAGGCGACGACCGCGGGCCCGGCCGCGACGCTGCCGCCGCCACCGGCCACGGCTCCCGCGACTGCCGATGCAAACGAAAAGTCCGGCCAGGATCGTCGCTACGGACCTTTGGCCGAGGGCGAGACCCTGCGCAGCATCGCTGCGCGTGTGCGACCAGCGCCGCACTTCGGCATGCGTCGCGTCATGGCATCGCTTCGCCTGGCCAATCCGGGCGTGTTCGGCGCGCCCGATCGCCGGGCGCCGGTTGGCATTCGCATCGCGGTGCCGGATGCGGCTGCGATGCTCGCGCTGGATGCGGACACCATTACGGCGCAAGTGGGTGGTGGCCGCGCGCCGGTGACGTCGCGCGGCGCGACGACGGTCGCGGTCGAACCGACGCCCCTTGGGACTTCGGCAGAAGCGGCGCAAGCGGCTGTTGCCGCCCCCGCCCCGATGTCGCGCGTCGAGCGCATCGAATTGGATCTGTCGGCGGCGCCGGCGCTGCCGTCGATCGGACGCCGCCTGGTGCTGGCCGACACCTTGGATCCGACGCGCCTCGATGTGGCGCTGCCGTCGCCAGCCGCTGCGGCCAGCGGCGGCGCGTTGGAAAGCGCTGAGCCGGGGCAAACGGCGCTGGCATCCGCAACCGGCGAGGCAGAATCCGCCCCTGCGGCGCAGGCCGAGCCGATCACCGCGGCTGTGGAAAGTACGCGATCCCCGGGCGATCAGGGTACGTCGTCATGGCGGGGGTTGGTGATGTTCCTGATCCTGATCGCTGCCGGTGCGGTGCTGTGGTATCGCCGCCGTCGCGCGGGCGCACCCCCCGCCCCTGCCGCAGCGGCGCCCGCGGCCGCCAAGCCGGTCAAGGTGTCGGTGCCGATGCCCAGTGCCTCCGCGACGCCCGCGCCGCCGGTGCGGCTGGTCCGTTCGCAACTCGAGCTGCCGACCGTGCGGCCGGTGGAGAGCAAGCTGCAGCAGCGCTTGCAGCGGCTGCAGGAGCAGCAGCGCGACACGTTGTCGCGCCAGAAGCTGGCGCTGGCCGCCGCGTACCTCGACATGAACGACGAGAACGGTGCGCGCCAGTTGCTGGACGAGGTCGAGGCCGCCGATCAGGGGCCGGCACGTCGCGCTTGAGGCGCCTCGCCTGAGCGAGTGTCTTTGCGCTCGCGGCTATTTCAGCAGCATCTCGAACTTGCCGACGGCGAAGCCCTGCGCGTAGTCGACGCCGGCGGCCTTCAATAGTTGCAGCGAGGCCGTCGACTCGATGTTGATCGCCGCGGTCTTGCGGCCGAGCAGGTGCGCGGCCTGACAGATCCACTCCAGGTGCGTACGGTCGAGCGCATCCGATTCGATATGCCGCGTGACGCGCGGATGGATCTTCATCGTGTCCACCGGCAGATGGCGCAGGTGGGTGATGCCCATGGTCGTGTGGCAACGATCCAGTGCGAACCGCACGCCGGTGGGACGGATCATGTCCATGAAACGCTGCAGCATCGCGCTCTGCGAAATCGCGAAGGACTCATCGATCTCGAAGCACAGGCGTTTGGCCGGCACCGTCGAGCCGACCAGCAGCTCGAACACGCGTGCGCCGAACTCGGCGTCTTCCAGCGACGTGGGCGCGAAGTTGAGGCAGGCCAGCGCGTGCTGTTCCAGCAGGCTGCTGTCGCGTTCGAGCATGGCGAGCAGCGTCTTCAGTACCCAGAGATCTAGATCGACCGTCCGATGCAGGCGTTGCAGCGCCGGCATGAAATGGCTGGGTTCCAGCCAGACGCCGTCGTCGTCCTCGATACGCAGGAACACTTCGAAATTCGGCAGACCGCCATCGGCGCTCAGGGCCTGCATGCGCTGATAGATCAGATGCGCGCGACCATCCTCCAGGCGCGGCTCCAGCCAGGTCAGCCAGTGCTGGTCCTCGCGCCGGCGCAGCGTCACCGCATCGCTGGGCAGCTCCTGCAGTACACGATTGCCGCCGCGAGCCTTGGCTTCGTCGAGCAGCGATTCGGCCTTGCCGAGCAGGGCCTGCCGGCCCTCGCCGCTGCCATCAATCATCACCACCGCGACGCTGAGCGTGCAGGAAACGGGCTTGCCGTCCCAGACCAGCTCGCGTCGTTCCGCATCCTCGCGAATGCGGTGGGCGAGCTGCAGCGCATCCTCCAGCGCACAGTCCACCAGCACGGCGGCGAAGCGGCTGTTGGAGACGCGGTAGCTGCTGCCGCGCTCATCCAGTGCGTCCTTGAAGGTGCGTGCGCCGTGCCACAGCGCCTGCTCGCCGGCCCAGAAGCCATGGGTCTCGCTGATGCGAATCAGGTCATCGACGCGCACGAACAGCAGGGCGTGGGTCTTGTCGCCGAGCGCGGCATTGCTGGCAAGCTCGTCAATCCGCTTTTCCAGCGCGCCCTTGGCGAGCAGGTCGGTAGCCCAGTCGCGCGCCGGCTCCGCGCCTTCTTCGGAGGGCAGGCTCAGCTCCTCGACGGGCGGTGCGGTGATGTAGGCCTGTGCGGTGTTCTCGGCGGCGGGATCGAGACGGTTCAGTCGCACCATCGCGCCGATGGTCTGTCCGTCGCCGTCGCGGATCGCCGAGATCGTGATCAGCAACGGGATCGGCTCGTGCAGCAGATTGATCAGGATCGCCTGATCGAGTCGAGGCGTGTCGCCGATCTGCGTGATCGCCTGTTGCAGATAGTCGCCGAGCGGATGCTCCTGCGGAATTTCGTGGCGATGGTCGTACAGCGGCACCACTTCGGAGAACGCGCGACCGGACAGGTCCTCCCGGGTGCGATGCAGCAGCGCCGCCGTGGCTGGGCTGACATCGAGCACCAGGCCCTCTGCGTCGGTCAACAGCATGGCGTCCTGGGTCATCGACAGCATCGCTTCGCGACTGAGCAGGATCGACTGCTGGTCCGAGCTGAGGCGAGTGACCTGTTCCCGCACGCTGCGGTTGTCCTCCAGCGCCGCTTCAAGCTGTGACGAGCGACGTTCGTACCAATACGACAGCACGCGCATTTCCTCCGATGCGCCGCTATCGGCCAGACGGGTGCGCACGCGTTGCTGGAAGGCCGAGAACGGCCGCATCGCCGCCAGCCACCAGATGCCGAATCCGATTGCCGACAGCGTCAGCAGATTGAACAGCGAGTAGAAGCGGATTTTCCACAGCAGCGATTCGACCGCGGCATCGTTGCGAGCCGCGATGCTGCGCAATTCCGGCTCGACGATCAGGGCATGCGTGGCCAGCAGCACGAGGCTGCCCAGCATGAGAAAAGCAGCGCAGCCGACCGCGATCAATACGCGTGTGCGCCCATAACGCTGATACCACGGCCGTAGCTGCCGCTCGACGGCCTTTCTGAACTGCTTCACCGGCAACCCCCAAGGCGCGCCTGCGTTCGGGCTGTTGGACCCGCGGGCGCTAGAACCGTTCGCGCGGGCGTCCCCCCGGACGGCGCGCGGCGCGCATTGTGTCCGTTCGCACGCGCTGCTGCCATCTCGTCCGGACGGACGGGGCTGCGCGCCTCAGGTCATCAGCGGGCCCAGCTTGTTGACGGCGGTGCCCTGGGCATAGTCGACGCCGGCCCGGCGCAGGCGTTCGACGAGTTCGGTCGATTCGATATTGACCGCTGCCGTCTTGCGGCCCAGCAGGTGAGCGGCCTGACAGAGCCACTCGACGTGCGTCCGTTCCAGCGGGTCGGAGGCCACGTTCTGGGTCACGCGCGGATGGATCTTCATGTAGTCCACCGGCAGATGGCGCAGCTGCGTGATGCCCATGGTCGTACGGCAGCGGTCGAGCGCGAAACGCGGACCCAGCGGGCGCAACTGTTCGATGAAACGCTGCACCACCGAGCTTTGCGCCAGCGCAAAGCTCTCGTCGATCTCGAAGCAGAGCTGAGATGGCGACACGGAGGCGTTGCCGAGAATCTCGAAAACCGTGGCCGCGAAATCGGCATCCAGCAGGGCCGACGACGACAGGTTGATGCTGGCGGCGGCATGCGCGCCCAGTACCCCGGGATTGCGCTCCAGCGCCTGCAGCAACGTGCGCAGCACCCACAGGTCAACGCGTTGCGACTGGCGCAGGCGTTCGATGGCCGGCAGGTAGTAGCCGGGCTCCAGCCAGACGCCGTCGTCGTCCTCGACTCGGATGAAGAATTCCACCATCGGCTGAACGTCGCCGCCGCCCAGCGGCTGCATGACCTGCGAAATCAGGTGCGCACGACCGTCCTCCAGGCGCGGCAGGATCCAGTCCAGCCACAACTGGTCGTCGCGCCGGCGCTGCTTGACCGTGTCGTTGGACGCGGTCTGCAGCACCGCGTTGCCGCCGCGCGTCTTGGCCTCGGCCAGCAGGGTCTCGGCGTCGGCGAGCAGTTCCTGAAGCTCGTTGCGGCCATCGATGACGACGACGGCGATGCTGAAGGTGCAGGCCAGCGTCTTGCCTTCCCAGACCAGATCGTTGGTCTGGGCATGCGAACGCAGCGCTTCGGCGATCTGCATCGCCCGCGCCGGCTCGCAATCCACCAGCAGCGCGGCGAAGCGGCTGTTGGAGGCGCGATAGCCGGTGCCGGTATCGGTCAGCGACATCGCGAAGTTGCGCGCGGCATGCCACAGCAGTTGTTCGCTGGCCCAGAAGCCGTGCTCGTCGTTGACGCGCGCCAATTCATCGACGCGCAGGTACAACAGCACATGCTTGCCGCCGTCCGCCTTGGCGCTATTGACCAGCTCGCCGACCCGGCGCTCGAACGGTTCGCGCGACAACAGGTTGGTGCCCCAGTCATGCAGATTGGCGTCGCTCAGTGAGAGGGCGGACGCCGCGGCGGCGGCCTGGGGCGCGCCATCGAAGCGGTTGATGCGCACCATCGCGCCGATGGCCTTGCCCGCCGGATCGAGGATGGCCGCCGCGGTGATCATCACCGGCAGCGGTTGCTGCTGCGGAGTGATCAGCTGCGCCTCCCGCAGCTGCGGGATCGCCGAGCCGCTGTCCAGGCTGCGGCGGATCAGATCGCGCACCGGCCGCGTGCTGTCGCCGCTCTCGCTCAGCGGCGTGACCTCATCGAAGCTGCGTCCGAGCAGGCTTTCGCGCGGGGCACGGAGCAGCGTGCAGGCAGCCGGGCTCAGGCCCAGTACCAGCCCCGACGCGTCGGTCAGCAGCATGGCGTCCTGGGTGAGATTCAGCAGCGCCTCGCGGCTGCGCAGGATCGCCTGTTGTTCGGCGTCGAGCTTGCCCAGCTTCTCGCGGAAGCCGCGGTTCATCTGCAGCACCGCATGCAACTGGCCGGCGCGCTGCTCGTATTTCTCGGAGAGCTGGCGAAGGCTTGTGTCGGCATCGCTGCGGTCGGCGCGGCGCTGCGCGCGCTTGTCGCGCAGTCGCAGCCTTAGTTTTTGCAGCGGCGCCACGACGGCCGCCCGCCAGAACAGTGCGGCCAGCATCAGGAAGCCGACGCTCAACGCCAACGTGAACAGGCTCAGGTAGGTTGGCAGCTCGGCGGGCAGCGTCGCCGGCGCCAGCGCGGCCAGTGCCGGCAGCAGACCGTAACGCAGGGCGACGGTCGCCAGCGTCGCGGTCAGCAGGACAAAGAGCAGCCAGAGTCCGAGGCGGCGCAACCGCGTACGGCCGAACGTGCGGATCAGGGGATGCAGCAACGGGCTCATGACAGGGTCTCCGGGGGCGGGGCCGTGGCAGGCGGTTCATGGAGCAAGGCGTAAATGCGCTGGCGCGCTTCGTTCAGACCGGTCCCTTCGTGCGCCGAGAAGACCTGTACCGTCGTGAGCGGATAGGGCCGCAATGCGGCGGTGACATCCAGCAGCGTGCGCTTGGCGGCACCGTAGCCGAGCTTGTCGGCCTTGGCCAGCAGCACATGGCAAGGCAGGCCGCGGTGACGGGCCCAGTCCAGCATCTGCAGATCCAGGGGCGTCAACGGGTGGCGGATGTCCATGATCACCACGACACCGCGCAGGTTCTCGCGCTGGTCCAGATAGGCGGCGATCAACCGCCCCCAGCCGTTGCGCAGGTCGCGCGCCACGGCGGCGTAGCCATAGCCCGGGAGGTCGGCGAGGCGGGCGTTGCCCAGGTCGAACAGGTTGATGAGCTGCGTGCGGCCCGGGGTCTTGCTGACCCGGGCCAGCCCATGCTGGTTGCAGAGGGCGTTGAGCGCGCTGGACTTGCCGGCGTTGGAGCGCCCGGCCAGCACGACCTCTGGCAGCCGATCCGCCGGCAACTGCCCGGTCTGAGCGCAGGAGAGCAGGAAGCGGGCGGCGGCGAACGGTGAGGAAGAGGCGGCGCGGGACATGGTGGGTCGGCGAGTCGAGGAACGAGCTTAACGGATGGCCCGGTGAACTGCGGCGCGCGGCCATGTAAAATCACGCGCCTATCCCCGCGATGGCGGCTTTGCATGGGGTGCCGGCGGTTCTGCCGGCCGGCCGCAACGTGATGGAAGATTTCTTTCGGAGTCCGATTTCAATGAAGCGTGTTCTTCTTGCCGCCGTACTGTGCGCTCCGCTCGCCGTCTGGGCGGAAGGTGCGGCCCCGAATGCCAAGCTGGATCCGTTCACCCAGGGCTCCGCGGAAGCGGGTGCAGCCAAGGCGGCGACCTGCGCGGCTTGCCACGGCCCGGGTGGTAACAGCAGCAATCCCGAGTGGCCGAAGATGGCGGGCCAGGGCGCGCGCTACATCTACGACCAGCTGGTGCTGTTTAAGTCCGGCAAGCGCGTCAATGCGCTGATGGCCGCGACCGTGGCGCCGCTGTCGGAGCAGGATTTCCGCGATCTGGCGGCGTACTTCGCCACCCAGGCCGCCACGCCGGGTGTGGCCAATCCGAGCGTCGTCCCCACCGCGCAGAAGCTCTATCGCGCCGGCGATGCGACCAAGGGTATCCCTGCCTGCGCCTCCTGCCACGGTCCGGCCGGCGCCGGCGTGCCGGCTGCGGGTTATCCGCGCATCGGCGGCCAGCATGCGGTCTATAACGCGGCACGCCTGCGCGTTTATCGTGCCGACGCCCAGAATGATCTGCAGGACGGGAACCATAAGATCATGGCCGAGGTCGCAGCCAAGCTCAGCGACGCCGAGATCGACGCGCTGGCCTCCTACCTGAACGGCCTGCACTGAAGCCGCCTGGTACGAATCTCCACCGCCTTCCACCGAGAATGCTCATGCGCGGACTGCTCCGCGGCGCGATCGCCGCCCTTACGCTTCTGACCTTCGCCTGCTCGGCGCAGGAAGGCTCTCCGCAGTTCCAGTCCGGCAAGCAGTACAAGCCGGTGCGCGAGGCGCAGAAACCGGCGGACTCGAAGCGCATCGAGGTGGCCGAATTCTTCTGGTACGGCTGCCCGCACTGCTACGCCTTCGATCCCTTCATCGAGAAGTGGGCGCACGCCAAGCCGGCGGATGTCGATTTCGTGCGTTACCCGAGCACGCTGGGTCGCCCGGAAGGGCAGCTGCACGCCCGCGCGTTCTATACCGCCGAGGCGCTGAACGTGTTCCCGAAGATGCACCCGGCGTTGTTCGCCGCGATTCACGATCGGCACCAGCGGCTCGACAACGAAGCCCAGATCGCCGCGGTCTTCAATCGTGAAACGGGCATCCTCCCGGACGTGTTCACCAGCACCTTCAAGGGCTTCGCCGTCGATTCGCGCGCGCGCCGTGCGGAACAGCTGGCGGTGAGCTACGGCCTGACCAGCGTTCCGGTCATCGTCGTCGGCGGCAAGTACTACACCAGCGCGGCGATGGCCGGCGGCTATGAGCAATCCCTGCAGGTCGTCAATTTCCTGGTCGAGAAGGTCCGTAAGGAACGTGGCGGCAAATAAGAACTCGCGGTCAATCCGCAAGGCCCGGCTACTCGCCGGGCTTTTTGTTGCGCTCGCGTCGACGTCGGTCGGCGCCAATCCGGGCGCGGGTAGCGCGGCTGCATCGGCTGCTGGCCGCGCTGAGGCGACTGAAAAGACCTTCACGCTCGAGCAGGCCTGCGCCGCGATCGGCGGGCGTCTGCGAAGTGTCGGCAAGGAGCGTTGCCTGAAGGCGGGTCTGCAGCTCAGCGGGGGCTACAGCATCAAGGGCATGCCGCTGCTGTACCAGGATTTCCAGCCGACCAAGCCGCCTGCCAGCGGGCCGGCGCATCGCGTGCTGATGATCGGTGGCATTCACGGCGACGAACTGGTCTCGGTCAGCATCGCGTTCCAGTGGATGCAGCGACTCGAGACCGAAGCCGAGCAGCCTTTCCACTGGCGCGTGTTGCCGGCCACCAATCCGGACGGGTTGCTGGTGCGGCCGTCCACACGCGTCAACAGCCGCGGCGTCGATCTCAACCGCAACTTCCCGACGGAAGACTGGAAGGCCGACGCGCTGGCCTACTGGCAGAAGCGCGCCCGGCGTGATCCGCGGCGCTATCCCGGCCCGTCGGCGCTGTCCGAGCCGGAAACCCGCTGGCTGGTGCGCGAAATCCAGGAGTTCAAGCCGGACGCGATCGTCTCGGTGCATGCGCCCTACGGCGTGCTGGACTTCGACGGCCCCGAGAACCCACCGACCCGCTTCGGCTATCTGCGCCTGCATCAGCTCGGCACGTACCCGGGCTCGCTCGGCAACTACGCCGGGATCAATCTCGGCATTCCGGTGATCACGCTGGAGCTACCGCACGCCGGCATCATGCCGACGCCGGCGCAGTCCGAAAAAGTCTGGGCTGACATGCGCGCCTGGCTGCAGAAGAATCTGCCGAAGCAGCCGCCGATGTCGGCGCGATCGACCGCGGGCGCCGGACGTCCTGCGCCAGGCGTGTCGAACTAGGCGGCAGGCGGCCTGCCGATTCGCGGGCGAGCAGAAAGCGGCCGGCGGGCTGGCGGTCGAAGGGGTCGCGCCCACCGGGCGTGAGGGGCGCTGAGATCGGCGCCGCAGAGCGATGCGATTCCGGGGGCGGCCGCGCGTGCGCGCTCAGCGATTCTCTTCGCGGATGATGCGCCACTCGCCGTCGGCCGCGCGCTTCCAGTATTGCTGCTTGCGCGCCGTGACCTTGTAGTTGTCCGAGCGGTAATCCATCGTGAACTCGGCCATCAGCACCGGCACGTCGGTGCCGGGATAGCGGTACAGGCTGAGCTGGCGCAGGTCGATCTCGATGAACTTCTTGGTCGCGTTGACGCGACGCTTGTGCGCGGCAAAGGCAGCGCGGCCCATGCCCGGCGTCGCGAAATCATCGGCGTAGAAGGTCAGGTAAGCGTCCGTGTCTCGTGACGCCCAGGCGGCCCGCCAGGCCTCGACACGCGCCAGCATCGCGTCGCGTTCCTTCTGTGCCTTGTCGGCGTCGACCCATTCCAGCTCGTCGCTGAGAATCACCGGCGTGCGGCCGTAGCGCACATACGGCTGCAACGTGGTCAGGTCGTCATTGGCCATCGTCACGCAGCCTTCGCTGGAACGGGGCGGGCGGCTGTAGGTATCGCGCGGCACGCCGTGCAGCCAGATGCCGGAACCGGTGCGACCGAGCGCGCGATCCCACAGGTTCGGGTAGTCCAGCGGCAGCGCGCCGGCGCCGTACAGCTCCGGCAGCGTGGCGTCGGCGATCCAGCCGGTGATCTGGTAGATGCCGACCGGCGTGCGGTTGTCGCCGGTGACCTGCTTGCGCGCGCCGTTCTTGCCCATTGCCGCGTAGTGGTGTCGTACCACCTGCAGCCGGCCATCGCGGTGCTGCATCAGGTACAGGCGCGCGCGCGCCAGATCGACGACGACGGCGTGCTGATAGTCGTCCGCCAGTTGCAGGATTGCGTTCGGCAGCTTGCCCTCGGGCGGGATCGCCTTCTCGCTGAGCAGGCGGATGCGCGCCTCTTCGGCCAGTTCCGTGACGCGCGGGTCGGCGGCGTCGTTGGCCGTGGCCGGCGCGCCGTTGCCGGAAATCGCCGCCAGCAGTTCGCCGTGGAACAGCTGCGCAATGCGAAACCCGGGCTCACGCTGCGTCAGGCTCTCGAGCGCACTCAGCGCATTCTGCGACTGGCCCTTGCGCAACAGCTCGACCGCCGCCGCAAACTGCTGCTCGGCGGTCGGCGGCGCGGCCATGAGCGACGCAGGCAACAGGCTGGCGGCCAGCGCCCAGCAGACGGCAGACCGTCGGATCATCGGCGTGGAAATCGGATCAGCTCGGGAGAATGCGGTCGCGATCGACGGCGGTGCTTAGCGCGAGTACTCGCGGACGATCTTCCAGCTGCCATTCTCCTGCGCGAGATCCAGGATCTTGGAGACGCTGTCGGAGAACGCATCGGACTCGTAGTCCTGCTGGAAGCTGGCGCGAACCACGCCGCCGTCGGCGACGCTGTAGCGCAAGCCCACGACCTTGACGTTGATGCGCTGCGGACGGCTGATGCGGTCGCGACGCTGCGTTTCCCACGCGGCGCGGGTCAGCCCGCCCTCCGGGACGAAGGCGCTGCCATAGCTGGCGAAATAGGCGTTCAGGTCCTGCGACGACCAGGATTGCGCCCAGCCATCGACGGCGCGCTGCAGCGCCTGCTCGGTCGCCGCATCGAGGGTCGTTGCCGTGGCAACCGGTGCCGGGTTCGCCGGCGCGGGTTCGGCGGCGGCAGTCGGGGCGGCCACCGGTGCGACGGGCGCTGCAACGGGCGCCGGCGTCGTCGCCGGCTTTGCGGCCGGAGCCGGCGTCGGTGCCGGAGCGGGTGCCGGCTGCGCGATGGGGGCTGCGGCCGTAACGGCCGGGGCCGCAGCGACGGTGCCGCTTTCCGGCGCGGCTTCCATCTGGTTCACCAGCGCCAGCTTGCGGCGCAGCAGCGGGTTGCCGCTGTCGAGCTGCAGTGCGCGGTTGTAGGCGGCGCCGGCGAGCGCGGCGTAGATGTCGCCGAGATTTTCGTGTGCCGTGGCATAGCTGGGGTGCGTCACCAGCGCGGCTTCAAGGGCTTCGCGTGCCTTGTCGTAATTGCCTTCCGAGGCGTAGAGCACGGCGAGGTTGTTGTAAGGCTCCGGCAGCTGCGGATAATCACGCGTCAGATCGGCGAAGACGCGCTGCGCGTCCTTGATGCGATTCAGCTTGACCAGCGCCAGGCCGCGCGCAAACCGCGCTTCGGCGTCCTGCGGATTCTTGGCCAGATGCGCGTCCAGCTTCTTCAGGGCTTCGGCCGCCTGCCCTTGCTGGATCAGGGTCTGCGCTTCCTGGGCGACGCCGGCGGCGAAGGCCTGGGGCGCGAGGGCGAGCAGGGATGCGACGCAGACGGCGCGGCAGAGCTTGAACATGCTGCGGAAACCTCGGGGCTGGAGACCTTCGTACTATACCAGCGCCGCCTCGCGACGCTCAGCGTTTGTAGGGGTTTGGCGTACCCGTCGGCACGCGCTTGAAGCGCTTGTGGATCCAGAAATACTGGCTGGCCGCCAGCCGCACGCCGTCCTCGAGCACCTGATTGATCCGCGTGGCGTCGTTGACATCGTCGCCGCCGGGGAAGTCCGTTAGTGCCGGCAGGATGTGCACCTGATAACGCCCGTTGGCGCGCACCGGGAAATACGGCACGACGCGGGCACGGCCCATCTGCGCCAGCCGCGCTGTCGCCGTGATGCTCTGGACCGGGGTGCCGAAGAAGGGGGCATACACGCTCATGCGCTGGTCCAGCGCCTGGTCTGGCGCGTACCAGATCGCACGGCCTTCGCGCAGGGCGCGCACCAGCCGCCGCAGATCGCTGCGCGGCAGGGCCGGCAGCTTCGAACGTTGCTGGCGCCAGCGATGCATGCACCAGTCCATCACGGCGTTGTTGTAGGGGCGGTACATCGCATGAAACGGAATGCCGGCCAGGCATAGAAATCGCGCGCCCAGCTCCAGCGTCGTGAAATGACCGGTCAGCAGCAAGGCGCCGTGACCGTCGGTCTGGACGGCGTGCAGATGTTCGGCGCCGACCACCGAGCCGTAACCGCGCAGACGCCAGTCCGGCGCAAACCAGGCGAGCGCGGTTTCGAACAGGCCCACGCCCAGATCGCGAAAATGCTGGTCGGTCAGGCGCTCGCGTTCGGCCTCTGGCAGTTCCGGGAAACACAGCCGCAGATTGGTCCGGACGACATGGCGGCGGCCACGAATCAGGTGTCCGGTCAGCCAGCCCAGACCGGCGCCGAGGCGCATCAGCACCGCAATCGGCAACCAGCTCAGCAGCCACATCAGCCCGATGCCCAGCCAGGTGGGCCAATAGCGCGGATGCAGCAGGCGGGGATGAAAGGGCGGGCTCGTCACGCGCCGAATTGTAACGGTCCGCGCCCGAACATCAGTGGAAACGAACGCGACGAACCCGGAAACTGCCGCCCATGCGCTGGCTCTATACCCTGCTGCTGTACCTGCTGACCCCGTTCGTGCTGCTGCGTCTGCTGTGGCGCAGCCGCGCGCTGGTGGACTATCGCCGACGCTGGAACGAGCGCTTCGGCTTCGTGGCGCGACCCGCGCAGCCGGTCGCCGTGTGGGTGCATGCGGTGTCGGTCGGCGAGTCGCTGGCGGCGCTGCCGTTGATCCGCGCGCTGGTCGCGCGCCACGGCCAGGGCCGTGTGCTGGTGACCACGACGACGCCGACCGGATCGGCGCGCGTGCGTGAGGCGCTGGGCGCGCAGGTGCTCCACACCTATGCGCCGTACGATCTGCCGGACGTCGTCGCACGGTACCTCGCGCGCATGCGACCGCAGCGCGTGGTGGTGATGGAAACCGAACTGTGGCCGAACCTGTTCCGTGCGCTGGCACGCCGCAGCATTCCGCTGACGATCGCCAATGCGCGCCTGTCGCCGCGCTCGTTCAAGGGTTATTCGCGTGTGCGCGGATTTGCGGCGGCAACGCTGGCGGACTGTGCGCACATCGCCGCGCAGAGCGAAGCCGACGCACAGCGTTTCCAGGCGCTGGGCGCGTTGCCGGCGCGGCTCAGCGTGATGGGCAACATCAAGTTCGATCAGTCGGTGCCGGAGGCGCAGCTGGCGCAGGGTCGAGCGTTGCGCACGCAGATCGGCACCGCGCGGCCGGTCTGGATCGCCGCCAGTACCCACGAGAGCGAAGAGCAGGCGGCGCTGATCGCGCACGCCGAACTGCTGCGAGGTCGCCCCGACGCCCTGCTGATCCTGGTGCCGCGCCATCCGCAGCGCTTCGACGGCGTGGCACGCCAGATCGAGAAAGCCGGCCTGCGCTATGCACGCCGCTCGCAGCTGACGGCGGCGGTGGCGCTACATGAAACCGCGGTGGTGCTGGGCGACAGCATGGGCGAGATGTTCGCCTACTTCGCCGCCAGCGACGTCGCCTTCGTGGGCGGCTCGCTGGTGCCGGTGGGCGGGCACAACGTGCTGGAGCCGGCGGCGCTGGGGTTGCCGGTGCTGTTCGGCCCCCACATGCACAATTTCGTGGCCGCGCGCGAGTTGCTGCTGGACGTACAGGGCGCCATCGAAATCAGCGAGCGTTCGCTGACCGATTCGGTACGCGTGCTGCTGAATGACGCCGCGCGCCGTCAGGCGATCGGCGATGCCGCGCGTCGGGCGGTGGAAGCCAACCGCGGCGCGCTGCAGCGCCTGCTGGCGCTGCTCTGAACGAGCAGCGCCGCCGGAGTTACGCCAGTTCCGCGGCGTTGGCGACGATGCGGCCGACCAGGCCGTAGTCCTTGGCCTCCTGCGCGCTCATCCAATGATCGCGCTGGGTGTCCTTCTCGATGCGCTCCAGCGACTGCCCGGTTTCGCGCGCAAAGATCTCGTTGAGACGGAGCCGCATACGCACGATCTCCTTGGCCATGATCGCGATGTCGGAGGCGGTGCCGCCAGCGCCACCGGACGGCTGGTGCAGCATGAACCGCGTGTTCGGTAGCGAGATGCGGTTCTCGCGTTTGGCGGCGGCGTAGATCAGCGCACCGGCGCTGGCGACCCAGCCGGTGCCGACAATGCGGACCACCGGCTTCACGAAGCGGATCATGTCGTGGATCGTGTCGCCGGATTCGACGTGGCCGCCCTGGCTGTTGATGTAGATCGTGATCGGCTCATCCGAATCGGCGGACAGCGCCAGCAGGCGTGCGCTGACCGACTCGGCCAGCTTCTGGTTGATGCCGCCGTAGATCAGGATCGTGCGCGCCTTGAACAGCCGTTCCTCGAGGTGCGGGCGCTTGGCGGCGGCCTTGATGGCGTCTTCGGGGTCGTTGTTCAGCAGGATGTCGTCGGACATGGGGCTCTCGTAGCGGGGAGGTCGCCGTTGCGGGACGGCGCATGAAGAAATAGCAGAAGCGATTCTATATGCGCATCAGCGCCAAAGGGTCTCAGGCTGAACGAATCGGGCCGAGTCGACGCGTGCGCCACAGGCCGTCGAGTGCGTAGACCACTAGCGCGGCCCAGATGCAGCCGAAGCCGATGGCCTGTGAGCGCGTGAACGGTTCGTGGAAGATCAGTACGCCGCAGATCAGCTGCAGCGTCGGCGCCAGGTACTGCAGGATGCCGACTGTCGACAGCGGGATGCGGCGCGCGCCGAAGGCGAATAGCACCAGCGGTAGTGCCGTGATCAGGCCGGCGGTCATCAGCAGGGCGTCGGTGCCGAGCCCGATGTGACCGAAGGCGCCCAACCCCTGTGTGGCCTGGTAGGTGAGGAAGGCGAGCGCCGGCAGCAGCAGCAGTCCGCTCTCGACCATCAGACCCTGCACGGCCGGGACCACGGCGAGCTTGCGGATGAAGCCATAGCCGCCGAAGGACACCGCCAGCAGCAGGGCGATCCAGGGCAGCCGTCCGGCCTGTAGCGTGAGCCACAGCACGCCGAGCGTGGCGATGCCGACCGCCAGCCATTGCCGGGGGTTGAGCTTTTCGCGCAGCACGAAGACGCCGAGCAGCACGCTGACCAGCGGGTTGATGAAATAGCCGAGACTGGTTTCGACGATGTGGCCGCTGTTGACCGCCCAGATGTACAGCCACCAGTTCACCGAGATCAGCGCGGCGCTGCCGACCAACATGCCGACCAGCCGTGGCGACAGGGTGCGGGTCCAGCCCCAGCCTTCGCGCACGCTGAGCCAGATCGCGACGACCGCGGCGCACCAGACGATACGGTGCGCCATGATCTCCAGTGCCGGCACGGTCGCCAGCAGCTTCCAGTACAGCGGAAACAGACCCCAGATGAAGTAGGCGCCGGCAGCGGCGAACAGACCCTGACGCATGGCCGTAGAGAGGTCGGGTGAGGACCCGGTGCAGGAAAGGCGCGCAGTGTACGCCCGCCTGCTCGCGGGTGCGCATCGAAGCGGCGCGATCTGCCGTAAAAGACCAACAGAAATCAGGGCCCAGCTATGCATATCGTGGTGACCGGCGGTACCGGCTTCATCGGGACAGCGTTCTGTCAGGCGCGGTTGGCGGCCGGCGATCGCATCAGCGTGTGGAGCCGCTCGCGCGCCGCTGCCCGTCTGCGCTTGCCGTCCGCGGTTCGAATTGTTGAGCAGCTTTCGGAGCTCGACGACGGGCCGCTTGATGCGGTGGTCAACCTCGCCGGGGAGAATCTCGCGTCGGCGCGCTGGCGCCCGGCGCACCTGCAGCGTTGCATCGACAGTCGGGTGCAGCTGACCGGCCGCCTGGTCGATTGGCTTCGCACTCGACCCCGCCCGGCCACCCTGGTCTCCGCCTCGGCGATCGGGTGGTATGGGGCACGTGATGACGTCGAGCTGACCGAGTCTTCCGCCGCCGGCATGCCAGACGAGTTCACGGTGCGACTGTGCCGTGCTTGGGAAGATGAGGCTTGCGCGGCCGAGTCCGCCGGTATCCGTGTGTGTCGCGTCCGCATCGGGTTGGTGCTGGCGCGCGAGGGCGGGTCGCTGGCGAGGATGGTGCCGCCGTTCTGGCTGGGCCTGGGCGGCCCGATCGGAGACGGTCGCCAGTGGATGTCGTGGATCCATCGCGACGATCTGATCGGCCTGCTCGGCTGGCTGTTGACGCGGCCGGCCGAACGGGGCGTCTACAACGGCACCGCGCCCACCCCGGTGCGCAATGCCGATTTCGCCCGGGCTCTCGGGGCGGCGCTGCGCCGGCCGGCGCGGCTGCCGATGCCCGCACCGCTGCTTCGAACGCTGGTCGGGGACATGGCGGACTTGCTGCTGACCGGGCAGCGCGTGGTGCCGGCGCGCGCGTTGTCGGCCGGCTTCGCGTTCCGCTATCCCTCGCTGGATTCAGCCCTGGCGGCGATCTTCGCCAAGCGCGCGTCGTAAGGCGTCCGCGGCCTCGGCGATGGCCCGCCGTTCGCCATCCGGTTTGCGCAGCAGGTTGTTGACCTGCATCTTCAGACGCGGATGGCCGGCGAAGCGATGCTGGTGACGATCGAGGAAGTCCCAGTACAGCGTGGTGAACGGGCAGGCCGTCGCGCCGCTGGCGACGGCGGGATCGTACCGGCAGCCGCGGCAGTAGTTGGACATGCGGTCGATGTACTTGCCGCTGGCGATGTACGGCTTGGAGCCCATGAAGCCGCCGTCGGCGAATTGCGACATGCCGATCGTGTTCGGTAGCTCCACCCACTCCACGGCATCCACGTAAACCGCCAGATACCACGCGTGGACCTGCCGCGGCTCCACGCCGAGCAGCAATGCGAACAGGCCCGTGACCATCAACCGCTGGATGTGGTGGGCATAGCCGTGCCGCAGCGTCTGACCGATCGCATCGGCCAGGCAAGCCATGTCGGTGTCGCCGGTCCAGTAGAACGCGGGCAACGGTTGGCGGGCGCCGAGCACGTTGTCGTCCAGATAGCCGGGCATGCGGTGGAAATAGAGGCCGCGAACATACTCGCGCCAACCCAGGATCTGCCGCACGAACCCTTCCACCGCCGGCAACGGCGCCTCGCCGGCTTGATAGGCGCGGATGGCGGCCTCGCAGACCTCGCGCGGATCGAGCAGCTTGAGATTGAGCGCGCAGGCCAGGCGGGAGTGATACAGCCAGGGTTGTGCCGTCCACATCGCGTCCTGCCAGCGGCCGAACTGCGGCAGGCGCCGTTCGATGAAATCGTCCAGCGCCTCCAGGGCCTCCTCGCGCGTGACCGGCCAGTCGAAGTCGGCGAGATCGCCGGGATGATCGGCATAGTGCGCGGCGACCTGCGCCAGTACGGCGCGCGTCAGGGTATCCGGCGGAAAGGCCAGGGGCGCTGGCACGCGGCCGGGGCCGTCGCGGCCAAAGGCCTCGCGATTGTCGCTATCGAAATTCCAGGCCCCGCCTGCGGGCTGATCCCCTTGCATCAACCAGCCGGTGCGGCCGCGCATCCAGCGATAGAAATGTTCCAGCCGCGGCTGCTTGCGGCCGCGCATCCAGTCCGCGAACGCAGTCCGGGAGCAGAGGAAGTGACGATCCTCGCGCCATTCGAGCTCGACGCCAGCCGCCGCGGCGGCGGCGCGCAACGCGGCCTCCAGCCGGTACTCGCCCGGCTCGACGACGACCAGTGCCTCAGGGCGGAGTGCCGCCAGGTCGGCGGCCAGTGCGTCGACCAGCGTGTCATGCGGGTGGGTGCCGGTCTCGCGGTAATGCACGATCCAGCCGCGGGCGCGCAGGCGTTCGCGGAAATGGCGCATCGCGCTGAGAAAGACGGCGATACGGGCGCGGTGCGACCAGACGTACTGCGCCTCGGCGGGGACCTCGGCCATCCACACGGCATCGCGCGCCGTATCGAAATCGTCGAACGCTGCGGCGCGGTCGTCGAGCTGGTCGCCGAGGACGACGATCAACTTACGCATCGGGCACCGCCGATCGGTGCCGCCGGCACGCGGCAGAACAGTGGCGCACATCGTCCCAGCACCGCGCCCATTTGCGGCGCCAGCGAAAGGGTCGGCGGCACACGGCGCAGCATTTCTCCGGCAGGTGGGGTTTGCGATGCGGCATCGTCCGTCATCTACGCAGGATTTGCCCGACTGGTTGCGGCGGAAACGGCGGGGCTAGAATCGGGACATGCAATCCGCCTCCTGGCCGCGCCCGATGGACGCCGTTCCCTATCCGCCGCCCATCTGGCGCGACGAGGGCCTGGCGGCGTTGATGCCGGGCCGGCACGAGAACCTGCTGCGGCAGGATCCGCAGCGCTATTCGGAGATGGTGCGCGGGGTCACTGCTTTCGGCATCTACCTGATCGATCGCAACGGCAAGATTCAGAGCTGGAACCAGGGGGCCGTCAACATCACCGGCTATGCCGAGGCCGAGCGTATCGGTCAGCCGTTCTCGACGCTGTTCATCGACGAGCAACAGCGCGAGGGCATGCCGCAGAAGACCCTGGAGTTCGTGCGCGCCAATCGGCACAGCAAGGACGAGCAGCGCCGCCGCCGTGCCAGCGGTACCGAGTTCATCGCCCAGTGCACGCTGGACGCGCTGCGCTCGGACAGCGGCGAATTGCTGGGCTTCGTCGAGGTTTTCCAGGACGTGACGGAACAGAAGCAACGCGAGGAGCGGCTGTATCACCGCGCGACGCGCGACGCACTGACCGGCTTGTTCAACCGCGGCCACTTCACCGAAATGGCGACCCTCGAGATCGAGCGCGCGCGTCGATTTGCCGAGCCGATGTCCCTGATCGTGCTCGACATCGACCACTTCAAGAAGATCAACGACACCTACGGGCACGAGATCGGCGACAAGGCGCTCGTGGTGATGGCGCGAGCCCTGAACGACGACACGCGCAAGATCGATTTCTCCGGTCGCGTCGGGGGCGAGGAGTTTGCGCTGGCGCTGCCACGCGCCAACAAGGAGCCCGCCATGGAATTCGCGCAACGCCTGCGCCGGCGCATCGCCGAACAGCGGGTCGTGATCGCGCCAGGCAAGGAGATCGGATTCACGGCCAGCCTCGGCGTGGCCTCCCTGCGCAGCACCACGCGCGATCTGGCCGAGCTGATGCGCAACGCCGATGCGGCGCTGTACAAGGCCAAGCGTGAGGGGCGCAATCGCGTCGAAGCCTGGTTCGAGTAGCGGTCCGTTGCCTTGAGGCGACCGATTTATCGCAGATGTCCCGGCGCAAGTGGCCGGTTGCGTTTAGAATCTGCGGTACGCGCCTGTAGCTCAGCTGGATAGAGTACCGGCTTCCGAAGCCGAGGGTCGGGGGTTCGAATCCCTCCGGGCGCGCCATTGCTTCGTGTGACGACCGCCGGGTCCGTGAAGAGGCATGTCCCATGCAGACCATCCTCGGCGCCAGCGGCCAGATCGGACGCGAACTGGCGCTCAGCCTGAAGCGTGACTTCACGAGCGATATTCGGCTCGTGAGCCGAAACCCCAGCAAGGTCAACGAGACCGACCGCTTGCACGGCGCCGACCTGCTCGACGCTGCGCAGACGCTGAAGGCCGTCGAAGGTTCGGAAATCGCCTACCTGACCGCCGGCCTGCCGATGGACACGCAGCTGTGGGTGGCGCAGTGGCCCACGCTGATGCGCAACGTCATCGAGGCCTGCGCCGCCACCGGCTGCAAGCTGGTGTACTTCGACAACACCTACATGTATCCGCAGACCGCCGCGCCGCAGACGGAAGACACGGCGTTCCGGCCGCACGGGGAGAAGGGCCGCGTCCGCGCTGCCATCGCCCAGGAGCTGCTCAGCGCGATGGCGCAGCAGCGCGTGCTGGCCGTGATCTGCCGTGCCCCGGAGTTCTACGGGCCGGGCATCACGCAGAGCATCACCAACGCCGCCGTGATCGAGCCGCTGAGGGCCGGCAAAGCGGCCAAAGTGTTTTTGCGCGACGACACGCAGCGCAGTCTGATCTATACGCCTGACGCCAGCCGCGCGATGGCGCTGCTCGGCAATACGCCCGATGCCTATGGCCAGACCTGGCACCTGCCCTGCGATGAGCCGCGGCTGACCTACCGGCAGTTCGTCGAGCTGGCCGCAAGCCTCTTCGGCGTTGAACCGCGCTATCGCGTGCTCAAGCGCTGGCAGCTTTCACTGGCCGGCTGGTTCAGCCCGCAGATTCGCGATGCGGCAGAGCTGTTGCCGCGCTATGACGCAGACAACATCTTTGTCTCCGACAAATTCAAGCATCGCTTCCCCGCGTTCACGGTGACGACCTATCGCGAGGGCCTGCAAGCCATCGCGGCGGAGCGTCGCGTAGCGGCGTAACACGCGCGCGGCGCCGGACCGATGCGGCGTACACCGAGGGTGTCGGTGCACGCCGCGGCGGGTCGCGGCCGCAAGGCTCAACCGGCGGCGGACGTCGCGGGCCTGGATCGGCTCAACGCCACCGCGCCGAGGATGGCCGAGATCACGGAGCCCAGCAGCACGCCGATCTTGGTTTCGTCTGCGAGGATCGGCAGATCGGCGAAAGCCAGCGCGCCGATGAACAGGCTCATCGTGAAGCCGATACCGCACAGCGCGGCGACGCCATAGAGCTGCGCCCAGGTTGCGTGCAAGGGCAGTTTGGCGATCCCCATGCGGATGGCCAGCCAGCAGAAGCCGAACACGCCGATCTGCTTGCCGACCACCAAGCCGACCGCGACGCCGAGCGGGACCGGACCCGCCAGCTTTTCGAGGCTGATGCCGGACAACGATACGCCGGCATTGGCAAAGCCGAAGATCGGCACGATCAGGAAGGCGACCCAGGGATGCAGGCCGTGCTCCAGGCGCAGTAGCGGCGCGTGATCGTCGTCACCGGCGCGACCCGCCGCGTCGCGCAGCGGAACGGTCAAGGCCAGCAGCACGCCGGCGAGCGTGGCATGAACGCCGGACTTCAGCACGAAGAACCACAGGACGACGCCCGCCAGCAGGTAAGGCCAGAGTTGCCGGACACCGAAGCGATTCATTGCGATCAGCAGCGCCAGCGTGCCGGCGGCGGCGGCCAGGTAGGCGACCGAAAGTTCATTGGTATAGAACAGCGCGATCACGATCACGGCGCCGAGGTCGTCGACGATAGCGAGCGCGGTCAGGAACACCTTCAGCGACACCGGCACGCGCGGGCCCAGCAACGCGAGCACGCCGAGCGCGAACGCGATGTCGGTGGCCATCGGGATCGCCCACCCCCGCATGGCCTGCGCGTCGCCCTGACTGAAGGCGACATACACCAGCGCGGGCACGATCATGCCGCCGAGTGCCGCGATCCCGGGTAGCGCGCGCGCTTCCCAGGTCGAGAGTTGGCCTTCGAGGAATTCGCGTTTGATCTCGAGACCAACCAGCAGGAAGAACGCCGCCATCAGGGCATCGTTGATCCAGTGCAAGACGCTGAGTCCGGCGATGTAGGTGTGCTGGCCATCGAAATAGAAGGAGGCCCACGGCGAATTGGCGATCAACAGCGCGATCACCGCGACGGCCATCAGCAGCAAGCCCGCGGCGGACTCCTGCTGCAGAAAGCGTTGAAGGGAGGCGAGAGGCGAGGACTTCACGGGATTCCGTCCATTGGCAGGGGTGAATGAGACACAGAGGATCGTGATGCCGATCGCTGCTGCCCGGAAGGCAGGATGTTACTGGCAGTCGCGTGCGAGGCACACCCCGGGGGTTCGGCGCGGTGTGCGATGCATCGTCGCGCTCGCGCGTGTTTGCATTCTTGGCCGCGCTCGCGATGACGGCAGTCTCGGATGCCGCTGCCGTCGGCTTCGCAATCACCGGCCGATGACGGACGCGCGACACCCATGACCGGGTGTGGTGGTCTATGAAAGCCGCCGGTCGCCCCCATATTGAGCACTTGTTCCCGGCACGAACGGGCAATACAGGAGGCGATCATGAAGCGGGTGCAGGGCCACTATCGCAGTCCACGCGGCCACTGGGTCGGCGACGGCTTTCCGGTGCGGAGCCTGTTCACGCACAACAGCCACGGCCAGAGCCTGAGCCCGTTTCTGCTGCTCGACTACGCCGGACCGGCAGAGTTCACGCCGAGTACGCACCGGCGTGGTGTCGGCGAGCACCCGCATCGCGGTTTCGAGACCGTGACCATCGTCTACAGCGGCGAGGTGGCGCACCGCGACTCGGCCGGCAACGGCGGCGTGATCGGGCCCGGCGACGTGCAGTGGATGACGGCTGGTGCCGGCATCGTGCATGAGGAATTTCATTCCGAGACCTTCAGCGAGCGAGGCGGCACGCTGGAGATGGTGCAGCTCTGGGTCAACCTGCCGGCACGCGACAAGATGACGCCGCCGCGGTACCAGGCGATTCTCGATCGCGAGATTCCCTCGGTTTCGCTGCCGGAGGGTGCCGGGCGGGTGCGTGTCATCGCCGGCGAGCACGACGGTCATCGTGGACCGGCGCAGACGTTCACGCCGATCAACGTGTGGGACCTGCGCCTGAATCCGGGCGGCCGCGCTGTGTTGCGTGTGCCCGACGGGCACGCGGCCCAGGTTGTCGTGCTGCGCGGCACCGTGATGGTGAACGATGAGGCGGTGGTGCGCGCATCGGAATGGGTGTCGCTGGATCGCGCGGGTACGGAGATTTCGGTCGAGGCCAATGGCGATGCCGTGGTGCTGTTGCTGAGCGGCGAGCCCATCGACGAGCCGATCGCCGCCTATGGGCCGTTCGTGATGAACACGGATGCGCAGATCGCCGAGGCCATCGAGGATTTCAACAGCGGTGCGTTCGGGCGCATGCCGGCCTGACCGGCGCGCCCGCCGCTGCGCGCGACCGGATCCGGTGGTATCGTCGCGGCCCACGGCGGTACCGCGATGCGCCCGTAGCTCAGCTGGATAGAGCATCTGGCTTCGAACCAGAGGGCCGGGAGTTCGAATCTCTCCGGGCGCACCACCCCAATTCGGAACGGAGGCTGCCGGTTGCCGCTCAGTGCACCTTCAGCCGCCGCGCAAAGGCCGTGTACCAGGTCAGCGGCAGGAAGCGCTTGAAGTAGACGGCGATGCGTTCCTTGCCGGCCACCATGACCTCATCGCGATTGGCCTCCACGGCTTGCCAGATGCGTTCGGCACAGACCGCGGGCGCCATGCCCTTGCCGATGTCCGGGTCGACCTGACCATAGGCTTGGCCGTCGGCCATCAGCGCGTTGCGCGAGACGTCGGTGCTGACGAAGCCGGGGCAGGCGAGCGTGAACTGCACGCCCTTGTCGCCGAGTTCGACGCGCGCGCAGTCGAAGTAACCATGCAGCGCGTGCTTGGCGGCGGCGTAACTGGAGCGGCGCGCCATCGCGATATGGCCGAACACGCTGCTGACCACGAGGATGTGGCCGTGACCACGCGCGAGCATGCCGGGCAGCACGGCCTTGCTCAGCGCCACCGGCGCGAAGAAATCCAGCTCCATGATCTTGCGGCAGCTCGCCATCGAGGTTTCCAGCGCCACCGTGCGCTGCGACAGGCCGGCGTTGTTGGCGAGTACGTTGATGGGGCCGAAGAACGATTCGGCGCGCCGCACCAGCGCTTCCGGATCGTCGAGCGCGGTCAGGTCCTGCGGCAGCAGCGCCACATCCTGCGGCCTTGGACAGGCCTGGCGCACGCGTTCCAGCTCGGATTCGCGGCGCGCGGTCAGCACCAGCTTGGCGCCGCGTGCGGCGGCGCGCTGCGCGAGCCCTTCGCCGATGCCGCCCGAGGCGCCGGTGATCCACACGACGTGGTTCGCAAGGTCTGTCACGGCGGGCTCCGGTGGTTCGGCGTCAGAGAACCGATTATGCGTGCAGGCCGAGGCGCTGCGTCAGCTTGTCGGTGACGAACAGCGGACCGATCAGAAAGAACACGACATCGTCGGCCGCGGAGGGCTTGGCGCCTTCGATCTTGTGGCCGTAGATCTGCAGCGCCCAGGACGCGACCCAGACCACCGCCGAGATCAGCAGCACCGAGAGGCCCGCCGCTTCCAGCGCGAGAATGCCGGCGACGCTGGCGCCGAACCAGACCATCATCGTCACCAGACTGCCCAGCGACAGTCGCAGGTAGAACAGGCCGATCGGCAGCGCCGCGATCGTTGCCAGGTTCACAAAAGCGGCATAGCCCTCGGGCAGGTTGAGCCAGCGGCCGACCGGCACGCACCAGGCCAGGCCCAGCGTCGAGGCGACGATCAGCGGCACGCAGAGGTAGTGGATCAGCGAGTTGATCGGGTTGCGGTGGCTCAGCTCGTATTCCGTCATCAGCTGCTTGCGGGTGCGCATGGTCCGGAGCTCCGGTCGGTGGATTCGACGGCCATGCTACGGCGCGAGGGCCGGAAACACTGTCAAGCGCTTTACAGTTCCGGCGACTCGCGTACCGCGCCGGCCGAGGCACCGGAATCGGCCATCGCCTGCAGCGGGTCGGTCTTGAGAACGACGAGCTGGCCGTACTGCAGCGCGATCCAGCCCTGCGACTCCCAGGACTTGAGCGTCTTGCTGATGGCCTGGCGCGAGGCGCCGAGCATGCGTGCGAGATCGTCCTGCGGCAGATGCAGGTCGATGCGCATGCCGCCATCGTCAGCGGGCTTGCCGTAGAGCGCGATCAGGTCCAGCAGCCGGCGCGCCAGCCGGATCACCAGCGGCTCGAACTGCGCATCCTCGATGTAGGCGAACGCCAGCCGCAGCTTGCGGCACAGCATCTGCAGGAAATGCGGATACAGCTCGGGCTGTTCGGCCAGCAGTGCCAGAAAGCGGTCGCGCGGCAGCATGAGAATTTCGGCTTCGCCCTGTGCGCGGCCGTCATGCGTGCGGCCGAGCCCGTCGAACATCGAGATCTCGCCGAACCAGCTGCCGGCCTCGAACTGCATCAGCAGCAGCTCCTTGCCGTCGCTGGAATTGCTGCTGATGCGCACCTGACCGCGCACGACGCAATACAGCCCATCCGGCGCGTCGCCACGTGCGAACAGCAGCTGCCCATCCTGCAGGCGGCGGCGCACGGTCATCGCGGCGAGCCGGTCGACGATCGCCTCCGGCAGGGGACGGAACCAGTCGCTGGCCAGTAGCAGCGCGCGTTCTTCGGTCCATTTCATCGGGTGCGCGGCCTCCTCTGGCGGTTCGTCACGCATCGTCCGGCGCGGTGCGAGGCCGGCGGATCTTCTGTGGTCCCTTCTGCGTCTGGATTCTGCGGCAGCAGGGGGGCGCTGTCATGGCGCGCGGCGCTGAGCCCCGCATGGCGCCGCCATGAAAAAGGGCGCCGATCCTGCGATCGGCGCCCCGGGGTGCTGCGGTCGACCTCGTTCGGGGATCAGGCGAGCTTCGGCCGAACCGCGTGCGACGGATTGCCATGGTCGCGGCCGATGTACAGGTACATCGCCGGGACCACGTACAACGTGAACAGCGTGCCGATGGTCATGCCCGCAGCGATGACCAGGCCCATCGAGAAGCGCGCGGCGGTGCCCGGGCCGGACGACAGCAGCAGCGGCACCATCGCGATCACCAGTGCCGCGGTCGTCATCAGCACCGGACGCAGACGGATCGATGCCGCCTCCTCGATCGCCTCGCGCTTGCTCAGGCCCTGCTCCTGCAGCTTGTTGGCGAACTCCACGATCAGGATGCCGTGCTTGGAGATCACGCCGATCAGCGTGATCAAACCGACCTGGGTGTAGATGTTCAGCGTCATGCCGGGGAATGCGGTCATCTGCATGCCGTTGGTGATGCTGAAGATGTTGAGCACCAGCAGCGCGCCGCAGATCGCCATCGGCACGGTCACCAGCATGATCAGCGGATCGCGGAACGACTCGAACTGCGCCGCCAGCACCAGGTAGATGATGACGATGGCAAAGCCGAAGGTGGCGAGCAGCGCCGCGCCCTCGGTCTTGAACTGACGCGACGGTCCGGCGTAGTCGGCCTGGAAGCCGGTCGGCGCGAGTTCCGCGAACAGGTCCTCGAACAGCTGCAGCGCCTGGCCCTGCGTCACATCCGGACGCGGTACGGCGACGATCGTGTTCGAATTGAGCTGCTGCATGTGCTCGATCGAGCGCGGCATGATGCGCTCGGTGATCTTCACCAGCGTCGAGATCGGCACCAGCGAGCCATCACGCGCGCGGGTGTAGTAGCCCTCGAGCTGTTCCGGGTTGAGACGCTCGGCGCGCTCAACCTGCTGGATCACCTTGTACGACCGGCTCTCGTAGGAGAAGCGGTTGACCTCGCCGCCGGCCAGCAGCGCCGACAGGTCGGCCGAGAGCTGCGACATGTCGACGCCCATCAGCGCCGCCTTTTCGCGGTCGATCTCGATCTGCGCCTCGGGCCGGTCGATACGCAGGCGCGGCGCCACGTAGAAGAACTTCTTGGCCTCCAGCGCGCGCTTGATGATCTCATCGCCCACGCGAGCGAGCGTCACCGGATCGGCAGTGGACTTGATCACGAACTCCACCGGATAGCCCTGGCCCGGTGTCGGCAGCGGCGGCGGCTGGATGCCGGCCCAGCGGATGCCGGCGATCTGGTTCATCTCCGGCGTCATCTGCTCCAGCACGGTCTTGGTCGGCGTGGTGCGCTCGGTCCACGGCTTCATCACCATGCCCATGAAGGCCTGGCTGCTGTCGATCGCGAACGTGAAGATGTGGTGCAGGTCGGGATGCTTGAGCGCCACCTGCTGCGCCTGCGCGAAGTACTGGTCCAGGTACTCGGTGGTCGAGTAGCCGTCGGTCTCGGTGATCGAGAATGCGAAGCCCAGATCTTCCTCGGGTGCGAGTTCAGAGGGCGTCGCGCGCGCCAGCAGGATGCAGGCCACGAACATCAGCAGGCCGAACACGCCGATGACGTGCACGGTGTTGAGCGCGCCATGCAGGCGCTGCTTGTAGGCGTTGCGCCACTGCTCGAACTTGCGGTCCAGGTACTCGGCGAGCTTGTTGGGCTCCGCGCCTTCGCCGTGCGTCGGCTTGAGGATGCGCGCGCACATCATGGGCGTCAGCGTCAGCGCGATGACGCCGGAGATCAGCACGGCGCCGGCGAGCGTGAAGGCGAACTCGGTGAACAGCTTTCCGGTGATGCCCGTCAAAAAGCCGATCGGTGCGTACACCGCCACCAGCGTGATCGTCATGGCGATGACCGGGCCGATCAGTTCGCGCGCGCCCTTGATCGCGGCATCGAAGGGTTTCATGCCCTCTTCGATATGACGATGGATGTTCTCCATGACGATGATCGCGTCGTCGACGACCATGCCGATCGCCAACACCATCGCCAGCAGCGTCAACAGATTGATCGTGAAGCCCATCGCCATCATCACGAACAGGGCGCCGACCAGCGAAAGCGGCACGGTTACCGCGGGAATCAGCGAGTTCCGCATCGAGCCGAGGAACAGGAAGATCACCGCGATGACGATGAACATCGCCTCGACCAGCGTCTTGACGACTTCGTTGATCGCCTCGCGGATGTAGAGCGTGGCGTCGTAGCCGATTTCGGCCTTCAGGCCCTCGGGCAGAGCGCCCTGCAGACTGGGCCACAGGTCGTTGACGGCCTGGGTCACGTCGAGCACGTTAGCGCTGGGGCGCGCCTGGATCGCGACGAATACGGCGGGTGAGCCGTCCCACCCGGCACCGCCTTCGTAGGTCTCGGCGCCAAGCACGACGTTGGCGATGTCGCCGAGGCGCACGACCGAGTCGCCGTCGGAGCTGACGATGAGCTGCTTGAACTCGTCGACGGTGCGCAGATCGGTTTGCGCGGACAGGCCGATCTTCACGTACGAGCCCTTGGTCTCGCCGACCGCCGACAGCACGTTCTGGTTGCGGATGCGTCCGTAGACTTCGCTCGCCGTCAGGTTGTGCGCCGACAGGCGATCGGGCTTGAGCCAGATGCGCATCGCGTAGGTGCGCGCGCCCTGGATGTCGGCCTTCTCGATGCCGGGGATCGCGGCGAGCTGCGGTTCGACGACGCGGCGCAGGTAGTCGGTGATCTGGCTCTTGTCGAGCACCTCGGAATAGAACGTCAGGTACATCGCCGCGGTGCCGCCGGCTTCGGCGATTTCGAGGATCGGATCCTCAGAGCCTTCCGGCAGCTGATTGCGCAGCTTGTTCACCTTCGCCGAGATTTCGGTCAGGGCCTCGTTCGGGTCCTTGTCCATGCGCAGGTTGACGGTGATCGTGCTCACGCCCGACGTCGAGGTCGAGGTCATGAAGTCGATGCCGTCCGCCGTGGCGATCTCACGCTCCAGCGGCGTGGTCACGAAGCCTTCGATCAGCGCGGGGTCGGCGCCCGGATAGGCGACGGTGACGTTGAGCTGGGCGTTCTGCAGGAACGGATACTCGCGGATCGTCAGGTTGAGGCCCGCGCGCAGGCCGAGCAGCAGGATGACTAGGCTGACGACCGTCGCGAGGACCGGCCGTTTGATGAAGATGTCGGTGAAGTGCATGCTCAGCTTTCCTGCGGCTTGGGTTGCAGCTCAGGCTTGAGTTCGGACTTGTTGTCGATGATCACCGGCTGCTGGTTGCGCAGCTTCAACAGGCCGGACGTCGCGACCTGCTCGCCTTCCTTGAGGCCGTCGAGAATCGCGACGAAATCGCCGTTGACCTCGCCGACCTTGATGAAGCGCTGCGAGACTTCCAGATCAGTTTCCGGCCCCGCGGGCATGCCGGGCATGGCCTGCGGCTTGGGCGCATCCGGATCGACCTTCTTCTTCTGCACCACGAACACCGAGGTGCCGTAGGAGTTGTAGCTGATTGCGGTGCGCGGCAGCGCCACGACTTCGCGGTTGCCCGGCAACGCCAGGCGCACGCGGCCGAACTGGCCGGCGCGCAGCTTCAAATCCGGATTCGGCAGTCGCGCGCGCAGCGAGAAGTTGCGCGTCGCGGGATCGATGCGCGGCTCGATTGCCAGCACGTCGCCGGTGAAGGTTTCGCCGGGATAGGCGTCGACCGCGACCGAAACCTTGAATCCGGGCTCGATGCGGCCGCTGTACTGCTCGGGCAGTGCGAAGTCGACGTCGATCGGATTCAGCGACTGCAGCGCCACGATCGCCGTGCCCGGCGCGAGGTACTGGCCGACATTGGCGCGACGGATGCCGAGCAGGCCGGCGAAGGGCGCGCGAATCTCCTTCTGTGCAAGGCGTCCGGCCTGCGCTTCGGCGCTGGCCTTCGCGGCGCGGGCTTCGGCGACGGCGGCGTCGTAGTCGGACTTGGAGATCGCCTCGAGCTGGTACAGCTTCTCGCGGCGCGCGCGATTCAGCTCCGCCAGCTCGGCCTGCGCCTGCAGGCGCTGCAGTTCCCCGCGCACGTCGGCGGCGTCGAGCGAGACGAGGCGCGCGCCCTTTTCGACGCGGTCGCCGGATTCGAAATGGATCGCGGTGACCAGGCCGCCGGTCTCGGTCGTCACGTCGATGCCGTTGACCGCCACCAGCGTGCCGATCGCGTCGAGCTGATTGTTCCAGGTCATCTTCTGCGCGGCCGCCGCGGTGATCGTCGCCGGCGGGATCGGCATGTTGTTGACGAACTCGTTCATCATCTTGTTGCCGAACCACTTCATGCCGAACACGGCACCGAAGACGACGATGACGGCGACCAGCATGATGATCATTCTTTTAGTCATGACTCGAACCCTTGGCAATTCACTGCGACATCGCGGCGCTGGCCGCGAGTAGACGATCCACTTCGACGAAGTCCTGCTCGGACAGCGAGCCGGATACCTGCTTGAGCTGCAGCAAGCTGAGCAGCAGGCGATAGCGCGCCTCGCTCAGGTTGCGCTGCGCCTCGACGGTGCGGCTGCCGGCGTCGAGCACATCCGAAATCGTGCGCGTGCCGGCGTCGTAGCCGTAACCCGTCGCCTGCTGCGCGGCCTTGGCCGAGGCCAGCACCTGTTCGTAGGCGGCGATCTCGGTGTAGCCGGTCTGCACCTGGCGGAACAGTTGCCGCGTCTGCCGTTCGGCCTCGGCCGTGAGGCGGCGCAGATTGGCGTCGGCAGCGCGCGTGCGCGCCTTGGCTTCGCGTACCAGGCTGGCGTTGATGCCGCCCGCGTAGATCGGCACCGTCAGTTCGACGCCGACCTGGCCCTGATCGGCGCGCTGGCCGATCTGAGACTTGCTGGTGTCGTCGCGGCCGTAGCGGCCCACCGCGTCCAGACTCGGCGCGGCCAGCGACTGGCGGCTGCGCACGTCGGCGGTTGCCACCTTCAATTGCTCGGCCGCCGTCAGCAGCCCGGGATTGCGCTTGCGCGTCGATTCCACCCAGGCTTCGACAGTGGCCGGCGTCAGCGGCGGGAACTTGGCATCGCCCTGCAGCGCCGGCAGCGCGCTGTCGCCGCTGCCGGTGATTTCGTGCAAGGCGTCGCGCGCGGCTTCGAGTTCACGTTCGGCGATCAGGCGCTGCGCCTGCGCCAGATCATCGCGCGCCTGGGCTTCCTTGAGATCGGTGCCGGGCACCAGATCCACGTCGTAGCGCTTGCGCGTGTCGCCCAGCGACTTGCGCACCGCCGCGGCTTCGGCCTCGGCCTGCTCGACCGTGGACTGGGCGACCAGCACCGTGAAGTAGCGTTCGGCGATGCGGGTCAGCAGCTCCATCTTGCGCTGTGCCAGGCCGGCCTCGGCGAGTTGATCCTGCGCCAGGGCGCGGTCGCCGCGAGCGAACCAGTCGAGCCGGAACAGCGGCTGACGTGCTTCGATGCCGGCGCCCCAGCTCTCGTAACGCTCCTCGAAACTGCCGAAGAACGCGCTCTCGGTCTTGAGATCGTTTTCGAGATAACGGCCGGTGGCGGTCACCGACGGCAGCAGCGCCGCACGCTCCTGGCGTCCGGCCTCGCGCTCGGCGTCATAGAGCGCCAGCGATTGCGCCACCGCCGGGTCGTGTTCGAGCGAGCGCTGTAGCGCCTCCATCAAGGTCATCGCCTGCGCGGGCGTCGTCGCGGCGCAGCCGGCGACCAGCAGCCACCGCCAGGCGGCGTGCTTACTGCGAACAGAGATCATCGAACACCTCATGGCATATGCGTTTGATCAGCGCGTCCAGCGCCGCGTCGTCCGTGGCATCGAACAGGGGGTTCCAGCCCAGACCATTGAGATGCGTCTGGAAATGACGGCACATCAATCGGTAAGGGTCGCGCGCGGTGAAGTCGGCAAGCACGCCCTCGGCGTGAACGAGGTTGTGCATGCCGATCGCGATCGACCACATGCCGATGCAGACCTCTTCCGGGCTCAGGCCGTTCAGTGCGAGATCGCCGCGCGCGGCGGCGTCGCGCACCAGGCCGTGGACGATTTCGCCCAGCGGTTCGTTGGCTTCGAGCAGCGCCTGACGGCGCGCCGGCGAGGCGGCCCCCCAGACGATCTCGGTGAAGGCGTACTGCGCCAGCCGGAAGTGTTCGGGGTGGCGGCGCACGAAGATCATGTCGGCGACGCCGATCGCGAACATGCGGTCGCGCGGGGTCGCCGGCCAGCGCGCCACGCGCTCGAACATGTCGGCGTGGATGCGCACGTCCTCGGTGACCAGCGCCATCAGCAGGTCTTCCTTGGAAGCGAAGTGCTGGTAGAGCGTGCCGACCGCGTAATCGCAGTCCTCGGCGATGCGCGCCATCGACAGATTGAGCAGGCCGTCGCGCCGGATCAGCTCGCGCGCGGTGTCGAGGAAGCGCTGTTCGCGCTCCGCGAATTCCCGTTGCTTGCGCTCCTTGGTCCCCACAGCCCGCCCTCATGAACAGGGCGCGAATTATGAATATGGTTCAAAAAATGAGCAATGAATGATTTGTGAATGGAGTGGTAAATGTCTCCAAGTGCATGACTAAATTGAAAATGATGGCTGCTGGCGGGTGGGCGCTACAGCGGGCTGGGCGCCCCGTCATCCTCGTCGATGCGGTCGGGTAGCCGGGTCAGCCCACCCTTTCGGACGGTGGTCAGCCCTAACCCCAGTCCGTAGAATCGCGGCGCCCGCGGGTGCAGCGTCTGCGGGCGATTCGACGCTCAGACGGCCTGCCCACAGGCCGACCGCCCCTCGTTCAGGACACCCGATCCCATGACCGAACCCGCTCCGACCGCCCCCAAGCCCAAGAAGTCCGTCGCCCTGTCGGGCGTGGCCGCCGGCAACACTGCGCTGTGCACCGTGGGCCGTACCGGCAATGACCTGCATTACCGCGGCTACGACATTCTCGACGTCGCCGCCGCCTGCGAATTCGAGGAAATCGCCCATCTGCTGGTGCACGGCAAGCTGCCGACGCCGTCCGAACTGCGGGCCTACAAGGCCAAGCTGAAGGCGCTGCGTGGCCTGCCGGCGGCGGTGAAGACCGCGCTGGAACAGCTGCCGCCGTCGGCGCATCCGATGGACGTGATGCGCACCGGCGTCTCGGTGCTGGGCTGCGTCAAGCCGGAGAAGGAAGACCATAACCATCCCGGTGCGCGCGATATCGCCGACAAGCTGATGGCCTCGCTGGGCTCGATGCTGCTGTACTGGTACCACTACGCCTACAACGGCCGCTGCATCGAGGTGGAGACCGACGACGATTCCATCGGCGGCCACTTCCTGCACCTGCTGCACGGCGTGCCGCCGCCGGAAAGCTGGGTCAAGGCGATGCACACCTCGCTGGTGCTGTACGCCGAGCATGAATTCAACGCCTCGACCTTCACCAGTCGCGTCGTCGCCGGCACCGGCTCCGATATGTATTCGGCGATCTGCGGCGGCATCGGCGCGCTGCGCGGCCCCAAGCATGGCGGTGCCAACGAAGTCGCCTTCGACATCCAGAAGCGCTACGACACCCCGGACGAGGCGGAAGCCGACATCCGCGCACGCGTGGAGAAGAAGGAAGTCGTGATCGGCTTTGGCCACCCGGTCTATACGGTGTCCGATCCGCGCAACAAAGTCATCAAGGAAGTGGCGCGCCAGCTCTCGACCGAGCAGAACAACATGAAGATGTTCGACATCGCCGAGCGTCTGGAAACGGTGATGTGGGATATCAAGAAGATGTTCCCCAACCTCGACTGGTTCAGCGCCGTGAGCTATCACATGATGGGCGTGCCGACCGACATGTTCACGCCGCTGTTCGTGATTGCACGCACCTCCGGCTGGAGCGCGCACGTCATCGAGCAGCGCATCGACGGCAAGATCATCCGCCCCACCGCGAACTACACGGGGCCTGAGAATCTGAAGTTCGTCCCGCTGAACAAGCGAAAGTGATGCGACGCGACCGCGCCTGGCGCGGTCGCTTTCTTTCTGCCCTGCGTTTTCCACCGCTGACATGAACACCGCTTACCGCAAAAAACTCCCCGGCACCCAGCTGGATTACTTCGACGCCCGTGCTGCCGTCGATGCGATCAAGCCAGGCGCCTACGACACGCTGCCGTACACCGCGCGCGTGCATGCCGAGAATCTGGTGCGCAAAGGCGAACCCGAGAAGGTCAACGCGTATCTGTCGCAGCTGATCGAGCGCAAGCGTGACCTGGATTTCCCGTGGTTCCCGGTGCGCGTGGTGTGCCACGACATCCTGGGTCAGACGGCGCTGGTGGACCTCGCCGGCCTGCGCGACGCGATTGCCGACATGGGCGGCGATCCGGCCAAGGTGAACCCGGTCGTGCCGGTGCAGCTGATCGTGGACCACTCGCTGGCGGTGGAGCACGGCGGTTTCGAGAAGGACGCGTTCGCCAAGAACCGCGCGATCGAGGATCGCCGCAACGACGACCGTTTCCACTTCATCAACTGGACCAAGAAGGCCTTCGAGAACATGGAGGTCATCCCGCCGGGCAACGGCATCATGCACCAGATCAATCTGGAGCGGATGTCGCCGGTGATCTATACGCAGGACGGCGTCGCGTTCCCGGACACCTGCGTCGGCACGGACAGCCACACGCCACACGTCGACGCGCTCGGCGTCATCGCGATCGGCGTCGGCGGTCTGGAAGCCGAGAACGTCATGCTCGGTCGCGCGTCGTGGATGCGCCTGCCGGACATCGTCGGCGTCGAACTCAGCGGCAAGCCGCAGCCGGGCATCACCGCGACCGACGTCGTGCTCGCGCTGACCGAATTCCTGCGCAAGGAGCGCGTGGTCGGTGCTTATCTCGAATTCCGCGGCGAAGGTGCAGCGGCGCTGACCCTGGGTGATCGCGCGACGATCTCCAACATGGCGCCGGAATACGGCGCCACCGCGGCGATGTTCTTCATCGACCAGAACACGATCGACTACCTGAAGCTGACCGGCCGCAGCGACGAGCAGGTCAAGCTGGTCGAGACCTACGCCAAGCACACCGGCCTGTGGGCCGATGCGCTGAAGACCGCCGAGTACGAGCGCACGCTGCGCTTCGATCTGTCGACGGTCGTGCGCAACATGGCCGGCCCGTCGAACCCGCACAAGCGCCTGCCGACATCCATGCTCGCCGAGCGCGGCATCGCGGCGCCGTGGGAGCTGCCGGCCCTGGATGACTGGATGGGCAAGATGCCGGACGGCGCCGTCATCATCGCCGCGATCACCAGCTGCACGAATACTTCGAATCCGCGCAACGTCATCGCCGCCGGCCTGCTGGCGCGCAACGCCAATCGCGCGGGCCTGACGCGCAAGCCCTGGGTCAAGTCCTCGCTCGCGCCGGGATCGAAGGTGGTCGAGAGCTACCTGAAGGAAGCCCAGCTGCTCAACGAACTCGAGGCGCTCGGCTTCGGCGTGGTCGCGTTCGCCTGCACGACCTGCAACGGCATGAGCGGCGCGCTCGACCCGAAGATCCAGCAGGAAATCATCGACCGCGACCTGTATGCGACCGCCGTGCTGTCGGGCAATCGCAACTTCGACGGCCGCATCCATCCGTACGCGAAGCAGGCGTTCCTCGCCTCGCCGCCGCTGGTCGTCGCTTACGCGATCGCCGGCACGGTGCGCTTCGACATCGAGAAGGACGTGCTGGGTCTCGACAAGAACGGCAAGCCGGTTACCTTGAAGGACCTCTGGCCGACCGACGAAGAGATCGACGCCGTCGTCGCCAGTAGCGTGAATCCCACGCAGTTCCGCGCGGTCTACGAGCCGATGTTCCGCAAGGAAGCCGACAACGGCGAGAAGATCAGTCCGCTGTACGACTGGCGCGAAATGAGCACCTACATCCGCCGCCCGCCGTACTGGGAGGGCGCGCTGGCTGGCGAGCGCACGCTCAAGAACCTGCGCCCGCTCGCAGTGCTGCCGGACAACATCACCACCGACCATCTGTCGCCGTCCAACGCGATCCTGATGGACAGCGCGGCGGGCGAATACCTGCACAAGATGGGCCTGCCGGAAGAGGACTTCAATTCCTACGCGACGCATCGCGGCGACCATCTCACCGCGCAGCGCGCGACTTTCGCCAACCCGCAGCTGGTCAACGAGATGGCGATCGTCGATGGCAAGGTGAAGAAGGGTTCGCTGGCGCGCGTCGAGCCGGAAGGAAAGGTCATGCGCATGTGGGAAGCGATCGAGACCTACATGAACCGCAAGCAGCCGTTGATCATCGTCGCCGGCGCCGACTACGGCCAGGGTTCGTCGCGTGACTGGGCGGCCAAGGGCGTGCGTCTCGCGGGTGTGGAGGTGATCGCGGCCGAAGGTTTCGAGCGCATCCACCGCACCAACCTGATCGGCATGGGCGTGCTGCCGCTGGAGTTCAAGCCCGGCACGACGCGTCTGACGCTCGGCATCGATGGCACGGAAACCTATGACGTGGTCGGCAAGCTGGCGCCGCGCACCACGCTGACCTTGGTGATCACGCGCAAGAACGGCGAGAAGGTCGAAGTGCCGATGACCTGCCGCCTGGATTCGGACGAGGAAGTCTCGATCTACCAGGCCGGCGGCGTGCTGCAGCGTTTCGCGCAGGACTTCCTGGCCTCGAACCAGGCGCAGGCGGCGTGAACGAAAGGGGCGACCAGGCTGTCGATTGGGGGGAGGCTCGTTCGACAAGTCGATAAGGGGAGCGACTGGCGTTGTCCCTTTTCAATGACTTACGGAGATATCCCATGCCTGGCACCGTCACCCTGCATCGCGTCCTCAAGGCCCCGCCGGCGCGCGTCTATCGTGCGTTCACCGAGGCGTCCGCCCTCTGCAAGTGGCTGCCGCCGCACGGCTTCACCGGCACCATTCATGAGATCGACGCCCGCGTCGGCGGCGGCTACCGCATGTCCTTCACCAACCTGGGTACCGGCTCCAGCCACGCCTTCAGCGTGAAGTTCACCGAGCTGAAGCCCGACGAATTGATCCGCCATACCGACCGTTTCGACGACCCGAACCTGCCGGGCGAGATGCAGGTGACCATCAGCCTGCGCGCCGTGGCCTGCGGCACCGAACTCAACATCACGCAGGCGGGCATTCCCGACGCGATCCCGACCGAGTTCTGCTATCTCGGCTGGAACGAATCGCTGTTGCTGCTGGCGCAGCTCGTCGAGCCGGAAATCCCGGACGGCGCGTGAACAGTACGGGGGCGGACTTTCTCGTCATCCTGGTCTGCGCGGCACCGGCACCGCCAGGTCTGACAGGCTTCGCAGCGATCGCTGAATCCGTCGGTGCGTGCGTCCATGGTCGCAGCAGCTGAGATGAGTGCCCAAGTGCCTCGTGACTGCTCTACAGTGCCACGATGAACAATCTTTCCGCCGCCGCGATCAGTCTAGTTGTCACCGGCCTGGCATTGGCACTCGCCGGCCTGCTGTCAGGGCCGGCGACGCTCGCAGGCGTGCCCTTGCTGGTGGCGCTTGCGGCACTGGCCTTTGTCATCCAGTGGTCGGTGTATGTGCCGTCTTTCGTCAAGCAGACCGAGCATTACTACGACCTTACGGGGTCGCTGACCTACGCCACGGTGATCGTGCTGGCGCTGGTCTTCGGTGCTGTGGATGCGCGCGCCGCGGTCATCGGCGCATTGGTGCTCGTCTGGTGCGCGCGTCTGGGCAGCTTCCTGTTCCGGCGCGTTAAGCGCGATGGCAAGGACGGGCGCTTTGACGATATCAAGCCGCAGTGGGGCCGCTTTCTGATGGCTTGGACTTTCCAGGGCCTCTGGGTATTTGTGACCCTGCTCGCAGCGCTGCTGGCTGTCACGAGTCCGGCTGCCGTGGGCTGGGACGTGTTTGCCAGCCTCGGGCTGCTGGTGTGGATGCTGGGTTTTTCGGTTGAGGTCATCGCCGACCGGCAGAAGGCCGCGTTCCGATCCGATCCGGCGAACCGCGGTCGCTTCATCACCACGGGGCTGTGGGCCTGGTCGCGACACCCGAACTACTTCGGCGAGATCGTCCTGTGGACCGGCATCGCCCTGATGGCGACGCCGACCTTCGAAGGCTGGCAATGGCTGGGCTGGCTCGCGCCGCTGTTCGTCCTCTGGTTGCTGATGAAGGTCAGCGGCGTCCCTCTGTTGGAACAGCGTGCAGACGCCACTTGGGGCGGACAGCCCGACTATGAAGCCTACAAAGGTCGCACGCCGGTCTTGCTGCCCCGCCCCCCGCGCCTCGATCCATGATCGACGCCATCCTGAATTGGGCTGCCGCCCACCGTGAATACGCACTCTGGTTGGTGCCGCTGCTGGCCTTCATGGAAACCTGTGTCGGTGTGGGGCTTTTCGTACCGAGCCTCATGCTGGTGATCGTCTGCTCGGTGTTTCATGCCAACGACTGGGCCAGTCTTTGGCTGATGGCGGGCATGGCACTGGTCGGGTCGTCGTTGGGCGATCACGTGGGCTATTACGTCGGCCGCGCCGTCGGCCCGCGTGTCGAAAAGACCCGGCTGGTGCAGCGCAATCTCGGCAAATGGCAGCGTACCGAGGCGCTGGTGCGCCGCTACGGCGCCTGGGCCATCTTCATCGGCCGCTTCATTCCCGCCATCCGCAGCCTGGTCCCGACGATGGTCGGCGTGACCACCTTTCCGCGTCATCTCTATACCCTGATCGATATTGCGGCCTGCGCCCTGTGGGCGCTGGGCCTGGTGGGCATCGTGCTCGGGGCCCATCCCCTGTTCCTGCCGGAGTCCTGATTCGAAATGTCCCACGGCGCCCAAATCCGCATCCCCGCCACCTACATGCGTGGCGGCACCTCAAAAGGCGTGTTCTTCAAGCTGGAGGATCTGCCGGAAGCTGCCCGCGTCCCAGGGGCGGCGCGGGATCGCCTGCTGATGCGCGTCATCGGCAGCCCGGATCCGTATGCCGCCCATATCGACGGCATGGGCGGGGCCACGTCGAGCACCAGCAAGTGTGTGATCGTCTCCAGAAGCGCAAAGCCTGGGCATGACGTGGACTATCTCTATGGCCAGGTGTCGATCGACAAAGCTTTCGTCGACTGGAGCGGCAACTGCGGCAACCTGTCCACGGCGGCGGGCGCGTTCGCGATCCATGCGGGCCTGATGGATCCGTCGCGGGTGCCGCAGAACGGCCGATGCGAGGTGCGCATCTGGCAGGCCAATATCGGCAAGACCATCATCGCGCACGTGCCGGTGACGGACGGCCAGGTGCAGGAAACGGGCGACTTCGAACTCGATGGCGTGACCTTTCCGGCGGCCGAGATCGTGCTGGAGTTCCTCGATCCCTCCGATGACGGCGAGGAGGGTGGATCCATGTTCCCGACCGGCCATGTCGTCGATGATCTGGAGGTGCCGGGCATCGGCACCCTCAAGGCGACGATGATCGCGGCCGGCATCCCGACCGTGTTCGTCAACGCGGCCGAGATCGGCTACACCGGCACCGAGCTGCGCGAAGCGATCAACACCCGACCCGAGGCGCTGGCGACGTTCGAGGCAATCCGGGTGGCGGGCGCGCTGCGCATGGGGCTGATCAAGACGCCCGAGGAAGCCGCGACCCGGCAGCACACGCCCAAGATCGCCTTCGTGGCGCCGCCCGTCGATTACGTGTCGTCGAGCGGCAAGACGGTTCGGGCTGCCGACATCGATCTGCTGGTGCGCGCCCTGTCCATGGGCAAGCTCCATCACGCGATGATGGGCACCGCAGCCGTGGCCATCGGGACAGCCGCGGCGATTCCCGGCACGCTGGTCAACCTCGCGGCGGGTGGCGGTGCGCGTGAGGCGGTGCGTTTCGGCCATCCCTCCGGCACCTTGCGCGTGGGTGCCGCTGCTGCGCAGGAGAACGGCCAGTGGGTTGTGAAGAAGGCGATCATGTCGCGGTCCGCACGGGTGCTGATGGAAGGTGCCGTGCGCGTGCCGGGCGACGCGTTCTGAACGCGGTCACGCGATCCGGGATCGCCCCCTCTCTGTAAGCGGTACTTCGGCTGGGCGCCGGTGGCCGGGTCCACAGGGCGCTGCGCCTGAGGCCGCTCAGTGCGGCAGCCGGAGCCCGATCTCGACCGCGCGGTCGCCGACCGTGCGCTTGACCACCAGTTGCACCTCGTTGCCCAGGCGCAGCCGGTCGCCGACGACCGGGTGCGGCAGATGGCGCGCCAGCAGATCGGCAACGCTGATGCCGTCTGCGTTCTCCGGGGGCGGCAGTCCATAGGTTTCGCACAGCGCGAGAATCGGCGCGTCGGGATCGACGCTGAACTCGCCGAAATAGCGCCGCGCCGCAGTTTCCTTGTCGCTGCGCACCGATTCGAAGACGTGATCCAGGCTGGGCAGCTCGGATTGCTCGGCCAGCAGCGAGACGTAATCGCCCGCGCGCAGCTCGCCCCAGTCGCGCTGGTGCAGCACGTGGCCGCGGCGCGCGATGCAGATGATGCGCGAGACGTCGTCGATCGGCAGATGCTTGGGGCTGATGCCGATCAGGCGGCTATTCGGCTGCAGGCGATAGCTGACCACCTCGTAACCGCGCTGGCCGGGCAGGTCGATATCGACGCGCTGGATGCGTGCCGAGGTTTTCGGCACCTGCAGTTTCAGCAGACGCGCCGCGGTGGTGATCGTCGAGCCCTGTACCAGCAGCGACACCAGGACGATGAAGAACGCCATGTTGAAGAAGAAATCGGCGTTCTCGAGACCGGCGATCCATGGAAAGGTGGCGAGCACGATCGGCACCGAGCCCCGCAGTCCCACCCAGGCGATGTAGATCTGCTCGCGAATCGGGAACCGGAACGGCGCCAGCCCGATGAAGACCGCGACCGGACGGGCGAACAGGATCAGCGCTGCCGAAATCAGCAGGCCGGGCACGATCATTTCCATCAGGCTGAGGGGCGAGACCAGCAGGCCGAGGATCACGAACATGCCGATCTGGCTGGTCCAGGCGATGCCGTCGTGAAAGCGGCGGATATTGGTGACGCCGCGGACCGAGCGATTGCCGATGTACAGGCCCGCGAGATAGACCGCGAGAAAGCCGCTGCCGCCCAGGATCGCGGTGGCACCGAAGATCAGCAGGCCGCCGAACAGGACCAGCAGCGGATAGAGGGAGTCCGCCAGTTCCAGCCGTTCCAGCGCGCGCACCAGCAGCCACCCGCCGGCCAGGCCCAGCGCCGCGCCGAGCGCGAACTGCTGGAACAGCAAGCCGACAGCGTCGACGATGCTGAAGTCGCCCGGCGCCTGCAGATAGCTGATGACCGCCAGCGTCAGGAACACGGCCATCGGATCGTTGCTGCCGGACTCGATCTCGAGTGCGGCGCTGACGCGCTCGTTGAGCGAGACCGACTGGCCGCGCAGCAGCGAGAAGACGGCGGCAGCGTCGGTGGAGGCGACGATGGCGCCGATCAGCATGCCCTCGGCGAGCGACAGGTCCAGCAGCCAGGCCGCGAAGGCGCCGGTGAGGCCGGCGGTAATCACGACCCCCAGGGTGGCCAGACTGGAGGCGGGCCGCAGCGCGACGCGGAACGTGCTGATCTGCGTGTTGAGCCCGCCGTCGTAGAGCACGACGGCAAGCGCGGCGGTGGCCGCAAGATTGGCCAGCGCGTAATTCTGGAAATGGATGCCGCCGATGCCGTCTTCGCCGGCCAGCATGCCGACGACCATGAAAATCAGCAGCAACGGTACGCCCAGTCGCGGTGACAGCACCGTCGCCAGGATGCTGACCGCGAACAGCAAGGCGGCCAGGAAGATGACGTGATTGATGAAATCCATCGGCTTGAGCTTGAGAGGCGATCGGAGGGTCTGCCCGCAGGGATTATGCCGGGCCGACCGCCGCCTAGTCGCTGAAAGGCCCGGCGGCTATACTCCCGGCGCTTATTTTCTTGCGCGGGCGTCACGCCTCTCTGGGAGTTTCCGAAAGTGGATCATCAGAACCACGACAAGGTCTTTTTCGTCAATTTCAGCATGGTGATGGGGGGGCTGTTCGCCATCTTCGTCGTCTGCCTCGTTGCCGCCAGCCTGATCGACACCGGCGAGATTCACGCCGATCCGGATGCGGATGCCCGCATCGAGGCTCGCATCAAGCCGGTCGGCTCGGTCATCACCGACGAGGCCGCGCTGCTGCAGCTCGCCGCCGCCGCGCCCAAGCGCGAGCCGATGACCGGCGAACAGGTCAACACCAAGCTCTGCGCCGGCTGCCACATGGCAGGTGTCATGGGCGCGCCCAAAGAGAACGACAAGGGCGCCTGGTCGGCGCGCAAGTCCGCCGCCGGTGGCGTCGACGGCCTGGTCGCGTCCGCCATCAAGGGCAAGGGCCAGATGCCCGCCAAGGGCGGCGATCCCAGCCTGACCGATGACGAGGTCAAGGCGGCGGTCGAGGTCATCCTGAAAGCTGCCGGCGTCTGACGGTCGTCGCGTCCGCGGACGCGGTGGGGCCGTATTCGTCGGTGAAACCAACCACAGGGAAGGGGGAGTACCGCATGAAGAAGTCCACACTGGCCGCGGCGCTGATCGCGTCGTCTGCTGCGCTGCCGGCGTACGCACTGGAAGCCGACGCCAGCCTGTACGGCGATTTCCGGCTCTCGCTGGGCTATTTCGATTCGGAGGTCGTCGGCGACGATACCGATATCGACAACAACAATTCGCACGGCGGCCTGCGGGTACTCGTGCGTGAAGGCGCGCTCGCCGCCTTCGTGCAGTACGAGCGCCTGCTCGACAATGACGACGGCAGCTCGGACGGCGAGTACACCCGCCAGTTCTTCGGTGGCGTCGTCACGCCGTACGGTACGGTCGGGTACGGCCGGCAGGCCACGGCCTACAAGCTGGCCGGCCAGAAGCTCGATCCGTTCTACAACACGTCGGTCGCCGGTATCTCCGGCGCGCTGGGCAGCATCAACGGGGCCTCGTACGGCCAGTCGGCGCTGAGCAACGACAGTGTCGGCAGCGGTTTCATCAACAATCAGATCGCCTACGTCTCGCCGCGCTGGTATGGCGTCGTGCTGAATGCCGCCGTGTTCGTCGATGACGGTGCGGGCGATGGCGAGGAGCACGATTACGCGCTCGGCGCCGAGTACGGCCTGGAAGGCCTGACCCTCGGGGTGCAGGCGCTGGGCATCAAATCCGGGTCCGGCACGGGCAGCGTCGCGAACTTTTCCAACATCGGGCTGACCGGCCCGGCCAGCGAGCTGAATGCGGTGCGCTATTACGGCGCCTACGCGACCGAGCAGTGGGGCGTTGGCGTTTCCTACGAAGCACTGGACCTGAAGGCTGGCCTTGCCGATCGCGGTTACGGGTTCGTCTCGGGCTGGTATGGCATCACCGACCGCCTGCGCGTGGCCGCTGCGTACGGGAACACCGAGGACACGCCGTTCGCGGGCGACGGGTATACGCTCGGGGCCTCCTATACGGTGCTCAAGAACCTGACCACGTATCTCGCGGCCCGTCGCGTCGAGCGCGACGACAACGTCGCGCTGCCCGGCCACACCACGGCCGTGGCGCTCGGGGTGAGCTACACGTTCGATCTCGACCTGATCCAGTAGTCGGACCGCAAGCCGTTTGCACGAGGCCGGGGCAACCCGGCCTTTTTTTGTGCGCGGCCGGGAATCGGGCGACCTGAATACGCGGCCGTGCACCACGATGCTGCATTTCCGGGCCAGGATTGGGTCGATGGCATATCCGGACTAACCCCCAGCAGTTGGCACGCCGCTTGCGATTTGGGGGATGGGCCGCGGGGGACACCCGCACCGCGGAAATCATCAACAACAGTGCAAGGGGTTTAAAGATGACATTCAAGCGTACGGTGGTCAGCGTCGCCCTGCTCGGTGCGGCTGCATTCTCGGGCAGCGCCTTCGCCGGCGTCAGCGGCAATGTCGGTGTGTTCAGCGACTACATGTTCCGTGGTATCACGCAGACGTCGGGCGCCGCGGTGCAGGGCGGTATCGACTACGCGAGCGATTCCGGCTTCTACATCGGCACCTGGGGTTCCAATCTGAACTTCGCCGGCGGCACGGAGCTGGACGTCTATACGGGCTTCTCCGGCAGCGTTGGCGAAAACTTCAGCTTCGATATCGGTGCGCTGTATTACTGGTATCCGGAAGAAGACGAAGTCGCCGCGCCGGGCTCGCCGTCGATCAACACGCTGGAGCTCTACGCCGGCTTCGAAACGGGCCCCTTCTCGCTGAAGGGCTATTTCACGAACGACTACTTCGGCACGGATGAAAGCGCGTACTACGTGCTGGGCGCCCTGGCGCTGCCGCTGGCCGAGACCGTTTCGCTCGACATCGCAGTCGGTCTGAACGCCGGCGACGGCGTCGAAGCGACCTTCGGCGAAGAGTACATCGACTACAAGCTCGGCGTGAGCAAGTCGCTGGACGGCGACTACACGGCCAGCTTCGCGCTGGTGGCCACCGATCTCAGCGATGACGATCCGAAGTTCGTGATCGGCCTGTCGAAGTCCTTCGACTTCTAAGACGGTTGCAGCTGTAAAGACGGTGTGGAAGGGGCCGCTTTGCGGCCCCTTCTCTTTTGGCGCGGGGATCAGCCGGGCGCGGCGCGATCGAGTTCGCGATACCGCAGCGCTTCGGCGAGCTGTGGCGGCGCAACGGCGGTTTCGCCGTCCAGGTCCGCGATCGTGCGCGCTACGCGCAGCACGCGATGCACCCCACGAGCCGACAGGCCGAGACGGGCCATCGCCTGTTCGATCAGCGCGCGTCCGGGCGTATCCAGTGCGCAGTGCTGCTGCAGGCCCTGCGGTGTCAGGCGGGCATTGACCGTGCCCTGGCGATCGAGCTGACGCTGGCGGGCTGCGGTGACACGTTGCCGGATGTCGGCGCTGCTGGTTTCGGTGGTCTGGGGTTGCAGCAGCTGCTGTCGCTCGATGCGGGGCACGAACAGTTGCAGGTCGATGCGATCCAGCAACGGCCCCGAGAGCCGATCCCGATAGCGCGCCACCTGATCCGGCGTGCAGCGGCAACGCCCGCCGTCATCGCCGAGGTGGCCGCAGGGGCAGGGGTTCATGGCGGCGATGAGCTGGAAGCGCGCCGGGAAATCCGCCTGACGCGCGGCGCGCGAGACGGTGATGGTGCCGCTCTCCAGCGGTTCGCGCAGGACCTCCAGTACCCGGCGATCGAACTCGGGCAATTCGTCGAGAAACAGAATGCCGTTGTGGGCGCGCGTGATCTCGCCGGGACGCGGGACGCTGCCGCTGTGACTTACAAAATAAAATGCGACTGAAGGCCCATAAAGGAGCCAAAACGCAACAACAGATTTGCGACTGCATACATTAGAAATGCGACTAAGTTGCAAATATGACAACAAAAATGCGACTGAGTTAGGATTTCTACACTGGAGTGCTTGGGGGCCCCCATGCCGGCGCGCAAGATTCCCCGTAGTTACCGCAATGTCACGGGCCGGGTGGCCCATGGCGGTACCTCCGCCCATTTCGAGTCACCCTTGGAGCGAGACTTCTATCGCTTGCTCCGATTCGATAGCGACGTCCAGTCGATCCACGTCCAGCCTCTGCAAATTCCCTTCGTCCGCGCGGACGGCTCCTCCGGGTACTGCTACCCGGACGCTCTCGTGATCTTCCATCCACTGTCCGGGCGCAGGACCACGCTCTATGAGGTCAAGGAGCGCGCCAAACTGAGGCAGGCGTGGGGTGAGTTCAAGCCCAAGCTGAAGGCGGCCAGGAAGCGCGCCACGCTGGAGGGGTGGAAGTTCAAGATCGTGACCGAGAAGGAGATCCGGACGCCGCTGCTCGATAACGCCGACTTCCTGCTGGACTACAAGGACCGTGAGGTCGATCACCTCAAGTGTCAGCGCATTCTTCGCGTCCTTCGGGAGATCGACGGTTGGACCGTGAACAAGCTGCTCGATTCGATGGAATCCGAGCTTCGGACGCCTCGACTGGAGCTGATCCCCATCGTCTGGCACCTGGTCGCCACGAAACAGGCTCAGGTGGACCTGCAGGTGCCGCTGTCCGGTAAATCGCCGATCTCGGCGAGGTCAGTGCCACGATGAGCGACGACGATTTCCTCATCGCCCCCGGTGCGTACGCCCGCACCAAGGACGACAAGGTCATCCAGATCACGCATCTGCTGGACATGTCTCGGGTCGTCGGTCGATCCCTCGAAAACGGCCATCCCGAGATCTTTGAGGTGGCGTCTCTGCAACCCACGGAACAGCGCAAAGGACTGCCGGGGGTGGCCAGCATCAATGACAAGAGCTGGCAGAGGGCAAAGGAAATGTACGCCGTGATCCAGCCCCTGCTGGAGATGCCCAATCGATCACGAAAGGACATCGAGGAGGCTGCCGAAAAGATCGGACGCAATCCGGCCACGGTCTATCGCTGGATCGGAAGATACCTGCGGTCTATGGCGGTGGCGTCGCTGGTGCGGAGTGCGCCCGACGGCGGAGCGGACGGCTCCAGGCTCGATCCTCGAGTGGAAGGTATCTTGAGAGACGTGATCTACGGTGAGGGGCTGACACTGCAGCGGCACAGGCCGGCTCGGCTTTTCCGGGAGGTCCATCGAAGGTGCAAGGCGCTCGGTGTCAAGACGCCGCATATCAATACCGTCCGTAATCGGATGGAAGCGATCCCGCTGGCCCTCTCCGAGAAGAGGCGGCGAGGCGATAAGGCCGGGAGCGCTTACGACCCTCTGCCCGGCATTTATTCAGAGGCCAAGTGGCCATTGCAGGTCGTGCAGATCGACCACACGCCGCTGGACGTGATCATCGTCGACGACGACACGCGCAAGCCAATTGGCCGCGCATTTTTGACCGTCGCGATCGATGTCTACAGCCGCGTGGTGGTTGGCCACTTCATCTCTTTAGATCATCCAGGTGACCACTCTGTCGGTCTCTGCCTAGTGGACGCCATCCTTCCCAAAGAGCGAAAGCTGGCGAAGTACAAGATCAGCACCCGCTGCCCGGTCTACGGGAAGCCCTCGGTTGTCCATGCGGATAACGCTGGTGAGTTCCGTGGCGATATGCTCAAGAGAGCGGCGGAGAATCGGGTCATCGACCTCCAATGGCGGCCTGTGAAGAAGCCCCACTATGGAGCGCACATTGAGCGTCTCTGCGGAACGTTGAATCACGCTCTGAAGCAGGTGCCTGGCGCCACCTTTTCAAACCCGGCTGAACGGGGCGCCTACGACGCCGAACAACATGCGGCGATGACGTTCGACGAGGTATCCGAGTGGATCGCTGTGCGCGTTTACTCGATCTACCATGTGGCCGTGCACAGCGGCATCGGCACTACGCCCATGCACCGCTATGAACAGGGGTTCCTGGGGGATGGTGACAAGCCTGGTCGTGGGATGCCGCCGCGAGTCGTTGATGAACGTCGTCTGAGAATCGAGTTCTTGCCCTACGAGTTGCGCACGGTGCAGAACTACGGCATCGAGATCGACAAGGTCACCTACTACGCCGACACGCTACGTCCCTGGATAAACGCTCAAGATCCGGACGAGCCCTCGAAACGGCGCAAGTTCTTCGTCTACCGGGACCCGCGCGACATCAGCGTCGTTTTCTTTTACGACCCTGAGATGCGGGAGTACTACGACATCCCCTACGCCGATTCCAAGCGCAAGGCTATAAGTCTTTGGGATCTTCGGGCGGCGAGAAAGTATCTGGCAGAGGCAAACGCTGGTGAGATCGATGAGGAAGCATTGTTTGCTGCTCACGATCGGCTGCTGGAGATCGAGCGTAGCGCCGTAGAGAAGACCAAGAAGGTCCGCCGGGATCATCAGCGAAGAAAGACTCGGGAGAAATCGAAGCAGGACTACCCGATCCCGACAAAGGGTTATCGGGCCGTGCACGGTGATCAACACCCGACCGTCGGGGCAGACCGAAGCGCCTTTTCTGAGCTGGGCGATGTGATACCGGATGCCTACGATGTCGACGATTGACCCTTACAAGCATCTCACCATGGGTGCGCGGGAGGCGTTGACATTGCCGCCGGACCAGCGGCTGAAATGGTTCAGGTCGGATAAATGGATTGAGTACGACGTCGCAAGGCAAGCGCTCGCCCGCATGGAGGATTTGCTGACCCATCCGAAGGTGACGCGGATGCCAAATCTTCTTCTGATCGGTCAGTCGAACAATGGCAAGACATCGATTCTGGATCGGATGTGCGCCCTACATCCGCCAGAAGAGTCTGAAGAGGGACTTGTTGTTCCGGTGCTGAGCGTACAAGCCCCCAGTGGTCCGGATGAACTGCGCCTGTTCAATAATATTCTTTGCGGACTCAACATCCCGTACAGCCCCAATGACAGCATCCGCAAGCGTGAGCCGCAGATTCATGGCGTTCTCAACGCGCTGGGAGTGAGGCTGCTGCTGATCGATGAGATCCATAACTCCCTGGCCGGATCGATCCCGAAGCAAAGACAGTTCTTGAACGCGATTCGCATCCTGGCGAATCGACTGCAGATCTCCATCGTTGCTGCAGGGACGCGCGAGGCCGGCCGGGCGCTGTCGGTCGATCCCCAACTGGCGAACCGATTCGAGCCCTTTCGGTTGACCCAGTGGGGCTGCAATCAGGAATGGCAGAAGCTGATCGCAAGCTTCGAGCGGCTGCTTCCTCTGCCGGAAGCTTCGGGACTAGGCGCCGCTAGCCCGGCGACTCGGCTGTACGAACTCGCTGAGGGATGGATTGGCGAGCTCAAGTCGGTATTGACGGCTTGCCTGGTTACCGCAGTACGGGAAGGCAAGCCGAGAATCGACAGCGTCATCCTGAGCAAGGTGGCCTTCGTGCCGCCGAGCAAGCGACGCTCCGATGCCGAAAGGCCGGATTCGTCTTGACGACCATGGCGACTTGGCCGATTCGTCGAGTGGCGCTACCGGGAGAGCTGTTCTCCTCCTGGCTCCTGCGTAACGTACAGGCGCTCGGCGGCGCGCCCTATGGCTTCTGCCGTGCAGTCTGGCGCGACGTCGCATTCTGGACTCGCGATACCGATCGCTCCGTTCCGGATCGTGTCGTTCTGGAACTGGCCGAGTACACAGGAACGTCTCGCAGTGCTGCTCACGCTACGACGCTCAGGTCGGTACTCTCGTTGATCGGCGATTGCCGCATCGAACATGGCGTTGAGCCGTGGTTGTTGCCGGCGGGGGTCTTTCACCGACTGAGAACTCGCCACGGCCTGCAGTTCTGCCCGGCGTGCCTGGCGACCGATAGGGAGCCGTACTATCGCCGCGACTGGCGCTTCGCATTCTCGTTTCTCTGTGTTGAACACGGGGTTTATCTGAGAGACGCCTGCTTGTGTGGCGCCCCTGTTGTGACGCACAAAGCGCCAGAACTGAAGCTGTCGATGTGCCATCGCTGCGGTGAGCCTCTGGCGGTCGGAGGTCAGAGTGCCGGTGCGGATGAGCTCGCGGCGCAGCGGTACCTGCTGCAGATCGTCAGCCACGACAGGAGCAGCCTTGGCGATGAAACGGTTTCTCGCCGAGACCTGCTCTTGGGCATTCGCTTGCTGCTGGTTGCCATTGCCAGCTCCGCCGGCGGGCGGAGACTGATTGATGTGGCCTGTTCCGACACGAGCGGCTTACCTCCGAAGCTTGGTGGCGCGCCCGAGCAGCTCCGAACGGCGGCCAGGGCTCGCGCGCTGCCATTGGTTGTCGCGCTCCTGCGGGATTGGCCCGATACCTTCCTGCGGTACTGCGGGGCGGCCGAATGCAACTATCGCTCGATCGCAATACACCGGATGGCCACGCCGACGTGGATTGAAAGAGTGATCGCCCAGCTGCCGAGAAGGGATCGGCCAAGGATCTCAACCAAGCGTCGCAGAAGGCGTTCTGCGGTCCCCAGGATTTCCTGGGGTGACGCGTTTGACCACGTCGCAACGGGCGGCGATCTTCCGCGCTTCGTGGCCTCTCGACTCGGGACGCGTTGATGGCGAGCGCGCCGCAAAACGTTATCTCGTCGTCGAAGCGCCCTCCGCGCACTGAATGCGGGAACTGCGGCGGTTCGATGCCAAAAGCACAGCGCATGTTCAAGGGCATCGCGTTTTGCGCGGCATGCTATGCCCGGGAGTTTCATCGGGTGCCGTGCGTAAAGTGCAACGAGCCCTGCCGAAAGCACTTCAGCGCGTATGAGGCATTGTGCCGACAGTGCGTGATCGACGATCGACGTTGCCAGCGGTGTGAAAGGCCGGTGCCTCGCGCAGCGCTGATAGTCAACGATAAGCCGGTCTGCCCCTCCTGTAGGCGATACTTTCGACCGACCAAGACGTACAAGCCTATCGGACATGCGTCCTGCCGCGTGTGCCGGAAGTACCGATTTGCGGTTAGCCGGGATGAAAAGGGGCGGCCGATCTGCCGACTCTGCTCGGAGCGTGACCGGACTGCCGAGGTCAAGGCTTCGTACGATGCGTACTGGAGAGCTGCTGCGGCCCAGAAGGCAAGACTCGCAGGTGTGGAGATCAATCAGGCGTGGGTCTCCGATCTCTGGGACAAATTCGCCGCCACTGAAATCGCAGCGGGGAACGCGAATGTCTTTGCGTTGAAGGCGAAGCGCCACATCGACTTTTTTGTCAGGCTCGATGCCGTTTTTGAGTTCTCAGCGCAGATCACGGGCCTATCCCTGTGCGACACCTTCTCAGTAGAGGATCTGCGCCGGTATACCAAGCCGCTGGCGTTTCTTGAGAGCCAGGGCTTCGAAATTCCGAGCCAGGCGGAGAAGATCGCGGCCGCAGAGAGCGCTCGGATCAGGCGAATGCTGTTGTCGGTCCGTCGGCATGCACATGCGGCGACTCTGACCGGGTTCGCAAAGCAGATATCTGCAGTCAACGGCAATCGTAAGCAAGCTCAACTGAGTACAGTTCGTCTCAGTTTGCGCCCTGCGATTGGGCTTATCGAGGTGGCTGGCGCGGAGCCAATCTCACAGGCTCATGTGGACCGCTACCTTCGCGCGCATCCCGGACAACGCGCCGCTTTGAGCCGCTTCGTTGTCTACCTGCGTGGCCAGGGTTTCGTACTGACGCTGCCTCCCCAGAAGCGACCGGCCGTGCGTCGAGCGACGGCAATTCCGCCGATTGAGCGTTGGACCGAAGCGGCCCGATCGGCGGTCTTTGGGGAGGCGGCATCAGCCATCTTGGCGTTGCTGATGCACGGGCTGGGGGCGAGGCTGGCCCTGCTGCTGGCGATGGAGCGCTCCGCGATCGCGGAGCGTGACAGCGATCTGATCGTTTCGATCAACAACCATGTCTTTACGCCAGATGCTGCTTTGGCGAGCGCGTTACGAGCTTACTTGAGGACAAGAGACAACAAGTTCGGTGATGCCGGGATGCTGTTCCCCGGTCGGCATCGAAGTCAATCGATGTCGCCCCCCGGTGTCGACTACCATCTCAAACGATGGGGAGTTAAGGCTGCGGCAATCTCAGGTCCTACTCGCTTGGCTTTGAAGATTCACGCTACGGCCGAGACATCGCCGGTCCCCTGAAGAGGACTTGCTTCCGGCTCACGCGCGAGCTGAGATCGCTGCAGTGGTGCGCGACTGGCCCACCGGCGCAGCTGATTGAGGAGGTCGAAGGCAAATTCGTCTGGCGCCTTCCTGCGTCGATGCGCGTAAAGCCTGAAGCCATCGATCAGGCCGCTCTCCGAAGGCCAGATTCCATGGCGGATGGCGAGGTTTCTGAGCACCTTGGCCAGCGCCATCGGATTTGCTCGCCCTAGATCGCTGGCGCCCAGAAAGCCAAGCCGATATTGCTCCGAAACGCCGTCTTTAAACTTCGAGGGACGGCGCTCGATCTCTATGGCATACCCGAACAGCCCTTCATGTTCGATTTGCAGAACGATGGCTTGCCGGACGTGCGCATGCACGAACGACCAGGCGTGCAGCTTGGTATCGATCCAGGCCGGAAAAAACGAGCGGATGCCGCTCTGATGTCGAATGAACCTTTCGCTGGCGGCAATAGCGGAACAGCGGGTGCCCGCATATCTACTGAGGGCGGTCTGGAGATCGGCGATGTAGTCGAAACCGACGACCGCTCTGGCCGCATCAGCGTCTGGGTCGGATGACGCCGCGATAGTCAGTCGCCGAGACGATGTCGCTCCGTAAGTGCCGGCGCCTGTTGAGTGACGAGTCGTACTTGCGCTCGGAAGCGGTCCGCCTGCCGACCTACTCTTGGACTTCTGGTGATTGTGAAGGCGCCGAATCAGAACAGGCGATGAGATGGACGGCGCGTCGTACGACTCTCGTGTGGCGCCGCCTCCGTTATCGGGCTCATCTATATGGGCAAGCTGATCGGCCGGCTCTGGCTTTCGAGCGGGAGGTTTTTTCTTCCAGGCTTCTCGGGGTTCCTGGGAAGCATCCGGCTCGGGTTCGTTGGTGTTGTCGAGATCCCAGTCGATGCCGCCAGCAGGCAAGGGATAGGGAATCGTTTCAAGGTCGAACACCAGGAATCTTCTGTCGCCTCTAGATGAGATATCGATTCCGCGAGCACGCAATCTTCCGCTACAGGGTGGAGGCGCTATCTCAATATGAAGCGGTCTATTCGCGAAGTGGTCTTTGAGAATGCGGTCAAACAGCTTCGAAGCATTCATGAATGCGTCCTTGTGGCATGCCAGTATCGCGGCAGGGAGGACATCCGAGGAGCAAAGCCCTGTGCGCAGTTGAACTCGCCACGTTTGAGTCGGTACATCCACTCCAGACTTGGCCCGGTCGAATATCTTGTCCTCCACGTGCTTTAGCGGGCCGCTAAACAGGCGGTTTGCCATAGCGGTGCTTCGTACGTACCAGGCGCGCAGGACCTCAAAGCACGGGATCACCAAGGCGTGCGCATCGCTGCCGATAGCAATCACCGCACAACGAGACCCAAGCATTCCATGTGGTAGCGCATGCAGGAATGGAGGAATCAACCATTGGTTCGGGGCTATTTGATGTCCGGCATCCAGCAGGCGAGCCGGCGTCGCATTCAGATCAATCACGCACTCACGCAGGTCGTAGGGCACCGCGGCTAGCATCCGCTGGCGCCGCCAAATGGACCCCACGACCAGGCTGGGAATCGTCCCCGCCCCTGCCTCAATCGTCCTGCGTCGATTGCGGTCCGTCGTCAGGGCTTCCAGTGCAGTTGGATTGTCGTCTGTTGCTACAGAAAGTAGAGGAGCTATCGATACGCCGATCAATCTTTCGGATGGAACATCTGGATTTCTATGGACGCCCCCCACCCATTCGATACGCCAGTAGTGATCGTCGTTGGGAAAGACGGATCGGAGGGTGGTTTTCACTGGAGTTATGGGATCAGTGCTGCGGAGGCCCAAGACTCAGTAAAGCGATCTTTGAGTCCTACAATCCTAGTCTGGAGATCGATAACGTCTGCCAGCTCCGGTCCCTGCGAATGGGCTAGCTACAAGGCAATGACTCAGTCCCGTTGGTGGCCGAGGATCGATGCATGATCTGGTCCATAGCCCGTATTCTAGTATCTGGTGCCGCCGTGACGCGCGCCCAGATATCGCAACGTTAGAGTGTCGGTTTGGCCGGCGATTAAGGAGTCCAAAGCTACAAAACGAATGGGCTGTCACAAACGGCTTTGGTGGCGATTCTCGAAACTCTCTAGGGAGCTGCGATAAACCGTTATTAGAACGGCTCGATTTCCCCGGGTTTAGAGCAATCAAGTTTGATCTTGGGGCCATCGCGTACTGTTGTAACCACAGTTCGGGCAAGTGTGAGAGTTAAGAAGTTTAAAGGTAAATGCTTCGATGCCATTTCGCCTCATCATCCTATACACAACAAGCCGGCCACAGCTTTCGCATTTAATTGAAAAAATAAACCAGCAAAGAGATAAAACTAAAGAGATAAAGCTCAAACTATCTCCATATTGAGAGCCAGAGCCGTCAAAGAAATTGAAGAATAAGTATGTGGCCAACGATATAGAAAGAAGCAATAGCGAGATGTGGACCTTCCACATTTGTCCTGTTCTGATAAGCCAGCTCTCACGGTGTTCCGCATTCATCATCTGCATCCGATCGCATTGGCGAGAGCGTCACCAGCAGCTACCGCAACAGATCCTGCCGATATGCCAATCTCCGTGCCCACAACTGTAATAGCACTTCCTATTAACACATTGACTGCTCCTGCATAAATGGTCCCGGTCGCGCCTGTGTAGAAAGGCACACCGCCCGGGAGTGACCTCAGTGCCTGCATCGCTGTAATTCCTCCGGTAACGTTAGCAATTGCGTTGCTTTTCCCAATTATCACCCCCGAAGCCATTAGCATGGCTTTTCCTCCGAAGCTGCCCAAAGCCGCCTTCGTTGCATTTCTGTTCTCTACGTAGCTGTCGACAAAGTTGTCGGTCGTAGATTTGCTGCATGTACATTCAAGCCCTAACGGATCGATCAGAGAGATCGGATTTCCCATTGCATAGGCGTAGGTGTTCAATCCGCCCGATATTCCGATTGGATCGCTTTGCACATAGCGCCCAATGCTTGAATCGTAGTATCGATTCCAGTTATACCAAGCGCTAGACTCGGAGTCGTAGTACTGCCCCGGGAAGCCAACGTTGAAAGAAAATGCCGCACCGGCGGCCACTGTCCGATCAAATGAAAAGTTGTTGGCTCGCCACTGAACTGCCTTCGCCGAATTTGTGATGACGTCGGGTCGGCCGATATGGTCATTGGCGACGTAGTGCAAGGCACCGCTGCGGATCACGCCAACGGGGCTTCCATAGAGCCAGATGTACTGAACATCCATAGACGTTCCACCCGGCGACGTTTCTCCGAGCAGTTGCCCGTCTGGAGCATGTACGTAGTTGATGTTACCGCTCGCTCCGGCTTTTCTTACACGCATGCTTCTGGCGTTATAGGAGTAGTTCGTCGATCCCCCTGTCGCCGTGTATGTCTGTAGCCTGTTGAAAGTATCGGGCGTGAAGTTCACCGTGGCACCGCCGCTCGTTCGGCTAGTGATATTGCCAAGAGTGTCGTGCGCGAACGATTTGGCTCGGGTGCCGGTAATGGATGGGAGTCGATTACTCGTTGACGCGGGTACGTAGGTATCCGTAGCACCGCCCCAGACATGGGCAAGCCGGTTATCAGCAGCATCGTAGGTCCAGCTCTGATTCCCGGCGCCCGCCGTCACGCCAGTCAGTCGATGAGCCGCATCGTACGTATAGGTCTGCGTCAGCGAGTTATTGATGCCGTTCGTGATCTTTGTGAGATCGTCGACGGTATTGTGGGTATAGGTCAGATTCTGCAGGCTGGTGATCGACAAGCCGGTTAAGCGGTAACTCGTATCGAAGGTTGCGCTCTGCACGGTCGCATTGCCGTAGTTCAAGGAGCGGCGCGGGCCGTAGGGCTCATAGCCAACCGATGTCAGAACGTTCTGCACAGTTCCACCAATGACGCTCTTTACCGCCGTCACGCGATCCAATGTGTCGTACTCGTATCGGACCTGATTGCCACCGGGATAGGTGATCGTTCGGGGGCGGTCTCGGAAGTCGTACAGCCAGGATGTGGTGTAAGTCGTCCCGGCGATGGTCTCGGCCTGGCTCGCCAGCTTTCCCGAGGGCGTGTAGGTGTACTGAGTAGTCGTCGTCCCTTCGCTGGCACTGCACAACATGCCCTTACCATTCGTGCAGGTGTCGTAGGTGTAGTTACGAATCAGAGTGCCCGCCGTCACCTTCTTCAAGCGCCCGAGCGTGTCGTACTCGTAGAAGGTGTTCGCGCCGTTGGCGCGCGTCATGGTCGTCACCAAACCGGCAGTAGCTGCCTGATACGAGTAGGTCGTCACCCCAGTGTCGGGTGAGCTTTGGCTCTGCAAAAGCCCCAGGCCATCGTAGTAGTAGTCGGTCCGAAGATTTCTCGGGTCGGTCACCGCGGCGAGCCGCCCCCCGCTGTCATACTCGTATAGCGCAATCCTGCTCAGGGGATCCGTCGTCTTCAGTAGCTCGTTGAAGTTGCTGTATTCGAAATAGGTCGTTCGGTTCAGAGCGTCCTTGACTGATGTTCTATTGCTATTGCCGTCATACGTATAGCTGGTGGCCTGATACTGCGCGCCATCGATCTGCCTCAGGCGATCAGCTTGGTCGTAGAGGAGAACTTCCTGGAACTTAACGTTGGTGGTCCCCATAACGGTCTGATAGACCATGTTGAATGCCAGGTTGCCCCCAGAGTCATACGCGTACTCTTTCCAATAGTTTGCCGTCGCAGTCGGCTTGATCGTCCGTAGTCGCCCCACCTGGTTGTAGGTGCGCTGATCAATAACGGTTCCGTTCTCGGTTGTCGAGATCACATTGCTGTAGTGATCGTATGTAAACGCCCTGGTGGTCGATTGACCATCCAGCGTCTGCTGAATGCTAGCCGGGCGCATACGCGGATCGTATGTCAGCGCTACAGCATGGCCGTTCGGCGTCGTGATCTGCTGTGGCTGACCCAAGGCGGTGTGATTGCCGTAGGTGGTGATCTTCTCGTACGCATTCTGGGCCGCAGGAAGATCGCCTTCTTGAACCGAGATGAGGTCGCCAAAGCTGTTGTACTGACTGATCACACTGTCGCCCGAGCCGGATAGCGGGCCGTCGACTCGGAGCGAACTCACCATCCCGTTGCCATGAAACGTGTAGGCGTAAGTGGTTTCGAGTAGCTGCCCAGCGATGCCGGTGCTGGCGCGGTTGTACCGCTTGATCGACTTCAGGCGACCGGCCGCGGCTGTCCCTGTAGCGTAGTACTCAAAGAGGGTTTCGTCGATCGGATCGGAAAGGGTGGCGCCATAGGTCCGAAGCCTGGTCATGCGGTCCTTCACGAGCGAGTCCCACTCCATCAGCTCAATGCGAGACTTGCCGGGGAATGCCGCGTTGATACCCCTTGTGCGCTTGGTGACGCGGCCTTCGCCGTCGTACTCATTGACGGTCTTGTTTCCGTTCCAGTCGATCAGCTCAGTGGGAAAGCCCGTTACGGGGTCGTGCACGATGTCCTGATACTGCGTAGGACAGTTAGTGATTCCGGAGCGTGTTGTTTTGACCAGTCTTCTGTTGCCGCCGGCGATCTGCTTGAAGTCGTAGCGTGTAACCATACCAGCGGTATTCGTGACCTGCGTGTGATAGGTCAGATTGTTCGAGGGGCCGCTGGAGCTATAAGCGAAAGTCAGCTTCTCGCTGCCGTCTGCATAGCCACTTTCCTTGACGCGCCCATCGGGGTGGTACGTGAATGTTTTGTAAGCCACGCTGGTTCCGGTATAGGGCATCACGTTGTAAGAGATGCCCGCAACATTGGTTCCACTGTAGTTGTAAGTCTTTGACTGTCCGAAGGCGCCTGGATAGGTCACATTCTGAAGATATCCGCCGATGTTGTAGACGTAGCTGTAATGATTTCCAGCTGGATCTGTAACCCGTTGAACGCGCTTGTTAGCCGGCGGAGGCAGTGCGGAGACGCTCATCCACGTGAACTGAAGCTGGCGGCCCGTGGTGTGTGTAACTGTCTTGAGTTGATTCGTTGCTTCGTAGATTAACGTCCACCCAATGCCGAATACGTTTTTGCTAGAAGTCCAAAAGCCATCAGCATTGAACGTGTCGACATCGCCAAGCTCCTCCTTTAGCAACCATGAACCATCGGACATCTTCTGAAGAGTCGACGCAGTCGATGGCTTGCTATCAATGAAAAGACCAGGAGTAGTCGCGTGCTTGCTGAATGCATAGCGTGCACCGTCGGTCGAATGCACATAGACCGTCTTTATGGTGCCGGTTGCAAGTGAAGCACACCCTGCTGGCAGCGATTGTGCCGGCAATGGATTGCAGTACTGCTCTTGGCCATCAGACAACCTGTCATAACGAAAGCTAAGTTTCTTATCGAAAGATGAGACCCAGCCATTTCCGAAAACGCCACGATCTTGCCAAAGGCTGTGGTACTTGCGATGAACTATCAAGCCGGCCTCTTCAGGCATAGAGAAGTCGGTTTCATGAAGTGCTTTCGTTCCGGTGGCGAGATCGACGGGGCCGGATGTCTGGGGGGTGTCAATAGAGCAACCAGCAACGCCTTCCTGACCCGCGTCCGGGCGCCGTTCAGCAAAGCCACCGCCGCTCAGAGACTCAGCCATCTCGGCCCCGATGGCCCGCACCGCTGCCACGACCGAAGGGCCTGACGGTGGAGAGAACGTGCGCCTGATCGAGAGGCGGTACGAATCCGACAGTGATCCCTGCACGACTATTGGAGGCAGCTGCACTGTCCCGGTATCCGTTTCAGGAAGCTGCGGAATCAGGGTCTCGAGCATCTCCTGATTAGCGGCGGGGCTTGGCAGGCTCATGGACAAAAGTATCAACGCCGAAAAGCAGCAGCCAATTCTAAGTGTCAAGCTCATTGGAGTCTCCCTCGAGGCGCTGGTGGCAAGTTGCGTCGGCGCGCCTTAACGCGTGGTTAATGCATGTAGCTCAGCTCAGAAAGATGCCACATCTGGGCGATCATCGAACCTGTCCGTTCGGACAGGTGTTCTTCCGCTGCACAAAGTGACAGTGTTGGGTTGTGCGTCTCTTGCAGTAATGCCGGATACCTTCTTAAGCTTCAAGCCGGCAAATAAGACCCCGCAGAAGCGCATGTTGAACTCTAACGGGCTCGTACTCGCAAAATGTGAAAGTGGGCGGAAGAGCTAGGCGACGTCCGTCCGTAGTAGTTAAGTTTGAGAGCAGACCATGGGGCGCCAGTAGCGAAATAACGCAGTCAACATGCAACGGGAGGGGGACATGAGAAAGCAAGTGCTTTTCGTGGTGCATGGTATTGGCGAGCACGCTGAAGGGTGGAGCGACGAGTTCGCCGAGTTACTGGCGAAGCAGTGGGACGCCATCGACACCTGCACGGACATCGAACGGTCCGAAGGTGCATTCGAGGTGGTCCCGCTCTCCTACGACGCCGTCTTCGAGGACATCCGCAGGCGCTGGAAGGAAGATCGTGAAGCGGTGACCGCCGCCCTCGGCGGTCTCGAAGCGCCCGACGAGCTGATCGGCCCGCTGCTCAAGGTCTGGGAATCGACCGAGAAGAACAGCTTCGTCAATACCCACGCTCTGGACCTGCTGCTCTACTACACGGTGCCGATGGTTCGGGCCCGTGTCTGCGTCACCGTGTACAACAAGTTGCTCCAACATCTGATCAAAGGCCCGCTTCCGGAGTGGTCTATCATCGGCCATTCGATGGGGACATCCGTCGTTCACGACGTCTTGCAAGGGGCCTCGATCAACCATTGGGAAGCCATCGGCGGGGCGCTGCCTAGCGCTATCAGGCCTCACGTGATCTGCATGCTAGCCAACTGCTGCGCACTCCTCGAAAAAAAGGGCGACTCGAAGCAGTATCCGGGAAAATGGCCGTGGGACGTCTACCAATCGAACGTCTGGCCGGGACGAACCACCGAGGGTCGGATGTCACGCTACTACCTCAACGTGACCCATCGTCTTGATCCGGTGTCGATGCCGAAGCCGTTCTCCCCCTCCCCGCATTGGCCTGGCCGACTTGAGGACGCCAGCACCCCGGCGGGCAGCATGAAGCCGTACGTCGACGTCGCGCTCAAGGTGGTGCTAGACGAGAACCTACATGCCATCACGCATTTCGCCCAAGACCCGCGCTTCTACGTGCCGCTGTTTCGCATGCTCGGCGGTCGCAAGGCGGTGTCGGTTGAGAAGGAGAACGACCTCATCAAGGCGCACGAGGCCGAGAGCAGGGAGCAGATTCGCACGCGCATTGAGCAGGCGCTGAAGTTCGACGACATGGGTCGGGTCGGCGATTTCCAGGTCTGGATCAAACGGCTGATCAAGTACTTGAGGGGGATCTGATCATGAGCAAAGTGCATATCTGGGTGCTTCGCAATGCGATGCGCGCGCTGCTCGCCATGTCGCTGGCTTGCGCTGCGACGACGGTGCTGGCGGCGCAGAAACCCTGTGGTGCTGCTCCGGCCATCGTCGACGCCGAATCCATCGTCGATGCATCGACAGGCAATCACCTTGGCGGGCGTTGCGACAAGCACTCTGTCACTGTGGCGATTCTCCAGCAGTTCCCCGAGGAGTCGAGCAGGAAGCCCGCTGACCCTCCCAAGCCCTCCCCGCCTGAGGTGTCGGCTGCCACGTTGCGCGATGCGGTGCGTCGCGTCCGGGGCGCGCTATCGGATCAGTCTCCGCCGGCGATGCAGGCGCTGCGAAAGGCCCATACGGACCTGCTGGCAGCGCTCGATGCGCTGTCCGACAACATGGACGCGCTGGTGAAGGTTGAGCCTGGGCGCGACAGCAGGGCTGGGTCGATCGACAGGCTGCGCGAAGCGAACAGCTATGCCCCGGCATTCACCGAAGACAATCCGGCGTATCTACTGGAACAACTCGTCGATGGTGCGCACCAGGTCGATCTCCGCAACGTCCTCGCGGGGCCGTGTGCCGAGGGATCCAGCCAGGCGTGTCGCGAGGCGGTCGCATACATGGCTAATTTCCATCGCGTTGCGCAGCTCTCGCGCTGGATCGTGATGCAGGGCCTGACGCCGATTCAACTCAAGGCCATCGCGCCCGAGATGGCGCGGCTCGATGCGATGTGGGACGCCTATTTCAACGATGCCCGATCCCAGACGATCTTTGAGTACTGGATAAACGGTTACTTCTGGAACCGTGGCAAGACTCGCGTAGAGGGCTTTCCGAAGCCGCCATCGAGCCAGATCATTTTTGCCCACCCCGGCGTGTCGCTCGAGTACGTGCCCGGCGCTGATAACAGCAGCGATCGCTTCAAGCCCGCCGTGCACCTGGAGGTCATCGGCTACAACGGATGGTCGTATGACCAACAGACCGGCGGTATCCGAGGCGCAAGGGGCTTTTCCTTGGGCATCCTCTACGCTGATCGCGACGGTGCGCACTCGGTGCGCCCGCTGCTCCAGTTCCACGTCAACAACACCCTCAGCCTCGGCCTGACCCACCGCGATGGCGAGACCGGCGTCGTGATCAGCGCCGCGCTGCTAGAGATGGGGACTGAGCGAGGGGGCAAGTGGCGGGATCGCTTCCAGACGGCCAAGGGGTGGTTGGACTAGCCGTTCGTCGGAAATCCCGTGGGCATGCCCCCCATAAGGCATAGCATCAATTTGGGACCATGCTCACCACTTCGGTCCTAAGGGGAGGGGAAATGGTGCGTCTACTGTGCGCTACGGTTGCGCTTGTGTTGGCGATGGTGTCTGGTGCGGTTGGGGCGAGGAGTGAACCCGAGGCGCCGACGGGTCCGGTAGTGGGCTACCACTACGACTTCAAAAGCGCGATGGATGCTCAAGCCGGCGTCACTCCCAGGCCGCTTCCTTCCCCGACGATTCCCAGCATTCCGAGGCCCGGCTCGAGCGGTGGCTGCTCCCCTGGGTGCTCTAATGATCAGTACTGCGCGTTGGGGGAGTGCCGGACTTGGCCGGCGGCAGGCACGCTGGGGAGTGGCGTATGAGCCAGGATCTGACGGCCAGTGCGCACGCCCTGTGGATGAGCGATCGCACTAAGTACGCGCTGCTGTTTCTCGGCCTGGCGATCCTGCTCGTATTCTGCTGGGTGCTCTTCGAGCCCATCACCAACATCGGTAGGGTCGACGATGATGGCGCGGCTGTTCCCAAGCTTGAGACCAAAATCTGGCCGGAGCCGCTACCGGCGGAGAAAGGCGAAATCTCGAGAGATGCTGTCGCCGGGTATGCCATCCGAATGCAGGTCTTAAAGGACCTCGAGGCGGGGCGCACCGACTACGTAGCGGAACAGGCGAATCAAGCGATCTACAAGTCGAGGGTCGCTCACTTCCAAGCGCTGCAGGAACTGGAGCTCAGATCCGCTTATAACGACGTGCAGATTCGAAAGAGCGCGCTATACAACCAGCATGCGATGAAGGGGCCGCTGCTGATGGTCGTGGTGGTGATCGTTTTTACCGGTGTCGCGCTTAGCGTCTGGCAGTTCGCGGTGGCCGCACGTACGCCGCTGGTCGCGGTGCCGAAGGCTACGCCTGACATCGGGACGCCCACGCCCACTGTGCCAGGTGACACAACGCCGCCTAGCGCCAGCGGGGACAGCACGCCGGCGCTGCCAGCGGTGATCGAGCTCGATATCTCGGCGGCCACCGGACTTCGGTTGCGCACGCAGGTCATGGGTCTTGCGGTACTGGGAATGTCACTGGCGTTCTTCTACCTGTTCCTGATTCACGTCTACACGCTGCAGCCCGAGGACTTGAGGGTGCCGGTCAAGCCGATCATCGAAACGGAGATCGTGCCAGGCAATGGTGACGAGGACGAGAAGCCGAATCCGGGGTCAACCCAGGGTGACTCGGGCCCGGCTGTGCCACAAGGCTAACCGACTTGCTTGGCGGACTTACGTGGCATCGCCGCACTCGGAAGATAAGCAATAGCAGCTATCGCCATTGCCAGCTCAGGCTGTCCGAACGAACAGAGCTATCTAGCCGATCCGCGATTCATCGTCTTTAATTGACAACGTCGAGCGGGGTCGCTCACAGTGAGCAGATGAGCTACTGCCACTCTCACTTCCTCATACCCGGTGCCGCGGACACGCGCGCCCGGGTAGCTCAACGGTAGAGCAGCGGCCTTATAAGCCGATCCGTCCCATTGGGACGGCTTCGCCAGATTAGCGACAGGTTGCCGGTTCGAATCCGGCCTCGGGCACCATCTGACCCCAGTGGCCTGTCTGGTCAGCGAGTTCCCCTCGGATGAAAAGCTTCCCCGGCTAAGCCGCCGCGGCAATCGCTTCCAGCCTGGCTTGCACCTCTCGTTTACCCATTGCCCTTACCGCCGCAATTGCGGCGAGCTGCGCCTTGCATGGCGGCAAGATCGACCTCGAACTCTCTGAGCTCGTACGGCACGATCGAGAGCCTCCTGTGGCGCCGCCAGATGGATCCTACGACGAGGCTGGGAGCAATCCCCACGCCTACCCTGAGCATTCTTCGCTGACTCAAATCGGTATTAAGGGCCTCTAGCGCAGTCGGATTGTCGTCGTCCATCACCGATATGAGCGGCACGACCGAAACCCCAACCAGAGACTCCGTCGGAACCTTGGGGTTTCTGAACATGCAACCTACCCACTCAATCCGCCAGTATTGGTCGTCGTTGGGAAAAACCCCTCGGGTTACGGTAATCACGAATAACACCAGACTACGCGACCGTTCCGAATCCAAAAGTGGGATCGGCATCCCGTTTGGACCCAAACCGAGGGAAAGAGCGACGGTCGCCCCTGCCGGTCGATGATCAGATCCCAGCGCGGCTGCGTATTCTGTAGCAGCAGTAGCTCAATGACCTTGCCGCATCCACACGGGCATCGCATGCCAACACACCACTTTTCGTCCCCTTCCTGACAGAGGACGAGGTCGCGCGCCGGTAGGTTCGGGGGCAAACTATCGTCCTCGACTCGGACTACTTTCCTGGCCGGCCGATAGCAATCGATTGCGCGCTGAATTGATCGGTGCCAGTAGCGCCAATCCCACCACCTTACGCCGCGCATTTGGTGGCCTCCAGACCCAAGATAGGCAGCCCCAGAAGTGGTTCGCGGGCTCCGGTCGCGAGACTGGGGTTCTCCGATCGGGTGAACGTCTCCTCGGGCGAGAACTCCTCTTCACCCGCTGCCAGACTGAAAACAGTCCGAGCGTACTTGCTATTGGGGTCGATGCGGAACGGATAGGCGCGGGCGATGAACTCGTTGATGCATGCGCTTGCCGCGCGCATGTTCAAGGAAATTACTGCGGGAGCCTCCTCGCCGAATCCAGTGAAGTAGCCGGCCGCGCGTTCTGTCTCGAACGCCTTTCGATCGACACGCCGAAGTTCTTCAGCACGTAGACCCTGCGCCGTGTAGATGCCCCGGTCTTCAAGGGTAGATCCGCCCGGGAAGACGTAATTAACCTGTCCCAGCACGTCGCCAACCGCGTGACCTCCCGAAGGCGTGCGACGAGTCGGAATCACAACGCCGACGTCAAGCAGAGGAATCAGGAAGGCAGATCCGATCAGATCCGCAACCATCCGACCTTCCAAGCTGTCCACGCAGCTAAAGATCACGTCGCCCTGCGCGGCCGCGAGCACAGCTTCGCGTGTCTTTATCGATTTTGGAATCTGGATGACCTCGCAGTTTTCGCGGTGTTCCTTGATCGCGTCCGCCATGACCGAAACCTTTAGGCGGTTCTGTTGAGCGTCCCGAATCGATGAATTCAGGATTCGATTCAAGTTCTTCCGCTCAATGCGATCGAAATCGATGACGATAATGCGGCCAAATCCGAGGCGCGCAGTCTGTTCGACTGTGATCGAGCCTGTGCCTGAAGCGCCGATCACTACCGCGGTTAGCCGATTGAGTTCGTCAGTCATTCCGCTGGCGAATGCCATGGGGCGGTGGTTATCAGGGGAGGGCTCGATTCGAGGATGCCACCAAAAGTGGATGTCCTGATCCGCCATAGTGACCAGGTCAACGGGAACACACCTCATACCGCGTGTATAGGTGCGAGCGATGATTGCGCCATTTGACGTCATTACCGCTGTGCCATGCTCCTCGCCGAAGGCCTCAAGCAGAGAGGGGATCGAAAATTGATCCGACCAATCATCGGCCAGGGAGAAGCCGAAGTAGTCGCCTGGGTGCGAATGGATCAAGATCACTGTCAGCGCCGAATCTTCCGCCTGATCGATCGCGCGGTTGATCCAACTCCCCGGCCAAGTGAGTGCGTCTGGTTTCCTAACGCATTCGTCGTGTGGAACCAGCAAAACATCCTTAACCAAAAAGCGACGCCGCGGCGCGGCACCGGACTCGCACAGGAGGATCGCGGCGGCCTCGAGGCCATCTCCCGGGAACAAATGCTGGCGCACCACCTCGTGGTGATGGGCCTGAATCGCCAGGGTACGCATCGAGTTCATTCGTCGATTTCCTTGAGCAAGGCCGACTCAACGAGCGCCAGATGGGTGATCACGTTGTCCCGAGTTGGACTCCACTTGTCCGCTCCGCGGTGGCGCGACCAGCCGTGATACTCGACGCCGCAGATCGTGTTGCGTATCTGAGTCCGATCGATCGAGCGGCCGCTGAGGAGCTGCGCTGGCGGCCAAAAATGAAACATGTCGATCTCGGCCTTCGGATAATCCGAGGGAATTTCGAGCGCCAACGTATGGTTTTGGCGCTGATAGCCGTCGGGTAGCTGATAGTGGTGAATCAGTAGCCAGCGCCGCCCGCCATCGATGACGGTTTCCCAGGCTTTGCACGTCGAGTCTAAGTGCCCCTGATCGACGTCCAGCAACGTGAAGTTGCGGCGAAGCGTCTTGGGCGCTTCGCCGTTATGGATGTCTTTTCTCGTCAAACGGATCTTCTCGATCCCATCCATCCGCAAATCCACGACGTCGTCGAGCTGGATGTCTTTCGGCGGCTGGCCGCGAACTTTCAGCTTGATGTGGTAAGCAACGGCCAGATCGAAGCCGGCCTTCTCGATTGCCTGGCGGGCGACCACCGTAGGAACGTGATAGATCAAATCGACACCCTGGACGTTGAGCGTCCAAGCCGGCTTGCGACTAATGAAAGCCTCGATGTCGGCGCCGTTCAGGTCGACCCATTCGTGGTCTGCGATGTGACGATCGGGCTGATCGACGCGGGTCAGCAGGATTTCGTGGCCGACAGGCACGTTGCCAAGTTTGCGGACTTGGCCACCGGTAATCCGGTCAATCACCGACTGGACGCGGACGCCGTTAATCGTCAGCAAGTAACTGCGGTCGCTCAGTGCCGCGATGAACTTCTGGCGGGTTTCAGTCAGCTCAATCTCCTCGTTCGAGCGGAGGTCCTCCAGTTCCCCGTTGGGAAGAAACGCCAAGACGATGGCGTTGTTGGGGGGGTGAAGTCCGGCGAGGGTCGCGATCTCGATGCCGGTCAACTTGTGCTTGCTGACCGTATGCTCATGAAAATAAAGGGATTGATCTGCGATATGAATGGTGTATTGGCGTTGGTTCTGCATGGCTGTCGTCCATTACGTCGGGGGAGCCAGAACCTTAACGGACACTTATTTTAATGTCAACAACACAAACAATATTACAAATGACAGGAAAAATGCCATTTAATAACACAGTGTTACAACCCTGGGATTAATGTTTATATGGTTGACAAAACGGAGGTAAATTAGTTAACCTGACAAATCCGCGACAGCGCGCTGTGCTATTCAACGCGCTGAAAACTGGCACTGAATTTCGGAGTTTGTGATGCCTGATGCTTTGCACGCGGCACTTGGCAGACGTATTCGGGAACGACGCGAGACGTCTGATAAGACGCAAGACAAGCTTGCAAGCGAGATCGATATTTCGCGCACCTCTTTGACGAACATTGAGTGCGGTCGGCAGCGAGTGCTGATCGACCAGCTCTACAGGATCGCTGCTGCTCTGAATGTGCAGCCGTCAGAGTTGCTCCCCTTGCCGGCGGATTACTCTGCCATGGGCACGATCGGATCGGGCGCTCCAACTATTCCTGCCTCGGTCCATCGCTTTGTCCAGAAGGTTAAGTCGGGTACTGACCAGTGATTCCGCTGCGCCCGCGCTACGCGAAGATAGATCGCTTAGTGGCTACCTTACTGCGAGAGAACTCGGTGGCGATGCCGCCGGTTGATGTTGCCGCCATTGCGCGTGGCCGCGGTATTGATATTCGCTATGAGGCTTTTGATGACAATGTCTCTGGCGTCCTCGTCAGACAAGCCGGTCGCAGCACGATCGGGGTTTCCAGCGCGCAGTCGGAAGTTCGGCAGCGGTTTACGATCGCGCATGAGCTTGGCCACTTCCTGTTACATCAAGGGCATGAGCTTCACGTCGACAAATCGTTTTCCGTGAATTGGCGCCGTTCGAAGGAAGGCGGTGATGCGGACCCGGTGGAGATTGAGGAGGTTGAAGCCAACGCATTTGCAGCTTGTCTTCTGATGCCAGAGGAGATGCTGAATGCGCGCCGGGACTCGATGGTGTTCGATTTGGAAGATGAGACCGAAATCCAACGCCTGGCCACGCAGTTCAAAGTGAGCAGGCAGGCTATGAATTTCAGGCTGTTCAACTTGTATCGGCGCTCTGGGGCCTAGCCTTAAGTGCTTGCCGTGGTTGGATGATTAGCAAGTTGCCATTCAGCGGGCGAGGGCTACCGTCGCTCTGAACACAGTACCTTGGTTCAGCCCAAGGGGTAGGTTATAGACGTGATCTCAACCCATTTTATTGCGCAGTGCGATATTCCGGCCTACGATGCGTTGCCACGTGGCATTGTTGGGTCGTGCGCCAGAGGTGTACGACCTGCCGCTCTCGTGAAATTGCATGACATTGGGGGAGTGCAATGAAGACAAAGGTGCTTGCTGAGCTGGTTGCAGAGGTCTTGGCATCGGGAGCAGAGAAGAAGCTTGATGACAAGCGGCTCTCGCAGTTCCATCAAGAGTTTGAAAGTTCAGTTTCCAAGGATGCCGAAGCAATTCGTGCTGAGAAGCGGCGCGCGTACGACATGGTGAAAACAATCGCCGTGCAATAAGCAGAACGAGTCTTTAAAGGCCAGCGTTTCGCTGGCCTTTTCGTTTGGGGGGGGCGCATGGACTCACTTGAGGGCAAGCCGCAGCTGCGGCTCGAGCTGCTTCGGTTTGACAACACTAAGCCGGAATCCTTAATCGAGGTTATCGCGCGCTGCTTGCCGAAGGCTGGCATGTTCTCGATGGTGCCGAGGATTACGCCACTGCAGGCGATCGTCTCGCATGTGATAAGGCTCAAGGCATGCACGGCAATCATCCAGAACGAAGTCCAGGACCCTGACTTCATTGCTGAGCACGCTGCGTACTATTCGTTGCTGTCTCAGCCGATTCCGAGGTATTGCACAAGGCTTCATTTTTTTTCGATCGATCCCGAAACAGATGATCTTCTGGGTGCGATTGATGTGCTTGCGAGCAGCCCAAGCTGCTACTTGGGCTTTGTCACCTTGCGCCCAGTGTGGGCGAGCCCAGTAGGCGCGACAATTCTTAGCGTTCCCTCAGATCAGCAAAGCTTTGTATTGGCGGTCGATGAATTTCCGGTGCACCTGGCGGGCCGCCACTTCAAAGTCACCGGCACACCGTTCCTTCAACAAGACAGCGCGGTGGGAGCCTGCGCACAGGCGTCTATCTGGATGGCGCTGCGCACGCTCCGTTCACGAGCGGGGCACTCTGCGTTCAGTCCGGCGGAAATAACGTCGGTCGCGACACGCTTTTTAGCTTCTGGGCGGACGTTTCCGAACAAGGGTCTGGAGGTTCCGCAGATAGTGGAGGCTATTCGTGCGACTGGATACGCCCCGCACATTCTGAATCTCCGAGATGTGAAGACTACTGCGACCGACGTATCGCTAGACGCTGTGACTTCCGCGATATATCCCTATCTAGAATCGCGTATCCCGGTACTGCTGATCTTGATGCCGCCACAGGGGATCGGCCACGCCGTACTGGCTATTGGGCATGGTTGGAAGAGTAGCCTCGCCCGTGATACCGGCTGTGAAATTGTGGTGCATGACGGTCTTTCCATAACGACGCATGACTCGGCCAATTGGATCGAGCCGCTCATTGTGCACAACGACAATTCAGGTCCGTACTTGCAGCTGACACGCGACGATACGGCTCCATATCACCTCGGGCACGCGGCTATAGCGATTCCCTTTCTTCCGCCCGACGTTTTTCTGGACGGTGCCGAGGCGCGCCAGCTGACAATGGCGCTAATCCTCCAGTGTCTTTTGGACTATCAGCAAGAGAACGGACCGCCGCGTCCCAGGGTTGTTCTCAGAACCTATCTGCAGGATCGCTCGACATTCCGCGAAGCCGTGTTTGCGAGCTCAATGCCGGACGAATTGAAGCGTTACTACAGATTGAAATGGCTGCCTAAACGAGTGTGGGTCACAGAGATCAACGCCTTGGAAGGTTATGGCGATGCCCCCAATGGAACATGTCGCAGATTAGGGGAGGTCGTGCTGGACCCAACCACCACGATCGAGGAGGCTGGTTTCTTGACGATCCACCTCACATCGCCACTTTTGCGATTGCAGGCAGACAAAGGGGTAGTTATTGATCGCGATTGCAAGACCGGCGACATTACGGCGAGGCCTATCGGCGAAGGTGCTTACTCACCTCTTGTGAGAGATCGCGTATAGCCAGCCTGGCTGTCCTGAAGCCAAGGGGAAACGGCCGCTGTCGGCATGGAGCTTGGAGCCGGCCGTTAAAGTTCGAACGAAGAACTGAATTTGCGGGGGTTTACGTGCAATCTGGCAGATTGGACGTCTGTAGCTTCTCTTAAGTGCATAAATTGCGTCGCTGAGGGTGGAGTGGTAACCAACTATGATTCGTCAAACCGTAGAGGGCTTTACACTGCTGGAGCTTCTAGTGGTGATTGTGATAATCGGCTTGCTGGCGGGCTATGTGGCGCCACGATACTTTACCCAGGTCGGCAAGGCCGAGGTGAAGATGGCGCAGGCTCAGATCGATGCCTTAGAAAAGGCGTTAGAAGCATTTCGATTGGACGTCGGACAGTATCCAAGCTCCCAGCACGGCCTGAACTCGCTGCACGAAGCGCCTATCGGTGTTGCTCGGTGGCAAGGGCCGTACCTCAAGAAGGCTGTCCCGCCAGATCCCTGGAGTCGTTCATATCACTATCGCTTTCCCGGACAGCATGGCGAATACGACCTTTGGTCTTGGGGAAAAGATGGTGCTCCTGGAGGTGAAGGCGAGGACGCGGACATCGTGAACTGGTAACAGGAGGAGACTGCTCTGGAATTCGACGTTATTACGTACCGCGAGCCTGAAGGGGTTGCCCGGCAGAGAGTCTTGAGCGATTCACCGGAGCAAGTGCGCAAGCGTCTGGAGGCAGAGGGCTATCGCATCGTCTCTCTAAAGCTTGGCGCGCGCGGTCCGGCCGGTGTGGCCGCATATCGACTTCTTCAGCCGCGCTTCTCTGCCTCGTTATTTAGCCAGGAGTTGCTTGCGCTGCTAGACGCGGGCCTCGGCCTAATCGAGGCTCTGGATATCCTCTCCAGAAAGGCTAGAGAAGGCGAGGCGAGGCGAGTGACATCCCAGCTTTTCAAGGATGTACGCGAGGGCCTGTCCTTTTCTCGCAGCTTGGAACAGCAAGCTCGACATTTCTCCTCTCTGTACATCGCGGGAGTGCGTAGCGGTGAGCGCACCGGCGGCTTGCAAGAAGCGTTGCGCCGCTACTTGGCATACCACCAACAGATGAGTCAGATTCGGGAAAGGCTGGTCGGTGCGTCAATCTATCCAGCTCTACTGCTGGGCGTTGGGTTCTTGGTCATCTGTTTTCTCATGCTTTATGTCGTCCCGCGTTTCAGCAGTATCTACGAAGATGTGGGGAGCGATCTGCCCTTCCTATCGAGATTGCTCATGAAATGGGGAGGTGCTCTCAACCAGAACGCAGAATGGGTAATATTGGGCATTGCGGCGCTCGCAACGACGGCAGGATATGTCGTGACCCGCCCAGGGTTCCGCGTGGCTATAGAGCGTCGACTTTGGACGCTTCCTGGGATCGGTGAAAAGCTGCGGCTTTATCAATTTTCCAGGTTCTTCCGAACGCTCGCGATGCTGCTTAGTGCGGGTATGCCGATCGTGTCTGCGCTTCAGCAGGCAAGGGGACTTCTACAGCAGCCCCTACTGGAAGCTGGACTCACTCTGGCGATAAGGGAAATCACCGAAGGGCAGCCTATTTCGATTGCGTTCGAGAGAAACGGATTGGCAGATGCGGTGGGCGTGAGACTTCTGGTCGTAGGGGAACAATCTGGCGACATGCCCGAGATCATGGCGCGTATCGCACAGCTGTATGACGATGATATCTCGCGCTGGGTTGCACGAGCTTCTCGGCTGTTTGAGCCAATACTCATGGTGTTCATTGGATTGGTGATTGGAGGGATCGTACTCCTTATGTACATGCCAATTTTTGAGTTGGCGGGAAGCATTCAATGAGCTGGGGTCGTTCAGCGGTTGCATCGGATACGGATGGTTCGACGGAAGAGGGTAAAACATCAGCCGGGGGCATTTCCTCGGGACTGATACGGGCGGCTAGGGCAGAGGCGGCTGACGCGCGAACCTCGGTCACTGAAGCACTTGAGAGGATGCTTGCCCTACCTGCAGACAGGTTCATGCCGAGCCTATCTGAGGCGGTGATGATGCCCTGTCTCGACATGCAAAGCCTTCGGAACGCTAGCCCAGACTTTTCCGCCATATCTTTCGCCGACTGCCAACGTCTGCGCTGTGCGCTAATTGCAGACAAGGATGGGCTGATTGGCGTAACGGCGGATCCATTCGACTTGGCTGCCCGAACGCGCTTGGAGTCAAGCTTTGGTGCATTGAGGTGGCATGTCGTTCACCGCGATGACTTTATAGCTTGGCTGGTAATCCAAGAAGAAGTATTGCGAGCAATGGATGGGCTGCCGCCGCCGATCACGGCTTTAGGATCCGAAAAGATAGCCGTAGAAGATGTCTCGCTGGTTTCCATCTCATCGGACTCCAGTCCGACTGTGCGCCTGATTAACTCGACAATCTATGACGCAATGAAGGTTGGGGCCAGCGATGTTCATCTGGAGTCACAAGCTCATGGCCTGCAAATCAAGTATCGAGTAGACGGCGTATTGATATCGGCGGCGATGTTGCCTGGAGTTGAATCTTCTGAGCAGGCCATTTCCAGGATCAAGGTTATGGCTGAATTGGACATAACCGAGCGCCGCGTCCCTCAGGATGGGCGGTTCAGGCTGTCCATTAAGGGGCACCCAACGGACTTCCGTGTCTCCATCATGCCCAGCCTCCATGGTGAAGATGTTGTTATAAGAATTCTGGACAAGAGAACGCTTGCAGACCAGTTCCAAACGCTGCGCCTTGACCTGCTTGGCTTCGATCAGGCGAGCATGGCCGTCGTTCGCAGAATGTCACGGGAGCCGCACGGGATGCTCCTGGTCACCGGCCCTACCGGTAGCGGTAAGACCACAACACTCTATGCCGTCCTCTCAGAGATAAATACTGGCCAGGATAAGATCATCACGATTGAGGATCCCGTTGAGTATCAACTCCAAGGGATTTTGCAGGTTCCTGTCAACGAGAGAAAAGGCTTAACGTTTGCCAGGGGACTGCGGTCTATTCTTCGCCACGATCCTGACAAGATTCTGGTCGGAGAGATTCGCGATGCAGAGACTGCCCAGATTGCGATTCAGTCGGCTTTAACCGGACATCTCGTGTTCACGACCGTGCATGCAAATAACGCATTTGACGTTCTGGGGCGATTTCTTCATATGGGCGTTGATCCATACAGCTTCGTCGCTGCCGTGAATGGGATCGTCGCCCAGAGATTGGTGCGAGTGAACTGTGTCAACTGCAGCGTTCCGGTCTCATATTCTCGAGAAGAGTTGCAGGATTCTGGACTTTCTATGGGGGAGGTCGGCTCGACAAACTTTCAGAAAGGGCGGGGTTGCCGAGAATGCAGGGGAACGGGGTACAAAGGGCGCTGTGCGGTTGCAGAAATCTTGCGGCTCAACGACGAACTTCGAGATCTCATCGCGGCCCGCGCGCCGATGCGCTCGATTAAGAATGCAGCTGCAGCGCGGGGGACCCGCTTTCTTCGGGAGTCGGTGACCACGCTATTGAGCTCAGGACGAACAACGTTGGAAGAGGTGAATCGTGTCAGCTTTGCTGGGTAGGGTTCTGAATGTGGCGCTCGGCGCTGGCCATGTCCAGGTCGACGTTCTATCCAACGCTTGGACGAACCGGCCGATCGAGCGGGCCATTCTTCATTCACCCTCTCCGGCCGGCAGTGTTGCTGCATGGACTACAGGCCTAGAAGTCTTTTCCCGTTGGCTGGATCAGCGCTCATTTCAAGGGGCCTCTTTGCATCTGATCGTGGACGATATATTCGTGAGATATGCCGTAGTGCCATGGCGGGCCGATCTGCAGCGAACTCCCGAGCGAAAGTCTTTGGCTCTTGCATGCTTCGAGGTTGCCTATGGCGGCTCAATGGACGGCTGGGACATTCGCATCGACGCCGCAGTGAGGCGGCGACCAGCGATCGCGTGCGCCATCGAGCTTGGCTTTATCAGCTCGGTACGACATGTGTGCCGTGCACGCGGCCTCACGTTAAAGCTGTGCCGGCCCTCCTTCATCCATAAGCTGAGTGCGGAATGGCAAGAAATGCCCTCTGTCGAGCACCTTGTCGTCTCGGTTGGTGAACGTGCTGTGGTTGGCGGCACTCGCTCGGCTGAGGGGTGGTCTTCAGTTTGGCTGCGACATCTTCCCTCGTCACCCGACTGCGGGGCGATGTCGTCCTGCTGGCAAGACATTCTGCGGCAGGAGTATCTTCTCCGCGGGTATGTCGATGGAATGCCGATTCTTCTCTTAGAGAAGAAATCAGTGTTTACGCTGCCCAGTGCTCGCGCAGTTGCTCAATCCGGCCTCGTTGAAAATGCGCACTGAGCTTGATTTTAGCGACTACGTGCCGGTGCGCCGGAAGCTGGGCTGGACAATCATGCTGTTATCTACCATCGGCCTCCTATGCGTATGTGGTGCCACGCTGCATGTCCGGCAGAAGATAGAAAGGACTGAGCAAATGCTCCGACAGCCAATTACGTCGGAACCTAATGCGGGCGCCGAGGCGCTTGCGCGCTCGATAAAAGAAGCAAGGGTGATCTCATCTGCACTGAGACTGCCGTGGGACAGTGTGCTAGGAGACATTGAAGCTGCAGCAAACGATGACATTGCATTGTTGCAGCTCTCAATTAGACCGCTCGACGGAACCGTGAGCATGGTCGGCCTGTCTCGAGACATGGGGGCGCTGTTGGCTTACTCCAGGCGATTGGGCGCCTCAAATGAGCTGGCAGCGCCGTACATTGTCCGGCAGGAAATTCATGATCCAAGCTCGCAACTGCCGCTTCGCTTCGAGCTGGCTGCGCGATGGGGCATCTTTGACAACCCCTGACTCCAGCCGTGAAGCGATGAACTTCAGGGCTCTCTCTACAGCTCTACCATCGCCCCATTGTCAATCAGATAATTCTGATGTATATGTAGGATACAGGCTAAAAATAGCTGCAAGCAGCACGAGCGCTATAGCGGGGGCTTGGCGCTTAGTTTTCTAAGCTTGAATCGGGGGATTGGGGATGAACTTTTTGAGTGCGCGCGCGCGCTTGGCCGCTGCTGTGGCGGCATGTCTGATGTCGATGCCGGCGCTTGCTGTAATGAGCACGGAAGGGTCTCTCACTGTTACCGAGGGTGGGGCGGCCAGCTATTCGATCCCTATTGTCGTTGCGCGGGGCACTGCAGGCATCCAACCGGATTTGCTTCTGAACTACAACAGTCAAGCTGGCAACGGTTTGATGGGTGTGGGTTGGACGGTCGCGGGGATATCCGTGATCACGCGATGTCCGGCGACTGCCGCGCAAGACGGCCGTCGTCGCAACATCAGCTTTGATGCTCAAGACAAATTTTGTCTCGATGGCCAGCGCCTCGTTTCAATTGCGGGCACTTACGGCGCCAATGGTACGGAGTACCGAACTGAGATTGACTCCTTTACCAGAGTTATCTCGTACGGGACTGCGGGCACCGGGCCGGCATACTTCCGAGCATGGACGAAATCTGGCCAAGTTATCGAGTATGGAAACTCGGCTGACTCCCGCATCGAGGTGCCTGGATCGACAACAGCAAGACTCTGGTCGATGAATCGACTGTCGGATCGCCAGCAGAACTTCATGGTCGTTAACTACTTCGAAGTGGGCGGCGACTATCTGCCAAAGCAGATCAGCTACACCGGTCATGCACTCACTGGACATGCCCCGAATCTTCACGTGCACTTTCAGTACGCGCCTAGGCCTGATCCTCTTTCTCTCTATCAAGGCGGCGCACGAATTCTGCTTTCTTCCCGCCTTTCGTCCATACAAGCGTTGGATGCGGCGGGCGAAACGTTGAGAAGTTACGCGATCGCGTATCAGGTTAGCCCCGCCACGGCGCTTTCCAGAGTGTCTGGCATTACAGAATGTGCAGGTGGCAGCCTCGTGCAGCCTAAGTCCTGTAGACCGGCGACAACTTTTACCTGGAGCGGAACCAATCAAACCCGCTACACGCAGGTGGTATCGACGGACATCTGTGCAAACGGTTCACAGCTACACGGTGTCTGCAACGATGACGACAACAAGTATTCCATTCGTTATCCAGATATCAATGGCGACGGAAAGTCCGATCTCTGCTATCGGTCAGATGCAGGTATTCGATGCTATCTCTCCAATGGCGCGGGGTGGGATACCAGCAACCCAGTAATTACCGGCATCTGTGCAAATGGATCCGGTTCTAACTCTCCCGATGGCGGGTGCATTAACGCAACGCACCACGACACTATTTCATATGCTGATATAAACGGAGATGGTTTGGCCGATCTAGTATATCGGTCGTTTAACGGAATTCGAGTTGCATTGTCGCGAGGAACCGAATTTTCCGCGCCGATAGCGACCAACTTTTGCGCTGATCCTATGTTCGGCGCGCAGAATTTTTGCGTCGAGGATTCCCACTACAAGTCTCTACGCACTCCAGATCTAAATGGCGATGGCCGCGCTGATTTGTGTTGGCGGCAGGTCAATGGCATCCATTGCGCGCTATGGGCTGGTAATGGATTTGATCAGCCGGCTGGACTGAGGACAACTATTTGCGCGGACGGGTCAAGCAGCTTCGGCGGCTGTAACGGCGAGGATAATTATCGATCGATTGGCTTCGTCGATGTAAATGCGGACGGCAAGGCCGATCTCATCTATAGAGGTGACCAAGGCATACAAACCTTTCACTCCTTCGAGACGGGGTTTGTGCATGTTGATGCGTCCGACATCTGTGCCAACGGCTCGGCCGCCTACGGAAAATGCAACGACTCCGACAACTTCGATTCGATTCGATTTGTCGATATCAATGGCGACGGCATGTCGGATCTATGTTTCCGATCTGACTCAGGTGTCCGATGTATGCCAGCCACGGGCGCTGGCTGGGATACCGACAATCAGATCATCACGGATATCTGCGGCAATAAATTTCAGACATTCGGCGTGTGCAATGACGATGATAACTTCAGAACGATAAGCTTCTATGGTGATTTGAATGGCGACGGGCGGGCTGATCTCGCTTACCGTGGGGATCAGGGGATCCAACTTTGGTTTTCCAACGGCGCGGGTTTCTGGGGCTGGCAGTCGTACACAATTTGTGCCAATCAATCTTCGTCATTCGGCATATGCAACGATAGAGATAATCACTCAACAATTAGCTTCGCCGATGTGAATGGCGATGGCATTGCCGATCTTGTTTATCGGGGGGATCAGGGGGTTCAACTCTGGCTCGCCCAGGGGGGCGTATCTGATCTAATGGTTGGTGTTTCTACGGGTCTTTCGCATGCCACCTCGATTAGCTATCTCCCGATGACGGACGCTGCTGTTTTTGAGAGGGGATCGGAAGTTTCCTATCCCGAAGTTTCCTTGCAAGTCTCCTCGTACGTCGTGAGGATGATTTCGGCAAGCACGGCGTTGCCAGCCGCGGGGACTATCACTACTACCTATCGTTACGGTGACCTCAAGGCGCATCAAATGGGACGAGGGTCGTTGGGCTTCCGATGGATGGAGCAACGACAAGTGGAATCCGGCGCCCGCACGCTAACGGAATACCGGCAGGAGTTTCCATATAGCGGCATGCCTGGCAAGGTCGAGAAGTTCAGTTCCGGCGGTGGATTGCGCTCTCGATCAACGATGACCTATCAGTGCCGGAACCCTGCTTCGGGCGGGAGCTGTGTGGTAGCTGTAGGTGCGCGCTACTTCCCATTCGTTTCACAATCGCAAGATGCGAGTTGGGACTTGGACGGTTCGGTGCTGCCTGCTGTTTCCTCCTCGATGCAGTACGACAACTTCGGAAGTCTGACCCAAGTCAACACCAGCACTAGTGACGGCCACATAAAATCTGTAGCCAACACATACTTCAACGATACGGCGAATTGGATTATCGGCTTGCTTACGCAAGCGTCCGTAACGACTACGGCCCCCTAAGGGCAACAGCAGAACCGGTATAGGGGGAGAATATGGGCGCTACTCTTGGCCGCCTTCTCGGCGTTGGCCTTCTGTTCGGCATTTCGGGATTATCGTCTGCGGCCTGGGCGGCTACCGTGACCCGGACCAGTGCATTTGTGTACGACGGCAATGGGAAACTCATTAAGGAAGTTATCGAGCCTGGTAACTCGAATCTGTGTGTTGCTAGTACATCTGTCTATGACATCTTCGGCAATAAGACGAGCGGCGCTGTGCGCAACTGCAACGGATCCGCTCTCGCTACCGGTAGTGAGGCGGCGGCGCCCACGGGCGATGCTGCCTTCGCGCCGCGATCAGCCAGTACGGCGTTCGATTCGCGGGGCCGATTCCCGACGAGCCAAACTAATCCGCTTGCTCAAGTTTCATCTTCGATTTTTGACAATAGATACGGCCACCCAACCGGCACGACCGATGCCAACGGGTTGAGTGTCAGCTGGGAATACGATGAATGGGGGCGCAGAAGTCGAGAGACGCGTCCTGATGGAACAAGAACCGTCTGGAGCTACCGATACTGTAGCGGTATCCATGGAGGAACGGCGGCCTGCCCTGCTGGTGTGCGGTACCTTGTAGAAGTCCAGCCTCAAGCTTCAACAGGAGCTGCGAACGGCCCTTGGGAGCGAACCTACTTTGATGCGCTGGAGCGCGCGGTGCGAACCGAAACCCAGGGTTTCGATGGCACAGCAGTCATCCGGCAGGATACTGAGTACGACAATCAGGGCAGGATTGCCCGAACTTCGAGGCCTTACTATGCAGGCCAGGCGATCTATTGGATCAGCTACAACTATGACCTGTTGGGGCGGCAAACCCGAGTCACGGCTGCTGATGGTGCTCAGACCAATACGAGCTATCAGGGCCTCACAACGATTGTGACGGACGCTCTGGGCCGTGCCGAAGCGCGCACGATCAATAGTCAAGGATGGCTTGTCAGCACGCGCGATGCTGCAAATCGGGTACTGACGTACCAATACGATCCCTTGGGCCATTTGATCCGCACAGTGGATCCAATGGGGAATAGCACTCAAGCGACGTACGATTTGCGTGGGCGCAAGCTTACGAATGTCGATCCGAACATGGGCACGTGGAGCTATACCTATAACGCCATCGGAGAGCAGATAAGGCAGACGGACGCCAAGAATCAAGTCACGACATTCACCTACGACCTACTGGGCCGCACTATCAGGCGCAATGAGCCTGATCTTGTATCGACGTGGTACTACGATCGCTACAAAAGTGGCGCGGTGTGCAACAAGGGCATAGGGCAGATGTGCGAGGCCGAATCCGACAACGGCTATCGTCGCGTACATACGTTTGATTCGTTCGGTCGCCCGAGCAGCACTAACACTACTATTGATGCCGTCTACTCGACCTCCGTGACCTACGACGTCTTGGGTCGTGGCGTCGACAGCCAGACATATCCGGGAGGCTTCACGGTCCGCTATGTGTACACAAATCTCGGCTACCTTAGTGAGATTCGGAACGGGACCAGCAACGGCCTTTACTGGAAGGCAGACATTGTCGACGCCGAGGGCCATATCACGCAGCTGACATATGGCAGCAATACTTCCACGAACCGGACATACAACGCCGCCAATGGCCGGCTTACCGCGATTAAGGCCGCCGCTCTGAATCGTGTACAGAATCTGACGTATCGATATGACGCAGTGGGAAACATCGTCTATCGAGACGATGGTACGCAGAACGTGGCGGAAGTTCTGACCTATGATCAAAGGAATCGCTTTACTTCCAGCACTATTCAAGTCCCGCTTATCGGCACGACCGTAAGCAGCTACAACTACAACGATATCGGCAATATAACTTCTAGTTCCATCGGAACTTATGCATACAACACCAGCGGATCCTCGAGCGTGAGGCCGCACGCGGTCAACGAGGTGGTCCTTGCCGCGGGTGGGAAGCTGAGCTATCAGTACGATGCCAACGGGAACATGACCCAGAAGGCTGTGTTCAATGCGGCAGGCGCGCAAGTGCCGACTGAGAGTGTGGCGACCACGTATAGCAGCTACAACTTGCCCATTCAGATGCAAAGGCCTGGCGCGTTGCTCTCGCCGGCAGTGTCTCTCAGCTTTCAGTATGGCCCGGAGCGACAGCGGGTACGTCAGCAAGCCAATAACGCCACCACCATTTACGTGCATCCCGACAATGTTGGCGGTATGCAGTATGAGAAGCGTGTCAGTGCTCTCGGCACGTTTCACATCTACTACGTCTCTGCTGAAGGCGCACCATTTGTTCAGGTTACTCGCCTTGATAATGGACTGGCGCTGGCCACCGACTACATCTTTCGAGATGCTTTGGGATCAGTCGATGTAATCACCGATTATCTCGCCTTAGTCAAGGAGCGCTTTTCCTACGAGGCATTCGGTGAGCGGCGTCGCTTGAATGGCACGGAAGCAGAAGGGATTTCGGGGACGTTTACTGATCGAGGCTTCACCAATCACGAGCACCTGGACGAGCTCAATCTGATCCATATGAACGGACGCGTCTACGATCCTCAGATCGCGCGTTTTACCTCTGCAGATCCGTTCATTCAAGATCCCGGCAATCTTCAGTCCTTCAATCGCTACAGCTATGTCATCAACAACCCGCTCAGGTACACAGATCCCAGCGGGTACTTCTTTAAGAGCCTGGAGCGAAGTGTCAGGCATGAACTGCGTCGGTGGGAGCGAGACTTCCGGAAGGAGATTCGGCGTGCGGATGGGAATCTAGGCGCTGTGCTGCGGGTGGCAGGTGCGGGGGCTTCACTTCTATGTGGAGGGCCGGCTTGCATTGCGGGCGTCGTGGCTATTATGGAAGCAACTGTCAGCCGTGCTCAGGGTGTCACTGGTGGAGACCTGATCCGGAATGTGGCTGTTGCAACAGGAACCGCCCTAGCGTTTAACGCCGTGGGCACCAACGCGGTAGTCCAAGAGACGGTAGGCAAGCAGATCGGAGCGCATGCAATTGTCGGATGCTTAAGCGCCACAGCTTCCGGAGGGCACTGTGGCCGCGGTGCCGTCTCGGCTTTTTTGGGCAAGGTAACCACGGTTAGTACTGCCGGGTTGCATCCGGGGCTGCAGCTTGCGTCCGCCTCCCTCGCGGCAGGATTGAGCTCACAACTGATGGGGGGGAACTTCTCAGATGGAGCAGTTTTGGGGGCGTATGGGTATCTGTTTAACCATTGCGCTTCTGGAGGCTGCACTCGAATTCCAGAGGACATGACTCGATCGTTGGTCGATGTCGGTGGCAAGAACTACTATGAGTATCGTTACAAGTGTGCTGATGCGGCCTGCTTAATCTATCAGGCTAACTATCCAGCTAGTCACCCTCTAAATGCACCAATTGAGTCGGCTCGAGTAGAGCTTGCGAAGATTCATGCTGGTGTAGCCATCTCTGCCGCCGGACCTCTGTCTCCTATCGCCCGAGGTCTAGGCGTGGGTTATTCACTGCTGGACGCTGCAACTGGCAACTTTGCAGCCTTGTTCCCGCTTGGATCGTCTCTTCTTTTTGCAAAATACTTTCGAATGAGTATCGGTCCAAATGCAGGCAATATAGCAAGCTCAGTTGCTGGTACTACTAGCGACATGGCAGTTAGAAACGTGCAAAACCGTGAGTAGGGTCAAGATGCCAACTCCAGGAAGCCTTGGAGCACGCTTAGTGGCGATCATCTGCATTTCCGCATCGTCACTGGCGGCCTGTGCATTTGCCTTTGGTGACTCTTCCATCAGCGATCTTGTCGGGCAAAACATTGCTCTGATCGGCTCCTGGTTTCAGCTTCATAGATATCATTTAGAGAAGCCTATGCTTCTTATTGCTGCTGACTGGGTCCCTCATTCAGACGAAAATCGCTCGGGCAGGGGTTTGTACGCATTGCTCTTTTACTTGGTCATTGCATATGTTGTCGCGCGTGCTGCCTTGGCGCTGTTCCCTTGATAGTTTTTGCATCATCCGTTGGGGGGGGGCGCAGCTTTCCTAGGGCGCCATAAGAGGTCTCCGTCGGAATTCCGGCTGACGCAGTCGCCTGTTGCGTAGGCTGTGCGCGAGTAAAGCTTGGCGTTAGAAGAGCGACTAATTGAAAAGATAGCCTCGAGCTATCCTGAACTGAAACATTCAGACTAATGCAAAGGTGACCGAGCTTTGCCAGAACAGTTCCTCGACTGCATTCGCGCGTTCGGCCACCGCTTTGATTCGAGCGCAGGGGCCGACATGAACTCACATCGAGAAGCCGATCCTGATGCAACGCCAGATTCCCATTAACTATGTTCCGTGAACTCGTTCATGTCATGGTGAACTGGCTTTCCAAATTTAGAAGCCATGAGTTTTTTTCAGGCGGCAGTCGGCTTCTATTTCTGCACAAGTGCGCTCTTAGATACCTAGAGGGTCAGAGATATGTCGATATCGGATTCGCCGACGCGAGTATTCATTCTGTTGATCGTCTGATCTACATTCAATCGGCGAAACATTGGCATGATGCAGAAACAGATGAGCGCCTCGATCCTGTGAATGTAGCTGAGCGCGAAGATATCGCCCAGAAAATCGAGTTCTATTGCTGAAGGAGGGGTTGGACGTATGAATGAGTTGAGAAAGAGCCTGGTGCAGCGAAGCTTGGCTGCGGCTTGAAGACGTAAGGCGAGGGGCTCATTACTTGGGAATTGGTTGGCGAGAATTGTGAAGCTCAATGCCGGGTGCTATGGATCGAAATACTTCCCATGAGAGTCAACTGCTGCTTTTGCGGCCAAGGAACTTCTCGTTTTAAGTCGTTTTGGAAAATGGCTCGGTAATGAGTTCATCCACTCTTTGAGGAAGAGCGGCTCTGAGTTGCAAATATGCTGAACACCCTCGGACGACATAGGGCGCAAGATGGCAGGATCTTCTTTGAGCGCATCATTATTCAATCTGCGGAATCCGTTGCTCATTAGCATCGCGGGATTCGCATTGACAACGATGATTGCGCAGCTTGTTCTCTTTCCCGACTTGTCTCGATACTCGATACTGACGGCATCGCTAGAGCGTATCGAAAAAAGCTCTGAAAAGTCGGGGGCCAAGCAGCAGGGTGAAGCCGAGCTTCCATTCTTCAGCGAGTTTCCGTCCAACGTCCAGTTGCTAGAGGTTCTAACAACTCTCGATCGCCTAGCGCAGGGCCATGGATTGGCTCCTGGCCGTAGCGAATATCGTGTCGTGAAGATCGTTGAGTCGCCGTTGGTAGCTCATGATATCGATTTCTTTATTCGTGGATCCTATCCCGATATCCGATCGTTCTTGTTAAGCGCCCTAAGCGATGTTCCGCAACTAGCTCTTATGGAGTTGACTCTTGCTCGTACCACGGCTGTTGATCAGAGTGTCGAAGCGCAGTCTCGATTGCGCCTCTATTTTCGTGAGTAGCGGCAACAGAATCAGACGCTGAATAGCTGGCAAGGAGGCCAAATTAAATTTTTGAGAGCGATACGGTGTTTTTTCACCGGGGCAACAGGGACCGAGCAGCGTCGGCTATGGACGCTTTGGGCCCCTTTGCTTGCAGTTAGCGGATGGGCTGCGTTCGGAGTGAGGGAAAAGGAACTCGTTGTCGTTGAGCGCATGCCTCAAGTCACTTACGCCCCCGAAGTGTCGCAAGAGCCCCAAGGCGCCATAGGTGGCACACTCTATGTGCTGGGGACTCGAAGCCTGGGCGCCCCTCTGATCGGCAACCCTTTCTCTGCTCCAGTTGAGCCCATCTCCATCTATGTCGAGCCGGTAGTTCCGGATATCCAGGAGATGTCGGAGCCGGAGCCCCCTGCATTGCCTTTCCGATTCGTTGGCACGTTGGAAAGTGGGCGACGCTGGCTCGTCCAGCTAGAGCGAGCGGGAGAGGTGTTACTGGTTGGGGATGGAGAGACTATTGATGGCTTGTACCGGGTTGAAGGTTTCGAGGAGGATCAGTTCGTGTTGACTTATCTGCCACTTGACCGGCGTCAGGCCTTATCTACCGTGATCGAACAATGATGTTGGCTTTAGTCCCAACTTGCAGGCTAGTTATCACGTCCCTGGTCTGTTCTCTTGCGTTACTGATGGTCGCTTGTTCTGCGGCTAGAGGCTTGCATCGACAGGGGCTTGAGCTTATGGCGCGCGGTCAAGGCGAAGCCGGTCTCGAGAAGCTTGCTCAAGCGTCCAGGCAAGAGCCTTCCATTGCGCGTTACCGAATGGATTGGACCGTCCATAGAGAACAGGTGACGCAGGCTTTGCTTCGGAACGCACAGTCGCATCTGGAGTCCGGCCGCTGGGATGAAGCAGAGTCAAGCTATCAGCGCGCCCAGGCAATAGAGCCAGGCAATTCCCGTGCGGCCGAAGGACTGCAGCTAGTGGGCCGCGAGCGACGGTATGCCCCAAGCCTGGGGCAAGCCGAGGCTGCTGTTGAGGCCAAAGATTTCGACGCCGCGCTGAATCATGTGGCACAGATACAGGCCGAGCATCCTCGGCACCCGCGACTTAGGAAAGTTTTACAGCAGATTGCGGATGGCCGAATGCGGGATCAGTTTCAGCATCCTGTCCTGAGAGCGCCCGCCCCCGAGCCGGTCAGCCTCGAGTACTACGATGCCAGTGTGCGCAGCATCTTCGATGCATTGTCTCGCATGAGTGGTCTCGGTTTCGTGTTCGATCGCGATATTCAGTCAGATCTTCGCACGAGTATCACGCTGAAGCAGGTTTCCCCGGAGGCAGCTGTCGATCTGCTGCTTCAAGTCGCGCAATTGCGAAAGAAAGTGCTGAACTCAGAAACATTGTTGGTTTATCCCAATACCGCCGAGAAGATTCGCCAGTACGAAGACTTGATGGTTCGCGGATTCTATCTGGGAAACACCGAGGCTAAGCAGGCGGAAGCGCTGCTGAGGGGGTTGCTAAAGGTAGAAAGCGTTCATGTCGACCAGAGGTTGAATTTGCTGGTAATGCGGGACACTCCCGAGGCTATTCGCTTGGCAGAAAAGTTGATTGCCATGCAGGACGTTCAGGAGCCTGAGGTGATGCTGGAAGTTGCCGTGATGGAAGTGCAGCGCTCGCGTTTGACAGAACTCGGTATTGATTGGCCCGACCAAGTAACGGTAACACCTCTTAATACCGTGGGCGGGGCCGGCACGACTTGGTCTGATCTGCGCACATTGAACTCACAACGTCTCCGTGTTAATTCGGGTTCTGCAGTCATCAATCTGCGCCGAGAATTAAGTGACTCCAATCTGCTGGCCAACCCGAGAATACGCGCTCGCAACCGCGAGCAAGCCAAAATTCTAATTGGTGACCGAGTGCCAGTACTGACCACCACCAGCACCTCCACAGGTTTCGTATCGGAAAACGTTCAATACCTTGATGTAGGGCTGAAGCTCAATGTAGAACCCAGCGTCTATCTCTCGGATGAGGTGGCAATCAAAGTGGGCTTGGAGGTGGGCTCAATCGTGCGTGAGATACGGAGCACCTCTGGCGCGCTGACATATCAGATCGGCACCCGCTCCGCTGAAACTGTTTTACGCCTGAAGGATGGCGAGACACAGATTCTCGCGGGCTTAATTAATGACGAAGATAGGGCGTCGGCGCGTCGAATTCCGGGTGTCGGAGATCTTCCAATCTTGAGCCGTTTGTTCGGCAGTCGGCAGGACAACCGTAGTAAGACTGAAATCATCCTGTCCATTACCCCGCGGGTGCTTCGAAATATTGAGCGGCCCGATGCGATGGACAGCAGCTTTTGGTCCGGTACCGGTAGCCGCCTTTCGACCCTCCCCTTGTCGGTCCCGAAGTCGGCTTTGGTTGATGTAGGTGGGTCAGTTAGTAGCGATGGAAGCGCCATCCAAGCTGCTGTCCCGGTAATGGTGGTCGATGACCAAGAGAGGGGTGATGATGTAGAAGCCCCGCTCATTAGCAGTGCTAAGACACAGTGAGGGACAACTTTGCGAGCCCCGGATTCACGCTCATCGAGATGATGGTGACGGTGGTGATCATCTCCATTCTTGCGACAGTGGCTTTTCCGATGGCGGAAGTCGCGGCCCGGCGCAGCAAGGAGCAGGAGTTGCGCCGCGGACTACGTGAGATAAGAAACGCTCTCGATGCTTATCGTACTGCTGTGGATGAGGAGCGCATTGAGCGCGTAGTTGGTTCCTCTGGGTATCCTAAGCAGCTTAGGGTCCTGGTGGAAGGCGTCGTTGATGCCCGGAATCCTTCAGGCGGCCGGATAATGTTCTTGCGCCGGATTCCGCGCGATCCGTTTGCTGATAGAGAATTGTTGGCAGAGCAGACTTGGGGGCTTCGCAGTTACGAATCCCCTCCAGAGAACCCCAAGCCCGGAAAGGATGTTTTCGATGTGTACTCACTGTCCAAGCAAACCGGTCTCAACGGCGTCCCTTACAGTGAGTGGTAGATGAGCGTGCCGGAGAGTCTCAAGGGATTTACCCTCGTGGAGTTGCTCGTCGTTATGGCAATCATCGCATTGTTACTCATGATTGCTGCGCCCCGCTATTCGGGCAGTGTCCAGCGAGGTAAAGAAGCTGCACTGAAGGAGACGCTCGCAACGACGCGAGATGCTTTAGAGCAGTTCTACGAGGACAGAGGACGCTATCCATACAGCTTGCAAGATTTGGTTTCCAGCAAGTACCTCCGCAAGTTGCCCTACGATCCAGTCGTTGACCGCGATGATGCTTGGATCATCGTGCCGCCCGAGAGGGGGGAAGGAGTATTCGACCTCCATAGCAGCAGCCGTGACAAAGCCAGAGACGGCACCCCCCATAGCCAATGGTGAAATCTGGAGCGCGGCAGCAAGGCTTGACGTACTTGGCCATGCTGCTGGCAGTGACGATGCTGGGTGTAGGGCTCGCTGCTACCGGGACGCTTTGGGCGCAAGCTGCGCGTCGGGAGAGGGAGGAACAACTTCTGGATATCGGGAATGCTTATCGCGTCGCTATAAAGCGGTACTACCTAAATAGCCCCGGCACGGTTATGCAATACCCTCCGAGTTTAGATGATCTATTGCTGGATCGACGGCATCTAACGGTGGTGCGCTATCTGCGGAAACGCTATCCAGACCCCATTACGGGGTTGTCTAACTGGGGGGTGTTGCAGGCGGCAGACGGTGGAATTATGGGCGTCTACAGCCTTTCAGGGCAGGCACCATTGAAGATCAGGGGCTTTCGAGCCGATAACGAGTTCTTTGCAGACGCTACAGCGTACTCTGAGTGGAAGTTTATCTTCCTCCCAGATGACGAGCAGTTTGTGCCGCGCTGAGGCTTGGATGGCGTCGGGGCTGCGCGCCGCGACATAGCGGATCGAAGTTGAAGATGCCACAGCAGCTTAGCGGCTGCTCAGTGGGATCGAAGCGTTCGACGTGCGATTTACAGGCTCTTTTAGAGCGGCAGCTTTGGCTGCTGCTCGCGTCGGCGTGTCTTGCCCTATAGCTTGCGTGCCGAAGTATCTCGTTGCTCCGACGTCCCCCCGTAGTTGAGTAGCGTCGCGGTTTGGAATCCAATCCCTTAACGAAGGAGATTGGACGTGAAGAAGCGATTTACAGAAGAGCAGATCATCGGGTTTCTGAAAGAAGCCGATTCGGGCGTGCCGGTGAAGGACCTGTGCCGGCGGCACGGATTCTCGGATGCCAGCTACTACCTGTGGCGCAGCAAGTTCGGCGGCATGGACGTGACGGACGCCAAGCGGCTCAAGGCGCTGGAGGCGGAGAACGCGAAGCTGAAGAAGCTGCTGGCCGAAGCTCTGCTCGAAAACGAGGTGACGAAGGAAGTCCTTCGAAAAAAGTGGTGACCGCACCGGCTCGTCGCGAGGTGGTGCGGGTGATGAAGGATCGAGGGATGAGCGAGCGGCATGCGCTGCGCGTCGTGGGCATGAGCGCGTCCGCGCTGCGCTACGTTGCTCGGCCCGACGGCAATGATGATCTGCGCCAGGAGATCGTGGCGCTGGCACAGCGGCACCGTCGCTACGGCGCAGAGATGATCTACCTGAAGCTTCGCCAAGCGGGGCATCAGGTCAACCACAAGCGTGTCGAGCGGCTGTGCGGCCTGGAGAAGCTGCAAGTTCGTCGTCGACGACGGAAGAAGATCCAGCCTGGAGATCGGCAACCGCTGATCCGGCCTGGCGCAGCCAACGAAGTCTGGTCGATGGATTTTGTCTTCGATCGCATCGCCTCTGGCCGCGCGCTCAAGTGCCTGGCCATTGTCGACGACGCCACGCACGAAGCCGTCGCCGTCATCCCTGAACACAGCATCGGCGGCGACCATCTGGTCAGGCTGATGGATGAGATCTGTGCGATCCGCGGCAGGCCATCGATCATCCGAACCGATAACGGCAAGGAGTTTACCGGCCGCGCGATGCTGACCTGGGCACACCGTCACGGCATCGCGCTGCGACTGATCGATCCGGGCAAGCCGAATCAGAACGCCTATATCGAATCCTTCAACGGGCGGCTGCGCGACGAGTGCCTCAACGAACACTGGTTCGTCAGCCTCAACCATGCACGAGCGGTTATCCGAACCTGGGCCAAGGAGTACAACGAAGAACGACCCAAGAAAGCACTTGGCGGGCTAACGCCCGCCAACTATGCAAGGCAGTTGGCCGCAAAGGCCGTTACATTAACCTCGGATTCCAAAGCTGCCCGCTACTGAACGTGGGGGGACGTCGGACTGGCTCACATGTGCCAAAAGCGTTCCGTCATCAACCCGAGCGGAGGCCGACTTTAACTCACACCCAATCGCGTCTTGTGACAGGCTTTTACTGCAATGTTCGCAAAAGCGGATCGCCAAACAACATCATGGCCAATGCGTGCTCGGGATCGCTGTTATACGACCTAGCAACGGCTTTGTTGCCGGCGTAGACCGCTTCGATCAGGGGCTTCCCCTTGCTCCATAAGTCCATGAAGGCCGGAAGCCAGTGAGCAGTCAGCTGAGAATCAATCGGCCACGGCGACGCCACAACCGCAGAACAGCCATTGTGAAGAATCTGCTTGGCGAGACCCACCGTTGTGATGCCGTAAGGATCGCGATCGGCTCGACCGCCGCTGCAAACGAAAAGAATCACCACGCCGACATTGCGTAACGCCGACGCCAAGTCCTCGGAAAGCGCGCTCAGACTGCCTTCGTCGTGGATCGTCTGAAAGTAATTTTTGTCGTATGTCAGTGAACCGTGCGCGGTGATAACAACGAGCTCCGAATTGGCGAAGTTCAACGGTATGGCATGAGACTGATTGAGCTGTATCGCGTGCTCCAGAAATGTGTCACTCAGGCGGGCGGTCACCATGGCCAACGTATGACCCTGATAGCCGTCATTCGAAATCCAAGCCTTCCTGGCCGTGCCGATGGTGTTGCGACGTGACTTCGCCGCTTCGAGCCAGGACAGGGAGGGCACCGTGGCGATCGGTTGCTCGTATCCAACGAGGGTCTCACCCGTACGAAACAAGTTGGGAGGAAATGACTGAGCTTCTGTCGAAGGCACGTAGACGAACTGGCCGGGCGGGATGCTGGAGAGCTTGAGCGTCTCCGTCGTGGTGTAAAAAGCGTTGGCCGGCGGACTTAGCCCATAGGCATAGGGGTAATCCTTGTTCCATTTCGCGAGCGCGGTTCTTGAAAAATGGTCTGCCGGCTCGCACAGCACCGTCAGCCTCCCGGCGACTGCGCTGACCTGCACGAGCCGATTCTTGGTGTCGAATGCGTGCAGGACGACATCGAGACCATCTCGCGACAGGGCAATCGCCTGATCTGCGGGATCGGAGATTTTCTCGATGGCCGGCTGCGGCTTTGCCGTACTCTCCCATCCTGCGGTCGCAACGGCGCGATCGGTAGACATCTCGATCGCAAAGGCGGCCTCTACCGCGGACAGGTCCGGAACACTCAGAAGGCGTCGGGCAGCAACGAAAAGCGGTGTGGCGTCGAACGCAACATCTGTGGCGTAACGCGCCGTCTGAGTGGCTTTGTAGAGCCCGAACAGGCTGTCTCCAGTCAGCTTGTCCGAAGTCATCGCAGTTATCAGCGGCGAAAATCCAGCTCGCCCTTGAATTTTCAATTGAGCCAAGACCGCAGAGGCTTCCGCTTTGAGTGCATAGTCGATCTGCTCGATGGCTTGCATCACCTGGCCGAGCATCATGGTGATTGGAGCCGGATCATCATTAGCGCCGAGCACGTTCTGCGCGTTCTTCAAGATGCGCGGCAGCAGAGTCACCAAGCCTGTTCTCTGGCCACTTTCGCGCGCCAGAATCTCTGCCATGTCGATGGACAATCGAAGGTACTCGTGGCGATTCGCGTTGGCCTCGAATGCACCTAAATGGTGTAGCAACCGCTCTGCTCCTTCAAGGACTCTTCGGGCTTGAGGGAACAGCCTGAGGTCACGGCAATGCCGAAGTAGGAGATCTGTCTCGTAGCACGCCTGATCCAGGCTGATACGGGTGGTCCCGGAAAGTGCTACGACCAAAGCGAACAAGCTGTCGAGCGGGTTTTTCAAGCGGTGGTAGACGTCTGCCACACAAAGCCAGGTGGCTCGCCTTCCTGTGTCGGTGCGGTTGCGCTGCCCGAAGGCCTGCTCGACCAGGTCGCGAGCGGCCTGCACCCTTCCGATCGTAGCTAGTTGGCCGGCCGTCTGACGCATCAATTCGATATCGAGATGGTCGCTTCGCTCGCCCGCGAACGTGGACGCGATGAAGAGCCACGGCATAACGCTATTTTCAAAGTCGTCGTCGCTGCTGCAGTCGGCAACGAGTCGAGGAAGCAGTTTTCCGATCCCCGGTGCCATTTGTGCCGCATCAGGTGGAAGCAGTTCGAGCGGGATCTTGGTGCGACCAATCAGCAGACCGCCCTGTTGTTCGGCCCAATGAAAAATGGGCACGAACATTTCCTTTCTTTGCCAGACCTCTTCGAGGCTGAGATCTTCCTTCTCGTCTATCAGATTTTTTTTCTGAAGCGCAATGGGCTTCCCGGCTAGATCGAGAGCGGTTTTGATTAACACAGGCATGCCCAGAGAGCCGGAAACCGATATCGATAACGCCCGCGTGCACCGAGTTCGGATTTCGGCGTCCATGTTTTGTGCCAGATACGACGCCAACTGCAAAACTAGAAGCTGGATATGGTCGTGGTATCGGGTGTCCTGCATGAGAGTCTTGTCCGAGATCAGACGCTCCAGAGCGTCCACCTTCACATGCGGCCCGAATTCGGCAGGGAAGTTCTCCAACAGGCCGAATGCGTGCAACGGCAAATTGCGCCGCAACGCATCTTTAACTAGTGACAGCGATGCTGCGCGTCGCCAGATCGGATTCTTCGATTGGAGCTCCTGCTGTATCGCTAGGTAATCGGGCATGCCAGAGCTGCCGAGCTTCTCCAGGAGAAAGCCGGCCATGGCGGACAATTCGATGAAGCGTGGATCGCCGTTTACTGTCTCGAATGCATCAGCGTAATGCCCTGATCGCAGCGCGACTCGCACGGCGTACTTCTTTACCTCATCACTTCCTGGGTAGAGTTCGGAGAACCGCGCCAAGACATGACTGGCAAGATCAACGCTATCGAGCTTTTCGGCGATGTCGAGCGCCATCGACAGCATCTCTTTGGACGACTCCTGCCGGTAGGAACCGCGCAGCAAATCAGTCGCAAGTAGAGTTGCCCCTCCGTCTTGGGCAATCTTCGCCATCTTGATGCTGGCATCGGTAGCTCGCTTGACCCCTAATTTCAGAAATTGCTCAAGAGCTTCCAAGGCGTTTGCGAACATGCCGGACATGTGCAACACCTGAATCCGGGCAAACTCTTTGTCTTCCCTTGTCATGGAGGTGGAGGCCGCAATTGATTTAAACAGCTCTCCAAGTCGGCCGGCCTCTACAGCAGCAGCCCATCTTGCCGATCGCTCCAACTCCGCAGCTTCGGACTCTGCACCTTCCGTTAAGCCGAAGACCGCCGATGTGGGAAGTGATTGCAAGAGTGTCTGCGACTCCTGCCGTATGGGCAGCAGATGGCCGGTATCCAGAATCACATACAGCGATCGACCACTGATGACCTTGTCGAGTTCGAGAGCGAGATGGTGAATCTGCGGAACCCAGAAATCCTCCATCCGCGGTAGTGTGACCCCCGATGGAGCATCCATCGACTTCACGTCCAAGGCCCTGTAGGTAGATGCATCGGAGACGATGACGACAGTGTCTTCGGCGGCGCCCGCGACGAAAGCAACCACCGAATCAGAGCGGTTATCGGGGGCGATTTCGAAACGGAACTTAACCGGTGTAGGCGGCTCTTTGCCGCCATAGGTGACCTGTCCCGCCCATTGGGTCAGAACGTCGGTGATTTCCTGGCGGTTCTCAGTCAGGAGAGTTTGGCTGGGCGATACCAGCAGGACGATTTCGCGCAACGGCGAGTGACCTAACTTTGTTCGATATCCCGTCAAGGCATACAGAAACGATGCCGCACGACGCGAGGGCTTGCCGGAACCCAGACAGAACACATCGACAGCACCTAACCCGAGGGGATGCTCTCGCATCATCTCAACGATCAGGTCTTCTACGACCTTCACCTCATCAGCACCCGCGCTGGAAGGCGTGGGTTCCAAGTCTTTGTCGGATGGCGACTGGGCTGCAATCACGCTGTAGCTCCTCCCCTTTTCTTTTCCGCTGACGGCGGGCTGTATGTCCCGTGCGTGCCGTGGCGTACCGATCCCATAGTTAAAAAGAGAGTCGACCGCTTCGAGGATGTCGGCTCACGAAAAAAGTGCGCTGCATACAGCGCCTAGCTCTATTTTCAAAGGCTAGGGGCGAACCCGACGTCACAGCCACCTCGGCGGCGTCAGTCCCGAAGCCTTTGAACAGGCTTCTTTGTGAGGCGCCGGTTTGTCTATGGTTCTGGGGGAAGTCCAACCTCTGCTTCCTCCTGCACGACATACTTGTGCAACTCCTGAAATCCGGAGAGGAAAGCCACGCATTCACCACGAAGATCGCCTTTCACAGCGAAGAAGATCGCCTTTCATTCGAAAAATCTCCGACCTTGTGGGTCGGCGCGAATGCCGAAGTGCAGGCTTCACTTTTGGAAGCGGAAGTTGACCGCGAATCGGGAGCGCACAGCTAGAGATCAGTGCGCCCTTCGCAAGCTGGGATGGCGCGTTTCGGTGCTTTGGGAGTGCGAACTGGCCGACGGAGCGGAGCTAACTCATCGCATCGTCGGGTTTCTTGGTTGCCGAGGGGCCTGATTGCCCGCGCGCCCACCACTTCAGCGCGTGTGGGTAGTTTTGGTGTTCCCTGTAGATGATGATGTAGCCCGGTAGGACGGTGATTTGCCATTCCGGCAGCGCCGTCGCGATTAGCCCCAAGATGTCCTCCGCAGTTGGATGGCCAACAGGAATCGTGATTCGGGCCGTCTCCAAATCTACATGCGGCATGCGCGCCCTGCGGCCATTGTTTTCGAAGCGAACTACGTAGGGGACTTCTTCCTTCAGCTTCGCAAGAACATCCGCTACGGTGAAATCTCCTGGTGTCGCCGTAGCGCCAAGACCGACCTTGATATTGATTGGGTAGCGTACGTCGAAGTGATTCTCCTTCAACTTGGTCGTATCCCGTTTCCGGCCGGGATCATTGGCGCCGAATCCGCTGTTGGTCCATGCAAGACCATCCTCACGGCCCGAGTAATGCTTGATGAGTTGTTGCTCAAGGTCCACAGCGGTAAAAACAAAGATCCGCACCGCTTTGAAGGAAACGCGGGCCGGGTCAAGCTTCTCCCGATGTTGGATTTTTCGGGCGTGCCGGGTTAGGCGTTTCCTCAGTCCGGCTTCCGAATCGGTTTTCCCGATATAGACAAGCGTGTCGTCGAGGAAGAGCTGGTAGACGCCCTGCGCCTCCGGAATGCTTTCTTCGACGGTGGCCTTGTCCAGCGACGCGGACCCCATGCCATCTAGCAATTGAGTCAAGTCGCGCAGCAGCGCGCATGGGAGATCGAACTCAAACTCCTTGAAACATTCCCCCGACGACGGCATATCCAACCCATCACTGTGTGGAAGGGGGATTCTGCCAAAAGCCGAGGCACGTGGAAATTGGCGCCGGTGGCGCCCGAGCTACGCCGCGCGCGGAAGACGTTCCACCGCTTCGCGGAGAAGGCCGGTCATCCAGTGCCCCATGGATTCGGAAAGCTGGGCCGGCACGGCGTTTCCGAGTTGCCGCATGCTCTCCGTCCATGAGCCAGGAAACAGATAGGTGTCCGGAAGACCTTGAAGGCGCGCAGCTTCGCGCGTGGTGAAGTAGCGGACGGAGCCGTCATCCCGAACCATCATGTTTTCGCCGCCCGGCACGCCATGGTCGCCCGCCTTGAGCGCCTTGGCTGGCTGATCCAGCGAACTGCCAGTGTGACCGGGATATGACCGGGCGCCTTCCTGGAGCACATGGTTGCGCTCGCCATTGGGCTCGCCGAGTCCGGCAATGGCGTCTCGCACGGTCACCCACGCCAGACCATCGGGCGGCAACAGCGCGCCGCGCAGCCGCGCCACGAGCGGCTTGTCATAGGAGGGAATGGCATCGTCCGCCGGCATCGCCATGCCGTGACGCTCCCAATACTCTCCCGTCGCCCATTGATCCCACAACAAGCGATCGCGCGTGTGCGTGACGGGCGGAGCCGCCAGATCGATCCCAAGGTCACGACGGGCGCCGGCGATGATGACCCGGTGACGCTTTTGCGGGGCGCCGAAGTCGGCGGCGTTGACTTTGAAGACAATGACGTCGTAGGTGGCCGGCGCGCGCTCAAGCCGTAAGGTGTGTTCAAGGTGCTTCTCGCCACCCCTGCGCGTGACGTGCGGCCGGCGAAGGTGCGCGACAATCCAGCGCAAATAGTCGGCGAATGCCTCTCTCGCCAAGCCGCGTACGTTTTCGAATAGAAATGCACGTGGCTGAGTTTCGCGCACGGCGCGAATGGCCTCCGGCCACATGTCGCGGGCGTCCTCGTTGCCGCGATGCTTGCCACCGATCGAAAATGGCTGACAGGGCGGCCCGCCGGCGCAGAGGTCCAAGCGTCCTTGATACCGGCGCCAATCGATCTCGCGCACGTCCATCTTTTCGATCGGCCAGTGGCGCACGTGTTGAACTCCGCGACGGCGATTGTATTGGACTGTGGCGACGGCATCTTCGTCCCACTCCGCCATCATCTCGTGCTCGAAACCGGCGCGCGACAAGCCGAGCGCCAGGCCGCCGCAACCACTGAACAACTCTACGCTGCGCATGATTGGTTTCCGCTTACTTGATCTGGAAGTCCAGAGGAAGCTGGGTGCCGCCGCCCACTTCGGACAGGAGCTTCTCGACCGCCCGCCGGATCAGCCACGCCTCCTTGACCCCGTTGGCTTCCGCCAGTCGCTTGAGGGCGTCGGCCTTGTCCTTCGTCAAGGTTGTGGTCACCCGAGCGGCATTTCGACCGTCTCTGCCCATCGTTACCCCCCCCCGCAGCATTCCGCGGCGTTCCGCGGCACATTGTAAGTATACCCCCCGGCCACGCTGGGTCAAGTGCCGAGGCAGGCCGCTTTGGGGCGGAAACGATATCCGCACCCAGGCTCATACTTTGAGCCTCCGCGGTCCGCTTTCCGAAATGCGCTTCATTCGCCACCTCCCGCAATTGGCATCACTTGAACGATAGCGTCATATGCCCGAGCGTTACCTGTTTCGGGCGATAAATCCGACGTTCGAGCATGGGGTGTCGGTGCAGACCCGACGCGATTTCCCTCCTGCGGGGGGGCGCCTGTTGCTGCCTACGCCAACTCGGGCGCGCTCGGAGCCGCAAGCGGGGCAAGCGGCACGGTCACTCTTTCCGCCCTGCCTTTCTCCTGCTAGCGCCGTTGCAGTTCCGAGCTTCGGGACCGATCACTCAGCCGGTGAACGCGTTCGAGCAGATGCACCTCGGCGCACTCGATGAAGACGCGCTTGATCGTGCGGCGAGGTCCGCCCGGAACTGTCGCGACATGCGACTTCGCGTCCGAAAGCTCGGATAGTCAATCCGGGGAGGGTGACGACCGGTTTCCGGGTATCAGGCGCCTTTCGACAACACACACACCACAATATCTTGCGTCGAGAGCAGCCAGCCTGTACTTATCGCGAACTATCGAATCTCTTGCAATCGGCGCAGCGAATACACCCGATGTTCGCTCAAGCTGATATTTGCGAGTGGGTTTCCGAAGTGGTGCGGTCCGTCCATGCACCTGCCGCAGTCGAGGCACGCGAATAGGGGGTATTGCTCTCAGTCGCCGAATGTCGACGCCGGTTGTGCATCCTGCCGGTTCCTCGCCGTATGCAGTGAACTTGTCCTCAGGAGGTTGCGTGCCAGTCCTCAGCCCTCCGGGCAGGAACGCCGCCTCCGATAGACGAGCCAACGCCTTATGGTTCACGGCCTCGCGATGCCCTGCTCAGCATCAGTAGAGAGCTTCCTACGGTCCGCGTCTTCTGACATGGATTGAATCTCTCTGTTGAGTTCGTCGAGACGCGCGCGCAACGTCGCGCGGTTGCCCGTCACGGCCGCGATTCCACTTGGCGTGCCCGACAACGCGCTAACGATTTGGTCGCGCTCATCCTCTAAAGCCCGAAGTGTTGCGTCATGCTCCAGAGCCGCCTCCGCGTTAACCTGCCGCCGGCGAGCCTCCTCATCGGCGAGGAGGCTTTCCTCGACTTTAGCGACGTTGGGCTTGATATCGGGAAAGCGATCCGCCGCGAACCGAAGGAATTGACCGAGCTCGTAAATGTGGAAGTCTTGCGCAGTTTCGCCGCGAAACTCCTCAATGAGCTCGGGCCGGGGCCCCATTTTCCTTCCGCGATGGATCCACCACCAATCCTCTTTTGCGTCATCGGAGATGAAGATCACGGGCAGCTTGGCAGCCTTAGCCTTCGTGATCATGTCCTTCCAGATGAGCAGGTCACCAAATTTGTCATACTCGCCCGAGTCCTTTTTTTGATCCTTGTAGCCAGGCGGGGTTTTCTTGGAGTAGCGATCCTCGCCCTCCTTCTTGAGGGCGACGAGCTTCTCCGCTGGCCATTTGTCTCCGATCCGGTTCTCGAGAAGCTTGGTGAGCTTTTCCAAAACACCGCCGATCTCAGCAGATGGATGCGCCCCACGGGCAGCCTCCATACGTCCCTTGAAGTCCGACAGGAACATATCGAGCGCCGAGAGTTCCTTTTGCACGTCGATGGTCGGATGCGCGCGGAGTTGACGGAGGCGATCGCGCGCCTTATCGACGATCACCTCCTGATCTTTGATCAACGCGTCATACGCATCAAGCGCGCCGAACTCGACGTCGAGGCGATTGCGCTGGAATTCCAGCGCGACCTGGTAGGGTATCCACAGCGCGTCGCCGAGCGTCTCGAAAAGGCGCAACAACTGATCACGCACCACAGTCGAGTGCCGCAAGCAGTGCAACAGGACATTCGCGTCGGGGACGAATATCGCGGTATCCCAGAGCGCCGCGATCTGCTCCGGCTTCTTGGGATACCACCCAGAGAATTTCTCACGCATCGGCTTCAGTCCAGCCACGCGAGCCTTTCGATGCCGAGGCGCGTCGCGGCGTCCCTGACAAGATTGCGCGTCGCCTCGTCAGGCGTTTTTCCTGTTTCCAGGAGCACAGCTCCGAACGGTCGACCATCATGTCGTGACTCTCCTCGTTCAAAGACGGCCATGATGACCAGCTTCCAATCGCGACTCTTCCCCCAACAGATCACTCGACCATCCTCAAGCCGGCATCCATGCGGCTTGATAAAGGTTTCCGGCGCTTCCGTTGGCGCGGACATTTGAAGCGCTCGCCAGATCTCAGGCTCGCTTGCGAGCAGTCGCGCCCGCTCGTAGGGCTTGACCAGCGAATCCTTGATGTAGACGCGCACCTTTCTGGGGTCCATGAAGTGCGCAAGCTTGCCTCCGATCGTCGGGTCCTTGGTCCATTTCTCATAGTATCGCGATCGCTCGGAATCGTTCAGCGAAGCCCAGCTCAGCTCATCAGCCGCGTTCCACAGTTTGTCCCGCAGACCGCCTCGTATGTCCTCTGGCATCATCATTGAACTGTTCCCCGATTGCGCGGCGTGGGGAAGTCGAACGCGGGCAGCTCCAGCGTGGGATCGCCCTCGCGCACGAGAAGATCGGCTTGGTCACGCATCCAGTCGAGCATGAAGCTACCGGCGCCCTCCTCACGGAAGTGCACCATGCCGGGAAGGCGAAGCCGCTCGAGATCGCCGTGCGCGGCCTTCTCGAGCTCCACGACCTCGGCGATGCGGCGAAGGTCGCTGACAAAATCGAGAACAACGACCTTTGTCTTCTTAGGACTGATCCGCAGGCCGCGCCCAAGTTGCTGGACGAAAATGCGACGGCTGTGGGTCACGCGCATGAACGCGATCATGTCTACGTCCGGCACGTCGACCCCCTCGTTGAAGAGGTCGCGCGTCGTGACAACATCGAGGCTCCCCTTTCGAAAGGCCGCCATCACCTTATCGCGCTCGCGCGCCGTCATCTCTCCGGTAATCGACTCGGCCCGGAAGCCGAACAGACGCAGCGTCGCGGCAAAGCTACTGGCATGATGCACCGATGAGCAAAATACGATCGCCGACCGCCGCCGCTCCTTGTCAAAGGTCTCGCGGATCGCTCGCGCCGCTTCCTCATCACGCGTCGGGAGCAGTAACAGACGATTGAGATGGCTGAGCGAATAGCGGTTGCGTGACTGGTTTCGTACGAGCTCCCAGTCGATGTTATCGGCAAGGAGGCGATAATCTGCTTCGCAGAGAAACCCTCGCTTCAAACCCTCCGCGATACCGATCTTTACCACAGGAGGTCCGAGAAGCTCATCGATATCGATGCCATCTCCGCGCCACGGTGTGGCTGTGACGCCGCCGATCATGGCATCTGAGAGATGATCTGTGACACGGCGGAAAGTCTCTGAGCCGACATGGTGCGCCTCGTCGATCAGCACAAGCCCGAAGTCTGGAAGCTCCTCAAGTCTTGAGACGGCCGACTGGATGGTCGCGAACGTGATGCCGTCCCAATGGCTCGGGCTCTCGCCGCCCATCAGGCGGTGTGTGGCGATCCATTTCGGTAGTTGATCCCAGAATGAGCGTTGAAGCTGATCGACGAGCTCACGAGTTCCCGCCAGCACCAGGACCCTCCCCGCCGGAATCGCCTCATCACGGAAAAGCTGAGCGACGCTTTCCGCCAGGACCACGGTCTTTCCAAGGCCTGTGGCCAGGACGACCTGACCTCGTCGGGTTTCCCGGAGCGACGCGATGAGCTTCTCGACGGCCTCGTTCTGATAGTCGCGCAGTTCCCTACGGTGCAACGAGTACTCTGGGCTTTTACGAGCGAGTTCAAGCAGCATCGCAGGCTCCAGCACACCGATCTCGATGCCGAGGGCCTTCCAACGCTTTATGGCCTCGAAGGTGGCGAGACCCGCTCTCCGGCTTGAGGCGACATAAATGCGAGCGGCCTTATAGAAACGAGCCGCCTCGCCGACTTCATTTACTGCATTCGTTGATGGGCATCCGCCCGTTGTGAACTTGCATTGGATGACCCAAAGCTCGCCATTTTTAACGCCAAGTACATCCGCGCCATGGTCGCCTGATCCCGCGACTAGCCTCACATCGTCGAACCCGTTGCAGACTAGAAGCCGCGCGACGTCGCGCTCAAATGCCTGCCCAGGCCCTCTCAGCAACCGCTCCGCGTCGAGGAAGGGCTCTCGCATCAGTCGAACATGTCAGACTTCAGCAGCCGCACGGAGCAGCATGCCCGGATTACCACATCCCGGCTCGCCCGCTCGATATCGACGGGCGACTGGTTCGCGAGCCATACGGCATCGCTCAGGTAGGCGTCATATCGCGAGCGCACCGCCTGGCGAGTTTGCTCGGAGATGGCGTCGCTGCCGAAATCGATGCTGCTGTAGGCATCGTTCCAATACGTGCCATCCATGAAAAGCTCAGGATGTCTGCCGAACAGACCTCTCAGGGATTCCGGATTCGCGTAGTCCCAGAAGCGTCCATCCGCGATCAACGCCCGATGATCGGGGACGCTGCGATTGGCCATCCGGCGCGCGATGCTGTCGCGCTCACCAGCCTCGAGTTCATTGAATAGCGCCTCGCCCTTTCCCGCCGCAATGAGGGAGGGCACTGCACGGGCCATGTCCCCAAGGACGGAAGTCGCGAGCGTGACGATCTCCTGCGGATCGAGCCTGCTATCCAGGCAGTAGAGCCTCCGGAAGTCGGCAAGCACGCCGGCGACCGATGGATCTTGCGCTTGGCCCTTCAAGAAATCGACGGTGCGGCAAGTAAGCTCGGTCAGAAGGCCGTCGAGGGGTGTCATCGTGGTCGATCGGAAGATATCGTGGCTTACGTCGACAAGGAATCCATACGTTCTTGTCGCGACGTCATCGAGCTTCAGTACCCACGGGAGTCCTGCCGGGAGATCCGGATCATTGCTCGCGACACCGTAGGCCTGGATCTCGTACTCGACTCGGAAGGTTGGGTGTACGTATTTTCGGGACAGCTCATGAATTTGACGCCGCACTGGTGGCGGAGGAGGCTTGGGCTTCGGTTGAGGCGGCGCCATCGTCGTGGTTCTCCCGGCGGGATCGCCCGCAGGCGGCTCATCAACAAAGCCTGCCGGAAGCGGCGCGTCGCCTTCCTCAGAGGACTTCTCACCGAGGATCTCTTTGTCCTGCTCGACAACGAGCTGCCACCAGCGCTCATCCGTAAGATAGTCGGGATCATCCTCCTCGAACTGGTTCGCCATTTGTTGAGCGCGGTCATTGTCCTTGACCACCAATACGCGCGACCACAAGCCGTTCTTACCTTGAGGACTGGACCGACGGAATGTCTGATAGAGCTGGTAGAGCGGGCTATTATTGCTGGTATAGCCCCTCTGTTTTGCGACGATTGGTCGCAGCGGCCCCTCGCCACGAACCACTCGCACCATCTCACTCCATGCGGGGTCGTCTCTCTCGAAGCGATCCTTGGTATAGCTCACCCGGCAATGGTCGATATGGATCTCGCCAACAAAGCGGCCGCGTCCACGTTGATCGTCCGTTGGATACTCTACCTCAGTGGTGTCGCCATCGCTCCACTCGAAGAGATCCTTGTTAGAAATCTCGATCTTTCGCCCGTTGCGGATAAAATCCAGTCCGAACTCTGTGTTGTGCAAATAGCGTTGCAGTCCAATCCATCCATGGATCCGGCGCTCCACCTCGACGACCTTACAGCCGGGGCTGCCCGTCGGGCAGGAGTCCTCCGCTGGGGCGAGCGTTCGCATGCAATGACTACAGTGCCGACGCGGCGCGAGCTTTACGTCGATATGAGTGATGGCGCCTGCGTTCGTGCCATCGGGGAGCGAGACGGTGCGATCCTCTCCCCACACGCAATGGCGCCTCGGCGTCAGACGCATGTTGCAAACAGTCAGCCTGATCTTGCCCGCCTCTGACTGGCCGAGCAACGCGGAATAGGCCCTGGCGAGATGCTTGCGCATCGTTTTTTGATTGTTGCCTCGCGCGAGATATGCTCGTTGATCCGACTTGAGCCGGCTGATCATGATCGTGGTCCCATGCGCGTTGTGGTCTGACTTGGCACGGGTCTGCCGCGGAACCTTGAAGCCCCCAGTCGTACGCAGCTCATCGAGGTCGATACGAACACCAACCTCCTCCGGATCGCCTACTCGGCTGGTCCAAACCTCGGTCACCAACCCCAACCGGGCTGTAGCGATGTTGAAGCCCATGCCGAACAGGCCAAGATTGGAGAGCCCATCTTTTCCCGACCAACCGGCGCGGACCGCTTTCTCTAACGCCTGGAACGACATGCCTGGGCCGTTGTCTCTCACCGTAACGCGCGCGTATTCATTGTCCGCAGTCGGCAGCGCCACGATGATTTCTGGTGCCGCGATCGATGCGCCGGACCGGGCGGCGTGCACGAATCCGTCGATCGAATTGTCGATCAGCTCCGCGAGACAGCGCCACTGTGGAAGGTTGATCTCACCCAACATTTGCAGGACGCGAGGATCCGGCGTAAGGTCGAATTCTTGGCTCATCTTTTTTCGTTGTCCCTTCCCGAGCGCGACACGTCCGCCGCGAGCATTGGTGTCTTTGCGAGGGCGTTCAACCTGATCAAGTTCGTCTGGCAATCCCAGACTTCGAATGCTGTCCAGCTCCGAGCCACAAGTTCGCCACGCGTCTTTATGTGCCGCTGGTGGTTGCCCTCCAGCTCCGTCTTTGAATCGAGAGCCTTAAATAGCACCAACTGGGCGCTTTGGGCCAGATCAACCTAATTCGTCGTCCGCACTGCCAGCCTCGTCAGGCGCCGGCCCCGCCGCTTTATTCCGACCGGAGGTTCGTCTATTTCCTGGCTCACGGCATCACCTTGGCGGAAGCCTGCCAGCATTTCCTCTAGCAGCGCGCCGTGATCACGCCGCGCGGGCAGCGCTCCCCAATTGGCTTCTTTCCTGAGGCATGCCGTCGGCCTGGTCAGTAGGCACTGTCGACGATCAGGGGTCCTTTGGATACGATTTGTCGCAAGCAACAGCGCTGCAGGCCGAGGTCCGATAGTGCCAGCCTCGGATAGCAAGCGCTGCACGGGCGGCGCGCCCAACTCTTCGACATGTGAGTCGCGCTTGCGAGATGGGCGAATCCGCCCAGGGTGACGATTTAGAGGCGGTACAGTACGAATGCCTTTCGCGCCGGCATCGCCTTGGGGGAGGGGACGTCATATGAACACTTCGCCGTTGATCGTATTCATTGCTCTCGCTGCGGTACTTGCCAATACGAGTGTAAGCGCGCTTGACATCACTATCGTAGCCGACAACCAGGAAAAAGAGTTGTTCGGTCATAACACCGGCTTCTCTGCAAAGGAGGCGCAAGACGAAACGAAAGTCGCCCTGCGCTCGTCGGAGCAAGAGTTGTTTTCCAAGTATGTCCTGCGCGCCGCGCTTCAGGATATGCCGACCGCAGCGCTCGCCATCCACCTCGGGGACTTGCTGGACTACTCTTGCGCTACCGAATGGAAGCGTGTCGCGTCCTCGCTTTTTAGTGCCCCTGAAGGCGTACCGGTCCTGATGGCGCCAGGCAATCATGATGGCTTGTTTCAGGGTAACGTCCACTACGGTGCTGCGGTTCGAAACGTGCTTCTGTTTAGGTCTTTTTGGGAGCCGAAGGCGGGTATCGATCCCGGGCTTGAGGGGCATGCCAACGCCGTTTGCGATCCCGAATGGGGCGGTGTCCGCCGGTACCAGGCGAAGTTCCGAAAGCGCGACCTTGTCTGCGCTTACCTACTGAGAAACCCAGCGCTCGCTGGTGACGCCGCCGCGCTACGCGCTACCTGCGAGGGGGTGGAACGTGGACGAACCGCGAAAATCAGCCTCGCAGAAGCGGCGCGGTTGCGATTCAGTCATGATCGTGCGCAGCCGGACGTCCACGGTCGCGCCCTGCATGTGTCTTTCTACGACGACCGAGCTACTGAATGGTCGCGCGGCCATCTTCTGCAGATTCAACGCCTACCTCTTGATGAGACCCGCACCCGCTTCGTGAGTGTCATCCTGCTCGACACCGCCGACTGGCAGACCGCTCCTCACTTTGTCCTGGCTGATCGTCTTTGGCCCTGCCGATCAGCGAACAATACGGACTGTGGCTTCATCGGTAACGCACAACGCCTAGCAGTCGACGCGTACTTGGACGGCCCCGGTCGTGAGGACTTCATTGTCCTGGCCGGACACTACCCGCTTCACCGGGGGGCGATGCACGCAGATACGAGGGAATGGCTCAAGGCGCGGTTGGCAAGACCGAATGTGCTGTCCAGGTTCGTATCGGCGCACACTCACGACGCATTCTCCGACGATTCAAACGCGAACGTCGACAGCCTGGCCGATCATCCGGTGAGCTACCGCGTCCTGTCACTGCGGCTTGACGGTGATCAGGTTCGTGCTCACTTGGCGGAGCGCGATCTCGGACAGACCCTGCGTTGCGATGAGGTTCTGGAATTGGAGCGTGACGCGGTCATTAAGTCTGTCGCTGCCTTTGTCGGCAACGCTCACACTGGAAATGGGTATGGTCGCGAGCAGTGGCTGCATCGTGCGCGCGATGCCGAGCGTGCGATGCGCGAGATGGCTGCCCACATTTCACCGGGCCAAGCTCTGTGCGCTATGGCTGATGGCCCTTTGTCGCATAGGAGCGACAGAGCCAAGATCGCTGCCCGTCTTACGTCATGCCAGGCTGCGCTAGATGAACTGATTGAAGCGGATCCTGAGCATCAGAAACGCGCAGCTTGCCATGCCATCGTGGGTGCAAAGGCGCTGCATGCTTTGTATCCTGATTGGCCCATGGCCAAAGGGCCGCGGCCGTTGCCTGCATGGGACTTGGATCCTGCCGCAGAGACTCGAACGAAGAATTGAAACTGAGGTTTTCAACTCTTCGTTGCCGATTCGGCTCTGCAGCTTGCTGGGCGCTCTTTAGGCGGCAACGTACGAGATCGCAAGTATGACGTCTTTACTGCCCGCGCTACCTTGCGCGGTTTGTTGCGGCGGGCCAGAAAGTGAGATCACGCTCCAGCAGATCATGCAGTCTCAGCATCTCGTTAGAGTAGTCTTTAACCAGGGAAAGAAACCTCTGCCTGTGCTGTTCCTGGTCAGGTGCGTCAGGTTTCATGGCCGCGACGAATAGGCGACTTTGCTCGGCCTGCCGTAGCAAGCGGTAGGCTCGCAGCAAAGCACTTCGAGGTTTTGGCCCCAGCAATCCTAAGAGTCGCGCGCCATGCGTGCGATAGAGGTCCAAGTCATCCACTTCAAATGCAAACTCCGGCTCTCCATAAAAAAATGTACCAGGCGGCAGGGCAGGATCGGCCTTGGCCCGAGCCAGGTAGTCGTTGACCGGAACGGTCTGGAGTCGATCAACGTCGCGCCAACGATCGCCAATATGATCCAGAAAAATCCGCGACAATGCGCGTCTCTCGACGCAAGCTTTTCGGGATTCGTTCATGGCGAATGCCAAGAGACCTAAGGCGAAACCGAGCACAGCACTGAGCGCCTGACCGGCAAGAGCGGGGAGGATCTCGACGCTAACGAGATTCATACACCGTGCTTCTCCATTGTTTGATTCATGCGATTTCCCATCGTCTATTCGATATCGAGCTGAAAGGCCGATCTCAGAGAGTGCCTAAGAGCTCGGATTCCGGAGCATCTCCATGTTTGCCGGCAATATCCAGCCTGGCGACACGATGATTTGAGATTAGGATGCCAATTCTTTAAAACGCGCAAGCTGTCCGAACGGACAGGGGCGGCCTGGTTGATCGACCGCTCCGGGAATCTCATTGACAAGGCTGATCCTGGTCGCTCACAGTGGACAGATGAGCTGCAGCAATTCTCACGTCCTCATACCCGGTGCCGTCGTTATGCGCGCCCGGGTAGCTCAACGGTAGAGCAGCGGCTTTATAAGCCGACCCGTCCCGTCGGGACGGCTTCGCCAGATTAGCGACAGGTTGCCGGTTCGAATCCGGCCTCGGGCACCACCTGACCCAGTGGCCTATCTGGTCAGCGAGTTCCCCTCGGAGGCAAAGCTTCCCTGGCTAAGCCGCCGCGGCAATCGCTTCCAGCTTGGCTTGCACCTCTCGTTTGCCCATTGCCCTTACCGCTGCAATTGCGGCGAGCTGAGTCTTGCGAGGGCGGGCCGACTGCCGCTCCCAGTTGTAGATGGTCTGCCCGCTCACGCCGACCAGCGCACCAAAGCCCTCTCGACTCAATCCGAGACGGGATCTCAGCGCGAGCAAGCGAGCGGGAGAGAAGCGATGCTTGACTGGCTCAGCTGAATCGATCGGGCCAGAAGAGACGGCGGCCGCGCCGCGCTTCAGCTTGGCGATCGCCCGTTCGAGTTCAGTGGCCTTTTGCTTCAGATGAGATAGCTGCCGCTTCTGCAGTTTCGCCGCGCGTGTCGCTGCGGCCATTTCCTGCCGGACCACCTTCTTGGCCAGCCGATTGATCTCTGCCTTCAGCGCGCTACTAAAGCCCGTCATGGATGTACCTGGATGCTCTTGGGAACGATATGAGATTGCTTCATCAGAATGGTGCGGCAGGGGCTGTTGATTGCCCGTCTGATAGACCGTCTTAGGGCTTTGCACGGCAGACTGGCCATACGGACAGGTGTCGCAAACCCGGAATGTCATCAGGATATCGCACGCTACCGGAGCGATGCGATGCGAAACACTCGTTTGATCATCCTATTGCTACTTCTTATGACCGTGAACACGGCTCAGTCGGGCAGCGAAAGCTGTGACCCGGGACCCCATCTGACCGCTTGGGATACGCTTCGAGCGAAGTACCGAGGGACCCGCGAGGAGGAGGATGTCGAGCGACTCTGGCGCGCGCGGGTCAATGCGTGTGAGGCCATGCAGGCGGGAAGGATCACGCCTGAAGAGGCGCGTCGCCTTTTTGAAGTCGAACGGCAGCGGATGATCGAAAAATGGGAGCGAGAAACTGGAGCGCCGCCTGAGTCTGCGGCGGGCTAACTAATTATGGCACCTCGGCAGGCTCCCCCATTCTGATTCATGCCGCACCACCTCTGCTTTGCGTTTCAATCGTGAAGTTGCTTTCGTTGTTGACGATGATCTGAATCCAGCCGTCTTTGCGCGTGGTCAGGCGCTGAAAAATTTGTTGACCCGATGCGGTGCGGCAATGCCCGTTGGGTATGCAGGCGGGCCAGCTTGGTGCGTGTATGCCGCGACAGCAGTGCTGTCTGTGGATAGCGAGCTCACACAGGGGTGTCGCACGCGTGAGACTAATAGCGATGTTAGCTGCTGACGACCGGCAGGACGCCAGGGGCGAAGGCACAAGCCTATGAATTTAAATAATATTTAGAATCCTATTGGACGGCGCTTCTCATAAAGCGCCGGTAAATCTCATAGAACGTCGTGCGCTCTTAAATAACTTCAAAGCCGAGAGTGGAGTTGATTAAATAGCGTGTAGTCATCGTCCAAGCGGCAAGCATCCTTTCAGTCGCATTTTAGTTGTGCAGTCGCATTTCTTGTTGTAAATCTCAGCCGCCACCGACCAGCGCCACGCCGGAGGCGGTGTGATGGGGCGCCCGGAACGGGCGCTGGCCCCATTGTTCCGGTTGGAAACCGGCCTCGCTGATCGACGCCACGGCGGCGACTTCGAGGGCTTCGTCCGCGGTCAGCGGCGGCAGGATGCCGGGCAGCCGCTGTGCCAGCATCGACTTGCCGGCACCGGGTGGCCCCACCATCAACAACGAGTGCGCGCCAGCGGCGGCAATCTCGAGCGCGCGCTTGGCGGGTTGTTGGCCGCGGACCTCGGCCATATCCGGAACCGGCACGCTGGCAATGACCGGCGCGGCGGGGTGGGCCGTCGGCAGCGGGCCGGCATGCAGGGCGGCGCAAAGCGCGCCGAGTTGGGTGGCGGTATGCAACTGGGCGGCCGGCACCAGTCCGGCCTCCGCGAGGCCGCCCGTCGGGATCAGCAGCGCATGGTTGGCGGCCGTGGCCTGCAGGGCCGCCGGCAACAGGCCGCGCACCGGGCGAATCTCGCCCGACAGCGAGAGTTCGCCCAGAACCTCGATGCCGTCCAGGGCCGTGGCGGGGATTTCGCCGGCGGCGGCCAGAATGCCCAGCGCGATGGCGAGGTCGAAACGGCCGCCATCCTTGGGAAGGTCTGCCGGCGCGAGATTGCAGGTGATGCGCCGCTGCGGGAACGGATAGCCGGACGTGACGATGGCGGCGCGCACCCGGTCCTTGGCCTCGCGTACTGCCGCTTCGGGCAGGCCGACGATGGAAAAGCCTGGCAAGCCCGGCGCCAGGTGCACTTCCACGGTGACCGGCGCGGCGTCGAGGCCGTTCGCGCGTGCCAGCACCGTGGCCAGGGCCATGTCGCTAGCGCTGCGACGAGGCTTCCAGAGCCTTCAGGCGCTGTTCCATCTGGGCCAGGCGCTGCTGGGTCCGCGCCAGTACTTCGGCCTGCACATCGAAGCGTTCGCGCGATACCAGATCCCACTTCTCGAGATTGGCGCGCAGTACGGCGCGGAAATTGTCCTCCAGCTCGCGGCGCAGGCCGGACAGGCCCGGCGGCAGCACGCGGCTCAGCTTGGCGGCGAGATCTTCCAGCAGACGGGCGTCGACCATGAGGCTTTCAGTAGCAGCGATAGGAAACGCGAGTGTCGGTGCCCGCAGCGGGGCCTGTCCACTGTCCAAACGGCCAGCGCAGGGCCCGGGCGGGGAACCCGCGCGACCCTGCGGTGCAGGCGCGCCCCAAAACGGAGCATCCCGCGTGGACGCAGCGTCCGGCAGCCCGGGGAAGAGTCCTCAGGCGATTGGCACGCTCTGTGCTCGAAAGGGCACGGGCTGTCGGGGTGTCAAGGCTCCCCCGACGGAAACGCTTTCCGACTCAGGAGTGATGTCCATGAAATTGATTGCAGCCATCATCAAGCCGTTCAAGCTGGACGAGGTGCGCGAAGCACTCTCGGACCTCGGCGTGGCTGGCATTACGGTGACGGAGGTCAAAGGGTTCGGCCGCCAAAAGGGCCACACGGAACTCTACCGCGGCGCTGAATACGTGGTGGATTTTCTGCCGAAGGTGAAGATCGAGGTCGCGGTCGCCGACGACAAGCTGGAGGGCGCCATCGACGCCATCAGCAAGGCGGCGCATACCGGCAAGATCGGCGACGGCAAGATTTTCGTCTACTCCCTCGACCAGGCCATCCGTATCCGTACGGGTGAGACCGGCAAGGACGCCCTGTAAGGAGCCTTTCCCATGATGCGTAAATATTTGAGTGCTTTGATGCTGGCCGCCCTGTGCGGCCTGTCCGCGCCCGCGTGGTCGCAAGACGGTGCGACGGCGCAGGAAGCCGCTGCCGAAGCGGCGGCGGTCGATCTGACCGCGGAAGCGGCGGCAGTTGCCGAGGCGGTGACCGAGGCGGTGACGCCCGAGGCGCCGGTCGAGGCGGCGGTGGTCGAAGAAGCGGCGCCGACGCTGGATACCGGTGACACCGCGTGGATGATCGTGGCCACGGTGCTGGTGCTGTTCATGACCATCCCGGGTCTGTCGCTGTTCTACGCCGGCATGGTCCGCGCCAAGAACGTGCTGTCGATCATGATGCAGTGCTTCGCCATCACGGGTGTGGTGTCGGTGCTGTGGATGGTCTACGGCTACAGCCTGTCGTTCGACACCACGGGCATGGAGGCCGGCAAGCTCGGCCTGTCCAGCATCGTCGGTGGCTTCGACAAGGCGTTCTTGTCGGGCCTGACCCTGGACGGCCTGGTCGGCACGATTCCGGAATCGGTGTTCATCACCTTCCAGATGACCTTCGCGATCATCACGCCGGCGCTGATCGTCGGTGCGTTCGCTGAACGCATGAAGTTCTCGTCGGTCCTGCTGTTCACCGTGCTGTGGGTCACCATCTGCTACTTCCCGATGGTCCACATGGTGTGGAGCGGCGACGGCGGCCTGCTGTGGGATGAAGGCGTGCTCGACTTCGCGGGCGGCACTGTGGTCCACATCAACGCCGGTATCGCCGGTCTGGTGGCGGCCATCGTGCTGGGCAAGCGCAAGGGCTACGGCACCTCGCCGATGCCGCCGAACAACCTGGTCTACACCCTGGTCGGTGCAGCCATGCTGTGGGTCGGCTGGTTCGGCTTCAACGCGGGTTCGGCGGTTGCTGCCGGTGCCGGCGCGGGCATGGCCATGCTGGTCACCCAGATCGCGACCGCTGCTGCGGCCGTCTCCTGGATGCTGATCGAGTGGGCGATGCACAAGAAGCCGTCGGCGCTGGGTATCGCCTCCGGTGCGGTCGCGGGCCTCGTCGCCATCACCCCGGCGGCGGGCACGGTCGGCCCCTCGGGCGCGCTGATCCTCGGTCTGCTGGCCGGTGTCATCAGCTTCTTCGCGGCCACCAAGCTGAAGAAGATGCTGGGCTACGACGACGCGCTGGACGTGTTCGGTGTTCACGCCGTGGCCGGCATCGTCGGCGCGGTGCTGACCGGTGTCTTCGCCTTCCCGCAGTTCGGTGGCGTCTGGTCGCCGGGTGAAGGCGTGACGGTCGGTGCGCAGGTCTGGATCCAGATCAAGAGCGTGCTGTTCACCATCGTCTACACCGGTGTGCTGACCTACATCATCCTCAAGGTGGTGTCGGTGATGACCGGCGGTCTGCGCGTCTCGGAAGAGGCGGAGACCGAGGGTCTGGACATCGCGGAACACAACGAGCGCGGCTACATCCTGTCGTAATCGTTGCCTGATCGTCGGCCGTTACCGGCGGCCTGATTTCTCCGGTGGGTCTGGGGCGGATGCGCGAGCATCCGCCCCTTTTCTTTGCACGGTGCACGATCTTATCGCGTGCTTGGCGTGAATCCGCAGGTCGGGTGCTAGAATTCCGGCCCTGATTTCCCGGAGCCGCGCCATGAAAATGCTGATTGCCATCATCAAGCCGTTCAAGCTCGACGCCGTGCGCGAGGCCCTCGCCGATATCGGCGTGCAGGGCATGACCGTGACCGAGGTGCGCGGCTTCGGCCGTCAGAAAGGGCACACCGAGCTCTATCGTGGTGCCGAGTACACCGTCGATCTGCTGCCCAAGATCAAGATCGAGGTGGCGCTGGCACCGGATCAGGTCGACAAGGCGACCGAAGCCATTCAGAAGGCGGCCAAGACCGGCCAGATCGGCGACGGCAAGATCTTTATCTACGACCTCGACCAGACGGTGCGTATCCGCACCGGCGAATCCGGTGTCGAGGCTGTCTGAGACTGTCAGCAACCATTGTTTTTACGGCCCCCGTTGATCGCAAGATGAACGGGGGTTTTTCATGGGGCCGTGCGGGTCTGAAGGGGAGAGGGGACGATGAAGCATTTGATGGGCGCGCTGTTGACGGTGCTGCCGGGCCTGGCTCTGGCGCAGGCACCGGTGCCGGCGATCGACACCGGCGATACCGCCTGGATCATGACGGCCACCGCGCTGGTGCTGTTCATGTCGCTGCCGGGTCTGGCCTTGTTTTACGGCGGTCTGGTGCGGGCCAAGAACGTGCTGTCGGTGCTCGTGCAGTGCTTTGCGGTCGTGTGCGTGGTGTCGGTGCTGTGGCTGATCTGCGGCTATAGCCTTGCGTTTGCGCCCGGCAATGGGTTCATCGGCGGTCTTTCGAAGGCCTTCTTCGCGGGCGTGACCGAAGATGCGGTGAGCGGCACCGTGCCCGAGGCCGCGTTCGCGATGTTCCAGCTCACTTTCGCCTGCATCACGCCGGCGCTGATCGTCGGCGGATTCGCCGAGCGCATGAAGTTCTCGGCAATGCTGCTGTTCTCGGTGCTGTGGCTGTTCGCGGTCTATCTGCCGGTCTGCCACTGGGTCTGGGCGGCCGATGGCTGGCTGTTTGCGCGGGGCCTGATCGACTTTGCCGGCGGCACGGTGGTTCACATCACGGCCGGTGTCGCGGCGCTGGTCGCCGCGGTGGTGCTGGGTCGGCGGCAGGGATTCCCGCAGACGCCGATGATGCCGCACAACCTGACCATGACGGTGACCGGCGCCGCGATGCTGTGGGTCGGCTGGTTCGGGTTCAACGGCGGGTCGGCGCTGACCGCAGGCGGTAACGCGGCCATGGCGATTCTGGTGACCCATCTTTCGGCGGCGGCGGGTGCCGGGATGTGGGCGGCCATCGAGTGGATGAAGTACGGCAAGCCGTCGGCACTGGGCATCGTCACCGGCATGGTCGCGGGTCTGGGCACGATCACCCCGGCGTCGGGTGTCGTCGGACCGGGGGGCGCACTGCTGATCGGTCTGGCAGCCGGTTTGATCTGCTTCTTTGCCACACAGGCGTTGAAACACCGGCTGAAGATCGACGATTCGCTCGATGTGTTCCCGGTGCACGGTGTCGGCGGCATGCTCGGCACCTTTGCCGCTGGTTTCTTTGCCGCGACGACCTTGGGCGTGTTCAGCGGGCAGGGCTATGCAGACGGCATGACGATGGGCTCGCAGATCGGGGTCCAGCTGCTGGGCATCGGCGCCACGATCGCGTGGACGGCGGCGGTGACCTGGCTGGTCCTGAAGCTGGTGGATCGGTGCGTCGGGCTGCGTGTCAGTGCCGAGCAGGAGACGATGGGTCTCGACACTACGCAGCACAACGAGCGCGGCTACGACCTTCAGACGCTGTAGTTTCGGATCGCCGGCATCATCAAAAGGCGGCCGAGAGGCCGCCTTTTTACGGCTGCGATACGGGCGGCAGCCGGTTGTGGGCGCCGTCACAGTGCGGGGGATGGCGGGTGTGCTTGCAGCCGCACAGCCACAGGGTGCCGGTATTGCGCTTCACCGTGAACGGCATCGGCTCGATCCCGGTGCCGCTGTGCGAACCGTCGCAAAAGGGCTGCGACTGCGAGCGTCCGCATGCGCACCAGCGGTACTCGCCGGGTGGCAACGCTTCGATCAGGAACGGCTTGCGCGTCGCGATCAGCGGCTGGGGGTCTGCACTCATCGGACGCTCCTACGGAGATTCGCGGAATCGTACTAGACTGCGGCTCCCGATCGCCGAGAGCTTGCGATGAAGATCACCCTGCCGGGCCTGGCCCTGATTCTCTTTGGTGTGTGCGGCGTTGCGTCTGCACAGCAAATCTTCAAATACGTGGATCAGCAGGGACGCGTTCACTATGCCGACCAGCCGCAACCGGGTTGGGAGCGGGTAGACGTTCGCGCGCCTACGAACACGGAGGCCGACAGCCGTGGCGGCTTGGGCGACGGCGCGCAACAGGCCCAGTCTCTGGAGCGTGCGGTCGAGTGCGCGCGCAAGCAGGAGCAGATCAAGACCTATCGAACCGCCGCGCGGATTGTCGAGCGCGACAGCCTGGGGCGCGACAAGGAATACAACGCGGATGAGCGTCAGCAGCTGATCGCGAAAACCGAGGCGCAGATCGACGATCTGTGCGGTACGCCCAAGGCGAACGGTGGCGCCGCCGCGGCAAATCGGGCGCGGCCATCGGATGCCGCGCCGGCTTCGCGTTCGGACGGAAGCACGGCCATCCAATAGCGCACGCGGAGCCTCACGCGGCGACGTCCCAAGCTTTGATCTCAGGGGGCGCAGCCCGACGACTCACTGCATGGCGTGAGGCTTTCAGCCGGCCAGCGCCTTCTTCACGTAGGTCGGCAGCGCAAACGCGCCGCGATGCGTGTCGGCGTTGTAGAACTGCGCGTCGAGCGCGGCGATGGCCTTCTCGTCGAGGCGTTCGACGCGTGAGCCGGCCTGCTTGCAGGCGATGGAGCCAGACCACCAGCCGGACGGGTAGATGACCTGCGGGAAGTGCAGCAGCGTGGTCTCGGCAAAGCCGGCCTCGCGCATCGCAGCGTGCATTTCCTTGATCAATTCGAGGTGCAGCAGCGGCGATTCCGACTGCTGCACCAGCATGCCGTTCGGCGCCAGCGCCTGGATGCAGTCGAGGTAGAACTTCTTGCCGAACAGGCCTTCGGCCGGGCCGACCGGGTCGGTGGAGTCGATGATGATCAGATCGATGGAGCCAGGCTTGGCGTCCTTCATCCACTGGATGCCGTCACCGAAGAACAATGTCGCGCGCGGGTCGTTGTTTTTGTCGCACAGCTCGGGGAAGTACTTCTCGGACAGGCGCGTGACGCGCTCGTCGATCTCGACCTGCGTCGCCGACGTCACTTCCGGGTGCTTGAGGACCTCGCGCAGGGTGCCGCAGTCGCCGCCGCCGACGATGACTACGTTCTTCGGGTCCGGGTGCGAGTTCAGCGCCGGGTGCGACATCATCTCGTGGTAGAGGAAGTTGTCGCGGGTCGAGACCATCGTGCAGCCGTCGATCGTCATCAGCCAGCCGAAGGTCTCGGCCTTCCAGATCTCGATCTTCTGGTAGGGCGTCTGCTCCTCGTGCACCTTCTCGGCCTTGAGCGAAAAGGCGGTACCGGTGGCGTCGATCGCCTCGGTGAACCAGCTGCGGTCCAGTGACATGTCCATATCCTCTAAAATTGCGGCGCGAGTATACGCGCTCGCCCCCACAATCCAGATGAACTTCCGAGTGAACCGCCGGTGACGAATCCGACCTGGTCCCCCGCGCAGGCCCGCGAGCTGTACAACATGCCCCAGTGGGGCGAGGGCTATTTCGACGTCGCCGGCGACGGAGAGAGCACCGGTCACGTCGTGGTGCGGCCGTTCCGCGAACGCTCGGACGTCGGTATCGACCTCTACGAGCTGGCGCGCCGCCTGCCGAAGGAAGGCCTGGAACTGCCGGTGCTGGTGCGCTTCGTCAACATCCTGCACGACCGCGTCGACGCGCTGACCGGCGCTTTCGCCGAGGTCATCGAGGAGCTCGGCTACCAGGGCCGCTACACCGCGGTATACCCGATCAAGGTCAACCAGCAGGGCGACGTCGTCGAGGAGATCGTGCGCCACGGCGGCGAGCGTGTCGGCCTGGAAGCCGGCTCCAAGCCGGAACTGTCTGCGGTGCTCGGCATGGCGCGGCCGGGCAGCGTCGTCGTCTGCAACGGCTACAAGGACCGCAGCTACATCCGCCGCGCGCTGATCGGCCAGAAGCTCGGCCACCAGGTCTACATCGTCGTCGAGAAGCTCTCCGAGCTGCCGCTGGTGATCGAGGAAGCCAAGGCGCTCGACGTCGCGCCCCTGATCGGGTTGCGCGTACGCCTGTCGGCCAACTTCACCAGCACGCAGCAGAACACCGGCGGCGAGAAGGCCAAGTTCGGCCTGACTTCGCCGCAGGTGCTGGACGCGCTGGAAATGCTGCGCGCCGCTGGCCACCTGAATGCGGTGCAGATGGTGCACTTCCACCTCGGCTCGCAGGTCGCCAACGTACAGGACGTCGCCAAGGGCTTACGCGAGGCGGCGCGTTTCTACGTCGAGCTGCGCCGCCTCGGCGCGCCGGTGGATATCGTCGACGTTGGCGGCGGCCTGGGCGTGGACTACGAAGGCACGCGCTCGCGCTCGTTCTGCTCGATGAACTACTCGCTGAAGGAATATGCGCGCAACATCCTGCGCACGCTGCAGGAGGTCTGTGCCGAGCACGGCGAGCCGCAGCCCAATGTCATCTCCGAGTCCGGCCGCGCGCTGACCGCGCACCACGCCGTGCTGATCGCCGACGTCGTCGACCGCGACGAACTCCCTTCGCGCACGCTGGAAGCGCCGGCGGCCGATGCGCCGACCGTGCTGCACGACCTCTACGCGCTGTTCGACCAGATCGACACGCAGGGCCCGATCGAGAGCCTGCACGACGCCGCGCAGTTCTTCGGCGACGCGCAGATCCAGTACACGATGGGCCTGCTGAGCCTGCCGCAGCGCGCCTACGCCGAGCGCGCCTACTACGCGCTGGCGCATGCGGTGCTGCCCAAGCTCGACCCGACGATCCGCGCGCAGCGCGAGGCGATCGACGAACTGCGCGACAAGCTCGCCGCCAAGTACTTCTGCAACTTCTCGGTGTTCCAGTCGGTGCCGGACGCTTGGGCGATCGAGCAGGTGTTCCCGATCATGCCGATCCATCGTCTCGGACAGCGCCCCGACGTGCGTGCGCGCCTGTGCGACCTGACCTGCGACTCCGACGGCCGTCTCGACCAGTACGTCGACCGCGAAGGCCTGATGCCGACCCTGGCGCTGCACGCGCTGAAGGACCACGAGCCGTATCTCATCGGCTTCTTCATGGTCGGCGCCTACCAGGAAATCCTCGGCGACATGCACAACCTGTTCGGCGACACCAACGCCGTCAACGTCGTGCTCGACGGCCAGGGCGGCTGGACGCTGGAAGGCCATGAGCACGGCGACCGCACCGACGAACTGCTGCGCTACGTGCACCTGGAGCCGGAGCGCCTGTCGGCCGCGTACCGCGACAAGATCGTGGCCGCGAAACTGCCGGCCGCCGTAGGCGAGCGCCTGCTCAAGGAGCTCGAAACGGGCCTCACCGGCTACACCTACCTGAGCGCCTGAGGTGAAGCTCGTCGACCGCGTCGTGTCGCGCGCCTCGCGGGTCGGCGAGCGCGGCCTGCACTGGGTCAGCAACGCGATCGAGCGCCGGCTCAACGCCGAGAACTTCATCGTCGCGGGGCTGACGCCGTTCGAGACGATCCACAGCGACGGCCTGATGAGCGTGCGCCGTTACGCACCGCTGGCCGAGGACGAGATCGCGGTCGGCGACACGACACGCCGCGTCGAACGCAAGCAGCAGCGCGTGCCGATCGTGCTGGTGCCGCCGCTGGCGGCGACCAGCCTGAACTTCGACCTGCTGCCCAATCGCAGTCTCGTGAAGTTCCTGCTGTCCTACGGCTATCGCGTCTACCTGATCGACTGGGGCGACCCGCAGGCGGATCACCATCACCTGGGCCTGGCCGACTACACGACGCGCATGCTGCCGGAGGCGCTGGAAAACATTCGCGCCGACAGCGGCGAGCCGGAGTTGTCGCTGTTCGGCTACTGCATGGGCGGCCTGTTCTGCCTGATCTACGCCGGCTGGTCGCACGACGCGCAGATCCGCAACATCGTCACGATCGCCAGCCCCATCGACAGCCACCAGATCGGCGTCGCCGGAAAACTACTGCAGATGATGGACGTGCCGCTGCGCGCCTTGCAGCGCGCGGTACCGGGCGTGAAGAGGCTCCCTTTCCACGGCTTGCCGGTCGATGCGCGCTGGCTGCGCGTACCGGGCTGGATGAGTTCGGCGGTGTTCAAGCTGACCAACCCGCTCGGCACCATCCAGGGCTATCTCGACCTGCTGATGAACCTCTGGGACCGCGACTACGTCACCGAGTACCAGACGATGTCGACGTGGTTCAACCGCATGCACGACTACCCGGGCGGCATCGTGCAGGACTTCGTGCTCAAGGTCGGCCTCGGCAACCAGCTCACCAAGGGCAAGCTGCGGCTCAACCGCGATCAGAAAGTCCTGCTCGACCGCATCGACTGCTCGCTGCTGGCGATCGCCGGCACCGGCGACAGGATCGTCAGCGTCGAGGCGGCGAAGAAGGTGCTGGATATCGTTGGCAGCAGCGACAAGGAATTCCTGCTCGCGCCCGGCGGTCACGCCGGCGTGTTCGGCGGCAGCAAGGCGCCGCAGACCAGTTGGACCTTCGCCGCCGACTGGCTGCAGACCCGTTCGGACTGACGGCCATGATCGACCGTGACTACGCGCGCCGTCTGGCCGCCTACAACCGCTGGATGAACGGCAAGGTCTATACCGCCGCGGCGCAGCTCACCGATGCGCAGCGCAAGGAAGACCGCGGTGCGTTCTTCAAGTCGATCCACGCCACGCTCAACCATCTGCTGTGCGCCGATCAGATCTGGTTGCGGCGCTTCACCGGGCGCCCGCTCGACGGGCTGAGCCTCACCACGCCGCAATATGAAGACTTCGCGGCGATGCGTGTGCGCCGCGACGAAGTCGACGCTGAACTCGCTGTGTGGGTCGAGACCCTGACGGCGGAGTGGCTGGCGGCGGATTTCAGCTTTCACAGCCAGGCCGCGAATCGGCGTTTTCAGCAACCGGCATGGGTGCTGGTGACGCATCTGTTCCAGCACCAGGCGCATCACCGTGGGCAGACGACAACGCTGCTGAGTCAGTTCGGCCTGGATGTGGGGCCCACGGATTTGCCGGCGATGCCCGAAGCCTGAGCCGGCGCGCTGGCCACCGCGCTCGATGTGCGCGGCGTGAACAGGCCGACCTCGGCGCCGAAGATGTGACCCTTGAAGCTGTCGATCAGTGCCGTATCGGTGCAGTCCCCGAGCCGGCCGTCGCAGAGCCGACGCATCGCCGACAGCGCGTCGAAGTAGGTATCGCCCGGCACGCCGGCGGCGTCGGCGATCAAGGAGGGCAGCAATGCGATGTCGAGCAGCGCCGGTGATTCGTTGAGGCCGGGTACATCCTTGCTGCGCAACTGATACTGCGTGACGAGCTCGGGCTGCGGCAGCGCATGGCGATAGGCTGGTGGCTCTTCCTCGAAGTACGCCTGGTGATCACCGAACCAGGCCCACAGCGCCGGTTCCGGGGCCTGCATGAGTTCGGTTTCGAGCCGCGTCATCGCATCGTCGAGACGGCGCAACCGGTCCACGTAATCGGTGAGCTTGGCGGCCAGCGTGCGCGAGACGCCGGCCTGGTCGAGGCCATAGGCCACCGGCGTGCTCTTGCGGTAGGGCGCATGCTCCTTCACCGACAGCAGGTATAGCAGCAGCGGTCGCTCGGGATGCACGCGTCGTTGATCGCGCAGCAGCGTGATCGCAGCCTCGGCCATGCGATCGCTGTCGGCGATATCCCATTCGTCGCCGGGGACGTCGTCGTACTCCGGAAAGTCGCGCAAGGTCAGGATGCGATCGAAGCCGACGGCATCGTAGGTGCGAGCAGCGCCATAGAAGCGCTTGGGCGTCGGCATCAGCACGACGCTGTCGTAGCCCGCTGCTTCGAAGCGTTGCACCAGCGTGCTGCCGACCTGCGGCGCGACGCTGTTGAAGACCTGGCTGCTGCGCGTGCCGAAGTCCGCGGGCACCAGGCCGGTCAGCAGCGAGAACTCCGACAGCCAGGTCTTGCCACCGAAGGTATGGACGCGCAGCAGGCCCTGCGCCTGCGTGCGCGGGTTCGGCTCGAACATCGCCAGTCGCGGCAGCCGCGATTGCGCCAGCTGGTACTGCGCGGGATCGAAGGTCGATTCGTGCAGCCAGATGACGACGTCCGGCAGGCGCTCGGGAGGTGATGACGAAGGCGACGCGGCCAGCCTCGCCGCCGCCGCGCGAAAAGGCGCCGGATCGTGCTGCGGCAGCGGCGAGACGAACTCGAAGGCGCTGTAGGAGAACACCAGCCGCGCCATCACACCGCAGATCTTCTCGCGGCCGCAGTCGGCGTCGTCGCGGAATACCTCCCAGGTGTGCTGATCGCGGTGCGTCCATGCAAAGGCGCACCAGAGGCCGAGCAGCAGGGCGAAGCCGGCGCGGGCCGCCGGTTGCAGCGGCGCGCGATGACGGTTCTCGACCCACGCCCAGAGCAGCAGCAGGAGCGCGAGCAAGGTCCAGGCGGCCAGCGCGAGCTGCACGCTGGGATAGCGCTTGACGATGCTCCAGTTCGCGCCCTCCGACAGGAACACGAAGTCCATCAGCGCCAGCCGGTTGCCGAAGAAGTGCAGCTTGAACTCGCCGATGCCCCAGAGCAGCAGCGCCATCCCCAGGGTCACCGCGAGGGCGATCGGCAGCCGTCCGCTTAGCGTGGCGAGCAGCAGGAACGGCAGCAGCAGGAGGCCAGCGTTGATCAGCGCGCAGACCGCGTCGTCACTCCACGCCAGGCTGATGGCGACGGCCGCGAGCGTCGTTGCCAGCACGATCAGGCCCAGCAGCGCGCGACCGATACGCGCGAGGTTCACCGATTCCAGGGAGACGGGCATGGGCGGCGATTCTACGCGCGCCGCCCGCCGCGGCTCAGGCGGCGGCGAGGAAGCGTCCCAGCTCGCGTCGGAACACACGCGGTGCTTCGAACGGCACGGCGTGGCCGCAGTTCTCGACGCGCACCAGCCGTGCCTGCGGCACCGCGTCGAGGATGTGCAACTGACCTGCGGCCGGGTACATCGTCGATTGCATGCCAACCATGACCGTCATCGGCACCGACATGTCGCGCAGACTGTCGCGCCAGTCGTAGTCGTCTTCCAGGTACGAGCGCATGCAGTCCATGTAGATCGACCAGTTCGCGGTTGGCGCCAGGCGCGCGATCAGACGCTCGTGACGGGCCAGGCCGGTGAACGCCTTCCAGGGCTTGCCATGGAAGGCGTAGCCGAAGAACTCGGCGAGCACCTGCCACAGGCGGCGGCGCAGTGATGCCGGAACCTCGGTGAGCGGCAGGCGCCGGTACGGCTGCAACTCGTCCATCAGCCCGCGCCACTGCGCGAGGCGATCGGTTTGTTCGCGGCCGAGCAGGCCATGTTCCCAGTTCTCGCGGTTGCGCACGCAGGGCGACTGGTCGATGTGCAGGTAGCTGTGCACACGCGCAAAGCCATGGCGACGGTGGTATTGCAGCGCGGTGCAGGCGCCCATGGACAGGCCGGCCAGGCGCACGTCGCGCAGGTCGAGGCGGCCGAGCAGGTCGGCGAGATCGTCGGCGTGCTGGTCCAGCAGACACGGTTGCGATAGCGGCACGCGATGCGAGTGACCGAAGCCGCGCAGATCCGGAATCACGAAGCGGTAGCGGCGCAGCAGCGGCAGCGCGAACGGCAGCCACAGCGCGCCGGGCATCGCGAAGCCGTGGAGCAGGACGACGGGCGTGCCGCGGCCGAGGTCGTAGTAGTGCAGCCGGGCGCCGTCGCGCGTATTCAGATAGGGCATGGGGCGCGACGTTAACGACAATCCGGATTTTTGGAAGGTCTTTCCGGCGGGCTGGTGCGGCGGGCGTGTGTCAGCCGCCGCGATGCACTGCCAGCGGCGCGAACGCCTGGCAGGTCGGCATCAGCGAGACCGTATTGATGTTGACGTGCGCTGGTCGCGTGGCGACCCAGTGCACGGTATCGGCCACGTCCTCGGCGGTCAGCGGCTCGGTGTTTTCGTAGACCTTCGCCGCCTTGGCGTCGTCGCCGTGGAAGCGCACGTTGGAAAATTCGGTGCCCCCGCACAGGCCCGGCTCGACGTCGGTGACACGCACGCGCGTGCCGAGCAGGTCGGCGCGCAGGTTCAGCGAGAACTGGCGCACGAAGGCCTTGGTCGCGCCGTAGACGTTGCCGCCGGGATAGGGCCATTCGCCGGCGATCGAGCCGATGTTGACGACATGGCCGCGATTGCGCGCGACCATGCCCGGCAGCAGTGCGCGTGTCATCGTCATCAGGCCTTTGATGTTGGTGTCGACCATCTGCTCCCAGTCGTCGAGCAGCGCGCGTTGTGCCGGCTCCAGGCCCAGTGCCAGGCCGGCGTTGTTGATCAGCAGATCGACATCGGCGAACGCTGCCGGCAGGTTCGAAACCGCAGTCGCGATCGCCGTGCGATCGCGGATGTCGAATTCCAGCGGCAGCGCGCGCGGTCCGAGTTCGGCGGCGAGCTTGCGCAGGCGTTCGCCGCGGCGGCCGGTGACAACGACGTGCGCGCCGTCGGCGGCGAAGCGGCGGGCGATGGCGGTGCCGAAGCCGGCACTGGCGCCGGTGACGAAGACGATCATGCGTTTCCCCAAGAAGAACGCGGCGCTTGTACCGCAGGGCCGGCGTCTGCGGCAAGCGCGTGCCCTGGCCTGCGATGCCGTAAGGTAGCGCGGCGACGGCGGTTGCCGTCGGGGGAGCTTCACGATGAGAACAGGCGCTACCGAGCCTGGAATGTCTGCACGACGGTGCCGCAGTTGATGGATCGGCGTGATGTTGTGTCGGTGAGCCCCGTGCGACGCCGGCATCGAAGGCATGCGGCTGCGCGACTGGCGGCTGCGCGACTGGCGGCTGCGCGCGCGTCGGTCGCCGTCCTGCTGTGGTGGGCGCTCGCCGCCGCCGCCGCGCCGCCGCCGGAGCATGACGCTGCAGCGGCATCGAGTCTGGAGACGATCCCGGTCGAGCGCCTGTCCCCGACGCAGCCCGACGATGAGCTGGCACCGTCGCCGTCGGTGACCGAGCTCGATGCGATCGTCGTCACCGCGCGACGACGCCAGGAGCGCGCGCAGGACGTGCCGATCTCGCTGGCCGTACTCGATGGCGACGCGCTGGGCGCCGCGGGCCTGACGATGGCGACCGACCTCCAGGAGCGCGTGCCGGGCCTGGTGGTGACCGTGCCCAATCCGCGCCTGACCAGTTACACGATCCGTGGCCTGGGCTCCAGCTCGGTCAACGACGGCATCGAAAGCAGTGTCGGCCTGTTTCTGGACGGGGTTTATCTTGGACGCCAGGGGTTGTCCCTGTTCGACCTGGTCGATCTGAACCGCGTCGAGATCCTGCGCGGGCCGCAGGGCACGCTGTTCGGCAAGAACACCACGGCGGGCGCCATCAACATCGTCACCAAGGCGCCGTCGCACAGCTTCGAGGCCAACCTCGAAGGCACGATCGGCGACTACGGCAACCGCCAGTTGCGCGGCAGCGTCAATGGCCAGCTGTTCGACGACCCCACGCTGGCCGGCCGCCTGACCGGCTATCTCGGACAGCGCGACGGCATGATCGACAACGTCTACAACGGCCACGATCTCAACGAGCGCAACAAATGGGGCCTGCGCGGCCAGTTGCTGTGGACGCCCGCCGATGATGTGAGCTGGCGTTTCATCGCCGAGTACGCCAGTACCGACGAGGAATGCTGCGTCTATCCGCTGATCGGGCCGGTGCGCGAGGCGGTGCAGGCGCGCGACGACTTCATGGAGTACACGCGTCCCTCGCTGGACCCCTACGACCGTCTCGCCGATTCGGACGGGCGCACGCGCGTGTCGATGCGGCAGAAGGCGCTGTCCGGCGAGTTCACCTGGGATCTCGGCGAGCGGCACCGCCTGGTCGGCATCAGTGCCTGGCGCAGCTGGTACTTCCTGCCGCTCAACGACGACGCCACCTCGCTGGATCTGGCCAGCACCAGCACCTTGAATCAGCATCGCCAGCTCAGTCAGGAGCTGCGGCTGGATTCGAACTTCGAGACGTTCGACTCGGTCATCGGCCTCTATGTCCTGCATCAGGACCTGCGCGGCGACGAGCGCATCCGGCTTGGTCGCGACACGGTGGGCTGGACCTTCGGCGGTTTGGCGCGCGAGCGCACGGGGCTGCCCCTGACCGAAACCACGTTCGGTCCGGCGTTGTACCTGGCGATTCCACCGGCGACGCTGGACGGCACGTTCATCTCCACGCCCTATGCCCAGCAAACCGATAGTGTCGCGGCGTTCGGTTCGGCGGATTGGCACCTGACGCCGCGGCTCGATCTGACCACGGGCTTGCGCTACACCTACGAGTGGCGCGATTCGGTGGTGGAACGCAGCCGCAGCGGCGGCTGTCCGGAGTGCACGGCGCTGAACCTGATTGATCCGGTAATGCAGCTGGCAGGGCTGTCGCAATACACAGTGGAGGGCCTGCTCGACGCCATCGCCGGTGGCGAGTACTACCGGGCGACCCGGCGCAACGAAGGCAACTTCTCGGGGCAGGTGGCGCTGAGCTACAAGCTGGCGCCGAACCTGATGACCTACGGCTCGGTGGCGCGGGGCTACAAGGGCGGCGGCATCAATCTGGGCTTCACCAGCGAGTCGATCCGGCCGACCTTCGAGCCCGAGGAGGCGACCGCTTACGAGGTCGGCATCAAGGGCCAGTTCTTCGAGCGACGCTTGTCGGTGGCGCTGGCGCTGTATCACACCGACATCCGCGACTATCAGGCGCTGACCTTCGACGAGGAGGACACCGTGATCCCCAATCCGCGCCAGATCAACCTGCTCAATGTCGGCAAGGTGCGGCTGCGCGGCGTGGAACTCGATGCCTTCGGCCATCTGTTCGATGGACTGCGATGGCGTGCAGGGGTGGCCTACAGCGATGCAGTGACGATCGATTTCGACAATGCACCCAACGAGGATTCACGCGACAACGACAAGGACCTGAGCGGCGAGCCCCTGTACAACGCGCCGCGCTGGAGCGGAACGGCGGGCCTGGAGTATGGTCGCTTCATCGGCGAGCGGCTTGAAGCGTACGGCGCCGTCGATACCAGTTTCCGTAGCGGCTACTGGGGCACGGTCGAACATGGTCGCTCGTCGTACATCGAAGGCTACAGCCTCACCAATCTGCGTCTCGGCCTGCGCGACAGCGGGCGCCGCTGGGATGTGTGGCTATGGTCGCGCAACGTGTTCGATCGCGACTACGTTGCCGGCGTGCACCCGCTGTACGGCGTCGGCGACTATGGGGCCTATGCTGGCGATCCGAGGACCGTCGGGCTGACGGCACGGGCCAACTTCTACTGAACGGGCGCCGCGCGCGCCATCACGAGCGATGCCGGCCGACGGCGCGCATGAGTGCATCGAGTTCACTGGCGAGCACGGAGACCGCGTAACGCGACTGCACCAGCTCTGCGCCTGCGCGCTGCAGGCTCGTCCACAGCGCCTCGCCGTCGTAGGCACGCAGGATCTGGTCGCAGAATTGTTCGGGCGTTTCTGCCTGCAGCGCCTGCACGCCGTCCTGCACCGGCATGCCTTCGAAGGCCTTGGCGGTACCGACCACCGGCGTCCCGCAGGCCATGCTCTCCAGAACCTTGCCCTTGATGCCGGCGCCCTGGCGTATCGGTGCGACCTGCAGCCGACACTGACCGACGGCTTCCGCCAACGCCGGTACGTAACCGCGCACGTCCACCTGCTGCGTCACCGATTCGGGCAGCTGCAGTCGCAGGCGTTGCAGGCCACTGCCCATCAGGCGCAGCCGCAGCGACGGGCGGCGCTGCAACAGGCGCGGGAAGACATCGCTCAGGAAATAGCCCAACGCCTCGAGATTGCTCGCATGGGGGAAGCCGACGAAGCACAGATCGCGACGCTCGCTGTGAGGAATCGCCAACGCCGACGTCTGCAACTCCGCCACCGGAGAGAGCACATGGGTACGTGCAGCGGTCAGGCCGAAGCGGGCGATGGCATCCTGGCGCTCCGTTTCCGAGATCAGGACCGAGCAGTCGGCGAGCGCACGCAAGTCGCGCTCCGCAGCGATCAGTGTCGCCGCGTCGGCCGGGGACATGAACGGCGCCACGCCTTTGAACAGACAGTCATGCGAGTCGTAGACCACAGCTGGGCGCCGGTCCGGCGCCCGCAGCGAAGCGGCCAGGCGTGCGCCGAGCGTCAGGGTCGGTGTGCGCCACAGATGGGTGAGATACAGCACGTCGTAGGCGCCGGCGCGCAGTGCGGCCAGCGGCACCGTGGCCGGCAGGTCCAGCCCCTCGTGCTGCGCCAAAGCAATCACTTCACGGGCGTGGGCGGCGCCGGGTGGCGACAGCAATGCCGCGTAGCTGACGCGATGTCCGCCGCGCAGCAGCTGTCGCAAGCGTTGCCAGACGCAGACCTGTGAGAACGATTCCTGCGGATTGACCGGAATGTCGCTCAGTACCAGCACGCGCCGCGACGCTGACGTGCCGTCGGCATCGGGCGCGGGTGTGGAGGGCCAGCTCATCCGTCGCGGGCCGGCCGGGACGCCGACAGGCAAGCGCGCGTTCCTGCGGTACTGGGCAGAACCGTCATGACGGCAGTATGCCCAAGCCGCCGACGCTGCAAGCGGTGCGCGGCCCGGCCCATAATCAGGCCTGCCGCCACCCTGAGGAGACGAGAACATGAAAGCCGCTTTTATCGGATTGGGCGCGATGGGCACGCATATGGCTGCGAACCTGGCGGCGAAGGGTTTGCTGAGTGCGGTGCACGATCTTGATGACGCTGCAGCCCGGGCGGCGTCTGATCGTCTGAAGGTGCCGGCGGTGGCCGATCCGGCGGCGCTGTGGCGCGATAGCGATGCCGTGGTGTTGTGTGTATCCAACGACGCCGCGGTGCGCGAAGTCGTGCGCGCCCTGGCGGTGCCGGCCGCGCGCGGAAAGTGTGTGATCGATTGCTCCACGGTATCGCCGGAGACCGCGACGGAGGCAGCAGAACGGCTGGCCGCGGTGGGCGCACAGTTCATCGACGCGCCGATCAACGGCGGCACCGACGGCGCCCGTACCGCCAAACTGATCTTCATCCTGGGGGGCGCGCCGGAGGCCTGCGAGGCGATGCGCCCGTTGTTCGAGGCGATGGGCCAGCGCCAGATCCGCATCGGCGATACCGGCAGCGGCCAGGCCACCAAGGCGGTGAACCAGGCATTGACCGCGGGGATCGCGCAGGCGGTCACCGAGGGCCTCGCGTTCGCCGATGCGCTGGGCCTGCCGATGCCGCTGGTGATCGAGACGCTCAGCACCGGTGCGGCTGGCGCTTGGTTCGCGCAGAACCAGACACGGCGCGAGATCGGCCGCGAGTTCCCACCGGGGCTCAAGATCGATCTGCACCACAAGGATCTGACGATCTGCCAGCAGCTGGTCGCGCAGATCGGCGGCCAGTTGCCGACGGTCGATACCACGCTGGCGCAGTACCAGACGTTGATGGCGCAGGGCTACGGCGAGGAAGACATCTCCGCGCTGTATCGGCTCAACCGCAAGCTGTTCTCGTAAGCGGCGCCAGCCTCAGGCCAGCACGTCGGCGAAGTGGCGGCGGAAGGCGTCGACCAGCGCCGCCGGCTTGAGCAACGGGCCCATGTGGCCGAGGCCCGGTACGGTTTCGATCCGGGTCTGCGGGTTCACGGCAGCCAGCATCGCGGCCATCGCCTTCGGCGAGGCCGGGGAGTGTTCGCCGACGACCAGCGTGATCGGCGCCTCGAGACGGTAGTCGGAAAACGGCGTGTCATCGCCGCTGGTGGCGCGCACTTCCTGATACATCTTCCAGCCGACGTCGAGCATCGCGGCGCGCGCGGCCTGCGGCATCGCCTGCCAGGCACCGGGCCGGTTCCAGTAGTCGATGAAGATTTCCTGCCACTCGCCGCTGCCGCCGCGTTCCAGGTCGCCGATGAACCAGGGATGGTCGAACAGCCATTCCAGCTCCTGGCGCGTGGCGGCGTCTACGTGCGGACGCTCGCGGTTGAGACTGCCGAACAGCACCGGCTCGTACTGCCACATCGAGGCCAGCCGATCGCCCAACTCCTGCGCGAGCTTGAACGCGAGCAGGCCGCCATAGGAATGGCCGACCAGATGCACGCGCGTGGCGTCGGCCGGCAGGCTCGCGCGCAGATGCGCCAGGTCTTCCGACCAGTGGAACGCATCGCCACGGTGCAGCGGCGGATTCGGTGCGTAGCCCAGGTTGGTCGGCGTCAGCGCGTGGATGCGCAGCGGCACCAGATCGAGCAGGCGCAGCCACATCTGCGGCGTGGTGCCGGTGGAATGGATCAGCAGGACGACTTCGCTCATGCGTCGGCTTCCGGAAGCGGGCCGCGTAGTCTGCCGCGTCCGCTGGCTGGCTGACGAGCGGTGGCGTCGGCGGTGCGCGTAAGGCTTGCGGCACGCTGAACCGGTCTGCGCCGATTCACGCAGCGAACCGCGTAGGAATCAGGCCAAAGCTGCCGCAACCGCAACCGCAACCGCAACCGCAACCGCAGCGCTCAGCGGCCGACGGTGCGGGTCGTGCCGCTGCGCACGGTGCTTTCCACCGGCGGCGCGGTGCCGAACAGGCGATCACCCAGCCCCATCGACACGCCCCACCAGTAGTTCTCGTTGCGGAAGTGGTGGTAGCGATGTTCGCGCACGCGACGCTGGTAGTAGCGGCCCCAGACACCGCGCTGCGGGCACCAGGGAATGTGCGCGAGAAAATGCACCCATTCGTAATGCAGACCCAGCACCAGGTAGACCGTCACCGCGGTCAGCACCCAGTGCTTCCACGGCCACAGTACGAGCAATAGCAGGCCGATGGTCGGAATCACCAACGCGTGCACATGACGCGGGATGAACACCCACTTCAGGTTCCAGGGATCGGCGTGATGGCGGCGGTGCGTCTTCGGCAGGTAGAAGTCGATCGTGCGGCCGAGCAACCGGCGCGGCTTCCAGTGCAGCATGACGACGTGGATCAGCCACTCGTTGACGGGAAAGTAGGCCAGGATCGCGAGCGCGATCGCGGCGTCGATCCAGGAGAAGCCGCCGAGCGCGAAGCGCGCGCCGCCGCACAGCACAACGAATGCGGCGATCAGCAAGGTGCTGGGGTGCGACCAGAAGACTTGTAGCGCCGTGGTCGCATCGCGCGGCAGATGATCCGGCGGGCGCATGGGGTTGTGCTTCGCCGTTTCGGTGGCGGCGATCATGCTGTGGTCGTCGACCTGCGCGTCGTTCATAGCCGGCCTCCCTGGGCTTCCACCGCATCGAGCGCGCGTTCCAGCGCCATGCGTCCGATCTCGACATGGCGGCGGCCGGCGTCGCGCGCGGCGTCCGCGTCGCCCTTGCGCACCGCGCGCGCGATCGCGCCGAGATTGGCGTCGTCGCGAAACTCGGCTTCGAGCACCGTCGCCAGCACGTCCCAGACCTGGGTGTAGGTCTTGGTCATCGAATTGAAGGCGAGCCGGAAGGCGATGTTGCCGCCGCGTTCGACCAGCTTCTTCCAGAACGCCAGCGCGTGATCCTGCAGCGCGCGCAGGTTGCCGGCGTCGGCGCGCATCTGCACCAGCAGCGCCTCCAGCTCGTCGGCCAGGCGTGCCCCGCCTTTCTTTGCCGCCACCGCGGCAATGTCCGGCGCCAGCGAGGAGCGCATCGCCATGATCGAGCGCACCACCGTGCCGTTGAGACGGCCGTCCGCATGCACCAGCAGATTCGGCAGCAATTCCAATCCTCCTTCGGCGAGGTAATCGAGCACCACGCTGTTCCCGCCCTGACGCACCGCCACCAGGCCGGCCTGCTGCAGGCGCTTGATCGCCTCGCGCACCGCGCCGCGGTTCACGCCCAGCGCCTCGGACAGTTCGCGTTCGGCGGGCAGGGATTCACCGGCTGGCAGTTCGCCGCCGAGGATCTTGCCCGCGAGCTGGCGGTAGACCGACTCGGACAGGGACTCCTTGCGGACGGCGGAAAAAGCGGTACGGCTCATGTGGTCAACTTATCATACCAGTTGGTCGATGGGATACAGGCTTCGATGTGAACGCCGTGTGCGGCATCCGCGCGATCCGGAGCCGCAGGCCTCTGCTGACGCGCAATGGCGGATGGACGCGGAGTTGTCGATCGGGGCGCCCCGTCCGCGCGCTTTGTCGCCTGCGCGCGCGGGATCCGTGAGGAATACGCCAGGGGATCGGCGCCGAGGTTCCGCAAGCGCCGTTGCGTGGGCATCGCGCGAGTTCACGCCTTGCCGCGCCTCCATGGTGGGGCATATGGCTTCGATCGTGACGAGACGCAGGCGCGCGAAAACCCGCGCGCGTCGATCGCGCGGCTCGCGTCCTGAAGCGGATTCAGCGGCGTGCGGCGCGCGCGCGGGCGATGGCCGCTCGCACCTGCGCCGGCGCAGTGGCGCCGTAGTGGTTGCGGGCGTTGAGCGAGCCTTCCAGCGTGATGCGCTCGTAGACGTCGTTCTCGATCAGGGTCGAGAACTGCTTCAGCTCGTCCAGCGACAGCTCGGAGAGATCGCAGTTTTTCTTCGCCGCATAACCGACCGCGCTGCCGACGGCATGGTGTGCGTCGCGGAACGGCAGCCCCTTCTTGACGAGGTAGTCGGCCAGATCGGTCGCGGTGGAAAAGCCCTTCATCGCGGCGGCGCGGCAGTGGTCGCGCTTGACCACGATCGCCGGGATCATCTCGGCATAGACCTGCAGGCACATCGATACCGTGTCGACGGTGTCGAACACCGGCGGCTTGTCTTCCTGGTTGTCGCGGTTGTAGGCCAGCGGCTGGCCCTTCATCAGCACCAGCAGCGCGTTGAGGTTTCCGACGACACGACCGGTCTTGCCGCGCACCAGTTCCGGCACGTCCGGGTTCTTCTTCTGCGGCATGATCGAGGAGCCGGTGCAGAAGCGGTCCGGCAGGTCGACGAAGCCGAACATCGGCGTCGCCCACAGGATCAGTTCCTCGCTCCAGCGCGACAGGTGCACGAGGATCAGGCTGGCGGCGGCGCAGAACTCGATCATGAAGTCGCGATCCGAGACCGTGTCCAGCGAGTTCTCGGTGACGCCGCCGAAGCCGAGCTGTTCGGCGACGTAGTGGCGGTCGATCGGGTACACGGTGCCGGCCAGCGCGGCGGCGCCGAGCGGCAGCAGGTTCATGCGGCGGCGCGCGTCCAGCAGGCGCGAGCGGTCGCGCAGCATCTGTTCGCGCCAGGCCAGCATGTGGTGGCCGAAGCTGACCGGCTGCGCGATCTGCAGGTGCGTGAAGCCGGGCATCACCGTGTCGGCCTCGCGTTCGGCGAACTCGAGCAGCGCGGACTCGACGCGGCCGATCAGTTCGACGATGGCGTCGATCGCGTCGCGCACGTACAGTCGCATGTCGGTGGCGACCTGGTCGTTGCGCGAGCGGCCGGTGTGCAGGCGCTTGCCGGCCTCGCCGATGCGCTCGGTCAGCCGCGCCTCGATGTTCATGTGCACGTCTTCGAGCTTCTCGTCCCAGACGAAGCGCCCGGCCTCGATGTCGGCGAGGATCGTGTCGAGCCCGGCGACGATGGCGTCGGCATCCGCGGCCGTCAGCACGCCGACCTTGGCCAGCATGCGCGCGTGCGCCTGACTGCCGCGGATGTCCTGACGGTACAGGCGCTGATCGAAGCTGACCGACTCGGAGAATTTCTCGACGAGCGCCGAGGTCGATTCCGCAAAGCGGCCGCCCCAGAGTTTGGCGGGGGGCTTGGCGGCGGGATGGGCGGGAGACGGCGGGTCGGAACGGGACATGGCGGCGTACGGAACGGCGAGCGGGTTCGCGAAGGCCCGCGATTATAGGCGCCGCCCCGGTACGCGGGGTGCGACTTGCCGGCGCGCAGGCCGGCCTGCGAATCTCCACCCGTGGAGCGCATCCGACCCCAAGCCGTCTTTTCCGCCGACCTGATCCCGAACTTCTGCCAGGGGCGCGCGATCCTGTCGCTGGCCTTCACGATGGAACTGGTGGCGATCGTGCTGACGCTCGGCAGCGGCGCCAGCGACGGCCAGACCGCGCAGCGCTTCGTGCTGATCTCGCTCTACCTGCAATGGATCGGCCTGTGCTCGGCCGCGGCGCTGTGCTCGATGCGGCGCTTCTTCAACCTGGCGCGCCCCGGCGTCATGTTTCTGGTCTGCTGGGGCATGCTGGTGCTGATCGTGATGGTCATCGCCGACCTCTCCTATCGCCTGAGCGTGATGCTGAACTGGTCGTTCATGCTGCCCTCGGAAGAGCGACTGGAGTTCGTGCTGCGCCACTGCTGTATCGCCGCGATCGTCACGCTGCTGCTGCTGCGCTATTTCTGGGTGCGCCATCAGTGGAGCATGCAGGTGCAGGCCGAGGGCGAGGCGCGCTACCAGGCGCTGAACGCGCGGATCCGTCCGCACTTCCTGTTCAACGCGCTCAACAGCCTGGCGGCGTTGATCCAGGTGCGGCCGGACGACGCCGAGATGATGGTCGAGGATCTGTCCGACCTGTTCCGCGCGAGTCTGGAGAAGCGCGGCATGACCGCGCCGCTGGTCGAGGAGATCGGCCTGTGCCACGCCTACCTGCGCATCGAGAAGCTGCGGCTGGGCGAGAAGCTGAATGTGGAATGGGACATTCCCGAAGCGTTGCTGGAATGGCCGGTGCCCAAGCTGATCGTGCAGCCGCTGATCGAGAACGCGGTGCATCACGGCATCTCCAAGCTGGTCGGCGCCGGTGCCATCCGCATCGCCGCGCGCCAGATCTTCGGGCGCATGGTCATCGAGGTGACCAATCCGATGCCGCCGGAGGCGGCCGGCGCGTCTTCCGGCAATCGTGTCGCGGTCGATAATATTGCCCAACGCCTGAACCTGATTTACGGTGAGGGTGCGCGTCTCGAACTGGGTCGCGACCTGCGTCTCGAAGGCGGACTGTTCCGGGCACGGCTGATCCTGCCCAAAGAGTCCCGCAAGGAGAGCCCGCAGGGCTGAGCGGCCCAGAGCGGCGTTATAACGAGGAGAGCTTCGCGAATGCGCGTCGTGATCGTGGATGATGAACCGCTGGCCCGCGAGCGCCTGCGGCGCCTGCTGCAGGAATTCCCGGGTTATGAAGTGGTCGGCGAAGCCGGTGACGGCGAGTCGGCGCTGGACGTGATCGACGAGGAGGAGCCGGATCTGGTCCTGCTCGACATCCGCATGGGTGGCATCGACGGCCTGCAGGTCGGACGCCAGCTCGCGGAGATGGACGTGCCGCCGGCGGTGATCTTCACCACCGCGTACTCCGAGCACGCGCTGTCGGCCTTCGACGCCAGCGCGCAGGGCTATCTGCTGAAGCCGATCCGCATGGAGAAGCTGCGCGACGCGCTGCAGCGCGTGCGCAAGCCGACGCGCGCACACAAGCCGGCTCCCAAGCCGGTGGAAGGCGCCAAGCCCAAGCGTGAACACATCCTGGCGACGACGCGCGACGGCCTGGTGCGCGTGCCGGTCGAGGACGTGGTCTGTTTCATCGCCGACCAGAAGTACACGACGGTCAAGCACCTGCACGGCGAAGTGCTGATCGAGGAATCGCTGAAGACGCTGGAGGCCGATTTCGAGCCCTGGTTCCTGCGCATCCACCGCAAGGCGCTGGTCAACACGCGCTATATCGCCAGCCTGGAGCGTGACCGTCAGGGCGACCAGCATCACTGGCTGCGCATGAAGCATGCGAGCGATGCGTTCCCGGTGTCGCGCCGGCGGCTGGCCGAGGTGCGGCGTTTCCTCACCGAGTCCTGACCCTCGGCAGGCGTGACGGGTGCGGCCGGCTCGTCGACGCCGCCGGCCTTCCTCTCACTTATCACTGACGTCTTCCCCATGGTCTTGAGAATCGCCACCCGCGAGTCGCCGCTCGCGCTCTGGCAGGCCGAGCACGTCGCCGACCGCCTGCGCGCCGCGCATGCCGGCCTTGCGGTCGAACTGGTGCCGATGACCACGCAGGGCGACCAGCTGCTGTCGGCGCCGCTGGCCAACGTCGGCGGCAAGGGTTTGTTCGTCAAGGAACTGGAACAGGCGATGCTCGAAGGCCGTGCCGATCTGGCCGTGCATTCGATGAAGGATGTGCCAGTGCAGCAGCCGCCCGGCCTCGCCCTGCACTGCTTCCTCGATGGCGAGGACCCGCGCGATGCGTTCGTCTCCAACCGTTACGACCGGCTCGACGATCTGCCGCAGGGCGCGATCGTCGGCACCTCGAGCCTGCGTCGCCAGACGCAGCTGCGCGCGCTGCGGCCGGATCTGCAGGTACGCGATCTGCGCGGCAACGTCGGCACGCGCCTGCGCAAGCTCGATGAGGGGCAGTACGACGCGATCCTGCTCGCCGCCGCCGGCCTGATCCGGCTCGGCCTGGGCGCGCGTATCCGTGAAGCCTTTGCGCCCGAGCGTTTTCTGCCGGCGATCGGCCAGGGCATCGTCGGTATCGAATGCCGCGTCGACGATGCGCGCACCCAGGCGCTGTTGCAGTCGCTGCATGATCCGGTCTCGGCGATTCGCCTGGCGGCCGAGCGGTCGATGAATGCGCGCCTCGGCGGCGCCTGCCAGGTCCCGGTGGCCGGTCATGCGGTGGTGCGCAGCGATCGCGTGCGGCTGGAAGGCCTGGTGGGTGCGCCCGACGGCTCGCGCCAGGTGCGCGACGCGATCGAGGGCTCAGCCGCCGATGCCGCTGTGCTCGGCGAGCGGCTGGCGCAACGTCTGCTGGATGCCGGCGCACGCGAGATTCTCGCGGGCATCGGCGTGCCGCTCTGACCGCGCCGTGAACGCCGTGTCCGCGCTGCAGGGGTTGCGGGTGGTCGTGACGCGACCGGCGGCGCAGGCCGAACCGCTGTGCCGGCTGCTCGAACAACGGGGTGCCGCGGTGCGGCGCCTGCCGCTCCAGGTCATCGAGCCGGTGCGCAACGCCGCACAGGCGGCACGCCAGCTTGCCGAGCACCGCGATGCGCAGGCGTGGATCTTCACCAGCGTCAACGCCGTGAAGTTCGCCAGCACGCTCGATCCCGGCGGCGTCTGGCCCGATTGCATCGCCGTCGGCGCTGCCACGGCGGCGGCTCTGCAGGCGCGCGGCGAGCACGTGGCGCTACCGCTGTCGGCGCATACCAGCGAGGGTCTGCTCGAACTCGAGGTCCTGCGCGACGTGGCCGATCGCAAGCTGCTGATCGTCAGCGGCGAGGGTGGCCGCGAGTTGCTGCGCGAGACCTTGCAGGCGCGCGGAGCGTGCGTCACCAAGCTGCCGGTGTATCGCCGCGTGTCGCTGCCGCATCCGTCCGAGGCGGTGGCCGTGGCGCTGCGCGGTGCGCAGGCGGCGATCATCACCAGTGGCGAGAGCCTGCAGCGTCTGCATGATCTGATTGCGCCGGAACCGGCCGCGCACCGAGCGTTGCAACTGGTTGTGCCCAGCCAGCGTGTGGTAGAACAAGCTGAAGCACTGGGATTCGAGCGTCCTGCGCTGCTGCCTGAATCCATCGCCGATGCCGCTTACGTACAGTGCCTGGAGCACTGGTGGGCGGAAGTGGCCCCCCGAGACCCGGCATGACCGACGACAAGACTCCGCTGCCCGCATCCGGGTCGGCGACCGAAGATTCCGAGCCATCCCGCACCGGCGGCAGCGGACGTTTCCTGTTCGCGCTGGCGTTCCTGGTCGCCGCGCTTGCGGCGGCGTACGGGCTGTGGCGCTATGCGCAGCAGCTGCGGACGACGATTGCCGAGCAGGACGCGCAACTGCAGCAGATGGCGCAGGGACTCAACGCGCTGGAAGTGCAGGCCGATCGCATGGAGCGCCGCCAGACCGATCTGGCCAGTGCCGGTCAGCGCGCTGCCAACCGCATCGCGGAATTCGAGAATCGCATCCAGGCGCACGACGAGCAGGTCGGCGATCTGAGCGAGGAGTTGAGCGGCGGGCGTGCGCGCTTCCAGCTGGTCGCCATCGAGCAACTGCTGGTGCTGGCCAACGACCGGCTGCTGCTGGCGCGCGATGTCGAATCGGCGCTCGCGGCACTGGATGCCGCCGACGCACGCCTTGCGCAGCAACGCGATCCGCGTCTGTTCGCGGTGCGCCAGGCGCTGGCACAGGAGCGCACCGCGCTGCGCGGGGTGCCGGTACCGGATAGCACTGGCGCGGCGCTGACGCTGTCGAGCCTGATCGCGCGCGCGCCGCGGCTGCCGCTGGCCGCTCGCGTCGCTGACCATTTCGAAGCACCGCCCGCGGCCGTGGCCGCGCAGGATGAGGATCGCAGTGCCGCGCAACGCTTCATGGGGTCCGTGCGCCAGGCGCTGGCCAGCCTGTTCACGGTGCGCCGCAATGCCGGACCGTCGCCGCGCCTGCTGAGCAGCGAACAGGAAACGCTGATCGTCGAGATCCTGATGCTCAAGCTCGAAGGCGCACGCATGGCGCTGCTGCGCGGCGATGCCGTCAGCTTCCGCGACCTGTGCGAGTCGGCGCGGCAGTGGCTGACCGATTACTTCCGCGCTCAGGACCCGGGCGTGGCCGCAGCCCAAGGCGAGCTGGAGCGCCTGCTGCCGCTGAATCTGGCGCCACCGCTGCCAGACATCGACGGCAGTCTCGGCCTGCTGCGGGCGCAACTGGAAGCGCCGCCGCAATGATCCGCTGGTTGCTCGTCCTGTTGCTGGCTTTCGCGGTCGCCGCCACCGCGGCGCATTACCTGCGCGAGGAAACGGGCTACGTCCTGATCAGCATCCACGACTGGGTGATCGAAACCTCGCTGCTCGGTCTGGTGGTCGGCGTCGTCGGCAGCCTGTTCGCGGCCTATGCCGGCCTGCGCCTGCTGGTGGCCGGCGTGCGCCTGCCGAGCACGGTGCGCGAGGCGCTGGAGCGTCGTCGTCGCGACAAGGCCCAGGTGTCGTTCGAGGAGGGCCTTCTGAAGCTGCTGGAAGGCAACTGGAAGCGTGCCGAGATCGAGCTGGTGCGCCGCGCCGCCGATCATCACGCCGCCCATTTGAACTACCTGGCGGCCGCGCGCGCGGCACAGCGCATCGGCGCCGGCGATCGTCGCGATCATTACCTGCGCCTGGCGGCGGAATCGGCCCCGGAGATGGAATTCGCGACGCTGCTGACGCAGGCCGAGCTGCAGCAGGAGCGCGGCGAGTATGCGCTGGCGCGCGACACTGCACTCAAGCTGCGCGGCCTGGACCCGCGGCACCCTTACGCGGTCGAGCTGCTTGCCGAGAGCCACCGTGCGCTCGGTGCCTGGGAGGCTTTGCGTTTGCTGCTGCAGGACGCCGATGCGCGCGCACTGCTGCCGCCGGCACGTGCACGCGAGTGGGCGACGCAGGCCCTGGTCGCGCGCCTGGCCGAGGAACGCGACGGCGCGCGACTGGAGCAACTCAAGGCGCTGTGGACGGCCGCGCCCAAGGCCGATCGCCAGATTCCGGACGTGCGGCGGGCCTACGTGCGCGGCCTGACGCGGCTCAACGCGCACGGCGAAGCGCTGGCGCTGGTGACCGAGACGCTGGAGCGTGAGTGGGATGCCGAGCTGGCCGCGCTGTATGGCGAGCTGCACAGCGGCGATCCGTTGACGCAGCTGGCGGCGATCGAGAACTGGCTCAACCGCTACGGCGAAAAGCCGGAGTTGCTGGTGACGGCCGGCCGTGCCTGCCTGCGCAACCAGCTCTGGGGCAAGGCGCGCAGCTACCTGGAAGCGGTGGTGCGGGTCGCGCCGTCGGCGGCGGCCTATCTCGAACTCGCGCGCCTGTGCGATCAGACGCAGAACACGGCCGAGGCGCAGAAGTTCTATCGCATGGGCCTGGAAGCGGCGGCCAGTAGCTAAGCGGCGGCTTCGCCGCGCCGCATCGACCCAGCCGCGCTTACAGCGCGGGCGGCAGGTGCTTGCGGTGGTGCTGCAGGATGCGCTTGTAGGCGTCCGGATCCTTGACGTGCACCACGTCGCCTTCGCGCGGGAAATTCCAGTCGTACAGGCGCGACAGGTAGAAGCGCAGTGCGGCGGCGCGCAGCACCAGCGGCCAGGCGGCGCGTTCCTCGGCGGTGAACTCGCGGCGCGCGCGGTAGGCGCTGACCATCGCCTCCCAGCGCGCCGCGTTCGGCGTGCCGTCGGCCTCGAAGCACCAGTCGTTGACGGTGATCGCAAGGTCGTAGAGCAGCGCGTCGTTACAGGCGTAGTAGAAGTCGATGACGCCGGTCAGCCGGTCCTCGACGAACAGCGCGTTGTCGCGGAACAGGTCGGCGTGGATCACGCCCTGCGGCAGCGCCGTCAGGTCGATCGACATCTGCATCGCCAGCTCGTCCTCGATCAGGCGCTTGGCCGGTGCGTCCGAAATCTTGCGGATCAGCAGGCGGCCGGTCTGCTCGCGCCACAGCGCGCCGCGCGAGTTGTCGCAATGGCCGGCGTAGGACTGCGCGACCACGTGCAGTTCGCCGAGCGCGCGCCCGACCTGACGGCACTGTTCGAGATTCGGGAACAGTACGCTCTGGCCCATCAGGCGCCGCACCAGCGCCGCCGGCTTGCCGTTGAGCATCGACAGGTTCTTGCCCTCGTGCGTGCGCGCCGGCATCGCGCCGGGGAAGCCGCGCGAGGCCAGGTGGTCCATCAGGCCGAGGAAGAACGGCAGGTCGGCGTAGTTCAGGCGCTCGAACAGCGTCAGTACCCAGCGGCCGTCGCTGGTATCGACGAAGTAGTTGGTGTTCTCCACGCCCTCGCCGATGCCCTGCAGCCCGATCAGCGTGCCGACCGGGTAGAGCTTCAGGAACTTGCGCAGTTGGGCGTGGCTGACCTTGGTGAAGACCGACATGCGGGCACGATCCGGCGGAAATTGGCGCGATTAGACCAAACCCCGGGGGGTCCCGTCATGGCGGGAATGCCCTACGCGCTCGTCAGCGTCGCCAGAACGCCGGGGTAAAGACGATCAGCAGCGAGAAGATCTCCAGGCGGCCGAGCAGCATCGTGAAGATCAGGATCCACTTGCCGGGCGTGCTGACCGAGGCCATCGAGGCGTTCAGCTCGCCCAGGCCCGGGCCCATGTTGTTGATGCAGGCCGCCACCGCCGAGAACGCGGTGACCGGGTCGAGTCCCGTGGCGATCATCGCCGCGATCAGGATCAGCGTGGCGCCGATGTAGACCGAGAAGAAGCCGCCCACCGCGTAGACCACCGGATCGGGGACGACCTTGCCCTGCAACTTGATCGGCAGCTCCGCGCTCGGGTGGATCAGGCGTTGCATCTCGCGCAGCGCCTGTTTGACGAACAACATCAGCCGGATGACCTTGACGCCGCCGGAGGTCGAGCCGGCACAGCCCACCATGAAGCCCGTCATGATCAGGACCACGGGTGTGTAGCTTGGCCAGTAGCTGGGATCGGCGGTCGCGAATCCCGTGGTCGTGCCGTAGGAGATCACGTGAAACAGCGCTTTTCGCAAGCCGGTTTCCGTGTCGCCGTAGGTGCCGCTCAGCAGCAGCGGAATGGCGATCAGCACCGCGAAGCCGACCACGATCGCGACGCAGGTCCGCGCCTCGGTATCGCGCCAGTAGACCAGCGGGTTGCGCTCGCGGAACACCAGGAAGTGAGTGGCGAAGTTGATCGTGCCCAGGAACATGAACAGCATGACCAGGTATTCGATCAGGGGACTGCTGTAGTAGCCGATGCTCGCGTCTCGATTCGAGAAGCCGCCGGTGGCGATCGTCGACATCGCGTGGACCAGCGCGTCGAACGGCGGCATGCCGGCCAGCCAGTAGGCCAGGAAGCAGCAGAGGGTCAGGAACAGATAGACGATCCACAGCGCGCGTGCGGTTTCGGCGATGCGGGGCGTCAGCTTCGAGTCTTTCATCGGCCCCGGCGTCTCGGCCTTGTAGAGCTGCATGCCGCCGACGCCGAGCATCGGCAGGATCGCCACGGCCAGCACGATGATGCCCATGCCGCCCAGCCAGTGCAGCTGCGCCCGGTAGAAGTTGATGGCATGCGGCAGATCGTCGAGGCCGCTGGCGATCATGGTGGTGCCGGTCGTCGTCAATCCCGATACCGATTCGAACAGCGCGTCGGTAAAGCTGGGCCAGCCGACATCGGTCACGTGCAGCGGGATCGCGCCGGCGACGGACAGCACCGCCCAGAACAGCACGACGACGAGAAAGCCATCGCGGGTCTTCAGTTCGGCACGCGAGCGCCTGACGGGCCACCAGGCGATGGCGCCGGCCACCAGCGTGATCCACATGCCCTCGAGGAACGCATAACTGACGCCTTCGGCATAGATCAGGCTGATCAGCAGGGGCGGCAGCATGCTGGTGGAGAACAGCATCAGCAGGATGCCCATCACCCGTTGCACGGCCGCGTAGCGATGGCTGCGTGGCAGCGGTACGGCGATGCGGCGGGTTTCGAAAGAGGACGGCATCGCGTCGCCGGCTACAGGAAGCTCAAGCCGACCTGGAACAGTTGCTCGACGTCCTTGACCCGCTTCTTGTCGACCAGGAACAGGATGACGTGATCCTCCGCCTCGATCACGGTGTCGTGGTGGGCGATGATGACCTCGTCACCACGCACGATCGCGCCGATCGTGCTGCCAGGGGGCAGCTTGATGTCTTCCAGCTTGCGGCCCACGACGCGCGAGCTGCCGGCGTCGCCGTGCGCGATGGCCTCGATGGCCTCGGCAGCGCCGCGGCGCAGCGAGTGCACCTTGACCATGTCGCCGCGGCGCACGCGCGACAGCAGCGCCGAGACCGTGGACTGTTGCGGCGAGATCGCGATATCGATGCTGCTGCCTTCGACCAGCTCGGCGTAGGACAGGCGGTTGATCAGGCACAGCGCTTTCTTGGCGCCGAGCCGCTTGGCCAGCATCGCCGACAGGATGTTGGCCTCGTCGTCGTTGGTGATGGCGCAGAAAACGTCGACGTCCTCGATGTTCTCCTCGCGCAGCAGCGCTTCGTTGGCGCCGTCGCCGCTGAGGACCACGGTGTGCTGCAGCTGCTCGGACAGATAGCGAGCCCGCTCGCGGTATTTCTCGATGATCTTGACCTGAATCTTGCTCTCTTCCAGCGCCTTGGCGAGCCGCAGGCCGATGTTGCCGCCGCCGGCCAGCATCACGCGCTTGACCGGCTTATCCTGCCGCCGCAGTTCGGCGATGATCTTGGGGATGTGCCCGCGTGCGGCGAGAAAGAAGACTTCGTCTTCGGCTTCGATGATCGTGTCGCCTTCCGGAATGATGGCGCGACCGCGGCGATAGATCGCCGCCACGCGCGCTTCGACTTCCGGCAGGTGCTGCGGCAACTCCTTGAGCTGACGCGACACCAGTGGCCCGCCGTAGTAGGCGCGGACACCGACCAATCGCACGCGGCCATCGGCGAAATCGACGACCTGCAGCGCGCCGGGATACTCGATCAGGCGGCGGATGTAGTCGGTGACCAGCTGCTCCGGCGAGATGCGCAGGTCCACCGGGACGCCCTCGGCGCCGAACAGCTTCTCCTCGCGCAGGTAGTCCTGGGCACGCACGCGCGCGATCTTGGTCGGCGTCTTGAACAGCGTGTCGGCGATCATGCACGCCAGCATGTTGGTCTCGTCGCTGGCGGTGACGGCGATGATCATGTCGGCGTCGTCGGCACCGGCCTGACGCAGCACGTTCGGGTGCGAGGCATGCCCCTGGACCGTGCGCAGGTCGAGGCGTTCCTGGAGTTCCGAGAGCGCGGCCCCGTTGACGTCGATGACGGTCACGTCGTTCTTCTCGCTGGCGAGATTTTCCGCCAACGTCGAGCCAACCTGGCCCGCGCCGAGAATCACGATCTTCATGGGCGGCGCACCTTACGCCTGCGCGGGGTGCGCCGCAAGATTGGCGCGGTTGGCATGGACGTGTCGGGCGCTAACAGACCCTAGCGCGGCGGCAGGTGCTGCTTGCGGAAGGCGCCGGGCGACTGCTGCGTCCAGCGGCGGAAGGCGTTGTGGAAGGTGCTTTGTTCGGTGTAGCCGAGCAGGAAGGCGATCTGGGTCAGCGAGATGCTGGCGTCGCGCAGCAGGTTCTCGGCGGCGTGCTGACGCACCTCGTCGAGCACCGACTGGAACGAGCGGTCGAGTTCGCCGAGCCGGCGTTGCAGCGTGCGCGCCGACAGGTCCAGCGCTGCCGCCGCATCGTCCAGCGAGACGCGGCCGTTGGCCAGATTGCGCGCCAGTACCGCCTTGAGATCGCGCAGCAGCGCCGGTTCGCCGGACAGTTTGCGCAGCAGTGACTGCGCGCGGGCCTCGACCTGCTGGCGCAGGTCCTCGTCGGCGCTGGCCACCGGCAGCTGCATGTAGGCGTTCGGGAACACCATCTCGCTGGCCGGCTGATCGAAGCGCAGCTCGCCGCCGAACACGCGTTCGTAAGCGCGCAGGTCCTGCGGTTGCGGGAAATGGAAGCGGGCGTCGTATCGCAGGTCCGGGCGGTCGCTGAGCCAGCGCATGAACATGGCGCGCGCGCCGAGCATGAACTGGGCGACGGAATCCGACGGCGGCGTGTCGTACGGCCAGCTCCACAGCAGGTGCGCCTGCGCGCCCTCGGTATGCAGCACCGGCTGGCCGATCTGGCCGAGCAGGCGGATGTAGCGGGCGAGTTGCTGCGCCACCTCTTCCAGCGTCGCGCAGTTCATCAGCACGTGGCCGAGCACGCCGAGGTGGCGGACGTGCAGGCTGGCGCCGGCTTTCAACGGCAGGTCGGGCTCGTCGAAATGCGCGATCGCGGTGTCGAACATCGCGATCCATTCCGCGAGCGGCACTTCTTCATGGCCGCGCGCGCTTTCCAGTTGCGCGACGCGTGCTTCGGGATAGAGCGTCGTCGGATCGACGCCGCGGGCACGGACGTAATCGAGCAATCCCCGGGCATACAGGGACGCGATGACGCCGCCAGGCGGGATGGGGGGCGAGAGCGGGGCGGTCACAGTGGCGTGATTTCGCAACGAATCGGCGGCATTCGTCAAGACGCCCCTGCGAGGCGGTCACAGAATCGTCACACTTTCATTCGTTCAGCCGCGAGACAGCTTTGGGTCGCGACCGCACGAAATGAAGGAACCGATCCGGCGCGACAGACGCCGGCCGTAACCCAAGACGCGCGCCTTACGGACGCGCCCAGAGAGTGCCGGCACCCAGGCAGGACGCCCAGGGCCGGACGGCGAAGTGGAGGATGAGATGCTCTTGCTGCCCCCCCCGGCGAAGCGCGCGTTCGTCGCGCTGTGCGCGTTGTGGCTTGTAGCCTGCGGTAACAGTGCCCCGGTCGGCGGTACGACGGGTGGCACCACCGGTGGAACCACGGGCGGCGGGCCGGTGCCCGCGGCCTGCGTCGCCGAAGACTGGTGCGCCGGTGCGGCCAAGGCCATCGTCACACCGAGCCAGCAGCACATCGACGGCGTCGAGGAATCCCGACTGCTGGTCGGCAACAAGCTGCAACAGTTCAACCTCGGTGGCTTCGGCATCAACCCGCTGCAGAACTTCCCGAGCCCGTTCGCGGCGCTCGGCACCTCGCTGACGCAGCCGGCGCAGGAGCCGGTGTACGTTTCGCGCCGCGAGGGCGATACCGAGAACACCTGGCTGCGCCTGACCGCGCTCAGCGTCGGCGACGAACGCCTGATCTTCGTCACGCTCGATGCGATCGGCGCCGGCAACCTGATCCAGGAAGCGATGCGCAACGCCATCGTCGAGGCGAGTTGCGAGATGGACTGGTGCGTGTCGGCCGATCACATCCTGTTCGGCCAGACGCACACGCATGCCGGCGCCGACCTGCAGGGCCTGTGGGGCGGGGTGCCGCAGGACTGGATCGAGAACACGCTGTACGCTGGCGCCGCGCAGGCGACGCGCGAGGCGATCACGCAGCGCGCCCGCGCCCGCGTGCGCATTGCCCACGGCGAGACGCTGGAGTTCAACAACTACCGCCGTCCGCGCGTCGATCCGGCGCATGACGCCGATCCCAACATGTCGCTGCTGAAAATCGAGTCGGTCAATGGCGGCCGACCGATCGCGCAGATCCTGCAGTACGCCGCGCATCCGACCAGCGTCAACGAAGACCCGCGCGTGCCGCATGCCGACTACATCTACGGCGCGATGACGCGCCTGGAGCGCCTCGGCGGCGTGGCGCTGTACTTCAACGGCCCGATCGCGGACGCCTCCGGTTCCGGCGGCGGCTGCAACTTCGAGGAGCCGAACGCCTACGAGCGCGTGCGCTGCCGTGGCGAGGCGATCGCCGAGTTCGCGCTGCGCCAGCCGTCACGGGAGCTGGCACCGTCGCTGGCGGTGCGTAATGTCCAGGCGGTGCTGCCGGTCACCAACCCGTTCTTCGTGGTCGTCGCGCCGATCGGCGCGTTCAACCGCTACTACGACTTCTCGCCGCGCGAACTGTCGACGATCCCGGTGCTGGGGCAAGTACTCGAAGGCGTGCAGACCGAACTCGGCCAGGTGCCGAGCGTGGCCGAGACGCTGGTCACGCGGGTGACGCTGGGCGGCGCCGGCGGCCTGGAGATCGCGACGATTCCGGGCGAGGCGACCAATACCTTCGGCCAGTTCATCCGCGGCCTCGCGGCGCAGGCCAACCCCGACGCGACGGTGATGCTGTTGGGCCTTACGCAGAACTCGCTCGGCTACATCCTGCCGGAAGAGGAATTCCGCCCGGTCGATGCCTCCGGCGACGCTGGCTTCCTGGTGCCGTTCACCGGCTACGAGGAGTTCGTCTCGCTCGGGCCGCTGACCGCGCCGCTGCTGCGTCTGCAGGCCTACGTCCCGTTGTTCGATGCGCCGCCTCTGGAATACCTGCCGACCTATCTGCGCGCCTGCTCGGAAGGCCTGGCCCATGAGGACTGCCTGCTGCAGGAGCTGGCGCTGAATCTGGAGTACGTGCAGAACGCGCTGGCCGCCAACTGCCTCGACGCGGGCGGTCCGGAGGCGTTCTGCGCGCTGCTCGATCCGCAGACGCCGCTGGGCGACGCCTGCCTCGGCTTCGGGCTGCTGCCGCCGGCATTGTGCGGCCTGCTCGGGGACCCCCAAGGCTGATCGCGGGCTGATCTGTCCCGGGGTCGGCCCCATGCCGAACACGACATTCATCAGCGGGCGGCGCAGGCGCCGCTCGATATACATCGTGCGCGACGGTGTCGCGACGACCATCCCGTGGCGGGTGGCGTCGTGATGCGGGTTCGATGTCAGGCGCAGGACGTGTCGGCCGGCGATCGCCTGGCCCGTCGCGTCCGCGACCGGGCCAGCGCGCGTCGAGGAACGAGGAGAGCGCCATGCTGAAGTCGATGACCTGGTGGGTACGTGCCCTGTTGCTGTCGACCACGGTGATCGGGCTGTCGGCCTGCGGCGACAACAAGTCGCCGGCGGCGCCCGTCGATAACCAGCCGCCGGTCGCCAGTGCCGGCGCCGATCGCAGCGTGCTCGCGGGTAGCGAGGTCGTACTCGACGGCAGCGCCAGCCGCGACGCCGACGGCCAGATTGTCGGTTACGACTGGACCCAGGCCGCCGGTACGCCGGTGAGCCTGCGCGACGCCAACCGCGTGCGTGCAAGCTTCACTGCGCCGGCGGTCGGGGCGCCGGTGACGCTGCGCTTCAGTCTGCAGGTCACCGACGACCAGGGCGCGACCGCCAGCGCCACGGTCGCGATCGACGTGCGTCCGCGTCCCGACACGCCGAATCTGACACCGGTCGCCGATGCCGGCCCCGATCAGAGCGTGCTGTCCGGCGCCGCCGTCACCCTCGCCGGCACGGCCAGCGATCCGGACGGCACGATCGTCACGCAGGCCTGGACCCAGACCGGCGGCCCCGAGGTCGCCCTCAGCGGCGCCGACGGCGCCAGCCCGCGCTTCACCGCGCCGACGGTGACGGCGACGACCGTGCTCCGCTTCCGCTACACCGTCACCGACAACGGTGGCGCCACCGCCAGCGACGAGGTCAACGTCGCGGTCAGCCCGGTCAGCGGCAACCGCCCGCCGGTGGCCAACGCGGGTGCCGACCAGACCGTGGATGAAGGCGCGGTGGTGACGCTGGACGGCAGCGCCAGCGCCGATCCCGATGGCAGCGTCGTCGCCTATGCCTGGACGCAGGTGGCCGGCCCGACGGTCGCGCTCAGCGATGCGGCCGCCGTGCGCCCGCAGTTCACCGCGCCTGCGGTCGATGTCGACACCGAGCTGCGCTTCAGCCTGCAGGTCACCGACAACGCCGGTGCCGTGTCCGCGGCCGACGACGTGCGCGTGATCGTGCGCAATACCGACGGCGGCAACCGTCCGCCGGTGGCCGATGCCGGCGCCGATCAGGCGGTGAATGAAGGCAGTGCCGTCACGCTCGACGGCAGCGCCAGCAGCGATCCGGAAGCCGGCGCGCTGACCTATGCCTGGACCCAGCGCAGCGGGCCCACGGTCACGCTGGAAGACGCCAGCACCGCGCGCGCGCGCTTCACCGCGCCGTCCGTGGATGCCGACACCGCGCTGGTTTTCCGCCTCACCGTGACCGATCCGGAAGGCGCGAGCGCCAGCGACGAGGTCACGATCACCGTGCGCAACGTCGCGGCCGGTCTGCCGGTGCTGGCGATCGACGATGCCGAGGTGATCGAAGGCGATAGCGGCGAGACGCCGCTGCGCTTCCGCGTGCGTCTGACGCCGGCCTCGGCGGTCACGGTGACGGTGCGGGCGCGCACCAGCGGCGGCACCGCCACCGCCGGCAGCGATTACGTTGCTGCGGATACCACGCTGAGCTTCGCGCCGGGTGAGACCGAACGCTTCTTCGAGGTCGCCGTGCGCGGCGATACCGAGGTCGAGGGCGACGAGACCGTGCTGGCGCAGCTCTCCGAACCCGCCAACGCGACGCTGGGCCGCGCTGCGGCTACCGGCACGATCCGCGATGACGACGAGGACGAGGAACCGGCGCCGAACGGCAGCGATGCCGAACTGGCCGCCGTCGCCGCGCAGGCGTTGCTGGCCGGCTGCGACGTGCTGGATGACGCGCACTGCCTGTTCCCGTTCCCGAGCAACCACTTCACCGCGGCGGCCGCCGCCGGTACGCCGCAGTCGGTCGAGCGCGGCGGCACCGGCCGGCGCATCAACTTCAATCCGCTGGCGATGCCGCGCAACGCCGCCGGCAAGCCGATCGACCCCACCGAGTGGAACCGCAACGACGGGTACTCGCCGGGCCAGATGATCCTGACCTACGTGCCGGACATCGGCACCGTGAAGGACGATGCGGGTCAGCCGACCGGCCCGATCGTCGGTGCGCCGCCGATCACCGACATCGGCCGTTCGCTGGACATCGCCGGCTCGTCGATCGTCGTGCTCGATGCCGAAACCGGCCTGCCGCATCCGGTGTGGGCCGAGATCAACCTGATCGCCGGCTTCCTGTTGCCGGCGGACCAGATCGAACAACCGAATCCGCTGCAGCCCAAGCGTCCCGCGGTGGTTGTGCGGCCGGCACAGAACTTCATCGAAGGCCGCCGTTACGTCGTCGTCATGAAGAACCTGCGCAATGACGCGGGGGCGGCGATCGATGCCGGCGCCGCGTTCGCGACCTGTCGCGACGGCCGCCGCTCGGCACTGCCGCCGGTGCAGCAGCGTTGCGAGGCGCTGGCGCGCGACGTGTTCCCGGTGCTGACGCGCGCCGGCATCGCGGTCGAGAACAACGCCGCGCTGTACCTGGCCTGGGATTTCACGGTGGCCAGCACCGAGAACACGGTCGCGCGTCTGCGCCACATGCGCGACGACGCGTTCCTGAACTACCTCGGCCAGCAGGAAGACACGAACGGCGCGATCGTCGACATGGGGCACGCGCCGCGTTTCCGCATCGCCGAGGTGGTCGACAACGAGGGCGGCGACATCGCGCGCACCGTGCGCGGCAGCATCACCGTGCCGAGCTATGTGTTGCCGTCCGATCCGTCGCCGCTGGAAGGCAACGCCACGCTGCGCGCCGTCATCGACGCGCTGCCGGCGCCGCTGCGCGACGCCCTGTCGGCGATTCCCGCCGATCCGTTCACCGCGAGCCTGCCGCCGAACCGGCTGTTCTACAGCCCGGCCGGCGGTACGCCGGGGCTCGATCCCAGCAATCTCGCGGACCCGTTCAACCTGCGCTACGGCGACGGCCTGCCGGATCGCAGCGGCGAGCTGTCGTTCAACTTCACCTGCAACATTCCGCGCAGCGCGCTGGCGACGCCGGGCACGGCGCGGCCGTCGCTCTACGGTCACGGCCTGCTCGGCAGCCAGGCCGAAGTCGGCGCCGGCAACGTGCGCACGATGGGCAACGACCACAACATGCTGTTCTGCGCCGCCGACTGGTTCGGCTTCGCGTTCGGCGACATCCCCAATGTGCTGACGGTGCTGCTGGACCTGTCGAACTTCCCGGTGATTCCGGACGCCTCGCAGCAGGGCATGCTCAACATGATGTTCCTGGCGCGCCTGCTGCGGCACCCGGAAGGCTTCGCTGCCGACCCCGCGTTCCAGCTCGACGGCCAGCCGCTGTTCGATCGTCGCGAGGTGTTCTACGACGGCAACAGCCAGGGCGGCATTCTCGGCGGCCCGGTGATCGCGCTGTCCAAGGACATCCGCCGCGGCGTGCTGGGCGTGATCGGCATGAACTACTCGACGCTGCTGCAGCGCAGTGTCGATTTCGATGGCCAGCTCGAGCCTGGCATTCCGCCGTACTCCTTGCCGCTGTATCTGATGTACCAGGACGACCTGGACCGTGATCTGGCGTTCTCGCTGATCCAGATGCTGTGGGACCGCTCCGAGAACAATGGCTACGCGCATCACCTGACCGACAACCGCGCGCTGCATGGCGAGAACAAGCAGGTGCTGTTGCAGCCGGCGTTTGCCGATCACCAGGTCACGCACTGGAGCGCGCACGTGATGGCGCGCAGCATGAACGTCGAGGTCGCCGACCAGTACGTGCGCCGTCCCGGCGAAAGCGTGCCGTTCACTTACGCCGACAAGTTCCAATTCTTCGCCGAGCGCGATCCGGACGACGCGCCGTTCTGGAACCTGCCGCTGGTCGGTCGCGACGCCGGCGCCGAGTACGACAGTGCGCCCTGCACCGGCACGGCCTGCCGCACGACCCGGTCGGCGCTGATCCAGTTCGACGAGGGCCGCACGGCGACGCCGCCGATCGGCAACGTGCCGCCGCGCGCCGACGAGTTCGATCCCCACGGCTATCCGCGCGATTCGCGCTTCGGCCAGTGCCAGAAATCGCACTTCCTGCATTCGCAGGGCCGCATCATCGACGTGCGCAGCGCGCGCAACGTCACCGGCCCGGGGAACTGCCCGGCGCTGCCGCCGGCCGTGGGCGTCGCGCTGCCCGGCTCGCCGGCGACGGCGGGTGTGTTCCTGTGCACGCCGCAGGCGATTCCGCTGGCGGCGGTGGATTGCGTCGACGTGGCGACGTTGCCGGCGGTCAGTTCTATTCTGCCGGCGCCGCTGAACCTGGTGGACGGCGGCCTGGAAACGCTGGCCGCCGCCTGCCGCGACAACGCCGGCCCGCTGCTGCCGGCCTGCGTGGTCAGCGATGGCCTCGCGCAGCTGATCCAGCAGGGTCAGGTCGTGGTGCCGCCGCCGGTCGCTGGCGACAACGCCTCCTGCGCCAGCGCCACGCATCTGGCGCGCGGCGGTCACTACCAGATCGAGCTGCCGTCCGAGAGCGGCGAGAACATCAGCTTCCAGGTCTACGAGCCGCGCGGCGGCATCCGCTGCGAGAACGGCACGGGTGTGGCCGGCGCGCATCCGCTGATCCTGCAGGGCCACGGCTTCGGCGGCTCGCGTTCGGTGGGCGACGACAGCTTCGCCAGCTACCGCGATCGTGGTTACGCGGTCATCAGCATCGACCAGCGCGGCTTCGGCGACAGCACCGGCACGGTGCGCGTGATGGACCCGGACTTCGAAGGTCGCGATCTGGTGCGCATCCTCGACTGGGCCGAAGCCAATCTCGACTACCTGGCCTATCGCGACGACGCCGGCCTGCGCGGCTACGTGCCGCGGCCGGCCAGCGGCGCCAGCACGCCCAACGCCAACCTGCTGGTCGGCGCGATCGGCGGCAGCTACGGCGGCGGCTTCCAGTTCCTGCTGCACAACGTCGACGACAAGAACCGCCTCGACGCGCTGGCGCCGGACATCACCTGGCACGACCTGCGTTACAGCCTCAATCCGGGCGATACGCTGAAGAGCGTGTTCGGCCTGCTGCTGTCGGCGGGCGGTGCCAGCGGCAGCTACACGCCGGCGCTGCGCAATCAGGAACTGCCGCTGAATCGCGGTCTCGACCCCTTCATCGTCGAGACGCTGGCGCGTGCGGTCGCCACCGGCGAGTTCCCGCGCGATTCGCTGGAATGGTTCCGCTACCACAGCCCCAGCTACTGGTGCGGCCTCAACGGCGAACCGACGATGCCGTACGCCGCCGCCGACCACTCGCCGTTCGATCCGAACCGCATGCTCGGCGCGCTGCTCGGTACCGGCCCCGGCGGCAATACGCGCAACGGCCAGCCCGGCATCGACGTGCTGCTGAGCCAGGGCTTCCGCGACACGCTGTTCAACTTCAACGAAGCCTGGTGGAACTACCAGTGCGCCGCCGTGCGCGGCGGCGACGTGCGTCTCGTCACGCACCAGAGCGGCCACATCCTCGATCCGGGCGGTCTGGTCGGGCTGCCGCGCGGCACGCCGCTGGACATCCAGGCGCCGGGCGGTAGCGAGAACTGCGGCGCGCTCAACCGCGGCTCGGCGACGCTGACCTGGTTGGACCAGAAGCTGCGCGGTCGCGAACCGGCCGCCGGCAACCCGCTGAACGCCACGCAGAACGCGCTGTGCTTCTCGCTGGCCGACGACGACGCGGTCAACATCCCGGTCGAGCACGTGCTGGCGCCGCGCGCGCCGGAATTCGTGCAGGCGGTCGGCCCCGCGCAGTCGGCGTACTACGCCGTCGATGGCGTCGGTGCCTCCAGCGTGCCGCAGGGCGTGCTGGCGCAGACGCTGTATCACGCCGGCAAGCTGACGCCGTCGGCGGTGCCGCTGGTTACGGTCGAATCGCCGCGCGGCGTGATCCTCGCCGGCATCGCGCCGCTGACGATCACCTTGCGTGCGCCGGGTGGCCTGCAGGATACGGCCTGCGAAACCGCGCGTGTGCCGACGCTGCGCACCGGCTGCGACGCCATCGTCTTCGTCGGCCTCGGCCTGCGCCGCAACGGCGGTGCCTGGCAGATCATCGACGATCAGCTGACCCCGGTCCGTGGCCTCGGCCGTCACACGCTGGAACTGGTCGGCGTCGGCGAGCGCCTGCGCCAAGGCGACGAACTCGCGCTGCTGGTCTACGGCTATCACCCGCAATACCTGCTGTCGTTCTCGCGCGATGCGACGGTGGCGGCGATCAACGTCGAGGCCGACGTCGAGCTGCCGCTGTACGCGGTCGGTGCCAACGGCGCGCCGGACTACGGCGCCGGCAAGGCCGCGGCCGCGGTGCGGCCGGTCGTGGGCACGGGTTGCACCAGCCCGGACGGCGGCTTCGATCCGATGTGCATCGCGCAGGGCACGGCGATCAGCGTCGTGCGCCAGCTTTGCGACTACCAGTGGTTGCCGGGCGTGTGCCCGGCGGTGGCGCAGCCCGACCCGCACTACCTGAGCGAAGACGACCCGGGCACCGGCGCGCTGTTCCTGGCCATCGGTGCCGTGCACGAGCACAGCTCGTACTCGGACGGCGATCCGAGCGCGGTGCCGCAGGACTACTTCCGCGCCGGTCGCATCGGCGTCAATGGCGGCGACAGCGGCGTGCGTCTCGACTTCATGTTTTCGTCCGAGCACTCCGACAACGAGAAGCTGCCGGTGACCACGGCCGCCTCCTGCGTCGATCCGTCGGGCATCCCGGCCGGCTTCGCGGCGCTGAATCCGACCGCGATCGTGCCGCCGCTGGCCTGCAGCCGCATCGAGGACACCGATCACTACTTCAAGTGGCAGGCGACGCTGGAGCAGGCGCTGGCCGAGACCGAGCGCGATGGCGATGCCTACAGCGGCTTCACTGCGATCCGCGGCTTCGAGTACACCAACGACTACTACAATCACCTCAACGTCTACTTCTCGACCAACGTCGTCAACGTCAAGGTCGATGGCAGCCTGGTGGACCTGAGCGTGTTCTGGAACTGGCTGCGCCGGCCGGTGGCCGAGGGCGGCGGCGCCGACGCGCTGGTGACGTTCAACCATCCGGGCGGTACCCCGGCGCTGTCGCCGTTCGATGGCGGACTACCGCACGGCGATCTGCTGCAGGCGACCAAGGGTGGCGCCAACTGGAACGACCTGGCCTACGTCGACGCCGAGATCGACGCGCGCGTGGTCGGCATCGAGGTCAACGGGGGCGACGACATCGAGTGGTACGTCAAGGCGTTGACCAGGGGTTGGCACGTCGGACCGGTCGCGGCCGAGGATGAACACGGTCGCAACTGGGCCTCGCTCGACGACGGCAAGACGCAGATCCTGACGCGCGGCCGCAGTCCGCGCGACTACTACCATGCGTTCCAGAACCGCCGCACGTCTGCCTTGCGACGCGAGGTTCTGCAGCGCGATGCGCAGGGCAAGGCGCGCGTTCCGCAGCTGCTGTACTGGGCGGGCCCGGCCGGCACCACGGTGCAGGAAGGCCAGCCGCTCGGCAGCATCGTGCGGGCGCCCGGCGTGCACACGCTGCAGATCGACTTCGCCGGCCTGCCGGCGGGTGCGCGCATTGCGCTGCTGACCGACACCACCGGCGCGCAGGCCGCGCCGGTGGCGTTGGGTGCGGCGAACGCCGACGGTGCTTTCCGCGCCAGCCGCGACCTGACCGCGCCGACGCAGGGCGAGAACTGGTACTTCGTGGTCGTGTGCGCCGCGAGCGAGACGAACTGCGGCGGCAACCAGAATCATCTCGCGGTGACCGCGCCGATCTGGTTCGGCCCCGGCGGCGCGCCGTCCTCGTCCGCCAGCGGTTACGGCGGCGGGCTGATCGGTGCGCTCGCGCAGGCGACCGCGCAGTTGAACGGTGCAGTCGCTGCGGCGCTGCTCGGTGATTTTGCCGGCGCCGGCCGCATCGTTGCCGACGCCTTGACCGGCTTCGGCGGCGCGCTCGCCGCGCTGCCGTCCACGGTCGATCCGACGAAGCCGGGCACCACGCTGATCGGTCTGCACGCCGAGCCGGCGCAGGTGATCCAGCAACTCGCCAGCGCACGGCGCGAGGTCGAGCCGGTGGTGTTGACCGGCGATCGCCTGCCCCTGTGGTCGGCGCCCGCGGCGTTCGGCATCCCGTATCCGTATCCGTCCGGTGCGACGCTGACCGGCGACTGGTTGCCGGAAGAATTGCAGAAGGGCAACGGCCGCCACGCACACAACGGTCAGATGCTGTACCCGCTGCCGGGTGCGCCGATGGGTGTGGACGTGGATCGCATCGTCGCCTACCGCTATGAGCCGGGCCATGCCGCGGCCGATGCCAATGGTTTCGTCGAGATTCCGGTGCAGGTCGATCAGCGTTTCCCGCACTTCCTCGCCAACTCGGCCTCGGATTTCTCGACCTACTCGGGCACCGACGAGGAACTGAGCTACCAGTGGGATTCCGAGCGCTGGAGCAACGACGACCCGCAGGTGCCGCTCGCGCGCTATGACGATGCGCCGACGCCGGACCCGGTCACCGGCCTGGATCACGACGACGAGGTCGTGTTCATGGCGCGCGACGCCGGCACGGCGATGGCGCCGCGCGGCGCCCGTCCGGCGGATGTCGATGCCGCGGCCGCCGTGCAGCAGGTGCTGCTGGCCGATGCGCTGTCGCCGGCGACGCCGCGCTACGCCTATCTCGCGCTCAAGCCGCAGGGCGCGCGCGGCGTGTATCACGGGCGCCTGCACTACGTGGACTACCAGCACGGGGCGATCTACAACGAGCGCAGCTACGAGCCGAACCAGTGGATCGACCGCTACTTCTTCCGCGACGACGATCCGGAGAAGCTCGGCACGCGCCTGACCAACTACGGCCCGAACCGCGAAGGCGTGGTGCAGCCGGGCGAGGCCTATTACGGCAATCCGGGTGCGTGCACCGGCAGTGGCGCGGCGCGTCAGTGCGCGTCCGCTGACCGCTTCCCGCGCGACAGCCGCACGGTCACCACCGACACCTACAAGTGGCTGGCCACCGGTCGCTGGATGATCCGCGAGATCGCGATCGCCAAGCCCGGTCGTCCCGGCGTCTACGGCGAGGATCTGCTCGATCGCTGGAAGGGCCGCGCGTTCCAGCAGAACCCGGACTCCTACATCAACCTGATCGGCGGCTTCGAGGAAGAGCAGACCAACTGGGAGGCCAATTCGACGCTGCTCGGTGAGCGCTGCGGCCCGGTGCGCTGCATCCGCGAGGTCTGGGGCGCCGACTCCGGCACCAACGTCACCAAGACCGAGACGTTCTACCGCGACGTCGTCACCTACCGCTATCGCCTGCGCGTGCACCCGATCCCGCCGGACGGCCTTTACACGAGCTGGGACTACAACCGCAGCGCGATGGTCTCCGACGATCCGAAGGTGCCGGCAGGCCGCTACTACACGACACTGCGCCCGCAGGGCGTGCCGATCGACGGCGTCAACGACGATATCGGCCAGGTCGACGGCATCCTGCCGTTCGGTGGCCAGTGCATCAACTTCGGCGATCAGGAACTGGCGCCGCCGATCGACGGCCGCTGTCCGATGTTCTTCGACGTCGCCGATCCGAGCTTCAACCTGATGCTCGCCTTCAACAACTGGGAGCAGGTCTCGGCCAAGGGCGATCTCGGCTCGCTGGTCTATCTGTTCGAGATCAAGGGTGCGACCACGCTGCTGACGCCGCTGGTGGTGCCGTACTACCGCGACGACGCCTGCTTCGACGACGGCACCGGCGACGACCCGGTCCCGCGGCCGTTCCCGGGCGAGGACTCGGCCAGCGCGCGCGTGCGCGCCGCCTACAGCGCGCTCAACGGCGGCGTGGCCTACGAGCAGCTCGAATGCCACCAGCGCCAGGGCTCGCACGGCAGCCATGGCGTGCACTACTTCGCCACCGGAGACGTCGACAATGCCTTCCTGCTCGGCAAGCCGATCAACGAGGTGGACGGCCAGCAATGGCAGTTCATGGTGCCGTCGGCGCAGCCGCAGAACGTCGGCGATGCCTACGCCAACGTCGTGCGCGTGCCGCTGGTCGCGGTCGTGAGCCCCGCGCCATGAACGCCCGTTTCAACGCCCGCCTCATGAACGCTGACACGCGGCGCCGGTTCGTGCGCGGCCTGTGGGTCGCGGCCGCGCTGCTGCTCGCCGCCTGCGGCGATTCCAGTTCCGTCACCGGCGGTGGCACGACGGGTGGGACCGCCGGCGGCAACGGCGGTGGTGGCGACGACAACCCGCCCGGCCTCGTCGGCGCGGTGCGTGCCGGTGTCGGCGTCGTCGACATGACGCCGGAGGTCGGGTACTGCGCCGGCCAGTACTGCGACTACGCCACCGACACGCTCGGCGGATTGATCAACGGCGACTTCGATCCGTTCCTGACGCACAAGCTCAAGCACGCCAGCTACGGCGTGCAGTCGCGCCTCACCGCGCGTGCGATCGTCGTCGAAGGCGCCAACGGCAAGCGCATCGCGCTGATCAAGACCGACAACTATCTCGCGCAGGACATGCTGCTGCGCCGCGTCGGGCAGCTGCTGGCGCGGGGCGATTCCGGCATCGGCTACGAACAGATCCTGCATCACGTCACGCACAACCACAGCTCGGCGTATTCCTCGACGCTGGCGGTCGGCCTGTTCGTGTTCCAGGACGTGTTCGACGCGCGCTTCTTCGAGAACCAGGCGCGCAAGATGGCCGAGGCCATCGAGCAGGCGGCCGCCAACCTCAAGCCGGTGCGCATGGGCGCCACCGAGATCCGTCACCGCATCTACAAGGGCAACGTCGTGCGCCTGGCCACGGCCCTCGACGGCACGCCGGCCGGTTACCCGGTCGAGTACGGCGATCACGGTCTCGTCGTGCTGCGCTTCGACGATCTCTCAGATCCGGCGCGGCCCCAGCCGCTCGCGGCCTGGATCAACTGGGGCGAGCATCCGGAAAGTCTCGACGGCCACAACCTGCACAGCGCCGACTTCCTCGCCGCGCTCGAGCGTTACGTCGACCGCGAACTCGGTGCGCCGCTGGTGTTCAGCCAGGGCGACGTGGGCAGCGCCGAGAACAGTGGCGACCGCGACGAGCTGATCGATGACGCCGGCAACGTCTGCGGCCGCTGGCCCGGCGACGTCGAGGCGCCGACGCAGAACGACTGTCCGTTCGGCCAGGGCGCGATCCGCGACTGGAATCACAAGGGCTACGTACAGACCGAGCGCAACGTGCGCTTCCTCGCCGACGACGTGCTCAAGGCCTGGAAGCAGATCGGCCGCGGTCAGGCCGTCGTGCCGTTCGGCGCCGATTTCGACGTCGACTTCCGCAACGCCTGGGTGCCGGGTCCGCTGTCGCACCCGCTGCCGACCGTGTCCAACTGCAATACGGAACTCAGCTTCGGTGGCGACGTTGGCGTGCCGGCGCTGGGTCTGCCGGACTGCGGTCGCTACGGCGTGCCGGGTGACAACCCGCTGACCGGCGTCACCGCGATGCTGTTCGCCACGCTGAAGGCCGAAGGCGTGCCGGTGCCGGATCACTATGCCGCGCCGGGTGTCGGCGTGGTCGAGGAGAACCTGCGTCTGCGCCTGCAGGCGTTCCGCATCGGTGACGTGCTGCTGGCCTCCTGCGCCTGCGAGGCGCAGGCCGACCTGATCCTCAACCTGGAGTCGCGCCTCAATGCGGTGCCCGGCGACCTCTATGCCGGCTTCGACTGGGCCTGCCTGATCCCCGAGTTCCAGAACGACCCGCAGTACGCCGCCGCTTGCGCGATCCAGAAGGCCTACTTCGATCCGGCCGATCCCGAGAACAACGCGCAGAACATTCCCGGCGACAACTTCGAGCCCGAGGCCATCGCGCGCATGCGCGCGCAAGTGCACAACGACGCGCGCGGCTGGGATGCGCCGGCCAACGCGCTGCGCGCCGAAAGCGAACCCGCCGACATCGCCGCGATCTGGGGCAACTTCACGCGCGAGGAGATCCAGGACCTCGGCGCGCCCGGCTACAAGCTCGCGGTCGGTATCGGCCATGCCGGCGACTACAACGGCTACACGCTCAGCTACCGCGAGTACATGAGCCGCGACAGCTACCGCAAGGCGCTGACCGCCTACGGTCCGCACACCGCCGACTACATGGTCACGCGCCTGGTGCGCATGGCCGCGGCGATGCAGGGCGGGCCGGAACTGGCGCGCGAACCGCTGGATCTGCTCGGCACCGTGGACGAAGTGCGCCAGCAGGCGCAGGCGATGACGGTGGGCGCGCTCAGTGGTGCCGCCTACGAGGCCTGGCACACGGCGATGCCCAACGACGCCGGCACGCCCGAGCCGTTGCAGCAGCCGACCGCCATCACGCGCTTCCAGTCGGCGCGCTTCGCGTGGCGTGGCGGCTCCACGGCCGTGGACACGCCGCGCGTCGTCGTCGAGCGCGAGTCCGCGCCCGGCGTGTGGACGACGTATGCCGACCAGAGCGGCGAGGTGCCGGTGCGGGTCGAGTTCCCGGACGGCGTGCTGGGCGTGCTGCGCACTTACGTCGGCCTGCAGGAATGGATCTGGACCGCGGCCTTCGAGGCGTATACCGGGTTTCCGGCGCGCCTCGGCAGCACGCCGCCCGGACCCTACCGCTTCTGCGTGGAAGGCCAGTCGCGGCAGTCGTTCTCGACCGTGCCGTACGCGTTCTGCTCCGAGCCGTTCGCGGTGTCGGTGTGGGACGGCATCGCCATCGACGCGCCGGCGGTCGGCGGCGGCACGGTGACGTTCGCGGTGCCGGAGATCGTCTATCCGCGTGGCGAAACCGACAGCCCGTTCCCGTTCATCGGCGACAACGGCAGTCCGCGCATCTGCGACACCTGCACGTTCCGGCCCTGGGCGCAGCGCGGACGTTTCGCGCGTGCCGAGCTGGTCGTGCAATCGAATACGGGGGGGGAGAAAGTCCTGCCGGCGTCGTGCGACGCCGCAGGCAATTGCCGCGTCGGTGTGACGCTGGCAGCAGAGGATCGCGCCACGGTCCGGGTGTTTGACCAGGACGGCAACACCGGGAGTGCTGTGGCGCGTTGAGGGGAGCAGACCCGCGGGAGGCGTCGGGGGGCGCCTCCCGCGGGGACCTGTGACATTCGAAGGCTCGTGTCGCCACTGCTGGCGGCGATGCGGGATCACGACAAGATGCGGACGGCACCGCCGTCCGCCGCGAGCGCCGCAGCTGCGGCGATGGGGAAGGGTGATGCTGAAGCCGGTTTCCGTGTGGCGTTGCGTGCTGCTGTCCATGTTGTCGCTGGCGCTGGTGGCCTGCGGCGACAGTGAACCGGTGTCCGGTGGCGGCGGCGGATCGTCCGCGCGCGGTACGACGCTGGAAATCACGCCGGCCGCGGTCAGCCGCGCCGCCGGCGACCAGCAGGGCTTCACCGCGACGCTGAAGCATGCCGACGGCCGCAGCGAAGATGTCACCGCGCAGGTGCAGTGGCGCAGCAGCGCATCGGAAGTCGTCAGCATCGACCCTTACGGTCTCGCCACTGCGCAGCGCCCCGGCCGTGCGGTGATCGGTGCGGAACACCGCGGCCTGCGCGCCAATGCGCGTTTCGACGTCGAGGCCGCTGCATTGGTCGGCATCGCCGTGGAGCCGACGCCGCTGAGCCTGAGTGTGGGCGGCACGCGTGCATTGACCGCGCACGCCGTCTACTCGGATGACACGCGCGAGCCGGTGTCCGGCTCGGTGGTGTGGAGCGTCAGCGACGAGCGCGTGGCGCGTGTCGACAGCGTCGGTATCGTCACCGCCGTCGGCGCCGGCCACGCGCAGATTCGCGCACGGCTCGGCGATACGGTCGGCGCCTCGCAGCTCGACGTGTTCGCCGGTCCGGTGCCGGCGCTGCCGTTCACGGCCGGTGCGGCCGAAACCGCGGCGCCGCTGGCGCCGTTCGGTTCGCTGTGTCTGGGCGGCTACAACACCTTCTGCGAGCGCAACGCCTCGGCCGAGCGCGATCCGCTGCTGGTCGGTGCCATCGCCATCGGCGGCCAGGACGGCGATGTCGCGGGTCATCTGCTGCTGGTGAAGACCACCAACATCGGCTACTTCGTTGCCTACAAGCTCGCCAACGGCCCCAACGGCATTTACGACATCCGCCAGCGCATCGCGCGGCGCGTGCGCGCGCTGTATCCGGACTCGACGCTGCGCGCCGACCAGATCGTCGTTACTTCCGATCACTCGCACTCCGGTCCGGACACGATCGGTCTGTGGGGCTACGTGCCGCCGGGTTATCTGGCCGCGCTGGCGCAGGCGGCAGTGGACGCCGGCGTGCGCGCGTATGCCGAACGTCAGTACACGCGACTCTACGCGGGCCGCCACGAAGGGCCGGAGACGCAATCCTCGTATCGCGACGGCCCGAGCGACAAGCCCGATCGCGAATTCCGCGTGCTCTACGCCAACAGCGCGCACGGCCGCCGCGTCGCCACGCTGATGAATTACGCGCCGCACGCCACCGTGCTGCCGTCGAAGAACACCGACGCCACCGGCGACTGGACCGCGTGGGCCGCGCAGGAAGCGGCGCTGCGCAGCGGCGGTATCGGCCTGGGCATGGTCGGTTCGCTTGGCGCGATGGACTGGCGCAAGACCGGCGAGGATGCCGAGCGCGAAGCCGAGGCGCGGCAACGCCTGCGCACGATGCTCGATGCGGCCGTGGCCGGGGCCGCCGAGCTGACCGATCCGCGCGTCAGCGTGCGCACCACCTTCGTGCGCGAGCCGCTGGGCCAGCCGGTGCTGGCGCTGAACCTGGCGCCGCCGGTCGGTGCCGGCGACTTCACGGTGCGCATCGAGCGCGCCGAACTGCCGCCGTGGAATACCGGCGGTGCGGTGCTCGGCACCTATGCCGCCGCTGCGCGCGTCGGCGACGTGCTGCTCGCCACGTATCCGGGCGAGCCGTTCCCCGAACTGCACTACGCGCTGTGCCGCGACCTTCAGTCCGAGCACTGCGAGAACGGGGTGAGCGATGCGCGCCTCGTATTCACGCTCGGCGCCGCCAACGACTTCCTCGGCTACATGGTGCGCACCCAGGACCAGTACAACCAGGCGCTGCGCGAAGGCCTGCTGTACCTGATCGGCTGTCCGGAAGAAGCGGTGCTGGATGCGCTCGGCGTCGACTACGACGGCGCCTGCCCGGACCACTGGGCACTGATGGTGTCGCCGACGATCGGCCCGCATCTGCTGTGCGCGCTGCAGAACAGCGCCGACGACCTGGGCTTCACGGTTTCCAACCGCGACGCGCTGTGTCCGCTGCTGACCGCGTTCGACAACCAGCTCGCGCCCGCCGAGTTCCCCAACACCAGTCCGCTGCCGGCCTCGCCGGCGCAGGCGCTGCTCGACTTCAACGCCGCCACCGCGCGCCTGGTCGAGTCCTGCTCGGGCGTTGCGCCGGATGCGGCCTGCAGTGCCGTGCAGACGGTGCAGCGTATCGTTGCCGGCGGCATCGAAGCCCTGGCCCATCCCAAGCCGCCGATCGGCGGTGCCACCGGTGTCGCCCGCGCTGGTGTGGCGCAGCGCGACGCGAGCTGGCATCTCGGCGCCTCGGCCGGCCAGTTCGCCGCCACCGGCGTCGGCGTCGCCCGCACCTCCGGCTTCGATCCGTACATGCACTCGGTGCGCAAGGTCGGCTCGGATACGCTCGGCACGCGCGTGCACACGCGCGCACTGGTGGTCGAGGACGGCGAGGGCAACCGCGTCGGCGTCGTCGCCAACGATCTGTACCTGCCGAACGACCTGCTGCACCGCCGCATCTCGCAGTTGCTGCGTGAGCATGATCTCGCGGTCAGCCTCGGCGCCAAGGAAGGTCAGGTGACGCGCCTGAGCGCCGAGAACCTGGCGATGACGGTGTCGCACAGCCATACCTCGCCGTTCTACTCGACGCCAGCTGCAGCAGTCTGGATCTTCCAGGACGTGTTCGACCTGCGCTTCTACGAGTACATGGCGCGGCAGATGGCCGATGCGGTGATCGAGGCCGTCTCCGAGCTGCGCCCGGTGCGCATGGGCGGCATCACCGTGCATTCCAACGACGTCGCCGGCCATACCTACGGCCCCAAGACCGGTTACGACGGCACGCCGGCCGGTCAGCCCTACGACTACACGACGCAGGACGCCAGCATCGTGCGCTTCGATGACGTCTCCGATCCGTCGAATCCGGTGCCGTACGCCAACTGGGTGATCTTCGGCGTGCATCCGGAATGGGTCTGGGGCGAGGAGATCGTCAACGGCGACCTGACGCACGCGGTGATGCGCATGCTCGATCGCGAGACCGGTGCGATGACGGTGATGAGCCAGCGCGAGACCGGCACTTCCGGTCCGCACAAGGACCGTCGCGTGCATCAGCCGCAGGATCGCCATGAATTCCAGGAGAGCAACTTCTCCGGCTACGACCGCGCCGCGCGCTTGCTGACCGATACGCTGAAGGACGCGCTGCAGCGCATCGTCGACGGCCGGCCGCAGAACGGCGCGCGCTTCGCCGCGCTGAGCACCGACTTCCGGGTCGCGCACGCCTCGCAGCGTTTCGCGCCGCCGCTGTCGCAGCCGCTGCCGATGGTGTCGAACTGCCTGACCGATCCGCTGTTCGCCGAGCTGCATCCGGGCGTGCCGCTGGTCGGGTTCCCGGACTGCTTCTACGACGTCAGCAATGCCGCCTCGCCGGTGATCGATCCGCTGGTCGGCGCGCTGCCGGTCAATCCGGACGTGGTGCGCCAGCAGCTGCTCGCCGCCGGCGTGCCGGTGCCGGCCACCTACGGTTTCCCCTCGCTGCTGCTGCTGGAGGAAACCGCGACCGTGCATCTGCAGGTGTTCAAGCTCGGCGACATCGCCGCGCTGTTCTGCCCCTGCGAGCAGTTCACGTCGCAGGCGCTGAACATGGAGACGCGCCTGGATCGCGTTGCCGGCAACCTGTGGAACGGTTACGACTGGACCTGTCTCGCCGAGTCGCGCGGCGAGCTGCCGGCCGATCCGCGCTTTGCCGCGCACTGCGCGCGCCAGCAGCAGCGCTATCCGGAAACCAGCACCGGGATCCCCGGCAGTTTCGAGGACGCCGCCAAGGTCGAGCGCCTGCGCGCCCAGATCCACAACGACGCGCGCGGCTGGGAGGACCCGGCCTATGCGCTGTGGGCGCAGTCCGAGCCGCCGGAGGCCGCCGAGATCAAGGGCAACTTCACGCAGGAGGAGTTCACCGAGTCCGGTTACGGCCTGGTGCTGTCGGTGGGCATGGCCAACGACTACTGGGGCTACATGCCCGAGTACCGCGAGTTCCGCGCGCACGATCACTACCGCAAGGCGCTGAATGGTCTGGGCCAGCACGGTGCCGACTTCCTGGCGACGCGCCTGACGCGCCTGGCCGCCGGCCTCAACGGGGTCGAGACGGCGATGCCGTTCAATCCGCTGGACGTGC